>NZ_BAAGTL010000028.1:0-653907 GCF_054781935.1 Rheinheimera gaetbuli
ACGCTCGTAATATCCACCTATCTCTGCTATCTGCTCTGCATCATAAAGGTGGCGGTTGTAATGAATCGTCAGTTGCAGAGCGTCACTGTTCAGTTCCCTTGCCACATCAACATGGAAGTTAAAGTTGGTTCGTTCAAAACCAAAACTTCCCAAGGTTTCTATGGTTAAATCTTCATGTTGCGTCAGATTCTTATAAATATGAAAATGGGTATAGTTAAATGTCACCTCTGCAAAACTACGCCCCAATTGTTTTTGGATTTCAGCGAGTGGGTAACGACGATAGTTAAGACTTTCACGACCGGTTGCTGCTACTTCCAAGATTAGCTCTCGCCAGCTTCCTCCTGACAGGTGCATACTTAAAGGCAAGGAGTTAAGAAATAATCCCAATCCTCGTTCGGCATCAGTTTGTTCTGGACGTCCGTTATGAGTAACACAGGAAACCACCTTAGCCTCGCCACTTAACAGCGATAGCACTTTAAAATGCACAGCCAGCAAAACGGATTGCAATGGAACATTTAATTCAGTAGCTAGCTGTGCCAGCGCTTTTGATCGCTCTGCTATTCCGCAAACCTGGTGACTGACCTGCTCCCTTTTTCGCTCAGGTGCCGCATCAGCTTTGTAGGGCACTTGCCGTACAGGTGCGGCTTCCAGCATCCCATTAAAATGTGTGATGCCCTGCAAGTCATACAAGCTCTGCTGCTCCAGCATAATAAAGTCACGGTAGATCCATTCCTCTTTCAAAGGAGCCGGTGCCTTATCTAACAATAATTGGGCATAGTGATTAAAGAGTTCAGTGTTAAGAGACGCAAAGCTCCAGCCGTCAAGAATGGAATGATGGAAACTAAACACATACTGAAAGCTTTCATCACTGCGTAGAAATATATTAATTTGATATAAGGGACCATTTTCCCAATCAAACTCATGTTCTTTACGCATATCTATCCAACTAGCCAGATAGTGCTCCTGCGTACCAGGATCAAGATCACGAATATCTTCCACCAGAAGAGGGAGGCTGACTTCCCTGAACACATGCTGCAACTGTCGTTCCCCCCCTAATGTGAAACCGGTTCTTAATAGAGGGTGAGCTGCAATGACAGCCTCAAAAGATGATTCAAAATGTTCTCGATGCCAAGGACAGCGAATATGTTCTCCCATAATATCGTGATATATGCCATCAAATTCGGCCAACTGAGTATGGTAGATCATGCCGGACTGCAAATTAGACATAGGGTAGGCATCTACAATCTCATCGCTAAACAGTACTTTCTCTTGCTCTGTCAGCATTGAGAAAGGCTTAGCTTGATTGGCGGAAACGGTTAAATTCACTAGTTTGCTGGATAGTTGTCTGATTGTTGGGAATTCAAATATCTGTCTGATCGACACAGCCAGCCCGACAGACTTCAACGCAGACACTATTTGGAGTGCAAGAATCGAATCACCACCGACATTGAAGAAATTGTCATCAATTCCAACTTTTTCAATCCTCAATACATCTTGCCAAGTTTGACAAAGTACCACTTCATGTTCATTACTTGGCGCAATATATTGAGTTTGCAATAAACCGGTTTCGATAGCAGGCAAAGAATGTCTGTCGATCTTTCCATTAGAGGTTAGCGGCCAATCTTTCACCAGAACAAACACGGAAGGGATCATGTAGCTGGGTAAAACCTGCTGCAATGCCCCTTTAACATCATCAAGTAATTGGGTCTCATCTTGATTGGATTCGGCTTTAACATAAGCAACCAGTTGCTTAACACCTTCCTTACTTTCCCGTACATCAACAAGGGAAGAATCAACTTGTGCCAAGGAAGATAGCTGCTGCTCAACCTCACCTATCTCAATACGGAATCCACGAATTTTAACCTGATCATCTATCCTCCCCTGGTATTCCAACTCCCCATTTAAGAGGTAACGAGCCAGGTCTCCCGTTCTATAGAGGCGTTGCCCATTGCAATAAGGGTTATCAATAAATCGTCGAGCAGTCAGCAGGTCATTATTTAAATAGCCACGACTTAAGCCCGGGCCCCCAACATACATTTCCCCCATAACACCAATAGGTACTGGCCGTAACTCATGATCTAAGACATAAATCTGCAAATCAGCAATTGGTCGCCCAATTAAACTCCCTTGATTGGCATCAATATCATTCCGGGTCAAACGCCGATAAGTTACATGAACAGTAGTTTCAGTGATTCCGTACATATTAATCAATTGGGGTTTATCATCACCATGACGAGATATCCAACCTGACAACTCGCTCAGATTGAGTGCTTCACCGCCAAATACAATTGCTCTGAGTTCCAACTTCTCGTTTTGATGCAGATCTTCTCGACTGAATTGACTAAAAGCTGTGGGTGTCTGATTCAGTACAGTCACTCCCTCTCGCAGTACCAATTGATAGAAATCCTGAACTGAACGGGAAACCCACAGAGGCACGACAACCAAACGTCCACCGAACGCTAACGCTCCCCAAATTTCCCATACCGAAAAATCGAAAGCATAAGAATGAAATAAGCAAAAGACATCCAGTTGATTGAATTCGAATTCCTGCTGGCAACTTGTCAGCAATCGATGCACATTACCATGCTCGACCATTACACCTTTTGGTTGCCCCGTTGAACCTGATGTATAAATGACATATGCCAAGTGATTGGGTTGCAGTCCAATTGTGGAAACATCAATATTACTAGTGGATTGATGTTGCAAAGATGATTGAATTTCAGTTCTGTCCAGACACAACGCCAGATCTTCCGCCAAAGGCAAGGAAACCAAAAGGTCACTGTGTGTAATCACCGTGCTTAGCTTTGCATCATCGATCATGTATGATAGTCGGGCCTGTGGATATCCTGGATCCAGAGGCACGTATGCTCCTCCCGCCTTTAAAATAGCCAGAATGGCCACTATCATATCTGTCGAGCGTTCCAGACATATGCCCACTAAAGTGTCAGGAGTAACCTGCTTCTCATCAATTAAATAATGAGCAAGTTGATTAGCCTTGCTATTGAGTTCCAGGTAAGTCAAGGCATGCTCTTCGAATGTCACTGCCACTGATTGGGGATTTTGCCTAACCTGATGTTCAAACTGTTGATGAAGGCATTTGAGCTCAGGTTTTCGAGCGTTGTCGCTCCGCAAGAATGTCAATAACTGATTCTTTTCCACACTGTTGATCAATTCAACCGAGCGAATACTTTGTTCCGGTTGTTCTAGTAAAGACGCAAGGAAGGTATTAAAGTTACTCGACATTCTTGCAATGGTATTGTCATCAAACAAATCCTGGTTGTACAGCCAGGTAAAGGTTAATCCCAATCCATCTTCCATTATATTGAGCGTGAGATCATATTTGGCAATCGACTGATTCTGTTCAATAAAACTAAGTTTCACACCAGCCATATCCATATTTTCTACAGGATTGTCCTGCATCACCATAACGATTTGGAACAAAGGTGAATGGCTAAGACTACGTTCCGGTTGCAGTCGTTCCACGACCTGCTCAAAAGGAATGTGTTGATGGGCAAAAGCATTTAGCAACACATCTTTACTTTGGGACAACAACTGAACAAAGCTCGGGTTATCAGACAGATCACTACGCAGCACCAGAGTATTCAGAAAAAAGCCTATCAATTCAGCGGTCTCAGCCCGTTGACGATTTGCGATTGGACTGCCGATTACAATGTCACTCTCATTGCTATAACGGGCCAAAAATGCAGAAAATGCCGCATGCAACCCCATGAAAAGTGTCACTCCCTGCGCTTTGCAAAAATTGAGGAGCCTGTTATTCAGTTCAGCTTCTAATCTTGATCTGAGACTGCAGCCGTTAAAAGTTTGTAATAAGGGACGTGGATGATCTAATGGTAAATTATGTGCAACAGGCAGGTTCGCCAGCTGTTGCTGCCAGTAGGCCAATTCTTTATCCAGTACTTCAGCACGTAACTGCTCTCTTTGCCATTTCGCGTAATCTGCATACTGTATGACTAGCGGAGAAAGTGGGTTGTCTAAACCCAGTACATAAGACTGATATAACTTGCTAAATTCATTTATTAATAATCTTTCCGACCAACCATCTGCTGATATATGGTGCATGGTGACAAGTAATAAATGTTCCTGATGTGCTAATTTTATTAGTCGCGTACGCAGCATAAGATCTGCAGCTAAATCAAATGGTTTAGCTGACTCTTCTGCAACCATTTTGGCCACATTGATTTTCAACGCCTCGCCTGTAAGTTCAGACATATCTTCCAGTGGAATATGATATTCACAAACATGCTTGATTTGCTGATACACCTGTCCATCATCAGAAACCTTAAAACAGGTGCGCAGACTTTCATGTCTAGTAATAATGGTAGTAAAAGCCCGATTGACGGCATTTATATCCAACTCACCGTCCAGGTTTAATGCAAATGCATCATTGTAGTGTGCACTGCCACCATCGATCTTATCCAATAACCACAGTCGCTGTTGTCCATAAGATGCCAATAATTCTTGCTCTCTTGATACCGGAGTGATGGCCGGCAGCTCTCGAGTTGAGTCTAAAGATTCAACATCTGCAGCAAGTGATTGTAAATTTTTAGTGTTAAACAATATTTCCAAATTTACGTTAACACCGAAGGTTTGGTTAACCCGGGCAACAATCCGGGTAGCCTGCAATGAGTGCCCTCCTAGCTGGAAGAAATTGTCTGTCAGACTTACACGCTCAACATTTAATACTTCCTGCCAAATCTCACTCAACATTATTTCTGTCTTAGTCACAGGTGGAACATAGGATGTTTGGGCAAGTCGTATATTTAAAGCTTGTAGTGCTACGCGGTCTATTTTTCCATTAGGTGTAAGAGGCAGTTCTTCCAGAACTGTATATGAACTTGGCAACATGTAATCTGGAACAAATTTAGCCAAATGCTGACGTAATATGTCAGGCAGAACTTTGGCTGAAGAGAACTTATTACAATTCGCGACGAGCTCAGTCAGAGGGACCAGGCCCTCATACGCTGATTCAGCATCCATCCAATCAATTAGACAGGCGATTTCATCAACACCTGCATCCACAATTCGGGTAACAACGTTTTTGCAGCTTTCAGGGGTCCCAATTAAAGACGCAGTTTTTGTATAGCGCTCAAAGGCAAAGTCTGCGATTGTTTCCAATTCACGTTCTCCAACGCCTTCTACAGAAATATTCAGACTTTTAAGCATAGGGAGCAACAAAGAAATATGTGCCCGCATGTATTTTAAAAATGGTTTTCGTGCTCGTTCCAGCGTCTCTTCCAGATCGTTTCCTATAAAGGTATGAACCATAAGCGTCACCCTTCCAGCTTCCGGGTCGTGGCCATGCTTGGACAGTGACTGACGATACAAGGCTATCTTTTCCGTTAGCTCCTCAATGGTTTGGCCCAAAAGATGGGTAAGTACATGGGTGCCAAGTCTGCCTGCTTCAATAAATGTTTCGGGATTTCCTGCAGCTGTCGTCCATAATGGCAGACAGTCTTGAACTGGTTTGGGGAAAACTTCAATATCAACACCGTTGCCTTGCCCGTCACTTCTTTTAATGGTTTTGCCTTGCCACAGGTTTTTCAGGGTTTTCACCCCATCCCTAACTACCTGTTTTCGAGCAATATAGTTGTCCGGAGAAAGCGCAAAATCACGTGGATGCCAACCACTGGCTATAGCCAACCCCGCTCTGCCATTGGAGAGGTTATCAACCATTGCCCACTCTTCTGCTATTCGAATAGGATCATGCAAGGGTAAAACAACACTTCCCGCTCGTAACGCTACGTTGTCAGTGACTGATGCCAGAGCGGCATTTAATACAGCAGGGTTTGGATAAAGAGCTCCGACCGAGTCAAAATGCCGCTCTGGTGTCCAGATCGCTTCAAATTCATGCTGGTCAGCGTATTTGGCTGATTTAAGATATAGCTCATATTTATTCTCTGCGACTGAATCATCTGCTCCAAAATAAAACAAGCTGAAGCCCGGTCCGCTAAATTTCTCAGTAAGCTCCAGGTCTTCGGTTTCTTCCTTCTTTACAACAAAAGATACAATCTGCTTTTCACCATTCGTGGTTTCCTTTGCAATCACAATTGCATCTTTTATACTGCCGTGCTTCATCAAAGCACTTTCGATTTCACCTAACTCTATCCGGTGTCCTCTAATCTTAATTTGATGATCTAAGCGTCCTAGATACTCAAAATTTCCATCGGCCAGTTGACGAACCAGATCACCAGTTCGATATAAATGTTCAGAAGAACTGATACCTCTGTCTGACGAAAATGGGTCTGCAATAAATCTCTCTTGAGTTAACGCATCTTTACCCAGATATCCCCTTGCAACTCCCTCTCCTCCAATAAGTAGCTCGCCAGGAACCCCAACGGGTACCAGGTCCAAATCCTGGTTGACCACATGAAAGCGGGTATTCGCAATCGGCATACCAATTAATACTTTTTCATCTTCCAATCGAATATTTTTTATACTCGACCAAATTGTTGTTTCGGTCGGGCCATACATATTCCATAATTGTATTTTTTCACGGATAAGTAATGATTCAGCCAGAGATTGAGATAAAGCTTCACCACCACATAAAACTTTCAATGGGATATATGGCTGCCAATCAATATCCACCAGCATTTTCCAAGTTGTCGGAGTTGCTTGCATGACGGATACAGCATGCTTTTCCATCAAGATTCGTAACGCATACGGATCCTGAGTTGCCTGTTTTGAAGCAATGACTAGCTTTGCACCGGAAATCAGAGGCAGAAACAACTCTAAACCATGAATATCAAATGATGTTGATGTAACGGCCAGTAAGCTATCATTGGCCTGAATACCTGGCGCCTGCTGCATGCTCAACAGGAAATTTGTAAGGTTGTGGTGTTCTACCATTACCCCTTTAGGATGTCCTGTTGAGCCAGAGGTATAAATAACATACGCAAGGTTTTTTGAGCCCGGAGTGTCAAAAACAAAATCTTCTTTGGCATAGTCTGCCAATTTCTGCAGTGTGTCTTTATCATCCAGACAAATGCATAACGTTTTATTATCCCCCTCCCTGCCTTCAACAAGGTCAAACACATCAGTGGACATTTGATCTATCACACTAGTTTCGGTAATGATTGTTGTTAATTTTGCATCATCTAACATGTAGGAGATTCGGGAAGCCGGATATTGAGGATCAATTGGGACGTAGGCACCGCCAGCTTTAAGAATGGCAAGCATGGCAATCAACATGTCCAACGAGCGATTCATACACACACCGACTAGTACATCTGAATTAACCTTATGGACTTCTACGAGATATCCAGCCAGTTGATGTACTCTTTCGCTTAGCGCTCCGTAAGTTAATTCTCTATCCCCACATACCACAGCAACTGCAGCATGATTGCGCTGAACCTGAGCTTCAAGCAGTTCAATGACAGTGGCATTTAGCAATGGCTGAACTTTAGCCTGAGTATTCTGACCAGTGAGTGCCAACTTGTCTTCCTTGGTTAGAACACTGATATCACTGATCTGGATATCTGGCTGATCCAATACATCACTCAATAGTTTGTCAATTCGATTGGCAAGTGCTTTTACATCGGTTTCAGAGAAATAGGCTAAATGATAGTCAAGCTGTAATTCAATAGTTTCACCTGCCCCGTCCCACACGTTGATGCCAAGTGGGCAATTTAGGAATCGGTTTTCGGCGAAGACCACCTCGGCATTAACTCCTGAAAAAGCTAAATTACGATAATCCAATTTCAGATAGTTAAACATCACCTCATAAACTGGATTTTCAATCGCCGATAAATTCTGGCCTGAGATATAATGTCCCAGAGGATAACGCTGATGACGGAGGTTTGCCTTTTGTGATTTAGCTAACTGACGAACCAAGCCCTTAAAGCTTTCCTCTTTTGGCACATGGATCGCAAGGGGACTAACGCCGGTCAACACACCAATAAAGTGTTTTTCCCGATAATTTCGCCGATTGTGAACAGGAATACCAAAGCAGAGCTTTTGTTTATCATAAACTTTTGAAAAATAAGTCGCTAATACTCCCAAAAATACTTGAGGAGTTCCTACTTTCAAGCTTTTAGCAAAGGCATCTAACTTAGAGAATTTCTCGCGGGAAATTCCCAGTGTGTAACGAGCGCTGGTTTGGGATAGAGCATCTTCAGATTCAATATTAAATTGCTGGTGCAGATCTAATCTATCGACACCTACACAATGGGCTCTCCAGTACTCAGTATCATCCTGATAGCGCTGACTCCGTATATAGCAACTGTCATCGTTGACTACGCTCTGCCAGGAGAGAGATGTGGGCTCTTGAGCATCTATTGCCAGGGGCTCATTATAATAGTTGGCAAGTTTCTTAGCCCAATTTGCGAATCCCCATCCGTCCATGACGATGTGGTGCGCTAGGCCCACATACCAGAAAGTCGCTTCACTCAACTTTAACAACCATGCTTTACACAGGTTTGGCCCTTTTATATCAATGGGAGTACTGAAAACATTTTCCAGCCATTCTTCTGCTGATTGCTGCGGGTTTATATGATCAGAGAAATCGATCTGGGGCAACGTGAGATCTCGCTCAGTCCGAACAAACTGAAACATATTCCCATCTAAATCACCTATTTGAACGCCAAATGCTTCAGTATTATTTACTACATTTAGATGGGCTGATATTAATCTATCGATAGCAATGTCCCGACACCGGACGTATCCGCCGATGTTGTAAATGGGGGAATTCCTTTTATGCAGCTGATCAAGGTAGATATCTTGCTGCGCTAACGAAAGTTCAAATTTGGCATCATTTGTATTCATAAGAATCCCCGAAATTATTCCTTTAATCTGTCAAATTTCTCTTGAAATTTTTTGTTTTTATTCATTACAAAAGGGCATTTCCGATTAAGATGCCAAAGTGCACTTTGCTTACATAATCTGTAAAACACCCTTATTGCTAATTTTTCCTGACACTCAATTAACTGAAACCTTGCTTGCCAGGGCTCCCTTCAACCTGCCAATTGTAAGCCATCAATAAAACTCGATGTTTGGCCGACCCCAGGCATGGTTACTCAGCTAATTCAGCTGATTACGCTTGCGTAAGTGCTATGGAAATTGATTAGGACTCGCCATTCCGACCAGCACTTTTCGTTCCCCCGAAAACGGCTCTCTACCATGGGTATATCTAAGGTTATCTAGCAGTAGTAAGTCGTTCTGCTGCCATTGGAATTTAATTTTGGTTTGCTCATAGAGCTCACGAATGGTATCCAGATAATCCTCAGGAATTTCAGTACCATCGCCAAAAAAGGTGTTTCTCGGTAAGTTTTCAGCCCCCAGTGAACTCACTAGAGTTTCTTTGACATCTTGTCCAAGATTTGAAACATGAAACAGGTGAGCCTGATTAAACCAGAGCTCCCTCCCCGTACCTTTATGGACTACGGTTGCGGGATTGACTTGCCTCGTACGAAGCCCCTTTTCCATCCATTCAAATTCCAGGTCATTTTCTGCGCAAAATGCCTCAACCTCTGCTTTGTCATTTGTTTGGAATACTTCAGTCCAAGGCAAGTCGATATCAAGGTAATTCCGGACATACATAACCTGTTTTTGTCTGAATTCTTGTTTGATTTTTTCCGGTAAACGATCGAGGATTGCTTTGCTACAACTGATAGGCGTTTCTCCCCCTTTTTCGGCAGGAATGAGACAAAACAAACCGATTCGATTGGGCCAACTCTTGGCATAAGAGTTTTCATTATGTTGTGGGATCATTTCTGTGGCTGGATACTCGGTAGCAGTGTAGATATTGCCCCGAAATTCGGTTCTCGGCGTAGAACGATAGGTATACTGCAGCAGCTCGCCATTAAACACTTCGCTGAGAACTGTGCCGAACTCTTTACTGCTGTGAATTTTTAATCCCCTTATTAACAGCGCACCATTTTCTTCCAGAAGTCTATTAATCGCCACGTTGTTTTTCTTAACAAAATCAACAGCCCGAGAACCTTTCGTGTCTACATGTAAAATAAGAGGAAGCCCTTCCACAACTTCTAAATTATCAACATTAACAATGTTCACATCCGAATACTTTTTATGTTCCGCGTTCATTTGTTTTTCTCGTTTAGTCAGATTTCAATTTGCTCTGTTCATTTTCAACAAGAGCATGGAACAGCCAGCTGGTAGTTTGGTCTTGGGCATCACCTGCCCGCGCGTGAGAAATCTCAACAAACCACCAACTCCTTAGATTGATCTTGCATTGTTAAATCAACTATTTGATCCTTCGACTTATTGGTTAAATTTCCTGATTCCATAATCAACAACTGATCCGCGACGTCGAAATACCTATCGTCATGAGAAATAACCACAACTGCTTTATTACGGGATTTCAGTTCAGGTAAAATTTCCCGATAAAAAACCTCTTTGAATCTGGGGTCTTGGTCGGCAGCCCATTCATCAAAAAGAAACAAAGATTTGTTTTCGACAATAGAAACAACGAGAGCTAGGCGTCTTCGCTGACCATCAGACAGTCTCAGCGTTGTAAACAGCCCATTTTCCAACTGAACCTTATTTGCAATGCCAAATAACTCCAGATAATGTTTGATTTGTTTATAATCTTCTTGTGAGCTGACCTTCTCGTTTAGAAATCTGTCAAACAAATAGTAATCAGAATAAATACTGGAAATTTCATTTCTGAAGCTTGTTAGATTTTTCGAGCAGAGCTGGGTATCGTCATAGAAGATGGAACCTGATGTGGGGAAATAATGCTGAGTAACAAGTTTAGCCAGTGTAGATTTACCCGATCCATTACCACCGGCAATAAATGTTATTTGCCCTCGCTTGATTTCAAAACTCAACGGCCCGACTTCAAAAGATATGTTCTGGTTTTCCATCAAAGGGTAACGGTAAACCACATTTTTCAGCTTTAGCTTGTTCCATGCCCCAATTTCGTTGGTATCCTTCGAGATATTTTCATCAGGAAGCTCACTGTATAAAGTTTCTATTTTCTTTAGAGAAATTTGAGTTTGAGCCAATTGAGGAATAAAGTTTAGAATCATTCCAATTGGCCCAGTGACGTACAACAGTACCATGATTGACGCTATGATTTCGGTACTTGAAATCGCATAGTAGTTAATGAATATAAACCCCAATCCACCTATTGTGAAAAAACAAAGCAGTGCCCCAAAATTCATGGCTAATGAAAATATGGTCATGCCACTTTTTTCCAAGTCTCTGACCATATACTCTTCCTTGTACAGCACCTCATTGTTGTAGACTGCAGTTTTAACCTGGCTTAATTTGAGCTCCTTGGCACCTTCCACTAATCCTCTAAATGCTTCCTGTAACACGTCTCTGTGCTCACGGGCTTTAATAAAATATTTTGTACCTATCATAATAGGAATTTGATAGGCCACTACACCAAAGATGATAGTGGATACAACAAAGACAAAAACGTTGAAGTCCAAGTAAGCAAGATAACCGAGCATACCTATTAAAGTTACACCGTTGGTCAAAATTTGTGGAAACAACTGTGCCCCATCTACTATGGAGGTAACATCCGAAGACAAAGCCTGAATCAGTCGTGACGGCCCTACGCTCTCCAATGATGCTATTGGTGAATTTTGCACTCTCCGATACAACTCTTTGCGTAATACAAAACGAATATGCAGTGAAAGTCGCGCCAACAATATTTCGGAGCAGGCCTTAAGCAACAGGATGGCAACACATAAACCAAAGAAGAAGGTGGCCAAATTCAGATTTGTCACTTCGAATCCAAGCACTTCTTGGACTGCATCTTCAACAGGAAAACCAATATTCCCTTCTGACAATGATTTCATAACAACTGGTATTAGAAAGGCGTAAAATAAACCTGCCAGAGCCCCCAGAAACACAGCAATAAAGGTTTTATTTGGTGCATATTTGGAAAAAAGATTTAACGCATCCATTAGTGCAAGCCTCCGGGAATAAGAACGATTCTCGAGGTAAGATGCACGCTGCTGTCCTGAACAATAGAACCAGAAGAATTAATTTCCAGAGGAAGGTAGTAATTGGTTTCCCCTTTTAAATAGAGCTCTGTCTGATCAGAATAATGTTTACTCAGAAAATGTGCAGATTGGCCGGTTGGCAGCACATAGGCGTTTTGGCTTTGCATTCCGGATTTTTGAGCAATATTCGGTCCCATATCAAAAATGTGCCTGACACTCGCTCCCAATGCTTTACGGTAGTTTCCAGCAGGTCTCCGCTGCCAAATGGCAATGTTAATAGTGTTGATCGATCCACCCATGGGATATGAGCTAGTCACTAACTTCTGCAGCAACCGATTAGATGAAAACACCTGATGAGACAATTCAAGTTGATGCAAACCTCCCCAATGCCAATCCGAAACACTGCCACTACCTGTGTCTTTTTCTAATCCACTTATAGCCTCATAGAAACTGCTTATTAATGCGCTTTCGCATGGAATAGTTGAAGTCTCGGCTTTTTTGCACCAAAAACTGTTGGGTTGACGGAAAATGTCAATCAAGGAACCTACTGATACATTTTCAATAACGTCGTTCGAAACAAGGGAGTTATTCCAAGCTGGATTAAGCTTTTTTGAAAACAGCTGCATTCTAAGGTTTCTTAACCAATATTCGTAAATGCTGGCCGCCGAACTGTCTATACTGAATATTGCATCCCAGTCTGATAGCGTTGCTAATGCGTCCAATACCTTCTCTTTTTCGTCATTTTTTGCAGTTGCAACAATTTTTGTTTTCAATTCTTCCCTTAACAACAGAGGTAGAAAAAATCTGGCATTCAGATCTACTAAATCATCTTGTATCCGCCCCATGTCATGTAATGTCATAGGCTCTCCGATTTTGATGAATTCCTCTATAAGTTCGTGAATTCTGGTGTTTCGAGCCATAGAAGCCCAATCATGTGAGATCACAACATTGTCAACTGTAACAATCTTGTTATTAGCAGAAACAACTACACCGGAATCAGGATTATAGGTGTAGGGTAATTTTTCAAATGGAACATATCCTTGCCAAAGGTTGTCGCTGATACTGCCATTTAGAGGCAGCACTCCGACTCCTTTACCGCGAATAGGCATATGTCCGCCCACCTGGCTGCCAATATTGCCGTTTGAGTCCGCATAGACAAAATGTAAGCCCGGCGCTTTCAATAAACTGACTGCAGTTCTAAACGAACTCCAATCTGTGGCATATTGCAACTGGTGGAAAGCCTCGAAGCTGCGGTCATCGCTATCCAATGCAGGCCAACTCAGAACTACTGTATGACCTGGAGCTCGCACTGCATCGCTAACGATAGGGCCAATACTAGTCTTTCGAATTTCTATCACAACCGGGTTGATTTTTTTATTGAATACTTCCGGGATGTCACTTCTGATGGCAATAACATCCTGTTTCAATTCAATCGTTTCGGAGCCCTGATCTGTCAGGTAAGTGCTATTATCATCCAACGGCACATCAATAAAGAACAGATCCTGTTGATCACTCATTAAGGATGTAGTTCCCCAGGCAATGTGCGTGTTACGGCCGATAGCAACCCCAGGAATACCAACTATCGACATTCCAGTGACATTTAACCGTTCGCCTTTCATCTGAATACCATACCAAAGCGCGTTTTGCTGCACGCCTAGATGAGGGTCATTTGCCAAAATAGGCCCCCCCGACTTCGTATGTTTGCCAGCAACTGCCCATGCATTGCTGCCAGAATAAAGCTCACCAATTGCCAGATTATTTCTCAGGTCTCTGGCCATGGTGAACCAATCTTTATAAAGCAAAGCCCCATTGCCGGCTAACTCTTGTTCATCAACATATCGGGATTCCATTTCTGCAGATTCAGTCGCCGCGAAGTGGTTTGGCTGAGAAAATAACGGCAAGCCATAAAGAATCCTATCCTTGAAAGTCAAAGGTGGGTCATGTTCAAAAAACGTCTGCAAATGTTCAGGTGGAACAACCTTTAATACAGACAACCTATGCATTTCCCCATACATGTTCAGGCCAAGATTGAGCGCCAGAACCTTTTGCCATGCCAGGGAGTCTACGACATTCCAAGGCTCGGGCTTTATCCCTAGCACTGAAAACTCCGGAGGAAGTTCTTTAGAGGAATTCAGCCATGCGTTAACACCTTCAGCATAGGCCAGCAACGACTGTTGCGCGCTCGTACCGATATGGTCCCAAGCTTTCTCTGCAGAACCATGGAGATCAAGTGTCCTCATCCACAGGTCTGTGGCGAACGATGCACTGCCCAAAATTTCACTTAATCGTCCCTGGACTGTGCGTCGTTGCAATTCCATTTGCCAAATTCGCTCCGATGCATGTAAAAAGCCCTGCGCAAAATATGCGTCGCGGTCAGTTTTGGCAAAAACTGATGGAGTGCCCTGCTGGTCGAATGTGACTTCCACAGGAAATTGTAAACCTTGCAAAACAAACTCACCTGAATAAGCGGGCACGCTTTTGTACAAGTTGGCAAAGGTCAAATACCCAACTAGCAAAACCGGTAAAAGCAAAAACAAACTGAATCTGGTGAGTATTGGGTGTTTTTCAAACATTGATTATCGGTACTCCCACTAGCTGTCAATTCAGGT
Organism: Rheinheimera gaetbuli; assembly: GCF_054781935.1. Lineage (NCBI taxonomy): Bacteria > Pseudomonadati > Pseudomonadota > Gammaproteobacteria > Chromatiales > Chromatiaceae > Rheinheimera > Rheinheimera gaetbuli. The sequence goes on from NZ_BAAGTL010000028.1 coordinate 14,543, forward strand.
AAACACACATTTGCCAGGTCGGTTGCTAAAATGATTTTAAGTGCCCACCTATTGGTTCCAAATAAGGGACTGCATACCAATCTAAGAATTGCTATCAATACTACGGAGTAGGTTACTTAGAAACATTCGGTCATGTTGCCGTTTGCGTGTACCAATGTGACCAACTTATACATCCAATTCACAATATGAAAAAAAACTCATATATATCAATACATTGATGCAGGTTAATATTAAAATATAATTACCGAGATAAATGGAGAAAAAATTTACTGCCGTCAGTTGTATTAAGGATGCAACTTAAGTGATAGGCAGAACCCGCGACGTACTGTAAATATTAAACAGTCACCTAACACATTTCGTAGTGATGGCAGTAAAAACTTGGTGATTGTCCAGTTCAAATGAACCTTTAAAACTTGAGCCTGCATCAAGGTCGGGAGATAACGCTTCTGTCAGTTCAAGTGTGAATTGACTGGCTTCAATATCAAGCTCTACACACCGGGCAGCACTGAAATCAAAGTATTTCTGCACTTCCGGATACAAGGCTTTGAACAGACTTTCTTTAGCCGAAAACAACAGTGTAAAAATTTTGTTATCTGGATTATCTGGAATACCCACCATATCGTATTCGCAGGGCAAGAGAACACTTGCAAAAATATTTTTCGCAACGCTTGCTGCAATTATGGGCTCAATATCTATCCCGATGCGCTGTATTGAATCGGCTCGGGAAACAGCACAGATTGCTTTATTTACGGAGTGTGTAATAGAACCAATAAATGGCTTCGGCCAAAGCGGTTGTCGATGCTCCCCAATACCAACATGCATTATCTTTGCCCCCAGAGCCTTAAGAGCTTGGCTGGCTGCGACTCTACCAGCGACAAACTCCGCTCTGCGCTTTCTGACTGCATTGTCCATTTCAGCCGGCAAGCGTATGCCAAATTGTTGCTCATTATACTGATTGCTATACAAGTCCTGATTAAACCTGCATTCGAAGCATTTGCCTTGAAAGCCTTCGATGTGCTTGCGAGAAATGCGCTCTATGAATGATGGACCTGCTTCTGTCGGCGTAAAAAGCTCTGAGTCGTGGAAAATATTATGTCTAACGCTAGGAATCATGAAACCTTCCTGTTGTAAAGGCTAACAATCTCTTTGCGGCTCAAGACATATCGTTGGATGATTTCCAGTATTTTTTCGGCAACTTGATCATTATATTGATGAATAAAAAAATGGTCGCCACTGAAACATGTCATATTTGCTGTCTTGCTGGATAGCTCGCTCCATGCAAACACATTGTTTTCTTTGACGCTGAAATCCTGTCCTCCATAGAACACTTCAAAAGGCAAATCTAGCACAATTTGCTCTGCAGTATAGGTTTGCGAAATTCGGAAATCCGCGCGCAATAACGGCATAAGCAGTTCCATCAACGATTTATTCTCTAAAACTTCACTCGGGGTTCCGTTGTATTTTTTCAGTTCGTTCAAAAATTCTTTTTCTGGCAGATCATACGTAATGTTTACCTGCTCTAGCATGTGAGGCGCTGCGCTTCCGGAAGCGATAAGGCATTCAGGCAAGCGCTTCTTCGCGGCCACCAGTTGGCAGCATAACTCATACGCTACACGGCTACCTAGGCTGTGGCCAAACAGTAAATAAGGTTTCTCAACGATAAAATCGGCATACCTCATGAGCTCCTCCATCAACGATGCCATAGACTGGTGCGCTGATTCAAAGGTTCTTGCACCTCTACCAGGTGGTTGAACAAAAACTAGTTCAATATCTTTTGGGAAAAGGTCTTGCCATGGAACGTAGGTATTAATACCTCCGCCAGCAAAAGGAAAGCAGAAAAGCCGTATTTTTGCGCCAGGATTAAGGTTTCGAGTTACAAATAATTTGTTGAAAGTCAATGTGAGCTCCTAGAAAGTTATGCGCTGCTAACCCCAAACCATTGAAACAGCGTTATGAACATGCATTGCGCGAGCAGAACACTTTCATGAAACTACTTTCTACATACGTATAGAGGGCACACAATGCCGATAATACGATTCGTTGATCATGCTTCATGCAGTCAACGCCCCACTCAACCCAAGCCAAACCAAATGCTAACACAAGAGAAACCAATTTAACAAACACCCAGGCTAATATACGTTAAATGTGTTTACCATGTGATATCACGCTCAGCTAGTGAACGCAATTGTTGTGTCAAAACAGTCAAAAGCTTAATTAATATGACTAAATAATGAATATACGGCTCAGTTGTGTGAAATATGTTGACATTGATTTTTTGCTCACTAATATTAGACCAGCATTCACTTTTTCAAGCGTGACTTTCACTCTAAATTACTGTTTTACAAAGTGAACCACCTACAAAAGGTACGCCAGCACGATTGGTGAAAAAAGTAGAACAGTAGTTAAAATAATTGCCTTGCGTGTGAACTAGATGACATTTTTGAGCGGTGCAATAGCAGACGACTTGAAGAAATGTTGCACATAAAGCCTGGGATAAAATACCTGTATCGCTAGGTAAATACTGTGTTAATGGCATTAAAAATGCGAAACCTGAAACACGAGATTGAAACTGCCAGTCAGAAGTACACCATTTAGTAGTAGGAGCTCCTACATATTAAGGGCGGCAGAGAGTATTTTGCTTATATTAGAATAATTATATTAGTTATGAAGAGCATATGCGATATGAGACGTGACCTAACTGGTGGAATGAGTACAGATGATAAATTGACATTCAAAGGCGAGCGAATTCGTCAGTTTTCACAGAAGATCCGCACTGACCTGTTTAAATTAGCTTTGAGCTCAAGAGAAATCGGCGACTCTATGCAAAAGGAAAGTATTGAGTTCAACACTCAAGAGATTATAGATAAAATTATTAGTAATATAAAACACTTAGAAGTTATCTCTAATCAGCTTATAGAGTTGTTTAGGCTTGATAGCTTGTACGATCTGGGTCTCAAAAAGCTAGCTGCGGAGCAGCAGATAGAGGGGCTCGGAGCTGGAGCAGAAAGGTATTTAAATTACTTTTCTCAAATTGAGATAATTTTACCTGAATTAGGCGAGCTGGCAATATGTCAACCTGCTAGCTCTACAAGGAGGAATCACCAAAAAATATTTAGAGATTCTCAGTTTAGAGGAAAGATAGATAACTACATTGAAAAGTATATCGATAAAAAAATTACAGTAGAAAAATTGGCCGCTTCGCTATACATGGATCGGAGTTCATTTACCAGGAAAGTAAAGTCTATTACCGCTCTAAATACTCAGCAATATATTTTGCATTATCGATTGGCCAAAGCATATGAATATCTACCAAATGCTCAGTCAGTAGGCGAGATTGCCAATATCTTGGGGTTCAGTACTCAAAACCATCTATCCACATCCTTTTCCAAGCTTTTTGGCATAACCTGTAAAGAGCGGATGTTAGGAAAAAGATCTCCGAGACAGAATGTCTTAATCAATTGCACTTCTCAGTTAGATAAACGGTAGTGTTAAAAATTTCATACGACTATCTCCAGAAGAGTAACCCTCGACGTCAACGACCTGAATGGTATACCCATTCTCTTTGCTCTTGTAGTGAACAGGGTAAATGGCAAGCACGACAAGATAGGTCGTAGTGTTGTATTTCAAATTTATTGTTCTTTATCAATAAATTGCTGGCACAGCATATCAATTTACTAAGTGATGAACCAATATTTTATGACCCGATAACAGGTACTATATAACTTATCCTAATTATTATACACCCGCTGCAAGCCATGACCACCGCCACGAAGAGGTGCTGAATTGTCCATAAAACGTTCAACCTGCTCCAGTAAATCATCCATCGTTTTGCAGCAGTGGTTGCGCGTAATGGTCTCGTGCAAGGCATGCCAAAGCTTCTTTATGTTGTTAACCCACGGCCTGTAAACCGGTTGGAATAACAGCACAAACTTCGGGTTATTTGCGCAGCCACTTTTCTGTTTTTTTGCTCTTGTGGATAATGTAGTTGTCCACCAACAGCGTAATAGTTTTGGCTCGCCGGTATTGCCGCTTCAGCTTTTCCATCAGGCTGATAAACAGTTCTGAGCTTTTACTCGTTGAGCCAACATAGGTTATCTAGCCTGTCTTGCTATGCAGTGCCCCAGCCAGATAACGTTTTCTGTTCTTCCCTGGCATTACCACCAGTCGTTGCTTGCCTTTTTAGCCCCAGTCCGCACCGATTTTTGGGTTAAGTTGGATATCCACCTCTTCTTCATAAAATACTGGATGTATAAACATCCCATTCCTAGTGGCAGTCTAAATTAGAGTTTTCCGCCTGCTTTTTAGCCAGATATTCCCAAAGAGTTAAATCCCCCAGTGAGTCATGTGGCCGTTCTTCGTTATATTCCCGCATCCAGTTTTTAGTCAGCTCTCGGACTTCGTGTAAGTTCTTAAACACATACATATCGAGTATTTCTGTTCGGTAAATCCGGTTGAACCGTTCTACAAACGAGTTTTGTGTTGGTTTGCCCGGTTTTATAAATTCCAGTTGCACCTGATGTTGCTCTGCCCAGTCCGCTAAAGCGCTTGAGATAAACTCCGAGCCGTTATCCATGCGCAATTTGGCTGGCCATCCACGCTAGGCAACTATACGCTCCAATACCCGGATGACACGCTGTGCCGGTAAGTTCAGGTCAACTTCAATGGCCAATACTTCACGGTTAAATTCATCCACCACATTAGATGTCCTGAACCGCCTGCCACACATCAGCGCATCACACATAAAATCCATCGACCAGCAATGGTTCATTGCCGCTGGCACGCTTAACAGCTCCGGTGTGCGATTAGGCAGCCGCTTCTTGCCTTTACGCCGCATGTTGAGCTTCAGCTCACAGAATCCGGTGAATGCGTTTATGGTTCCATCCATGGCCCTGACGGCGCAGCACCTTGAGCAGCTTGCTAAAGCCATAGGCTGGATAACGTTCCACTGCACCTTATAGCGCAGTTATCAGCGCATCATCACGCTGACCATCCGGAGCGCTGATGCTTACCACCCGGCAAGCGCGGCGTAAACTGACTGCATGAGTCGTTACTGCATAATCGGCCAACTCCCGCCGCACGGCTGGCTTTACAGCTTTTTTTCGACAATGTCCTTGAGGATTTTGTGATCTAGGCTCAGCTCGGCGTACATCTGCTTTAATCGCCGGTTCTCTTCTTCCAGCTCTTTCAGACGTTTTACGTCTGAGGCTTCCATACCGCCGTACTTGGCCTTCCAGTTGTAATAGGTAGCGTCAGAGATACCGTATTCCCGGCATACTTCTTTGACCAAACGGCCTGCTTCAACTTCTTTCAGAATTTTGACGATCTGTGTTTCTGTGTAACGCGACTTTTTCATTTCCGTTCTCCTCAAACGTAGTTTACGCTGGAGAACTCTAATCGGGAATGCACCTAGTTTAAGGGATGCTTACACCAGTACCATCACAAGCCTCAGTCTCGAGTTCGTTCTTAAAAGCAGTATTAATGATATCTTTGATATCGGAAGGTAGAGCCTCTAATAAGATCGTGTATTGTATACTTACAAATTCAACAGTGCACACTGCTACATATATAGCGCGCAATATATTGATATATATAGATTAATAGTATGCACTATTTGATTTTATCAAAATGATGGTCAATATGAAAACTTTAGTATTGTGACCTTTTTGTGGCCAATAAATTTTGAAAAAGCTTTTAAAACACTAAAAATAGCACTGGAAAAAATATTTTCTAATGCCAAGATCCTTACACAACAAGGCTTCCAGACAATTTAGCTGTTTATAATGTGTTTTACAGGCAGTATAAAAAAACCCTTGACATGGTGGGGGTCGGTGGTTCGAGTCCACTAGGACGCACCAGAAATTCTAACAAAAACGCCACCTTACGGGTGGCGTTTTTGTTTTTGTATGACAACTTCATTACAGTCACTTATCCGGTTATATCAGAGGGCAAGTAAATCACCATAGGATGATGCGTCAACCTATCTGCTTCTGGCTTTAACCAACCAAAGCTGGCATAGGGTTACAAAAGCACCCTGGCGCCAGGAATATAGCCCCCCGCTTTGGCGATTTTCTCTCTTAACTCAAGCAAGGTATCTTCCGGTAAGCTGAACCACTTTCTAATTAACTCAATTTGTTGAAAAAGATTAAGTACATTCACGTTTTCAATCACAACCAGCCTGTCACCAGGCGAGCGAACGCCATAATAGTCATCGACACTGGGGTCCAGGTCTTCACTGTGAGTGCCATCTGCAATTACTGTCCCTGACAAATGAATAATAAAGTGATAATTCAGGTTTTCACTTAGATAAACATCACATCGCCCGCAAGCCCATTCATCAAAAACGAATTGCTCTGGCTTTAACTCAAATAGATTGGGCCGCATAAGTTGTAGGCACGCTTGCTGTCTTGCTAACTCATCGGTCTTTATTGTCCTGTTAAATTTCTCCAGTGATTGAGAGTACATAACCAATACCCGGTTACCGGTCATCACCATCGGCTCATCAGGTGAGACGGGTTGAATAGAAAACTGCTTATGTTCCCCTAACTTGAACTCTGGAAACGGAATCAGCATTTTCGATATCAAATACAAAAGCTTGAACGCTGATAAGTCTTCAATCAGCACCCCATCTATCTCTAAACCATCTATCTTTTGCTTACAGAAGTCATACCAAGATTTAGCCTGATCCTTGGTATCAAACACCTGTGTGTACTGGTCACACACGGCAGCAAATTCAGCAGACGCCAGTAACTCATTTAACCTATGCTCCAACGCTTGCTTATCCCCGGTTTTATAAATATCCGTCAGCGAAAGCTTGCCCAAAAGCTGTGAGTAGAAGCGTTCATTTTTCAATAACTTGAGCAAGGCAATTTCAGCGCGGTTATTTGTCACCGTAGAAAAGTTTTCAACGAAGCTATCAAGGCTTTCGTATAACTCAGCTTCTAAATACCGCCCCGGATTTCGGCGAGGCGCACCGCAATACTCCGTTATCATCCTCATCAAACTTGGCGAGAGGGTCCCCACCCCGTTTTTCATTTCGCTAATTCTGGACTCATCTAAGTCGAGAATTCGTGCCATATCTTTTTGTGTTTTGTTAATACTTTTAAAGTAAGAAACAGCATGGTTTATCCATAACACTGTGTCGCTTTTGGTAATTTTTTCCATCGGTATCTCCTGATTAATTACCTGCACAGGTTAGCCTGAAATCACTTTTTATCAATTACATTTTTTCAGTAATTAAGCGTAATTAATTACAGAAGAGGTAACCAAGTGAACAATGTGGTTTAAGAGAAGGCATCGCTCAGAAGATAAAGGCCTAAATTTGCCGACTACTTTTTAAAGTCTTTGAAATAAACAACATTACTATTAGAGGTGTTCGATTTAGCTGGCATTGGCGTGATATCCAGCTCACTGGTTGTGGGGTTAATCAGGGTTGTGCAGTAATCCAGTAGTGCCAGCACGGGCACCAGTTTACCCTTTGCTTTATTCACCCGTTTCGGTTGGGTATTCAGGTAAACGGCTAACTCCAGCGCTAACTCAGGCGAAAGTGCGTCTTTACGCCGGTCAGCCAGAGTCTGGGTTACCCAAAGCCCGGCGTCACCTACATGGCCGTTTACGCTGCGGTCGGTGTTTTTAACCCACTGCGAAGTAAAGTCCATCTCGTTTAACTCACTTAGCAGTAGTGCAATATCGCTGCGCGGTAATATATGCGACAGGCGCAGGGTTTCAGCTAATACCCACTGCCATTCCATCTTTAGCCGCTGGGTTAGCTCATCTATGCTCATTAGTAAATCTACCGGCAAAAACAGCGTAAAACGGCTATTGGCTTCAGTAGCAATAAGTGTTTTATGCCAGCTGCCGTAGCGGTTTTCAATAATATGTAACTGCCAGCACATTTGCTCACGGGTGCTGGTAACGGTATTCACACCCACCTGCTGGCCTGGCGCGGCAGGCAAGCGTGGTAAGTCGGTTTTAAGCCATTTTATTAAAGCGTTGGTGGCGCAGAATTGGTATTGCATAGTGGCTACTTAATTATTATCGGCTATTAAGATTTAACTTCGTTATCGTCGAGCACTCAGCACAATTAAGGCGAAAAACGGATTTTAACTTACTCACCTTGGTATTCAGGCTGTTACATTCCGGACATGGCCGCTTAAGTGGCGTATTGCCGCCACACTTGCCGCATTGCACGTAGTAACCATAACGGCCTGATTGCGGGCTGAGTGTGCTGCAATCGCCACAATGTTTGCACTGCACAGCAACGGCATCGACAGGCTTTGCAACAGCGCTAATTGTTGGTGATACCCTTTGATTTTCTGGCTCAACTGGAGCAAAGGACGTCGTTTCCGGTGTAGCTGTCATCGGCGTTGGTGCTGGCCAGGCTGCTGGTGTTTCGTTAACGCTATCGGTTTCAAGTTGTCGGGTGTTACCCAGCAAAAACTGGCAAATATGACTAAGTTCTTCCTGGTTAAAGGTCGGCCGGGTGTCGGCAATTTTGGCAGCGAGGTTGTAGAACTTAATAAAGTGCATCTTTTTATCCAGCGCATCAGTGACAAATTCTGATTTCACCAATTTGTCGGCAATGTCTTTCGGTGCCTTAGAGCGGTCAATAATGGCATCGCTGGATATGGCGCAGAACACATCATAACAACGCATGCCCATACCTTGCTGCATCCCCAAAAACTTGCCAATGACCTTCTCCGTGTTGTCACACAGGTACTGCTTCAGTAATTTAAGCTGCAGCTCGGCCTGTTTAATCGGCGACGGCATGCCACTCCACTGCCCTTTGTAACTTCGGGTCCACTCACCGTATTCATTAACCTTAACCTCGCCGCGAATGCTCTTTGATTCCACCACGATAAAGCCATAGGTATACACAATAAGATGATCAATCTGGGCGCTTTCGCCATCGTGCTCAATGCGCAGGTCATTAAGCACCATTACGTTGTCGCTATTCTTGTAAGCGCGACGCAGGTAAAACGCTACGTCGTGTTCTTGTTTAATACCGGCATCGAGCTTGATAGATGCAGAACTGATTTGGGTTTTGTCTTTTAAGATCATGCTATTTCATCAATCCTCTGATGATAACCATGCAGCACTAACCCAATCAAAATGCTCCGGTATGACGTTTATTTCTGAATGTGATGCTAATACTTTATGAGCGGCGCTCTCAGCTAGCTTTAAGAATTCCTGGTTTGATTCCCTCGGCAATACGCTATCGCCGGTTTGAGCTTGCTCCAGCAACCAACTCCCTAATGCTTTAGGGTTTTGGTATACCTGTCGTTCCTTTATGAAAAAGGCGGCAAAATCCTGCTTCATTCTTCGGCCATATATATCCTGCCAACGAAGGTTTGCCGTTAACAATACTTCACCGCCTAACAGATTCGTTTTCACCGCGGCTGTTTTACCACCAAACTCATAACTCGACGCAGTCTTTATGAAAAATTGCATCAGAGGCGCGTTCATATCCATCATTACCGTATTTTTTCTACCCCTTGCGATCTCTCGATCTACAGTAATATCCATATAACTTGAGCGCGTACCTAACTGCTCCATCACTTTTTCCGGCAACTTAATTTGCAGTACTTTATCGTCTAGTATCCTCTTTACAATATCGATACCAACAAGTGCACTCATACCTTCGATAAATGAAAGTAAATGGTCTGAAGTGATCACCAGATCGTTTGCAAGTTCATCGGGGTTAAACCTTGCAACATGTCTGAACAAATCACGTTGCATGCTAGTTGAACTTTTCGCCCGCTCTAAGGCTTCGGTAATGCGTTTTTCTGTTCGCTCAATACTGACAGATGCTGCCTGTTCGAGTATCTCTTCTAAATCAAGCAAGTTAGACAATTCACCTAAAATGTCATCTTTAAGTGCGTCGTTAAACTCATTGCCCTGAACGCTCGCCATGTCAGCGACTACTTGGTCAATTCGCTGATACATCAGGGCGATTATCTGCTCATCTACCGTTCCGGGAGAGTTAACGTTTAGTACTATCACTTTTTGTTTTTGGCCATATCTGTAAAGTCGACCAATTCGTTGCACTAATCGCATGGGGTTCCAGGGTAGGTCGTAATTGACCATGATGTGACAGTGTCGCTGTAAGTTAATACCCTCACCACCAGCCTCAGTTGAAATTAGAAACTGAGCTTCATTATCAAACTGCCAAATTACATCACGCCGTTCATCATGAGACATGCCGCCATGCAGAAGCACTACTTTTTCTTCACCGAACGCTTGGGCCAAGCTATTTTTTATGTATTCTTGAGTCGCTCTGTACTCAGAAAAAATAAGCACTTTCTCATTAGAATTATCTTTAAGAAGCTGCTTTAACAATGTATCCATAAATCTTGCTAACTTGTCATCATGGTCAGCTAAAAGCTCAACCCGTTCGATAAGTAGTTTCAACAGATCAATCTCACCATCAAAGAACTCTTCTCTTGTTGTAACATTATGTTCAGCCACGAGCTCCTCTACTTCTCCCTGAAATCTCTCGTCCTCAGCAAAGTCGAATCGGTTCAACTCTTCGATAGCATGGTTTTCCAATCGAGTAAGTCGTCTGTACAGTGCTTTTCTGATGGCGGCTACGCTGGACGCAGCTAACTTTCGGTAAACGGTCATTACAAAACCGATAGCGTTACCAGACTGACCTTTGTTTCTGCCAGCCTGGTAGCCCTTTTGAAGGTAATCTTGCAAAGCTTTATCAAAATCCATCGACTGCTGATTAACCGGAACCTTAATAGCTAAACTGGATTTACCATGAAAGACAAAATTACCCTCTGCATCGGTCACATCAGCTTTGTAATTACGAATTACCATATCCTGCAGCAGTTCAGGTTTTAACGAGAGAAGCGCAAGCTCTCTCTTTCGATCAGGCCGCAATAGCTCTAGTAAGGAGACAAATTTATCTTGCATACCCTGGTGCGGTGTGGCACTGAGTAACAGCATTGATCTGGCTTTTTTTGTACGTCGCAAACTAGCCGCTAAACCAAACCGCTCTGAGGCATCATACTTTAAACCGTACTGCCGGCGAGACAACCTATGTGCCTCGTCGAATACAACCAAGTCCCAGGCATCAGCCTGAAGAAGCAATTCAAGATGCTGTTCTTGTTTTAATTTATCAATTGATGCAATAACTTGATCATGCATTTTCCATTCACGTGGCTCATGAATATGAAAGTTATGGCCATATATTTGAAAATCGCCTAAGCCAAACTTGTCATGCATTTCTTCTTGCCATTGTCGTGTCAGGCCCGCCGGGGTTATTAATAAGATTCTCTTTGCCAGCCCCCTTTTTTGCAGTGCGTAAAGTAGCATGCCGGTTTCGACTGTTTTACCTAAACCAACATCATCGGCTATTAACCAATCTAAACTTCCTGAATTAAGTATTCGGTGCACCAAGTGGATCTGATGTGGTAAAGGATCTATATCTAAGCTGGATAAAGCACCAGTGTTTTCGTTCCAGTTATTCAACGCATGCGCAAGCGTCTTTAAACGCAATCTTTCAGCCGTATTTCCATCAGCTTGAGATCCGACAACAAAAGCGTGCTTTACCCCTTTTACCTGTTTTAATGCATAAAAAGGTAACCAACGCTTTTCATTCGCTTCATAGAATTCAACCAAGTGCTGCGTTACACCAGCGACTGTTCTGGTTTGTAGAATAACCCCTTCGCCAAAACCGTATAAATCATCCACCGCTAGCATTACATCCATACCTAACTTAAAGCCAGAAGAGACGTCTTTTGCCTGCAGAGTAGATATATCTTTATTTGGCAGCCACTGAACTTTCAAACTGATACGTTCACCGTCTACAACCTGTTGAATAACAATACCCGTGCGCTCGGCACCATTAGTTAAGGGCTGGCTAACCCAACAACCTGTTGAAGGAGCGTGATTATTCATTATTTTCTTCCTTGTTATTGTGGTCGGCGAGAAGTATCCGGTGTTGGTTGTAGTGTGCCGCATCATACATAATATCTTCGCAGATCCGCATCGGCCTATACTCACTGCGGTCTAACGAATAGCCATAGAACTCAAGGTCTGACAGCAACTGTTTATGAAACATATCCGTTTCACCAAGATCAGAGAAATGTAAATCTCTCGCCTCACGAAGTGACCCAAACCCGGCCTCATATTCAAACAGAATGCCGTCTTCTTCTATCTGGTCCATGGCAGCATTAATGTATTTGGAGAAAGAGCGGTAACTTCGTCTCAAAGACGAACTGTTGAACCATCTGTCATACATTACTTCCAAGTTTTCCAGCAAAATATCCTCATCCAGCATTCCGTTCTGGCAATGAGAAACCAGAATGACAAAGCGTAAACTCTGAGACCAACTGAAATTGTAATAACTTGCAGCACTATCACCATTTCTGTAAAAGCTTATCCAGTATTTCGGCAATTGCTGCCAAGATTCTCGCAAATGCTTTGCTAATCTGAGTTCCTCTGGTCGCATACCAGCCTCAGCGTAGTGATTCAGGAACTTAACCACAAGGCCATAGGCTTTTACTGAGAAAATATGTGTTAGCAGATCTAAACAATTTCTTGGCCAATCGTGTCTGGCTATAAATGCAGCTGCAAGTTGCACAGCACGTTGTTCAATCGTAACGCGCTCGGTAATTGAGATAACATCATCATTTGACGTTTCGGGGGTATCCAGTTCATCAGGATCAAAAGCATATACATCAGTATCGAATAGGTCAGGTTCAATCGAAGCAGACGCTAAAATTTCTGATGTAGTGCTCCAAAAGTCATCATCAACTTTTGCAGGTGACGCCTCTTCAAGAACAGGTAGCAGTTCTTCAACCATCTCTTCATGTGATGAGGCAGTGTTTGACAACGCTTCCTCAACCGGAACCGCATTCTCACTGACATCAACAGCAGTTTGGTTATTATCTTCATCAGACAAAATGTCAGTATGTACAAATTCTTCCAAAGCTGAATTTGCTGGTTCTTCTATTTCTAAAGCAGGATTATGCAGCTCAGGACTGGTGCTATTGCTAGATGAAGGTCTTTGACCGAGGGATAAAACTGAACCAAATCTTCCGCTAGTTTCAGGCGGAGTTATCGCCGCGTCATCATGATCCGCATCCTCCATACCGTAAACATACTGTTCATGAGTATAAGACTGTTCATGGCTACTTAAGTAGTCCAGGTCTGCATCGTCTATATAGTCATCAGCAAGTCGCTCAAAAGCTAAGTCGTCTCTTTTAAGCTCATCTCGGCGTAAGAAGGCAGCTTTTGCTTTATCTACCTTATTAAGCTTTTTTAGGACGTTACCATACATCTCCCAAATGCGCGGGTTGGTATGCGAGTCATCAAGGTGTTGTTCAAGGATCTTTCTGGCTTGTTTAAAATTATGCCCTGCAATGGCACTTTTAACTTGCCGGAATAAAACATCATCAGTGAGTTTTTCGCCATCCATAGCTATTACCCCTATTAGTTTGCTTTCTTAGGCTTAGGTTTAACCTTCGCCCGCTCGGCCTTTATCCGCGCCAGCAACGCCTCGGCGCTATGCTCGCCACTAATTAGCTCGGGGTTAGCGGCGCGCCAATCGGCAGTGAGTTCACCCCTAAAGGCTTTGGCGAGGATGGATTGAGTCAGGTTATTTACCCGGCTAAGCGCGGCCTGGGCGGCGTGTTCAATGCGGTCGGCAAAGGCAAACAGCTCTTCTACCCGACGGACGATTTCGGTTTGCTCTTCGATAGACGGTAAAGGACATGGTGCAGAACATAATCTGCTTTTGTTAATAATTGCAGCATTTACTACGGCTGACGAAGTTTTATTTAACCAACTATGAAGCGTTCTCGCCCAATAAAAAAGGAACTTGCTCTGAATGCTTTGAGTTGGAATAAGGGCATTAATTTGCTGATTAAAAGCCGCGTCTGTATTTAGTAATCCTACTTTTCCAATTGTGCCAATACAAACAATCATCACTGCACCTTTGGGTAGTAACTGTATTTTTTTTGCACCAAAATCAGTTACAAAACGCTCAGGCTTTGTTACTTTTCCATCGGGTAAAATTTGAGTAGGACTAATGAATGGTATATTACCATTCCAATTTTCTTCATCGGTCGTACTAGGAGTCTTACCTGTTACTGCAATTGAAACATTATCTAAATTTGTAGCTAACCAACATTCTGGAATCTCTGTAATCGCCGTTAAATTGAACTCATCTTGGTATTCTTCTGCAACATCAGAGTATTTTTTTATTAATTGTTCTTCTTCGAATACCTTATTGGTTTTCGCAAAAGACTTTTCTTGCTCAGTTAACCAAGCTGTTAAACGGTTGATTTTCATATCATGTCTGATCGACTCGGCACTCTGAATATCCAATTTCCGCTTCCGCCACTCCTCCGTCAACTTACCACTTATCGCGGCGGCGAGGACGGATTGGCGGAAGCGTTTTAGGATGTCGGGGATGCGCTCGAGGCGGGCTTTGGTGTTGTCGACCTGTGCCAGCAGGGTGTCGAGTTTTTCAGCGATGACTTTTTGTTCGGCTAGTGGGGGGAGAGGTATCTCAAATTTCTCTAACTTTTTGCGTGTTATCCGCTTTCTTGTTGTTCCTGAAGCATTATCTGCTATAAGTCCTCTCATATCAGGCGAGTTAATCCAGTACGTCAGTAACTTATTTGAAACTGCGCTTTTATCACCAGTTCTGATCAAGCATACATCAACCACAGTTACACTCTGTTGGCCTACCCCCGGAAAAATACATGCTCTACCAAGTGGATCAGGCATTCGAGCCACTAAAATGTCACCTGAGTGTAAGTATGTGCAATTTAAGGAGGCAGCACTTTCTTCTGTCATAAATCGATCTGATTTATTTTTGAACTCACCATCACCAATATCTGCTAGTTGAATCAACCTAACTGAGCCTGATGGATCTTGGTCTTTCGACTCGACCCAATCTCCATCTGAAATTAGACCATCAGATGAAATGGCGTCATCTATCGGTGTTAAAGCCCAACTAACTGGTAAATCGGCTCTTTCCATCACACCGCCCCTTCCAACGCCTTAAGCAATCCATCCAGCTCACTCAATGCGGCTTCCAGCTCGTCTTTGGCTTCGCGCGCCAGCACATCGGGCTCTGGCAAATTGGCGGCATCGACACTGTCTTTATCTTTTAGCCAGCTAATATCCAGCGAGTCGGCTTTATGCTCGCGTATCCAGTCGCGGCTGAATTTGCGCCAGCGGCTATGCGCCAGCTTGCTGTCTACGCCGTCGTTCTCTTCCGTCGGTGCTACTTCAACCTGCTCAGCATTAAAGCTATATTCGCCCTCTTCGCGCGGGCTTTGGCCATTGGGGTCTTCGCCAAACACTTGCTCAAACGGTGTTAAGTGGCTATCGCCAAACGGCGTGCGTTTACCAAAGCTGGGCATATTGGTGCGCAGGTCATACACCCATACGTTTTCAGTGCAGTTTTCTTGCTGGTGCTTATCTTTCGCGCTGCCTTTGGTGAAAAACAGCACATTG
This sequence comes from Rheinheimera gaetbuli, assembly GCF_054781935.1. Classification (NCBI taxonomy): domain Bacteria; kingdom Pseudomonadati; phylum Pseudomonadota; class Gammaproteobacteria; order Chromatiales; family Chromatiaceae; genus Rheinheimera; species Rheinheimera gaetbuli. Next base: position 30,017 of record NZ_BAAGTL010000028.1, read on the forward strand.
GTTTTTACGCCCTGGGCATAGAAAATACCGGTGGGCAGGCGCAATATGGTGTGCAGGTTACACTTGTGCATTAAATCGCGGCGCACATCAGTACCGACACCCGCTTCAAACAATACGTTATCCGGCAGAACTACTGCTGCACGGCCTCCGGGTTTTAAGTTACGGTAAATATGCTGCAAAAACGCCAGCTGTTTATTGCTGGTTTTATAGGTTAAATCGTCACGGGTATTGCTGGCCTCGCCGCCTTTACTGGTGCCAAACGGTGGGTTGGCTAAAATAATATCGGCGCGGGCCAGGCTTTTACCGGTATCACCCAGCGCATTACCCAAATGCACCACGCCTTCAGCGTCGCCTTCCATGCCGTGCAGTAAGCAGTTCATCAGCGCTAAGCGGCGGGTGCCGGGCACCAGTTCAATACCGACAAAGGCGTTATTGCGTTGGAAAGCCTGCTCTGTCGCCGTTAAATCGTATAAATCATCGGTATGCTGTTTAATGTACGCGTCTGCGGCAATTAAAAAACCGGCGGTGCCGGCAGCAGGGTCTTGCACTACCTCGCCCGCTTGCGGCTTAATGCAGCGCACCATGCTGTTAATAAGCGCGCGTGGCGTGAAATATTGGCCAGCACCCGATTTGGTCTCACCGGCGTTTTTCTCCAGCAGCCCTTCGTATAAATCGCCCAGGCCGTCTTTGGCGGCGCTAAACCAGTCGATTTGATCCAGCGTTTTAATCATCTGCTCTAAATGGCGTGGCTCGCGCAGGCGGGTTTGCGCATCGGCGTAAATGGCGCTGATTAACGGGTCTTCATGCACGATATTGCCCAGTGCATCTTTACCGGTCGACAGGCTTAATAAAATGCGTTTGTAGTCATTCAGCAGGTTAATGCCGGATTTGCCGTTAATGTCAGTCCAGCGGCAACCTTGTGGCAGTGGGTGTTTTTTTAAGGTGCCGGCTTCGGTGTTTTCATGCACCATTTTTATAAACAGCAGCAGTACAAGCTCGGTAACGTAATCGCTGTAGTTAATGCCATCGTCACGCAGTACGTCACACAGGTTCCAGAGTTTTTGTACAATGTCGTTGTTGTTCATGTTGTGCTCTATTTAGGTAATACAGGCTTAACCATGGGCTTTTAATAAGGCGCACAATGGCTGGTTAATATAATAATTGCCGCGGCCGATTTTCTGCTTCTCTAAAAAGCCATGTTCAACCAACAGCTCTAAGTATTTGGTGGCAGTGATGCGACTGACCCCTAACTCGTCGACCAGAAACTCAATTTTGGTATAAGGGTGGTGAAACAGGTTATTTAGTAGCTCTTGGCGATAGATTTTCGGCAATTGCTCACGCAAGCGGTGTTTCACACCTTGCATTAAAGCTTTCATATTGGTGATTAGGGTTATGGTGTCTTGTGCGGTAACAATAATGCCATCCAGCATATACAGCAGCCAGGGCTCCCAGTTGCCCGTTTCGCGTACCTGCTGCAGCTGTGTGTAGTAATCTGCCTTGTGCATAATAATAAAGCGGCTTAAATACAATACAGGCAGGTTGAGCAGCCCTTTGGCCACCAGATACAGAATATTGATGATACGGCCGGTGCGGCCATTACCATCATAAAACGGGTGGACGCTTTCAAACTGGTGATGGATGATCGCCATTTTAACCAGCGGATCGGCATCGCACAGGCTGTCGTCATTAATATACTGCACCAGGTTATCCATTAAGGCTGCTATGTCGTCAGCATGCTGTGGCGGTGTATAGACCACCTCGCCGGTGCGTGCGTTTTTAAGTGATGTACCCGGCAAGCGGCGCAAGCCAGCTTGATTGTGCTCAAGCTGTTGCTGCACCGCCAAAATATCATCCAACCGAATCAGACCTGTGCGCCTGACAATGGCAAAGGCTTGTTTTAGCGCAAAAGCGTAATCTTGTACCTCTTTGGTGGCCGGATTGGTTAAGGATTCCTCAAACACATTGGCTTTGTACAGTTCGTCGTGGGTGGTAACGATATTCTCCACTTCCGAGCTGTCTTTCGCCTCTTGCAGTGCCAGGGTGTTAATTAATATCGCTTCGTTGGGGATGCTGGCCGCTACGCCTTTTAGTTCAGCTAAATAACGATGCGCCTCGGCCGCTTTTTTAAGCACCTGTCGGGTTTCCCAATGGGCTATTTCTGCTAGCGGCAGTAGAGGCAGAGTATTATGCATAGAAAAAAACTTTTTTTAGTAATGACCGGCTCAATATATATAAAAAAACCGAAAATTTATACATGTAGGGGTTCATATGTATACTAATTGAAGAAATATATAGATGAGCATGCGACGTCCTTGCTTCTATGCACTTTGTGTTGTCCAAATTGCGTCACTTAACTCAGCCAGCACCGTATCTAACTGATCATCCAGCACTGCATTTAGCCGCTTGGCACCGCCATCGTTGGCAAAGCAATTATTGACAAACTCTCTGTCTACCACCACTTCATGCACCAGCTGTTTGGCTAAGCGCTCTAACCACTTGCGCTGGTTAGGGTTAAAGCTGTGCTGCTGATACAAGCGCTGCATGGCTTGCGCTACCCGTTGCTCAAACGGCAAGAGTGGCTCGCCCAGTGCAGCCCGGCGGATATGGCCAATACATGCCAGTGCCGAAAATACCGGCCGGCTACAGACGTATTAGCAGCAAAACTGGGCCGGGTGTTATAAAAACTGTGCACATAAGGTCGCTAGCAGGTAGGCTAGCATGCCGTAGCCCAACACCAAAGCGCTTACCAGCCGCGTGCTGCCGGTTTCTGCTTTTAAGGTTGCCACAGTTGCGACACACTGCAGCGCCACCACATAAAACAGCAAAATGCCCATCCCCGCCCCAAAGGCAAGGCCGTCCGCCTGAATATTAGCTGCCAAACCGGCAATGTTTTCATCTGCTCCGTCCATACCAAATAAGGTCCCCAGCGCGCCAACAAAGACCTCACGGGCCAGAAAAGACATTAAAATGGCAACACCATAGCGCCAGTCCAGGCCCATTGGGGCAAATAACGGTTCAATCCACTGGCCAATAACCCCCAGATACGATTGTTGCAGGCCACCGGCTGTGGTGGGGAAATACCCCAACAACCAGATAACCAGCGAAACCGCAAAAATAACCGGGCCAGCGCGTAAAACAAACTGTTTAGCGCTACTTAGCACGCGCAGCAATAGTGGTTTCCAGTGCGGCAAACGGTAACTTGGTAATTCTAAAATAAACGGCATATCCGACTTTTCATCGCTGTCGAGGCTAAAGCGCGACAGCAACAGGCTTACCAGCAGCGCAGTAACAATACCGAACAGATACAAACCAAAAAATGCCACCCCCTGCAGGTTCACAATTCCGCCCAAATACCGGGTATCGGGGATCAACACGGCCACCAGCAGCGCATATACAGGCAACCTTGCCGAACATGACATTAGCGGCAACGTCAGCATAGTAATGAGGCGCTTGCGCGGTGATTCTATCGTTCTGGCTGATAAAATTGCCGGAATCGCACAAGCATGGGCAGATAAATACGGGATAAAACTGCGGCCAGATAAACCAAAATAACTCAGAGGTTTGTGACAAATAAGTGCTGCACGGGCCAGATAACCACTGTCTTCCAACATACCAATGATCAGCGTTAACACCATAATTTGCGGCACAAACACTAAAAATGAGCCCAAGCCGCCGAATATCGCATCATTAAGAAAATCAGCCAGCATGCCAGGTCCGGTAAGACCGGTTAACGTTGTCGCTGTGGCGCCAATCGCCTGCTCCACCGCATTCATCAACGGGGCGGCAAAGGTAAAAATACTTTGAAATAACAAAAACATCACCAGTAAAAATGCCATGCCGCCACTGACATTATTTAGCATAAAGCCATCGATAACATTTTGCTTTTTTAGCACGACAGTCGCGGGCATGCCGTATAGGCTGGCCAGTGCACGGCTTTGCTTCATTTGCACACCGTAATCTAACGTCACAGCTTTAGCCTGTGGACGATTATCGCTTGTCGCCTCTGTGGCCAATTGCAACACAGCGGTTTTAAATTCGGCGATGCCTTCTAAGGTTTTTGCTGACAGCGCAAACACTGGTGCATCGAGATCGCGGCTTAGCCCAGCGACGTCTATCTGATGGCCAAAACGCGCCACGTCATCAATCATATTCAGTGCAAACACCAACGTCTTACCGTATTGCTGCGCTAACGCCTGCATTTGCAAACCAAACATCAGACTGCTTTGTAGCCTTGTGGCGTCCAGGTTACAGATAATCAGCGCAGTATCTTGGTCTAACAACGCCTGATTAATTTTTTCTACCGCAATATCCTCATCACGCGTTAGCGTACTCATAGAATAAGCACCAGGAAAATCAACCAATTGATACTGTTCAAACCGGCCTGATTTAAGTTCTACCGTAACCCCGGGGAAATTAGCCACTTTTTGTCGCAAGCCGGTTAACTGATTAAATAATAAACTTTTACCTGAGTTAGGTTTACCGACCAGAATAATACGTTTCATACTGCAACCGATGAAAGGACAAGGCTAACCAGCGTAAACACTGGCATAACAAGAGTTGGGTACCTCGCTGCAATTACGCAGCTTGCACCCGAATTTTGCTGGCAACTTTGTGCTCCAGCGAATAGACACAGTCGGCAATAGCAACGACTACAGCGCCGTTAAAAGGCCCGCGCCGCAAGCATAAAACAGATAAACCGCTATCTAAGCCTATTTCACGCAGCCTGTTGCTGACGGCAGGTGCTAAGCCTGCATCCAACGTGGTAACTGTTACCGTTTGGCCTGCGATAGCGTCCCAAAGTGACATCATCTACCCACCTCAGCATACAAATGCAAATTGTTCGCATTGTTACTTATTTTCGGGCATTATACAATGCTAAAAGCGCCTTAAGCACTGTTTAGCGGCTCTACATGAATACAATCTAACGGGCATACCGCAATGCAGGTAGGTTTATCGTAATAGCCAATGCACTCGGTACACAACAGCGGGTCAACTTCATAGTGCTTGGCGCCCATGCTGATAGCTTCGTTTGGGCACTCCGGCACACACATATCGCAATTAATACAACTGACTTCAATTACGGCGGGCATGTTTAAACTGCTGCATTAATGGCTAAATCCGTGCTCACTTCTACTGCTACCGGCAGCTGTTTTAGCAGCATGGCAAAGCGCAAGTCGATGCGCATTGGCAGTAACACTTTTAGCTGATAACACGCGCCCGGCGCTAATAAAATAGCGTTGTTTTGCTTATCCCGCAGCGCCTGTAAAGTAAAACTCTGGTTGCCAGCTGGCGACATTAATATCAGGCTATCGCCAACGCTAAACTGGTTTTTCACCTCCAGCAGCGCGAAACCGTCGCTGTCTTGCTCAGCAATAAACTCGCCGACTAACAGCTGCTCACCAACACTGTGGCTGGTGTCGTAGTTTTGCGTGTCCTGCGGTTTATGCCGGCGTAAAAAGCCTTCGGTAAAGCCGCGATTGGCCATACCGTTAAGTTCGCCGAGTAAGTTAGGGTTAAAGGCTTTGCCGGCCAACGCATCGTCTATAGCCCGGCGATACACCTGTGCGGTGCGCGCGACATAATACGGCGACTTAGTGCGGCCTTCGATTTTCAGTGAATGCACCCCCATCGCGGTAAGGGCCGGTACATGTTCAACAGCGCGTAAGTCTTTAGAATTTAGAATATAAGTGCCGTGCAAGTCTTCATCTATTGCCATCAGCTCACCGGGGCGGCCCTGCTCTTCTAACAATGCCGGCGTGCTTATTGGGGCAAACTGGCCGACGTCGTCCTCGCGCGCGGCATGCACCTGATACGGCCAGCGGCAGCTGTTGGTGCAGGCGCCCTGATTCGGGTCGCGCTTGTTAATGTAGCCTGATAACAAACAGCGGCCAGAGTACGCCATACAGAGCGCACCATGCACAAAAACCTCCAGCTGCATATCAGGCACTTCGCGGCGGATTTCGGCTATTTCGTCCACCGCCAGCTCGCGTGATAAAATGACCCGCTCTACGCCTTGCGCCTGCCAGAATTTGACCGCCGCCCAGTTTACCGTATTAGCCTGTACCGACAGGTGCAGCGGCATTTGTGGAAAATGCTGTTTAAGCAAATACACCACACCGGGATCGGACACGATTAGCGCGTCCGGTTTAAGCGCCACTACTGGCGCCATATCGGCAATAAAGCTTTTTAACTTACTGTTATGCGGCGCAATATTAACCACTACATACAGCTTTTTACCCAGCGCATGGGCTTCGTTAATACCGGTTTCAAGCGCGGCTAAATCAAACTCGTTATTGCGCACGCGCAAACTGTAGCGCGGTTGACCGGCATACACCGCATCGGCACCATAGGCAAACGCCAGGCGCAGGGCTTTTAAGCTGCCTGCAGGGCAAAGGAGTTCAGGAATAGTCATGTATTTCTCTGTCGCGAGTAAAAAGCAGGTATTTTAGCGGCCGCAGCCAAGCCTGCTTTGATCTGCCGCAACACAGCGCAACACTACACTACTTTTGAATAGCGCTGCTGGCCCTGAGTTAAATAGGCATCAAAACAGGCGCAGATGCTACGCACCCAAAGCCTGCCATTGTCAGTCACTTTAATGCGCCCGGCGTATACCTCAACCAGGCCGTCTTCCATAAAGGGTTGCAAACGCTCCAGCGCTTCGGCGAAATATTGCCAGAAGCCGCTGACCTGCCACTGCTGGCTAAAGGCGTCGACATCCAGCTCAAAGTGACAAATAAGCTGGCTGATTAAGGCAGCGCGCAGTTTATCGTCGCTATTTAAACTAAAGCCGCGCTCTAGCGGCAGCTGGCCGCCGTTAATAGCCGCATAATAGGCAGGCAGCTCTTTGCTGTTTTGCCACAACACACCGCTTACCTGGCTGATGCTGGACACGCCAAGGCCAATTAACGCATCCTGGCCGGCGGTAGTATAACCCTGAAAATTACGCTGCAGCTTACCGGCTTGCTGCGCTTTGGCCAGGGCGTCATCAGCTTTAGCAAAGTGGTCCATGCCGATAAACTGATAGCCGGCCCCAACAAAACGGTTAATCGCCAGTTGCATTAATTCCAGCTTTAACGGCGCATCCGGCAAGCTGGCATCACTTATTTTGCGCTGAGCAGCAAAACGCTCGGGTAAATGTGCGTAACTAAATAGCGAGATGCGGTCGGGGTTAAGACGGATAATTTCGTCCACCGTTTGGGCAAAACTGGCGCTCTGCTGATACGGCAGGCCGTAAATAAGGTCAAGATTAATTGAGCTAAAGCCCAGCTCACGGCTTAGCTGCACCTGATGGCGGATAAGGTCGGTATCCTGCAGCCGGTTAATGGCAATCTGCACTTTTTCATCTAAATCCTGCACCCCAAAGCTGACCCGGTTAAACCCCAGTGTACGCAAATGCCGCAGTTTATCGTCGCTGCAGCTGCGCGGGTCTATTTCAATGCTAATTTCAGCATCGGCTTCAATAGTAAAGTGTTGCTGCAGCAGCGCCATAAGCCGGCTTAGCTGCACTTCTGTTAAAAAGGTTGGGGTACCGCCGCCTAAATGCAGCTGATTAATGCTTTTGCCCTGCAGCAGCGGCTGATACAGCGCCATCTCCTGCGCTAAGGCATCCAGGTAAATATCGGCTTTATGCTGATGACGGGTAACCACTTTATTGCAGCCGCAGTAGTAACACAGCTTATGGCAAAACGGGATATGCAGGTACAAACTAAGTTCGTTCGGGCTTTGCGCTATCGCCGTTTGAATTTGCGCGCGATCAAAGCCGGTGTGCAGCGCTAATGCCGTTGGGTAAGAGGTATAACGCGGGCCGTTAATATTGTACTTACTGATTAACCTGGTATCCCATTTAAACCCTTGCATCTTAACCTCGTTTTATACTCTGATAACGCAATGCAGTATAGGGGGTTAAGCCGCTTCAAATTTTGATATGCATCAAGCCCTGGTCACAGTAGACGTAGTGCACACCTGGCACATGGAGCTAACCACTCTGGGCTATAAAAAACACGACAATCAAAACCGTGGCGTATAAGCTGATACCATACCCAGCATAATTTCGACTGTGAAACACCTTGAAAACTAACTACAGCTTAATTCCTGAAAAAGCACTACTGGCATCGTTACCTGAGCATCTGCAAAGACGCTTTGAGCAAGCACTGCAGTCAATGCAGCAGAATTTAGAGCAGCAGCTAACATGGCAGCAAATTGCCCGGCAAAGTGCTATTTCGCCAGCGCATTTTCATCGTCAGTTTAAAGCGCTGTTTCACGAAACACCCGGGCATTATTTAAGCCGGATACGGTTGCAATTTGCGACAGAGCAGTTACTTAGGTTTCCGGAGCGACCCATTACTGAAATTGCACATCAGGCTGGTTTTTCTGAGTCGCAGGCCTTTGCCAAAGCCGTAAAACGAACACTTGGCTTAACCGCTAAAGCGATAAAACACATGGCAAATAACGCCACACCTCAGCAAACAGCTGAGTTAGTCGCTAAACTATCCCAACCTTTTGCTCAGGGGAAACTGGAGCAAAACCTGGCCGAGAACATACCTGCAGAGTTAGTCTGGATAACGCAACGCACCGCTAAAACGGTTGCGGTGGACAATGCCGATTGGGAGCTTTTGTTGGAGCAATTTGGTGCCGGCTGCGAGGGCCTGATTGTGCTTACCCCCATACAACAACTAGACCGTGGCTGGCAACATATCGACATAACAGTGTGCGATTGGCATGCCAATAAAGACAACCATGACGTGTTACTAAAAGAAGGTTACTTTTTATCTGCGGAGATAACCTTAAAAAGTGCCGCATCCTACTTCGCTGCATTTGACGGCCTGTTTAACATTGCCAGGCAGCGCGGCCTGACAATTGATACAAACGGCTTTTTAACAGAGCAACTATTAGATTATTGCGACGAAGCAGGTGCGACCTTTTTATTTCAGCTGCCGATAGCCTGCTAACGAGCACTTTCAGGCGTATCTGATTTAAACACCGCTGATCTTTCGCAGCACAACCTCCATAGGGCCCCGGCCAAAAAACTGTGCATACAGACCGACCAGCAACATCGCGGTAAGCGCAATGATGATTGCAACGCCCAGTAAAGCAAACTGGCCAAATTGCCCGAACCAACCCAGGCCATATCCGGCAAACACAAAGCCCGCTAACACCCCCTGCAGCATATAGCTGGACAACGAGTTTCGCCCTGCCAGTAATAAAATGTTGGGGATATGTGTTAGCCGCCGCGCTAAACGAACCAACAGATACAGATACACCGCAGACAGCATAGGGGCACCTAAGCCAATACCAATAAACCCGAGAAATTGCAGCCAGTCTGTTTGCAAGTAACCCCTTACCACCAGCGCAAAGAGTATATTTAACGGTAAACCCAACACAAGCAACCAGGGTATGGCGTGTTCAAGCTGGGTAAACGCCTTATGGCCAGGTTGAAAAAAGTGGCTTTTACCTGCAGCGAAACCACTACTAAAGGCAGCAAAAACCAACGGACCTTGCACAAAAATAAGCGCAAAAAAGGTGACAGGCCAATCGTCAAGGCGTGACAGTACCGTTTCAGCATAGTTACCGCCCAGGCTATAGGCCGGTGCCGGTATCTCCCCCTCGAGAGCTACAGCTAAAACAATTACCATAGCGCTTAGACAAACCACACTAAGCGGGAGCATCCACATAGCTATCTTAAGTAATTTTTTGCTGTCGGCTTCTTTTAAGCACCACAGTAAACTGCCAAAAAGGGCGTATAACACCAGAATGTCACCGCTAAACACCAAGGTGGCATGCAACACCCCTAATAACAACAGCCCAACCATTCTGCGGCGGTAGCGTTGGGTAAAACTAAAACCTTTCGTAGCTGCCTGCTGCATTTGTATCGCCATACCCCAACCAAAAATAAAGGAGAACAGTAAGAAAAACTTCAACAGAAAAAAGGCCTCAACAAACACAGTTGCCAGTTGATCCCAGCTGCTTTGCGGTGTGCTAAACATCTCGGTTACTGGAATAGCCATAAAGGGCACATTGACGATACCGATGCCTATCAGTGCCACCATACGAATAACATCGACTTCAAAACTGCGTTGATTGGACATGCGTTTCCTCCGGGTTATTGGAGGGCACATTATGACAAAAGCTGAATACCCAAACGTGTCCCAAACTGCTGCAAAAAATTTTTGTCGGGTTCAGTGTCAGTGAAAGCGGCCCTTACTCGCCAATATCTTCAAACCACAGCTGCGGCTTGGCGGCGATAAAATCCTGCATCAGCGCAATGCACTCGGCATTATGCTGGTTCTCCAGCACAACGCCGCGGCTTTGCACATAAGCCTCTGGCCCCTGAAAGGTTTGGTTTTCACCAATCACCACCTTTGGTATGCCATATAGCAATACGGTGCCGCTGCACATATCGCAGGGCGACAAGGTAGAGTACAGCGTAGCGCGGCGGTAATCGGCAGCGGTTAAGCGGCCGGCATTTTCCAGGCAATCCATTTCCGCATGCAGTACACAACTGCCCTTCTGTACCCGCTGGTTATGGCCGGCGCCAACAATTTTGCCGTCAATAACCAACACCGAGCCAATCGGAATACCGCCCTCAGCTAAACTTTTTTTCGCCTGGGCGATAGCCGCCTGCATATAGATATCTGTCATATTTGCTCCTGTTGTTAGCCGTTACATCCATACAATACTGCACAAACTATGCTGGCGGGCTAACTTGATCAGCCTTAACAATAGTGATTCCCAAAACCTGATACAAATTAGCATGCTGGTAATGTTTTGCCGGGTTAAATTCAAAATCCCATAATGCTTTACCCAGATCGAAGTGCCCGACCACCGGCAGGGTCTCCATACCATCAATGTAGCGTTTAAAAAACAGCTGATAGTCCAGGCCGCTTGTGGCTTTTAGTACGGTGACGATATCTTCACTACGGTACAGCTTTTTATTGCGGGGATAATGCTGATATAGCATCCGCATTGCATCATTCAGGCTATATCGGTTAGCCGTTCTCGTGCGAATATCATGATCCAACACCATGGCAGCAACCCAGCCACCGTGATAAACCAGAAAGTAATTATTAAACTTTAACTTATTAGTGCTGCCCGCTTCGCGCATCGATAACCGGCCTAAGCCTGCTGCGCTGTGATAAAAACCCAGCGGCACGGCGGCGATGGCCAACACATCACGCGCTGAGATTAATCCCAATTCAGTTGCCGCTTTAAAGGTATAAAACTCAGCAAAACCTTCATTAAACCAATGTTCACGGCCATCATGATACCGAAATGATTCTGCACTCCACAGATGAAAAATTTCATGTAACAACAGAGTCTGCCAGTTATGTATGCCAAACATTTTGCTGTCAGACCAGGTTAGCAGCAGTAGCTGCGGATCAGCCTCCCCTGACAAATGCTTACCATGGCGAATGCGTACCGTAATGTCAGTGTAAGCCTTACCCTGCAGATCCCGCGGATAACCACCAAAGAGCTGACGATAGTACTGAAAACCAGCGTTAATCGTCTTAGTAAATGCCGGCTGCTTTGCAACAGACTGCGCATCGGCAAACTCATAGTGTAAGGTGATATCGTCCAGCGTGATGGTTTGCTTAATGACACTAGTGGCATTGTCGCTGGCATGGCTGCTGCAAACAACTAGCAGCATCAAGACGGCCAGAATCCGAAACTTGTTGAACATAGTAAAACCTTTTTGCGTTGGGGTTATTGAGGCATTAACAAAAGCGCTGTTTGTACTGGCCGGGAGTGCAGCCAAAAGCGGTATTAAACAACCGGATCAAGCTGCGTGGGTCCTTGATACCCACTTCACTACAAATACGCTGCAGACTGTAACCGTCACACAGCAACAAGCTACGGGCTTTGTCCAGCCGCAGTTGCTGCAGATACTGTACCGGCGCCATGGCAAACCGCTCGCCAAATAGTCGGCGAAACTGGCGCTCGCTCAGCGCCACTTGTTCAGCCATATCAGCTACCGTTAAGGGTTGAGTTAAATTAGCCAGCAGCCATTGTTGTAATTGGATAAAACGCTGCTCGCCACTGTGCTGAATTTTTAACGGGCTGGCATATTGTGACTGATCGCCACTGCGACGCAGATACATCACCAGCTCCCGCGCGACCGCCTGAGCAATGGCTACGCCAAGATCTTGTTCAATCACCGCCAGACATAAATCGATACCCGCGGTCATGCCGCCGGACGAGTAAAACTTGCCCGATTTAACATAGAGCCCGGTGGCGTTTACCTGCACTTTGGGATATCGCTTCTGTAAATCGGCGGCAAAGCGCCAATGTGTTGCCAGCGGCAAACCGTCAACCAAACCACTGTGCGCCAGCAGATAGGCGCCGGTACAGATAGATAACACCTTATCTGTGTCCATACTGCGCTGACGCAGCCAGTACATAAAATCCTGATTGGCCGTTAGCTTTCTGGCACCTGCCCCACCGGGAACAATCAGATAGTCCAGCTTAGGGCAAGTATCCAGTGAGTACTGCGCGATTAATTGCAGGCCATTTTCAGCAAACAGCGGCACCGTATTCAGGCCAATAATACACTGGCGGTAATAAGGTTGTTTTCCGGCTCCAAGCAGTTCCTGGTTTGCCTGACCAAAGCAATCCAGCGCCCCGGCCAGATCCAGTGCCTGAATATCCGGATAAATAATAATGCCTACCGTAACCATAACAGCCTCGTCGTCAGGTAATTTTGGTTACTGTAGCAAACAAAACTCCGACCGAAATGACATTAAATTCACTTTTTCGGCCATTTTGAGATTTAACCCTAACGGATGGCCCATAGCCAAGGCAGCAGAAGCTTGCGGCTATTCGAGTCGCGACGTCAGACGTTTTAGCTATCAGACCTTATTTAATTCACAGTATGTTTACTTTCTGACCAAACGCCTTTAGCATGACGGTGTTTATACCCGGTTGGAATAATAATGAAATCTAAGTCGTATATTATCGATAGAGCGCTGCATTGGATATCAGCTTTATTGTTGCTTTTTATGCTGCTGAATTTATCGTCTCAGCTGCATAATGTGGACTGGGATATCAAAGGGCAACTCGAGCACAGGCAGGACGCCGTTGAACTTCATGCTGTTTTAGGCATTACTCTACTGCTGTTCACCATTGCGCGTATCATTTTTCCATACCTTAGCAAAACCAGCATTGAGCGCGTCACTCCTACCTCGAAAAAGCACTCGATATTTATCAAACTAACTCACCTTAGCCTTTACACCTGTATTTTTCTCTTGGCGGCGACAGGATTAGCGCTAATTAACAATTATCAAATCCCCCTTACCGTGTTTAGCATTGAGCTAACACCAGACAAAGACGCTTTTTATCAGGTTTTTCCCGGAATTCATGATATCCATATGGTCCTTAAACAGTTAATTTGGTGGCTGATAGCTATTCATTTTTTTGGCATTATGTACGCCAAAAGATAAAACCATCATTTCGACCTCGTGTTAAATAGCACCCGTTGAGATGAAGTTTAATTTTGTTGTGCCCCTAATAATCGAGGGTTTAATGCGAGTGCAACTGCTGCAAATCCCACTTATTGCCGTATAAATCCTCAAACACTGCCACAGTGCCGTAACGTTAAACTTAACGCCTTTGACTTGCATGGCGTGATAGACCAGAAGAAACTGTAAAACAATGTAATTTCAATGAATCTTTCACGTCAATACCGCTCTTACATGCAGGCCAAAATATAACAGGCCGCGATTAAACTTAGCGATATTCAGCTTACAAACACAAGGTTATTAACATGAAAAAACTTAGCGCTCTTTTTATGGTTGCTGTTGTAACTACCGGCCTGTCGGCTTGCATAACCTATAAAGTACCAAAATATCAAAGCTCTGCAGATACATTGCTGCACTTACAACAATTAAAACTAAACCCGGTCGCAGTCACCGCAATCAGCCGGCCGCCGGGTGTCGACGATCACATGCAATGCCAAACTCAGGGGCAGGTTAAAGCCGCTGGCGGTTACGCTTACTATGTAGACACAGCTCTGCGCTCCGAACTGTCTAAAGCTAACTTGTTAGACGACAACGCAGCACTGCAATTGACCGGTATTTTGCATAAAGTTACCTTTAATTCCTGGAGAAATAGCTGGCAGTTGATGCTGGAACTGACGTCATCAAATGGTCGTAAATTAATCACTCAAACAACTTATCGTGGTGACGCCGTGAGCCTGGAAGAGGAAACAAGCTGTCGTCTGGTTGCACAATCTATGTCAGCTGCTGTACAGAAGTTATTGCAACAAACGCTGACCAGTGACGACTTTGCCACTTTGCTGCAACCAGTGCCATAACAGCCATTAGGGGCCTGGTTAGTCGCTACCCGCCAAACAACTGGCTTAAACAGTGATAACAAGTGCCGTCACCCTGCATGCTAAAGCTGGCCACCAGCCCTTAAAAGCGGATAGCAGCGCCTGAGACCAGCGGCTCCTAAGCCTTATTGCAGGCGACGTTTGTTGCCAAAAACACTGATTGATAAACTCGCGGCGCTATCAGAGCCTGGTAAATAAGGTACGCGAGCTGTTATAGATGTTAAGTCGTACCATCTTAACGGCCAAGCCGGCTATTTGGGTTGCTATTTCACATCTGTTTCACGCCATGGCCGTTACGCTTCGATGACTAAACCATTGAAGAGGTGACAGCATGTCGCTATCCGCTTTAAGTACCATAGCACTGACGAATGTCAGTCAAAGCTTTAGCCATCACGGCCATCAGGTGCAGTTGTTTCAGCAGCTGAGCCTGCGCATTGAACAAGGCCGGTCTTATGCCATTACCGGGCCGTCGGGCTCGGGTAAATCCAGTTTATTAATGCTGATGGCAGGGCTGGAGCCGCCAAGTGCCGGCCAGGTGGCTTACCTGCAGCAAGGGCGTAGCATGGCGCTGACGCAGCTGCGACAAGACATTGGCTTTGTGTTTCAGCAGTTTCATTTATTGCCGGAGCTGACCGCGCTGCACAATGTGGCCTTGCCGCTTAAATTACGCGGCGAAAAAAATGCCGAAGCCACGGCCAGCGACTGGCTGGAAAAAGTCGGCCTGGGCCATCGGCTTAACCATAAACCACAGCAACTCAGCGGCGGCGAGCAGCAGCGGGCCGCTATTGCCAGAGCCTTAGTATTTCAACCGAAGTTTATTTTTGCCGATGAGCCCACCGGCAATCTCGATAGCAAAAGTGCCGCCGACGTGGCCGATTTGCTATTTAGTTGCTGCCGGCAAAACGGTGCGGCGCTGGTAATAGTAACCCATAGCCCGCCACTGGCCGCCCGGGCACAGCAGGTGCTGGCCTTTGACAATGGCAACTGTGCCGTGCTGGCAAAGCCGCAGAGTGAGGTGCAAGATGCGTGCTACTGAGCAATTACGGCATAACCTGCAGCTGGCCTGGCATTTTTATCAGCAGCAAAAGCGGCACAGCAAAGAGCGCGTGCTGCGCTGGGTACAGGGCATTCTGCTATTGTTTATTGTTACGCTAAGCCAGACCAGCGCCAGCATTCAGGCTTACCTGGGCCAGAACTTAGCCAACCTGCTGGGCGCCGATTTAGTGCTAAGCCAACCGCTTGCGCTAACGGCCAGCCAATACACCGAACTCGCTTCGATGGCAGAGCAAATTGTACTCACTGAAAGCTTAACCACGACCCTGACCCACAACGACCAATGGCAACGGGCAACGCTAAAAGCTGTAGCCGAAGATTACCCGCTACAAGGTGAACTGCGCAGTGCGGCATTCCCCGGCGGGCCTGACAGAGCCAGCAGCCAGGGCCCGGCGGTTGGTGAAATATGGCTTGATTCGCGCTTACTGGCCGCTTTGGGGCTGCGCATTGGCGAACAACTGCGTATTGGCGGCCAGCAGCTGAGTGTAACGCGCATTTTACTGCATGAGCCAGACCGGTTGATGGAGGGCCACACCGTGGAAATGCGCGCGCTGCTGCACCGCCAGGATCTGCAGCAGTTTCGTGCTGCCGACGATATTATTCAGCACCGCTATCTGGTTGGCGCCAATGCGCAGCAAATCGCTACTATCCGGCAGTGGCAAAAAACGCATTTGCCAGCGGCGCAGCTGCACCATAAGCACGGCGCCCACCCGCTTGCCTTGTTTTGGCAGCGTACCGAAAACTTTATTGGTTTAGCCTCGATATTATTATTTTTTATGGCCGCCATCGCCATGCAGCAGCTTAGCCGGGCGCAACTGCCGCAACAGCAGTTTTTCAGTGCGGTGTGTTTAAGCCTGGGTGCATCGAAACAAAGGGTGCTGCAAATTTCTGTGTTGAAGTGGCTGTTCGGCCTGCTGTTGCTATTACCGCCGGTACTGCTGCTGTCTGCGCTGTGTCACTACTTGGCGCTGCAATGGTTAAAGGCGCATGCCTTTGCCGGGCAAGAGCTGGCCGGCAGCTTCGCCACGTTAATCTGGCAGCCCGACATAGTGCTGGCGGCAAAAGCTGTGTTTGCCAGCGCGACGATTTTTTTTGTCTTCAACTTACCGTTGTGGCTGGCGCTGTGGCAATGCTCGGTGCGGCAGTTAATTCAGCAACAGCAGCGCAGCATCAGTACCGCCGTGCTGTTTGGCTGCGCCTTGCTGGTATTGGGAGGCGTGGCGGCACATTACTCAGATAATGGCCTGCTGACCAGCATGCTGCTCGGCTCGATGTTGGTAAGCATTGCGCTGCTGTTAGCGCTGAGCTGGCTGGCATTGTCGCTGGGCGAAAAGCTGAGCCAGCCGTTTTCCGGTTTGCTGCCGTTTGCGCTGTATATGATGAAGCAGCGCCTGCTGAGCAAAACTACACAGATTTTAGGCATAGGGCTGGCCGCTTTCTTATTGCTGTTTACCCTGATGCTGCTAAAAGATTTGGGCGACAATATGGCGGCCCATCAGCGGGCGCATGATGGCAACCTATTGGTAACGCAGGCAAGTGCAGCGCAAATGGCAGACATTGAGGTGTGGGCGGCGCAGCACAACATGACCATTCGCCAGCATAAGCCGTTTATCTACGCTCAACTTAGCCATATCAACGGCGGCCTGCTCTCTGACGTGATACAAAAACCCAGCGACAGTCTGGCAGCCTTTAACCGCCCGGTGCGGCTGCACTGGAGCGCAGATATGCCCGGCAATAACCGGCTGGTTAACGGCCAATGGTGGCACAGCGCAGCTGACAACTGGCAGCAGTTGTCGGTGGAGCAGGAAGTGATGACCGACCTTGGTCTGCAGCTGGGCGATAAGTTAGGGCTGGTCATTGCCGGGCACTACATCGAATTTAGTATTGTGGCCTCGCATGCCTACCAAAGCGGCGCCGGCGCTATTACCTTCTGGCTGCAAATGCCGCCTGCAGCGCTGGCACATATCAGCGCGCCGCATTACAGCATGGCCAGCCTGGAGCTGCAGCCACAGCAGTTCTCGTTACTTGGCCAGCTGTGGCAGCAACACCCGTCGCTACGCATGGTATCGCTGCAAGAGCTAACCCAGCGCTTTGACAGCAGCCTTGCCATGGTAACCCGGCTTATCAGCGGCTTTGCCGGCTTAATTATGCTGCTGGCAGCCATTGTGATGCTGTCTTCGGTGCATGCCGTTGAAGCCAAAGAGCAGAAAAAGAACAGCATTATTCTTAGTTTTGGCCTGTCAAAACGCACCTGCCTGCAGCTGAACTGCATCGAGTGGCTGGTAACCGGCGCTATTGCTGCCTGTGGCGCCATTGTTGCCACCTGGCTGGCCGGATTACTGATTTATCAGTCGCAGTTCTCCCTGAGTTACCAGCCTGATATGGGCTGGTTGCTGGGCACTCTGGCCGTTATTGTCACGCTGGTGACGGCATTGGGTATGCTGCTGAGTAAGCACAATTTGTCGGGCTCGGTGCGCCAGCTGCTGGCGGAGTAAAACCCATGGCCAAAAAACAGCGCCGCCATTTTTCTCATTCATTTTTTCACATTCGTTTCACAGCGGCTTTGCCATGCTGGCAGCGCAACCCTATTGTTAAGGAGCACTAAAATGAAACAACTTAAAATTTATATCCTGATTGTCACTACCCTGCTTTGCGCGCTAGCCACTCAAACAGCAATGGCAGCAGCGCCCGACAGCAAGCGTATTATTATGGTACTTAGTGGCTATGGCCAGCCAGAGCAACGAGCGCCGGGCTATGAGTTTGATGAATTTGCCAAAGCGTATTTAGTCTTTCAGGCGCATGGCATTAGCGTTGATATTGCCAGCCCGCAAGGCGGCACTGTAGAGGCCGATAAATACGATGCGGCCAAACCTTATAATCAACAGGTGCTGAACGACGCGGCGATTATGGCGAAGTTACACAATACCCATAGTACAGCGCAGCTAAAAGCCAGCGACTATAACGGCATTTTTATTGTTGGTGGCAAAGGCGCCATGTTTGATTTACCAAAAGATGCAGCCCTGCAGCAACTGATCGCCGCTATTTATCAGCAGCAGGGTTCAGTGGCCGCGGTATGTCATGGCCCTGCGGCACTGGTTAACGTTACATTGGCAGACGGCAGCTATCTGGTGGCCAATAAAGCGGTAAACGGCTTTACCAACGAAGAGGAGCGCTTATTTGGTAAAAAGTGGTTGGCCAAATTTGATTTTATGCTGCAAGACAAGCTGACTGAGCGCGGCGGCCGCTTTGAGCACAGCCCAATGATGCTAAGCCATGTGGCCGTGGATAACCGGCTGATCACCGGACAAAACCCGGCGTCAACGGTGGCGGCTGCCAACGCGCTGCTGCAATCGCTGGGCATTACCCCACAGCCGATGGCGCCGCACAAAGATGATGCCACCCTGGCACTGGTGGCTGAGCTTTTAAACGGCAACATTACGACAGCGCAGCTGTTAGCGGCCGATGCCAAGCAGTATCAGCTTGAATTGCTCGGCATGTACGGGTATTACTACCTTAATACTGCCAACGCCACACAAGAGTGGCAGCATGCGCTAACGCTGATGCAAGCGGGCCAAAGCGCCATTAACAACCCGTCGCTGGATATGGCTATTGCACAAACTCAGCTTAAACTGGGCGACAAGGCCGCAGCACAGGCCACCCTGCAGCAGATCTTGGCCGCTAAGCCCGATTTTGCCGCAGCAACAGCGCTGTTAGCGACTTTATAGCCTTAAACTGTATTGAATGGATTGAGTGATGAACAAGCCCGCCGCCCTGCAGGTACTGCTGATTGAAGATGAGCTGAGCATTGCGAAAAACATTGCCGACTATATGGAGCAAAAAGGCCATATCTTTGATTTTGCCAGCAATGGCAAACAGGGGCTGGCGTTGGCACTGCAACAGCATTACGACCTGATCATTTTAGATCTGAACCTGCCGGGTATGGACGGCCTGCAGTTATGCACAGCGCTGCGGCAACAGGCCGACCGCCATGTTCCGCTGCTAATGCTCACCGCCCGCGACAGCATCGATGACAAGCTGGCTGGTTTTCATGTTGGCACCGACGATTATCTGACCAAACCGTTTGCGTTACAGGAGCTGGAAGTGCGTTGCCTGGCGTTGTCGCGCCGTCATCTGTTGCAACAGCAGCACACGATAACTCTGGGGCCGTTAGTGCTGGATAAACAGCGCAGAATAGCCAAACGCGATGGCCAGCAGCTGGCACTTAATACGATGGGTTATAACATTCTGCTGCTGTTGGCAGAAGCCTACCCGCAGGTGGTCAGCCGCAGCGAACTAAGCCAGCATTTGTGGCGTGATGAGCCGACAGAGTCTGACGCGCTGCGCTCGCATATTTATCAGTTACGCACAGTGCTGGATAAGCCTTTTGCTTATCCGCTGTTAAAAACCGTATTTGGCGTCGGTTTTACGCTGGAGATAGCCGCAGCATGAGCGCAAAAACCGCCAACAACAGCACCAAATTTCACAGTTTAAGCCGGCGTATCGTCGTGCAGTTTTGTGTTTTCACTCTGGTTATTTCTGCCGTTTACAGCCTTATTTCTTTTACCCTGATGTATACGCTGGAAGACAGTTTTATTGAACAGCAGTTGCAGCAGGAAGCGGCCTACCTTAGTACGCATTATCAGCAAACAGGTAGCTGGCCCGCGCCAAGAAGCGACTCGATGCAACTGCACTTTCACCGCGACACCCTGCCCGATGAAATACGCTACAAAGCACTGGCAGAGCCAGAGCGCAAAGAGTTTTTCGGACAGCAGGGCTTGCATTATCATTTGTACACGGTGATTGCTCAGCCAGAGGTGTTGCTGCTGGCCGAAGTGAGCCAGCAGTTACTGGTGCGGCCTATTAGTGGTGGTGTGTTGCAATTTTTGTTTATCAGCGCCCTGCTTGTCAGCAGCATTGCCTGCCTTATCGCCTGGTTTGTCAGCCGCCGCACCACCCGGCCGCTGAAACAACTGGCAGCACTGGTCGATAGCGTTGATCCACAGCATTTGCCGCAGCAATTTTCTAAACATTTTGCCAGCCAGTTTGCCAACCAATTTGCCAACGATGAAGTGGGCATTTTAGCCCGCACACTACAGCAGAGCCTGAGCGGTATCGCCCGCGCGCTTGAGCGCGAAAAAAGCTTTACCGCCGATGTAAGCCACGAGCTGCGCACCCCGCTGGCCGTAATTAAAAACGCGGTGGAGCTATGGCAAAGCCAACAAACCGGCTATCAACAAACTACTCAGCAACACACTGCTCACCCACGGACAGGGCCTGGCACCGATCAGCAGCTAATGACGCGCATATACGATGCTGCGGTACAAATGGAAAAAACGGTGCAAACCTTGCTTATTCTGGCCAGAGAAGAGCATGCCGCCGACAAAGATAGCCGCACTGATTTGATGCCGCTGCTCGAGCGGGCAATTTTAGACAACAGCATGCTACTACAAGGCAAGCCGGTGACGGTTCAGCTGTGTGACAGTTGCCAGGTTAACATTAATGCCAATGCCGATATGCTAAAAGTGCTGCTGGATAATTTGCTGAGTAATGCCTTTAAATACACTGAAGCCGGTGAGGTAAGCATTGCCTTTAGTGATAACTGCCTGCAGATCCGCGACACCGGCCCGGGCATAGCGGCCGATATTTACCCGCATATCACCGAGGCCGGGGTAAAAGGCCGGCACAGTACCGGCTTTGGTTTTGGTTTAGCCATCGTCAAACGATTGTGCGAGCATCAGGGCTGGCAGATGAGCGTCAGCAGCGGTGGTCGTATCGATCAGGGCAGCAGCGACCACGGTAACTGCAGCCCCGTTAGAATAAGTACGGGTACCATGGTCAGTGTCGGGTTTAGTCACTAACGTTGCCATCGCCGACATAGCGATAACCTGAGAAGGTGTCAGTCGAGACTTCATCAATTTGCGTAAAAAAAGCAAAGGTGCCCTTCATCCTCATCTGCTGCTGTTGTGGCAGTATTGCGCTGTCGATTTTAGTAAAGCGTAACGTCAGGTTAATCAACATAACGCCGGGCTTGTGAAACCGGCGTGAAATCAAAACAGCGGCTGATTAAACAAACGGCGTCTGTGCCCCTGAAAATTGGCCATTTTTCAACGATGATAAATACACCCATTAAATTTACAAATACAGGTTAACGATGTGGCATTCACATGCGTTAAAACTATAGATTTAATGGCGTTTTTTTATTTATTAAACAACCAGGATCTGTCAACTACTTTTACACTTTTAAAATTTCAACCCTGCAAAATGAAAATATCACATTTAAAAATAGATACTTAATTACATGGCCCACATTTTGCGTCAAACAGATTTGACTACATGAGTTACAAATAACCCGCCCTAATTTTAATAATAAAAAATTAAGGTATAACAAAAACAACAACCATCGGACTCTTTAACCCTGAGTAAACCATTGTTAATAAGAGAAAAACCACCCGCCACGGTTTGACATTTATAAGCATTTGGCTACCGGGTTAAGGGAATAAAAATGATGTAAAAGGGAGAAGTAAATGAAATGTAATAAGTATCTACTAGGGATTGCAATATCGACCGCTTTGGCCGGCGCACATGTAAGTGCATCACCCTATATTATTCAGGTTGATGCCAGCCAACTATCCTCAACGGGTAATACACCGGTCGCACAGTCCGCGTCAGGGCTATATATTGTCGAGCTTAAAGACGCCACTGCAATTAATATGGCTATTCAACTTGGTGAGCTGATCCCTAGCAACCAAATTGTTGCCATATCAGGTAATAACTACAATGCTAACTCGCCAAAAATTAAAGCTTATGTTGCAGCAATAAAAGCTAAACAAGAGTCGGTGGCAACTGAAACAGGCGTAGTCGAAGTACTTAACCGTTACGCCCATACTTTTAATGGTTTTTCAGCTCGCCTTTCGCCTGCGCAGCTAAGAGCGATTAGCAACCACCCAGATGTTGCCTCAGTTTATCCTGATGAAATACATCAACTACAAACATCTAATACACCAACATTCCTGGGATTAGTAAGTACAGCGGGCGATGGTTTACATGACATTGGTATTACAGGCGAAGATATTATTGTAGGCATTCTGGACTCCGGCATCTGGCCAGAAAACCCCTCGTTTAGTGATGCGGCAACCAGTGCCGCCAATACTTACGGTCCAGCGCCTGAAGGATGGGCCGGTGAGTGTAATGTAGGTAGTGTTGGCTCATTTAGCCGAAATGGCGAAGTGATTTATGATGACTCAACGGCGCCAGCTGACAGCTTCACGTGTAACAACAAACTTATTGGTGCACGTTATTTCGGCAGTACCTTTTCAAGCTTATACGAAATGCAGTTTGGTTTGGGCACATTTGCTTCTGCCCGGGACGAAGATGGCCACGGCAGCCACACTGCATCAACCGCAGCGGGTAACTCGGGTGTTACAGCGGTTATCAGTGGTGCTGAGGTTGGCGTAGTATCAGGTGTGGCGCCGCGCGCGCGCATTGCTGCGTATAAAGTTTGCTGGAATTCAAATTACGTCAACCCACAAGGTACACCAGAAAGAGGCTGTTTCTTTGGTGATAGCCTGGCGGCGATAGACCAGGCCGTCGTTGACGGCGTTGATGTATTAAACTACTCCATTGGCAACTCTCAAGCGATTAACAGCCCTGTCTACAACGCATCGTTAAGTGCAGCCAATGCCGGCGTGTTCTTTTCAGCGTCAGCTGGCAACAGTGGCCCTACTGCAGCTACAGTAAGCAACATTGCGCCGTGGATTGCAACTGTTGCAGCGTCAACCTATGACGGTATATCAGCGGCTATTGGTCGGGCACTTTCCGTCAACAGTGGTACTTTATCTGGCAGTTCTTTCTTCTCAGTGCCGGCTGCAATTGGTACCGCAGTTCCAGAGGGTGGTTTAACAGCCGATTTGGCATTGGCTAACCCAATACAAGCTTGCGGACCGGTAGACGGCAATGTTAGCGGTAAAATTGCCCTTATTGTTCGTGGTGGCTGTGCATTCACCGACAAAATGGCCAACGCAGAGGCTGCCGGCGCAATAGGCGTGGTAGTGTATAACACCAGTGGCACCCCTATCGCCATGGGCGGGACTGATCCTGGCATTGGCATTCCAGGTGTAATGATATTCAACGCTGATGGTGTAGCGCTTGCTGATAGCGTCGATGCAGGTACCGTCAATGTTACGATGTCACTGAATGGTGCCGCAATTGAGGCGGTTGAAGTCGGTAATATTATGGCGAATTTCTCATCACGCGGTGTAAATACACAAAGTGGTGACATCCTTAAGCCCGACATTACTGCTCCTGGTGTACGTATTTTAGCTGCCACTAGTCCGCAACAATTGCAATTTGGTGGCAACTCACAAGGTGAAAACTTTGCTTATCTGCAAGGTACGTCAATGTCCAGCCCCCACATTGCTGGTATGGCTGCATTGTTAGCGGGTCAGTACCCTGGGTGGACTCCTGCACAAATCAAATCTGCGATCATGACAACAGCTCGTCAAAACCTGGTGAAAGAAAATGGCAGCACACCTGCTGATCCGTTTGATTTTGGCGCCGGTCATGTTGCTCCTGCCTCATCATTAAATCCGGGCTTGGTGTACAGTGCTAACCTTGGTGATTACCTTGGATTCCTGTGTGGCCAGGGCGAAGCTGGTTTAGTGTCATCTGCCCGCTTTGGCTTTGATTGTACTGCCATTGCTAACGCAGGTTTTGCAACCGATGCCAGCCAGTTGAACTACCCATCAATTTCAATTGGTAACTTTGCAGGAACAGAAACAATTTCTCGCACAGTAACTGACGTATCAGGCAGTGGCGGTACTTACAACGTCGTAGTTGATGCACCAGAGGGTACCAACGTTAACGTTGCAACCTTTGATGCAAATGGCGCCCCGGTAGCTAGTGGATTATTAGAAGTTGCGCCAGGTGGCACTGCCAGCTACAGCTTAACGTTCAACTCGGTGCCTGGCTTCCCGGTTGATCAATGGGTATTTGGTTCGGTAACGCTTGAGCGCACTGATGGTTTAACGGTTCGCAGCCCGATTGCGCTGAAGCAGGTACCTGCAGAGACTATCGTTGTACCAGAGACCGTGTCGTTACAACTAAACCGAGACCGGGCATTGTTCTTTGTCGAGACGTTATATTCAGGTGATTTTAGCACTACACATCAAGGCCTGAGCTTACCGTTTGCGTCAAATAAAACCTCACCTAGCAACCCGGGCGAATTTAGCTTTGCAACTAACGTCGCGTCAGCAAGCTACTACACCACGTTTGAAGTACCTGCGGGGTCAACCTTACTGAGAATAAGCACCCGCGACGCCTTAGTCAGCGTACCAGGTACAAACTTAGACCTGGAACTATGGGCATGCCGTGCAGCTGGCTGCTCACCATTCCAGAACTCTAAAGGCCCGGACGCAAACGAAGATATTATCATCGTTAATCCACAAAACTCGCAAAACACTGACATCAACTTTTATTTGTTAATGGTGCAGGGTGTAGATTTACTCGGCAATGCGAGTGTTGATTATTCTTCACTGATATGGATCCTCGATGGCACCGAAGCATCTACCGTGGTTTCTGCATCAAGCCGCGCGGTGAAAAATCGCATGCAAAATATCAGCGTAAGAACCCGTGGTTTAACGCCAGGTTTATACATGGGTACCGTTACCTTTACTGATGGCAACGGTGAAGTACAAGGGACGACGGCGTTAGAAGTTGTTCAGCCGTAATTAAGAAAACGCCGGGGTAGCAGGTCTATCCCGGCAATTAAAATAAAAAAGGAAGTAGATAATGAAATCTCTGACAAAACTGATCAGTAAATCTTTATTAGCAATAACATTAATATTTTCAACATCTTTTGCCGCCAATGCGGCTCTGATTAAACAGGACATTATTGGCGATATATACGGCAACATTGGTTATATAGAAATTGCCATTGATGATAGTTTACTTAACACAGGTTCGCTGCTGGATAGTGCATACGGCGAGATAACCTTGGTCAGCTTTAGGCTTTTCGGGTTAGATGTGTTTGATATATTTGGCTTTTCAGCTGTTGTTGATAGTGACAACATCTTTGCTGGTATCGAATTTTTCGAGTTCGACGGTGATGATGTCGGTTTCGGGGCTGATACCTTGCGCTACTATTTGATTGTGGAGGCGTTATTAGGTTTTGGCACCCTTGAAGTAACAGACATTAATGGTGATTTTGTCGGTTTTGATACGTTATCGTTTGGCACAGCCCAAGTCGTTTCAGCCCCGTCTACTATTGCTTTATTTGTCTTGGCAATGGGCGGATTACTGATGCGCCGCAGACGTATACTGTAAGCTATATTGGTTAAATTAAACCCAGCATTGCTGGGTTTTTTATTAATTAATACGCTGCGTTGGCTGTAACCAAATGTACAATCCGGTCCCTGAGCTGCAATTAGCTGACACCACAGACACTACATAGCGAGTCTTTATTTAAACTAAACTGGCGCCATTGACTGGTTAAGCCATCAAACAGCTGTAACTTGCCATACAGCGGTGTGCCAACAGCGGCGAGAATTTTTACTGCTTCCAGTGCCTGCATAGTGCCAATAATACCAACTACCGGGCTTAAAATACCGGCTTCCATGCACGTTAGTTGCTGCTCGCCAAACAACTGGCTTAAACAGTGATAACAAGCGCTGTCGCCCTGCATGCTAAAGCTGGCTACCTGCCCTTCAAAGCGGATTGCCGCGCCAGAGACCAGCGGCACCCGGGCCTTAACACAGGCGGTGTTTATTGCATTTCGGGTAGTTAAATTATCAGTACAGTCGAGCACCAATGAATACTGTGGCACCAACCGTGCTAAATCATCCGCGGTTAAACGTTGTTGCAAGGTATGTATTGCAATCTCAGAATTTAGCTGGCGTAAGCTTGCTGCCGCCTGCCCGGCTTTACTCTGGCCAATATCGGCTTCGCGGTACAATATTTGCCGCTGTAAATTGCTGCGCTCGATCGTGTCGTCGTCTACCAGCGTGATGCTACCGACACCACTGGCCACCAAATAGGGCGTAGCGGCACAGCCAAGCCCGCCCATGCCAATTAGCAGCACTTTGCTGGCCAGCAGGGCTTCCTGGCCACGAAAATCCATGGCTGGCAGCATCAGTTGCCGGCTATAACGCAGTGCTTGCTGAGCGTTCAGTTCAGTTGGATTATCAGCAGTTGTCATGGTGTTTATCCAGCAAAACCAGTTCAGGGCGGCGCCATAGCCAGATAGCGACCAGCAGCAAAAAGCACGGTAGCAGCAGTTTTAACAGTAGCGGTGCCGCCGATAACTGCAGCAGCAGCACGCTGAACAGCATCATGGCGCTGGCCAGATATTTGGCACGTCGCGGCACGACACCATGTTGGCGCCAGGCCAAAATAGGCGGGCCAAGCGTGGCATGGGCTAATAAACGCCGCTCCAGCGCTGGCCAGCCTTTGCCGGCCGCCCAGGCGCTAAGTAAGATAAACGGCACCGTTGGCAGCACCGGCAGCGGAATACCAATAAGACCCAACAGTAAACTGACCACAGCCAGCGTACGCCAAAACAATATGCGGCCGTAGTGCAGCATAAAAACGTTATTCTCCGGTAATTAATGCGTTGAATTAACCGGCACAATCTACCATAACATCGGGCGAAGCTATAGCTACATACTGGCTTTTAGTTTGCCAACGGCACCGGTAAGGCTAACAACATTCCCAGCCAAATGAATATCGCTTTCAGCGTTGTCGCTTTGCTGTTTTAGCTCGCTGATCCGCTGTTTCAGGCTAGCCAGACTAGCAAGATCACCGGGCGCTAACGTTGTTACTTCAGCCGGGTTTTCAGTAACAGCATGCTGCGATAGCGCATTTAGCTTTTGCCGTACCTGTGTCACTTTATCTGCAACCGGCACGGTAACGCCCAGTTTATCCAGTGTCAGGCCCTCCTCTTGCATACGCCGCAGCAAGGTGTCTGAGGGTAAACGTAAGTAACTACTTACAACAACCAGTAAGTCCCGTATTTCAACTTGTTGCGCCAAACTTAACACAGAAAGCGCGGCATACAATTTATTATGGTTAACAAAGGTGGCACGCAGATGGCTTCTTATCACAGTTTCAGACAGCGCAGCCCAATTGCCTTCATCAGGTGAAGTCTGCGCAACATCGCTTAGCACTATGCCTTCTTGCTCCATATGCTCCAACAAGGCTTTTGAAGGAATTTTTAGCTGCTGCACCACCTGTTCAATAACACCTTTTACGTTAAGTGCCTCCAAGGTGCTGTAACTGCTAAATACCGCCTTTAAATTAGTCGCGTCAGATAAAAACCGGTACATATGCTGATCCTTATATTTGCATTAAGCCTATGTGCATGTCAGATAACCCAAACTTCAACCCGGCGGTTGCGCTCCCGCCCGGCATCTGTATCGTTGTTGGCCACCGGCAACAGCTCGCCATATGACTCTACCGCCATAACCGCAATACCACGTGATACCAGCTCGCGCTCAACCGCTTTGGCACGGCGCATGGCCAGGTCGGCATTTTTAACGACTGCGCCTACCGAGTCAGAAAAGCCCATTAACACCAGACGCCGGCCGCTATTTTGCTCCATAAAACTTATTAAACGCTGCAAGTCACGCTTACCTTTGTTATCTAAATCGTTCTCGCCGTAATTAAAGCGGAAGTTTAACGACAAACGCTGGCCAGTCTCGGCATAGCGGTTGTAAGACGGCGGCGCGCTATCTATCGGAAACACTTTTTCTATCCGGATATTTTGAGAGATCAGGCCGGTTTGCTCAACCAGCGCCTGCCCCTGCTCAGAGATAGCAAACTGGGCAAAATCTTTCGCCATTTGCGATGCGCCAGTAGGTGTATACAAATACAAACGACGGGACAGCGCATAGTCTTCTGTACTTACCGTAAAGCGGGTTGGATAAATAGGTGTGGTGTCACCACCTTCAGAGATCGCCAGTGCTTTGTTATAAGAAATGTAATTTAAGCCAATAAAACCAATCGCCGCCTCATCTTGTGACACCGCTACAGACAGCTCAGTGCTCGATTCAAAACGTTGTGCTTCTGCGCTTAATTGCCTGGCAAACTTTTTCAGCACTAAACTGTTAAAGGTATCAAAGGTACCGGAATTATTATCCCGCGCCAGCAAGACAACAGGCCTGTCGGCGCCGCCAAGCTGCGACCAGTTGGTGATCTCGCCGGAAAACACCTTTGCCAGCGTTTCTGTGGATATGGCTTTTAGCGGGTTGTTTTGGTTAACAATAATAGCCAGGCCGTCCAGCGCGATAATATGTTCGTTACCTATTTTGCTTAAATCGCCAAGCAATGAGCGCGCTGTGTCTGTCTCAGCTGTGCTGATCCGGCGCGACGACATGCCGACATCCGCTTTACCGCTTAGCAAATCTTTAAATGCCGTGCTGGAACCATGTGCATGCAGCTGTATCCGGGCAGGCCCGCTGCTGTTATCAAAATTAAGCAGTCGTTCAACCTCTGCTTGCTGTTTTATCCAGTTAAATTGCGAGGCCCCCTGCGCAGCCAAAAACGCTTCCAGTAACGCCGGTGCCAGCTTTTCGCCCACGGTGTTTGAGCCATGTAGCCGCAGCACAAGCTCAGCATTAACCTCAGGCAACGTAGCCTCCACAACAGGTTGCGCTATGGCTGCATTTCCAGTGGTTACTGTGCTAAGCGGGGCCGCATTAGCGCTCACTGGCTGTGATGTACTACCAAGCAGATACCATATACCTGCTGCCAGACTGGTTAGCAGCACCAGAGCTAACACCGACCACATTGCCGTGGCAGGTAGCGCTACTGCTAGCGGTTTAACGTTTGGCGCTGGCTTTGGCACCGCCGTTGATGCCAGCGGCGCCGTCTCAGTGCTGCCAGCACCGGGCATGGCCAACTGCTGTATTTGCGCTAACAACGACTGCAGTTTGGGCTCATCCAACTGTGCTAACTCGGCCAGCACGCTGTCGCGATAAAGCTTATCGCTTTGCAGTTTGTCTGCCGATAACTGGATTTGAAAATGACTTTGGCAAAGCTGTGCCAGTTGCGTCAACGCGGACGCCAGATTTAAAGCATTATTAGCATTTGAACTCACTGCAACACCTGATTAACTGCTGATAAAACAACGCTACTAAAATAGCGGCAAGATATTGCAGCAACATGACAGCATCTGGCGAACAACCACATAACAGTAACTGTAGCAAACTCCGCTTTAACCATTAGTTATTCTTATGGTTAAGCTCTGTTTTATCTCGTGTATCTTACACAGAACTGTCACCATTAATGTCTAACATAGCCAGCAGTTAAATCATGTATCTAAAGGGCTTAAAATGAAACTGGCATCTATCGCGTTATTATCTACTCTGGCTGTTATCAGTGCTGAAAGCCATGCAAGCAACAATACTTATGTTTATTCAAATACCGAGTACTGTAAACTGGCCGCAAGCAACACTTCAGCTGCGCATCTGAATGCGTATAGTGACAAACTGGGTTTTACCCCAGCGGCGAATGAGTGCCGGGTATTGTTAGGTAAAACCGTACAAACTAAGCCAGTAGCAACGGAGCAGGACATCAGAAAACTGTTACGTGAGGTGTTAAACGGTTCGGTTATCCGTCCAACTGCAGCACTAAGCCGTAAACTGGCAGAGCTGCCTGAAGAACAGCGTTATCAAGCAATCATGAAGTTATTCGGTTAATTTATACGCCGGCAGCAGTAGCTAAGCTAACTGCTGCCGGTGGCTTTTGTTATTTCTGCACCGGCTTGACCAGCGATAACTGATAGACATCGTGGCGCCGGTCTTTCATGGTATTAACACTGCCATGGGTGTGCAGCTCTTTTAGTGCATCCAGATCAACATCCACTATTAGCAACATCTCGGAATTAGGGGTGGCCTCGGCTTTAATACCCGTGGTAGGAAAGGCAAAATCCGACGGTGTAAACAGCGCCGACTGCGCGTACTGAATATCCATATTATTTACCCTGGCTAAGTTACCTACCGCCCCGGCAATAGCAACATAACACTCGTTTTCTATAGCACGCGCCATGGCGCAATGCCGCACCCGGGTGTAGCCGTTTTGCGTATCGGTTAAAAACGGTACGAACAAAATATTCATACCCTGATCAGACAACAACCGGGCATATTCCGGAAACTCGACATCGTAGCAAATCATAATGCCTATTTTGCCGCAGTCGGTGTCAAATACTTCAACCTTATTACCACCGGTCATCGCCCAGTTACGTTTTTCTGCCGGGGTAACATGCACCTTGTCGTACTGCTCCCAGCTGCCATCACGGCGACATAAAAAGCCGCTGTTATAGAGTTTGCCGTCAATCAGATACGGCATACTGCCGGTAATAATGTTGATATTGTAAGCAATGGCAAATTCGATAAATTTATCGCGGATGGTTTCAGTATATTTGGCCAGTTGGCGGATACTTTCGGTGACGCTTAAATGGTTATAGTGCTCCATTAAAGGTGCAGCAAACAGCTCGGGAAACAGGATAAAGTCACTTTTGTAATCCGATACCGCATCGACAAAAAACTCCATTTGCTCATACAGTTGATTGATATCTTTCATATTACGCATTTGCCACTGCACCAACCCCAGCCGCACTTCGGCCTTGGGTGCATTAATAAGCTTAACTGACTTGGTATAGTAAATATTGGCCCATTCCAGCAAGGTGGCATATTCCTGCGACTGGGTATCACCGCGCAGATAGCCCTTAAGTAATTTGCGCACATGAAAGCCATTGGCAAGCTGAAAACTCAGCACCGGGTCGTGAATTTCCCGCACTTTCACTTTTTCAATATATTGCTTGGCGCTGAGTTTATCGGCGTAATCGGTATAGTTCGGCATGCGGCCGCCGGCCATAATGGCGCGCAAATTCAGATTTTCGCATAGCTCTTTACGGGCATCGTACAAGCGGCGTGCCAAACGCAGGCCTCTGTAGTCCGGGTGAATAAACACCTCGATGCCGTATAACACATCACCGTTGGGATCATGATTTTTAAACGAGAAGCCGGTGACAATTTGATCATAGGTATGCTCGTCACTGAATTTGCTGTAGTCGATAATCAGCGAAAAGGCACAGCCGACAACTTTGCCATCAACACAAACACACAGCTGGCCATCAGGAAACTTGGTAAGTAACGTATTAACAACCGGCTCGGTCCAGCTCAATAACGGCGCGTCCTGATACACCTTTTCTGATGCTTTACGCAGCGCCGTCATATCCTCATGGGTCAGATGGCGCACTTCAACATGATTGGCTTCCATAATGTCTCCTGTTGTTGCAGTAAGACCTTAAGGGTAACACAACCTGAAGCAACACTGTCGTATGCAAAACCAGGTAGCCAAATACCGCTGTTTGTTGTTGGGTCTGGTAGCGAGGCCAAACAATGCTAACAAAAACAGCATTTGGTTTATTCAGTGTTTTTTTTATGTTAGTTTATTTTTTAAACAAAAAAAGGTGACGATCATGGATGCACGTTGGGTTGGACTGATGTTAATTGCGTTCTTATTCGGTTGCGGTGGTTCTGAGCCAAAATCAGAGCCCGTGACACCTCCGGTCCAGCAGTTGCCGCAGCTGCCCGAGACGGCATTTACAGATCGTCTCCCCTATCTTGCCTCATTTTTTCAATTAGCTGGACAAGTACGTTACCATCATCCCGGCGATGCGGTAGCAAACAGCAATTGGGATGCATTTCTGGCCGAGTCGGCCTATTTGATTGCCACAGCCAGCGATACAGCTGCAGCCTTATCGGTTATTCAGCAGCGACTGAGCAGCATAGCGCCGGATATTAGTTTTAATGGCCAACCTGCAGTAGACCGACAACTGGATAGCGACAGCAGAGTGTTGTTCTGGCTGCAAAATGGTTACGACGAAAACGATCCTGGCTCAGTCTATGCCCGCCAGCGCATCAGTATGGCCATGACTCAGTTAGCCGCTACTGCAGGCAGCCCGGCCAGTGCACAATTTAGCTATCAAGACCAGCTACTTAGTGCGGTTGTTCCTCAGGTAAACCGTTACGATGGGCAACGCACCCTGCCCTTAGGCAATACCTTTCACACTTCGCAACGCTTTCGGATCCCGGCTAATTTGGCTCATCCGATGGTGTGCTTAGCAGTTGCCGGCGAACTTTGGTCGGTAATTGCCAATTTCTATCCTTATTTTCTGGTGATTGATGTCGATTGGCAAGCCGAGCTACCAGCCTTGCTAAGCAGCTGCGCAACTGAGGATAGGCAAGCGCTGATAAAACAAATCTATGCCAGTTTAACAAAGTTGCAGGATAACCATATCGTGCTAATTAATCCTTACATTGAATCATGGTTAGGCAACCACTTTACCCCGGTTCGTTTCGATTTAATTGAAAACAAAGTGGTGGCTGTGCATAAAACTGCTGCAGTGACCGACATTGAATTTGGCGATGAACTGCTGGAAATCAACGGCCAACCAGTAGCAGACGTCGTGTCATCCTTACAGCCTTATTCGCTAAAGTCAGCCAAGTTCAGTGCTAATACTGCTGTAACGCAGTTTATGTTGCGCGGCGCATTAGGCCAGCAGTTTACACTGACGCTGCGAAACAAAGACGGCCAGCTGTTTCAGCAACGTCTTAGCGCGACGGAAGATTCAGCTTTTTCACGCCAAGCGTCTGACCAATTGACCTATAAAGCGCTACCACAATATCAACAACTGTCTGCTGATATAGCCTATGTTAATGTCAGTAAAACCCAGCCGGAGCACTTTGCAGAAACAATTAATAACCTGAGGCAGAGTCGGGCTGTGGTGCTTGATCTGCGCAATTATCCGCAAAGTTGGGAAGGCTGGCGTACTATGCTGGGCTATTTTGCTACTGACACTTTTAGCTCGCTTCCTATGTACTTGCACTATGCTAACCACCCTGATCCACTACAACGTTTTCGCCAGCATATTCCGCAATCTGCCAGCGCCTTAACACCAAGACTTACACAGCCAGTGGTGGTATTGAGTTCCCGCTATAGCGTGTCTCAAAACGAACACGCATTAGGGTATGCGCAAAGTGCAGGTTTACCCATTTTAGGCGAGCCAACCTTTGGTATTAACGGCAATATTACCTTTTTCAATTTGTTAGGTGGTATTGAGGCAACAGGCCTTACAGGGGTTTTTACCGGCATGGAAGTCACCCAACATGACGGTAGTGCTCTGATTGGTGTAGGCATTCAGCCAGATATTCTGGTGCCGTTAACGGTAGAGGGTATCCGTCAGCAACGCGATGTGCAGCTCGATGCCGCTATTGAGTATTTGCAGCAACGCATAGCGTTATTGGCTGCAGGCCAATAATAAGCAGCTGCCTGTAATCGCCGCAGCTGAGCAACTACTTAAGTATTATGGCATAGCTGCAGCACGGTTTGACGAAACTCATGTGGGGTGTAACCCACTATCGTTTTAAACGACCGGGTGAAAGGACCAACCGAGGCAAAACCACTTTCCAGGCCAATCACTACTACCGGCCAATGTCCTTTAGCAGGATCTGACAGCAATGTTTTTGCATGCTCAATGCGTAACGTATTAATAAACTGATTAAAATTGCTGGCATGAAACTGTGACCTGAGCAATCTGCTGATGCGGTATTCCGGTACGTCCAACAATTTCGCCAGATCGGTTAGCCGCAAATTAGCCTGTAAAAACAGCTGTTGCTGAAATAGCAGCTGGCGGATGTTGTCGCATAGCTGGCTATCCGCCTGCGTTAACGCCGTTGCCAAAGACGCAGTCTGTAAAGCCGCAGGCTCAAGCCGGGTTTGTATTACTGCCTCCTCAGTACACTGTGGCTGGGCCCAAAGTGGCTTATTAAAGCGGCAGTAAATAAGCCATTGCGTCACCACCAGTATGCTTAAAGCCGCCACGGCGCTAAGTAAATCATGCTGCAATGCGGCCCCTTCGGCTGGCAGCCATATTTTTGCGATAACACCACAAATTGCTATGGCGCCGCCATAGGTAGCCAAAAACACCTGCCGATGCCATCGTTCAGCACCGCGTGTCTGGCTATAACCCCGGCATCCTTCCCACAGCGTAAGCATTAAAATGGCGGAAGACAGTAAGATTAGCAGCTCTTTACAAACCACACGGGCCGAAGCCAGCAGCGTTTGGCTTTCCGGCCAGAATTGTTGCAGCAACTGCATGGCCTGTAAGCTTATCATTAATAAGGCTATCGCAGCAGCCACCAGAATATGCTGTAGTAAAATAGCCCGGCCTTGCCTAAATAACGCCCGGGCTAGCAGCCAACCGCCGTTGCATGTCATACATGCGCCCATCGCCACAAAATACTGGTAAAAGCCAAAGCCGTCGCCACCCAGGCGTTTAATCGCCGTAATCGCCATAGAACCACAGAATGCAGCAAACAGCAGATGCACCAGCTTTTTTTGCCGCACGAACAGTTGGCTACACAGTAAGCCACAGCTGACAATCAGCAACACTATATGAATAGTCTGGTACACCCTGCCTCTCCCACAAACCGCAACGCTTAATGCTAACAGTTGGCTTAAGTTAACGTCAAAGTGCATTTTTTTTTATTGTTGATTGCTGTGTTACAAAAAGTAACCGTCTTTAAAAACCTGATTTTGAACATAAAACCATGCGCCGAATTTGAAATTTGGCGCGATAAGGGGCGCATTGGCTGGCACGATGACAGTGTTTACAAGCAAGAAGCACTCAGAACATGCTCAACAAAAAAAGTGGCTATTCCAATGATATATAGCAAGCAGTGCCGGATCTATGCCCGCAAAAATACGAGGAAACACAATGACCGATATTACAATTGACGCCAACACGTCTATGCGCCAAAAACCTAAACCAGACTGGCTTGCCCGCTCAGCCAAAACCGGGTTTATCATCACCGCTATAGGCCAGTGGCTGTTCGTGGCTTATATCGCGGGCTATTACGGCCTGCGGTTTGCCGCGGATGGTGTCGGTGGCTTTGCAGGAACCCATCTGGCAAATGGCTTTATCGCCGAAGACGACATTGGCAATATGGCACTGGCAATCCATATTCTGCTGGCGGGTCTGATTATTGCCGCCGGTCAAATTCAGCTGGTGCCAGCCATCCGTAGTAAACTGCCCCTATTGCACCGTAGCAGCGGCTGGTTCTTTATGAGCGCTTCGGTGATTGTCAGTATCGCTGGATTCTACCTCACCTGGTCGCGGGAGCGGGTCATCGGTTCACTGATCCAGGATATTGGTGTCACCGGCAGCGGCGTGCTGGTAATGCTTTTTGTGCCCATAGCCCTTTACTACGCAATCAAACGCAACTTTGCCGCACACCGCCGCTGGGCACTGCGGCTGTTTATGGTAGTCAGCGCAGTGTGGTTTCTTCGACTGATGGTGTTTGGCTGGTTTATCGCTACAGGCGGCATCGGCATCGACGGCAAAACCTTCACCGGTCCTTTCCTCGAAGTGGTGTCCTTTGCCCAGTATTTGCTGCCGCTAGCAGTGCTGGAACTGTATTTTTGGGCCAGCAAGCCTAAAAACAAACGCTACCAGAGCGCCGTCGCCAGTCTCATCTTTGTGTTTTGCGCTGCGATGGCAATAGGCATATTTGCGATCAGCAGTGTTTCATGGCTCCCCAAAATCGGCGCATAACACAACGGCAGTTTAAACAAATATAAGTATTTAGGGCTTAAAAAGACGCGCTTAGTAATCAGGGCTTACCGTATAAAGGTCTGCTCATTTTACAAAAGCCCTGAGAATCAGTTTTTTGGTAAGTTGTTGATATAACTACTTTGCTGCTGCACTATTTTCTGACAGCCGAGCTTCGGCTATTTCTGCCAATTTGCTATCAAGCGTGGCGCGGCTTAGCCACTGGCCGCGCACCATTACCCCGGCCGGCTGATACAGCACGGATAAATCCTGTAGCGGATTACCCTCCAGCAACAGTAAATCGGCACGCTGGCCGGCTTTTACCTGGCCAAAGCGGTCTTTATCAGCAAAATACTCGCCCACCAGCGCAGTGCCGCTGCGCAAAATAGCGTAATTACTCATGCCTGCGGCGGCCATCTGTGGCAGTTCGCGGCGCAGCGACAGCCCGGGCACGCTATATAGCTGCGGCGCGTCGGTACCCATTAAGATAGTGACATCGGCGTCATTTAACGCCCGCAGTAAGCGTTGGCGGTTTTGTGCATGCAGCGCCGCCGTATCACCGCTGTAATAAGCGCCGCCCGGCTGTTGCAAATAACGTTGCCAACCGGCGATTACCCGCGTCGGCATATATTTCAGCTCGTCATAGTTTTGCAGCTGCCTGGCATCAGATGCGCCAATAATGGTTTGCCACAGCGCCTGAGTAGGCACTACCGCCACATTGTTGCTCTTAGTCAGCGCCACCAGTGGCGCCATATCGGCAGCCGTCAGTGCTTTATCAAAACCGCCCAAGGCTGCCATATAACCATCCAAATGGTCGATGGTGCGGCTGCCGAGCAAAATAGCCTGCTCAATGCCTACCGCCTCCGGCACATGGCCGGCAAAATCGATGCCTTGTTGTTTTGCTTCATCGGCTATCGCCTGATAGTGCGTGAGGCTTAAACCCGGGTGAATTTTCAGTAAGTCCCAGCCTTCCCGCTTATGCTGGCGCACCCGTTCACGCGCTTGCTCTGCTGAGGTTACCGTATGCTGATTAAAGCTGGGCCCAGCCAGATACAAGGTTGGCCCCAGACGCTTGCCGGTGGCAATATCCTCTTTTAAACGCAATTGCTGATCATGCCCCAACATGCCTCGCACTGTGGTCACGCCACCGGCCAGATACAGTGTTAATACATCGTCTAAATAGCGCGCTGGCATGCCGCTGAAATCGGCCAGCGGCGGCACATGGCCATGCATTTCTGCCAGGCCCGGCATCAGGTAACGCCCCGCCCCGTCAATCACGGTGGCACCTTTTGGCAGCGCTAGTTCAGCCGCTGGCGCAACGGCAATAATACGATCGCCCTGCACCAGCACGCGCTGATTGCGCAGCAACTGATTTGAGTCCATCGGTAATACATGCACCTGATCAAACAAGGTGTACGGTGCTTGCGGCTGAACAGTGTCACTGCTAACAGCAGGCACCATTGTTATGAAACCTATTAGTAAAATCGTTGACCAAAACTGCTTATTCATTTTAGATCCGTTGCCATAACAACCGTTGGCCCACTGTAGCACCTGCCAAACAGCTTCGCCGCCGGTTTGCGATAAAACAGCTAATTGGTCTGTGCGGCCGCTATTTTAATTGTTGTTTCAGTAAATCAACCACCGGCTGAAACTGCGACTTATTGCTGTCGTTCAATGCAATCAGTGCCTCGTGCGCCCGCAGGATCATCTCTCCTTGCTGCTGTTCAGTGTATTGCTGTGTGCCTATTGCCGCCATGGCAAGCACCTGATGGGTGGGTTGTTGCACAATATCAAAGGCCTGCTCCAGGCACAGACTAAACAGCAGCTCGTTCACCTCGGCATTGGTCGAAAACAGCGTTGGCCGTGGCAGTTGTTGCAGCTGACAATAACGCGCCAGGCCAGCCAGCAGGCCAATATAGGTGCTGTCCATAAAGCTGGTTTCGTTTAAATCGACCACCACCCGGTTGCAGGCGGTGTGCTGGCTGAACAGCCGCTCTACCAGATCGTCCATGCCGGTCGCATTGGTGTAGCGCAGCGCGCCTCGTAGTTTGAAATAACAGCAGTTATCCACACAGGCAAACAAAATTTGCTCTTGCTCTGGCATTATCCCTCCTGCAGGTTAAAAGCGTGTCAGTGTCAGTATAGTTAAATCGTCCGGCAATGGCTGCGTAGGATCAATCTCCAATGCCTCCAGCAATGCACTGATATCACTGTGCTGCTGGCCAGATTGCTGCAAATATTGCAGTTTTTGCTCCGTAGCCTGCTGTGGCAGTAAGTCTAAAATACCGTCAGAAAACAGTAACAAACGACCGCCCGGCTGCAGTTGCAAACATTGATTGGTGTAAGCGGCAAAGTCGAACATGCCCACCGGGGTGCTTTTTAACGGCAAATAACCGGCATCTGCAGCCTGCAATAACAAGGGCCAGGGAAAGGCTCCGGCATTGGCATAGGTTATGTCGCCACTGCGGGTATCCAGCACGGCGTAAAACAAGGCGATATATTTGTCGATTTTTTCCTGCAGTAATTCGGTGTTCAGGCCAGTTAGCAATGCTGCAGGGTCTACCACTTTAGCCGAACTGCCACGGCGGTAAAGTTCAAGGTTGGCGCTGATAAAACGTTTTAAGTACACGGTAACAAAGGCTGACGCCACGCCATGGCCCGACACATCGGCAATATAAAACACCACCTTGTGCTCGTCGGCGGCAAAATAGTCGACAAAGTCGCCACTCATAAACTCAGACGGGTACAACGCATGGCTGAAGTGAAATTGTGCCACGCAAAAATCCTGTGGCGGCAGCATTTTAAACTGCACTTGCTTGCCGGCACGCTCGCCGGCTTCCAGTTCAGCCAGGGTTTGCTGCAATTGCTGATTACTGGCTTCAAGCTCTGCGGTTCTGGCCTGTACCTGCTGCTCGAGGTTAGTATTTAACTGGGCCAACTGTTCAATAGCCACATAAGCCCGCAAGGCCGACACTACCGAGGTTGTAAGGCGCTGTACCGTCAGCTCGGTTTTGGCACGATAATCGTTAATATCGTAGTCCTGCACCACGCGCTGTTCAGGGGCCTGACCTGCCTGGCCGGTGCGCAGAATAATTCTGACCAGGTTGTTATGCAAGTTGTCGCGGATATAGCGCACCAGCGTTAAGCCGGCGTCGTCGGTTTCCATTACCACGTCAAGCAAGATCAGCGCAATATCATGCGTGGTTGCCAGCAGTTCACGGGCCTGGGCAGCACTGTAGGCGCTGATAAAATTAAGTTTGTGCTGCTGAAAATTAAAGTCGCGCAGCGCCAATTTGGTGATCTGATGAATTTCGGCGTCGTCATCAACAATCAGTACCGTCCAGCTGGCCAGCGGCGCGTTGTCTGCGTCGGTATCAGCTGCAAACACCAGTATATTGTCATCCGGCCCGGTAAGGTGCTGGCCATCAGAGCCCTGCGGCATACGGCATTCCTTTAGATCGCTGTCGATAGCTATGGTGTAGATTAACTATAGCTGGCACGGCGTTAAGATGCGACAGCTATTGCTGTTACTGGCTAGCAGCCGGTGGCACCGGCAACAACCTATCAGCTTAACAGTTGCAAGCGGGCTAATTGCTGATACAAAGGGCTGCTTTGCAGCAGCTGCTGATGCGTACCGCTGTCTGTCAGGCGCCCCTGATCCAGCAGCAAGATCCGATCAGCATTAATAACGGTAGCTAAACGGTGGGCAATAATCAGCGTGGTTTTATTTTGCATTAAATAGTCCAGCGCCTGCTGTACCTGCTGCTCACTTACAGCATCCAGTGCGCTGGTGGCTTCATCCAGCAGTAATACCGGCCGGTCAGCCAAAATAGCCCGGGCAATGGCAATACGCTGCTTTTGGCCGCCGGATAAGCGCACACCGCGCTCACCCAACTCGGTAGCGTAGCCATCAGTAAAATCACGGATAAAACCATCGGCACGCGCCGCAACACAGGCGGCAATTACCTCTTGCTCTGTCGCGTCCGGCCGGCCGTAGCGCACGTTTTCCAGCACTGTGGTGGCAAAGATCACCGACTCTTGCGGCACCAGGGCAAACTGAGCGCGAAGTTCAGCCAGATCCAGTTGGCTGATATCAGTGCCATCGAGCAAAATTTGCCCGGCAGCGGGTTGATAAAAACGTTGCAGCAGCTGAAACAAGGTGGTTTTACCGGCGCCGCTGGGGCCTACCAGCGCAATGCGTTCACCGGGTTTAATGTCAACATTTAACTGACTAAGCACAGTTTTATCGGCGGCTTGCGGATAGGCAAAACTTAACTGACGTATGCTCAGCGCACCACTAACTGGCTGTTTTAGCTGTTGCGGCAGCAGCGGTGAGCAAATGTCTACCGGTGCGGTAGCCAGTTCAATCAGCCGTTCGGTAGCGCCGGCGGCACGCTGAATATCACCGATAACCTCACTGATAGTAGCCGCGCTGCCCGCCACCATGACTGCGTAAAACATAAACGCGGTCAGCTCACCCGCGCTTACTCTGCCCGCCATTACATCACGCGCGCCCACCCAGCTTATCAGCACCATGGCACTGATACTCAGC
The DNA here is from genome assembly GCF_054781935.1 of Rheinheimera gaetbuli. Lineage (NCBI taxonomy): Bacteria > Pseudomonadati > Pseudomonadota > Gammaproteobacteria > Chromatiales > Chromatiaceae > Rheinheimera > Rheinheimera gaetbuli. Next base: position 70,553 of record NZ_BAAGTL010000028.1, read on the forward strand.
AGCATTACCGCAGCTATAAGCAATGAGCGGTAAACAATGCGCTGCTTTGCCGCTTGCATCACCTGTTCAATGTGGCCGGCAAATAACTGCTTATCACGCGGCTCGTGGCCGTATGACTGTACGGTGTGAATTTCGTGCAGGCTTTCATCTACATAGGCACCAACATCAGCTAACCTGTCCTGGCTGGCCCGCGACAAACTGCGTACTTTGCGCCCCAGTACAATAATGGGCAACAAGACCAGCGGTACCGCCAGTAACACCAGGCCGGTCATTTTATAGCTGGTTAGCGCCATCATCAGCAAACCGCCAATAGCCGTCACGGTAGAGCGCAGTGCCATAGACAGGCTAGAACCCACCACACTTTGCAGCAAGGTGGTGTCGGCAGTAAAACGGGAGATAACTTCGCCGGTGCGCATCTGGCTGTAAAATGCCGGCGACAGTTTAAGCATATGCTGATAAACGCGGTTACGGATATCGGCACTCACCCGCTCGCCCAACCAGGTCATTAAATAAAAGCGGCAAAATACCGCAGCAGACGCCAGCGTGCACACCAGCAAAATACCCAGGGTAATTTGATTTAACCGCGCACCGTTATCCGCTACAAAGCCTTCATCGACCAATAAACGCACACCCTGGCCCAACGCCAGCCAGCTAAGCGAGCCAATCAATAAAAACAGCAGAGCCAACAGCACGCGATTACGGTAGGGCAGTAAAAAACTGCCAAGCCAGGGTAATGTGGCTACGTTAGCCAACTGATTTTGGCCAATGTTGGCACAGCTGGCGTTGCAGACGGCTATATTCGTCTGAGCTAAGCGCCTGCTGACGTAAGTAAGCGCACTGCACTTTTTGCAGCGGGCTATTACGGGATAAGGTAATAAACTGGCGATAAACCGGGTAATAGGCTTTGGCCAGCTTTAACTGGTTATGAAAATATTGAGCTTTAAACTTCTGGTTTAGGTGTGGCCAGAAATCGTTGGCCAGCCTTACGCTTAACAGCAGTGGCTGTGGCATATAGGGCCCGAATTGCTCAGCCAGCAACAGTTGCTCAGCCGCAGCATCAGGTTGGTTTAATACCCAGGCCAACGCATAAGCGTAAGCGGCATAGCCGTCGCCCCATTGTGGCCGCTGCGCCAGCGCTTGTTGATACAGCTGGTTCAGCAGCCCAGTGTCGATGTGCTCCAGCTGCTGATGATGCCCCCACTCTAACGTACGGGCCAGCATTAACCTGTAATGCGGGTTGGCACTATCTAATTGCACGGCGCGCTCAGCAGCCGCTTTCGCATCCTGATAAGCGGTATTAGAAAGCGTTTTGCTGCTGTGCCAGCTGTCGAGATAAAACACCGATTTAAAATGATACGCACTGGCCAGGCCCTGGCGTAGCAACAACACCACCGCCAGTAACATCAGCAGAGCCAGTAGCGGATAAACCCAGCGGCTACTATTCGCTTGCATCAGCTGGCAACCCTGACGCCGGCAGCGCTGGCAAACAACGACTGGCTGATCTGCGCCGGTGTATCCACGCAAAGCTGCTGTGCCAGCTCTGGCGACAACCAGCTGGCGATCTGTGCTTTCGCCTGCGCCAATTGTGGCGGCCGGCGTTTTAACGAATGGCAATCTGTGGCCACCACGGTAAAAATGCCGTCGCTAAGATACTGGCGGGCCAATTGCATCGGTTTATCGCCCATCACGCCCAGCACCGAAGCGGCGGTGAGCTGAAACAGACAATCCAGCCGTTTTAACTGGTTAATTTTGTCCGGCTCTTGTTGCAATTCGCGGTTGCGCTCCGGGTGAGCCACCATAATACGGTAACCAAGCCGGGCAAGATATTTAATCAGCTTGTCGCTGCCAGGCGGTATATGGCTGTGTGGAAACTCCAACAACAGCAACATATCGTTTTGATAATGGCCTAGCAAAGGCAACGCTTTACGCTCGGCCAACTGAAGAAGTTGGGGCTCAACCCGTAGCTCGGCTGCAGCGGCAAGCTGAATATCAATACCAGCCTGGGCGGCTGCCTGGCGCAGCTGCTGTAGTGCATCGGTAATTACCGTTACGCTATTGTCATAGTAACCCGATTGCACATGCGGCGTTGCCACCATATGGCTGATACCTTGCTGCTGCGCCAGACGCAGCAACGCCAGGGCTTCAGCCATATCGGCTGCACCATCATCAATTGCCGGTAAAATATGACAATGTAAATCAATCAAGGGTTATGCCTGCTCTGTACCATAGTAACCATACTGGCCATATTGGCCGTAGTAACTGGCTGCTTTTTCGGTATCCATCTGGTTTAACACAACACCATACAGGTTACCATGTGCTTGATTGATCTTCGCTATAGAATTTTTTACCGCCGGGCTGCGGGTATGGTCGGCTTTAACCACCAGAATAACCGCGTCACACATCGGCGCCAACAGTAAGCCATCACTAACCAGCTGCACCGGCGGCGTATCAACAATAATCTTGTCGTAATCTGCTTTTAGCTCATTTAACAGCTTGTTAAAGGCGCCACCAGCTAACAGCTCCAATGGATTTAGCGGCACAGCACCGGCGGTAAGCACATCAACGCCGCTTTGCTCGTCCCTAACAATACAATCGCTGAGCTTTTCTGTACCGGACAATACATTGGCCAGGCCGGTTTGATAGCCAGGCAAGCCCAATTTTGCACCCAGTGTAGGCTTGCGCATATCAGCATCAATCAATAATACCCGCTCCAGCGCACCAAAAGCAAATGCCAGATTAAGGCTGGCAGAGGTTTTACCCTCGCCCGGATAAGATGAGGTAACCTCAATCACTTTTAATGGCTTATCAATTGCCAGTAAGGATAAACCGGTGCGGATATTGGCCACTGCTTCTTTATGCTGGCGTTGTGTGCGGTCAAAAAACGCCCGCGCACGCTGCGTTTCGCCGGCTTTTTTCGCACCACGGGGCAAAAAGCCCAATGCACGTTGTTGCAGCATATTTTCGACATCAGCCAGATGTTTAACGGTATCGTTCAGCGCATCAAATACCAATGCCATTACGGTAGCAAAACCGCCGGCAGCTACCAATACCAGCAACAATATCAACTTTTTATTCGGTTTTTCAGGCTCGGTTGGCAAACCGGCTAAATCAGTAAACCGGGCTATCGGCGCATCAAAGTCACCTGTTACTTCGGTTTCTTTTTGTCTGTCCATAAAGTTATTAAACAACAGACGGTTAGTTTGCACTTCCCGATCCAAGCGACGATAATCGGCTTCTACTGATCCTAAACCAGAAAACCGGCTTCTGGCCTGGGCAAAACGTTGCTCCAGCGCAGTTAAACGCTCGGCAGCCGCCTGGGCTTCTTTTTCTACGCCGTCTATCAGGCGCAAAATTTGTTGCGCCAGACTTTTCTGCACCGTTTGCAGCTCAGCCTGAGCCGAGATCATCTTTGGGTGTTTAGGGCCGAAGACCTTAGCCAACTCTGACACTTTACGTTCAGTGATCAACACCTCGCGCTTTACATTTTGTATAGAAACATGCGAGGTAATTTCCGGCAGGCTTTCCAGGCCACGTATGTCGTCACGGCGAAAGCGTTGTACCAAAGCTAAAAAGCCCTCAGTCTCTGCTTTACGGGCACGCGCTACAGATAGCTGCTCGTTTAAACGCTCCAGCTCACGCTGATCTAAAGACGTTACGCCTTCAACATCAACCAGGTTATGCTCTGCGCGAAATTGCTCCAGCTTTAATTCGCTTTGCTCAAGCCGTTCACGCAGCTCTGCCACGCGCCCGCCCAGCCAGCTACTGGCCTTTTGCGTAATACCCAAGCGTGCATCCAGCTGGCTGTTAATATATTCATCGCCCAGGGCGTTTGCCACGGCACGCGCCAGCTGCGGGTCTTCAGAGCTAAAACTCAGCCGCACTAACTGGGTACGTCTAACCGGCGCAATAGCAATATTGCTGACAAAGGCGTCCAACTGCTGTTTACGCTGTAAAAATGCCGCATATTCAGCATCGTGCTCTGCTCCCTGCTGCGGTAAAAACGGCAGCAGTGCCAGCAATTGCTGTTTAACACCGGGCTTGGGTTGATATTCCGGATGGTTGGCAACATCCAGCCGGTTAAATACCTGCTCGGCGATAGAACGCGACTTTAATACCTCAAACTGCGTCAGGTAATATTCCTGCTGCGATGAGTTAAAGCCGTAAACTTCTTCAATTTTAATCGCCCGTGCCTGAGTCGCCTCTAACAACAAGGTTGAGGTAGCGCGGTATACCGGCGCCATATTTAACAACACCAGCGTTGCCAGCGCACCACACAACAGCGTAAACGCCATAATGCGCCACTTAGCACGGTAAATTACATTAAAGGTTTTTTTTAAATCAATAACCTGAACTGCCGAACCGGCGCCATCAGCACGCATTGTTTCAAGCTGCATTTAAAAGAATCTCTGTAAAATAGTCAGGGTATCACCCGCCAGCACCCGGCTGTTTAGCGTACCGTTTTCGGTTTGGGCTTTATTGGCTTCGCGGGCAATAACAATACGATCGCGTGAAGCACGCTCGGTCAGGCCGCCAGCCAACGCCACCGCCTGGTTTACGGTCATTCCCGGTTGATAAGGATAAGCACCCGGTTTTTTCACTTCACCATGAATGTAAAATGGCCGGTACTCGTCAATGCCAACAAACACATTAGGCTCTACCAGGTAATCGCCCTTAAGGCCCTGATAAATAAGCTGCTCAAGCTGTTTCAGCGTTAAGCCGGTAGCCTTAATGCTGCCTAAAAACGGATAGTTAATCGTACCGCTATCGGTAAGCTGGGTTTGCAGGGCTAAATCATCCTGGCCAAACACCCGGATATCAATTTTATCGCCAGCACCCAACAGATAACTGTCGTCAGCAAAAACGTTCAGGCTGGCAAATGCCAGCCCTCCCAGTAACAATACTTGTTTCAGTGTCAGCATCAGAAACCCGCTTGAACTCCAACGTAAAACACATTTCTGTCGAAACGAATGTTTTCAACGGTAGAAGACTTCCGCGTTAAATCGGTACCTGCCGTTAGCAAAATATTGCTGCGCAGCAAGTAGTTAGCGGCCAGATTAAAGCCTTTGGTTTTATCAGTACGGTCAGCGCCTGAATAGTCTTCGTGGCTATAGTTAAAACCAACAGAACTGGACAACAATTCAGACCAATCGTGCTTCCAGCTTACGCTGTGCAGGGTTTCTTTTACGTAATCACCCTGAACGTTTGGATCTTTAGCCTGACGGCCGGTGCTTAACTGAAATGTCGAATAGCTCAGCGGCGCATAAGCCACCGACGCGTTCCAGGTAATGCCGCTAAAGTCTTTACGCGCAGCGTTGTCAAAGTTTTTATCCTGATAGCCAACACGGAAACTGCCCGACGTTAATGCCGTAGCTTCCCACTCCATACCTATGCGGTAGTTGGTTGTTACACTGTCACGTAAACCGGTTGGGTCAACTACATCATAACTGATGTCTTCGCGGGTAATTTCGGTTACAACACGGCTGGTCGCCTGGGTGTCGTAATAAAATGCTGCGCCGTAAGACACGCTGTCATAGTTACGGTACAGGGTAAGATTTTCATAATTGCTGAATTCTTTGTCGTACAAACCAACCATCAAGCGAACGCGGGCCGGTGTAGACATAGCGCCATACTCGTAATGTGCTTTGATATTCACCGTATCAAATTCAGCTGGTTTTTGCTGGGCGTTGCCTAAACCCTCTGATACGCCGGTACCACGGTCTTCATGACCTGACACATACTCCGCACCGACTTCAAAACGGTTGCTCTGGTTTAACTCAACCTTAGCCTTGGCATCAGCGAAAAAATCAAGGAAGTTGTCATCCGAGCTGGAGAAATAAGTGCCACTGGCTGCACTGACAGAAGCCGTATACAGGTTAGCACCATCTTGCAGCATAGCGCGCAGGCTGGGTGTCAGCGCTAAAATCCAGCTCGACTCTTCGTTCGCACTGGCACTGGCAATGTTATCGTTGTGGCTCAAACGCGCCTGCAGCATAGGCGTAAAATCTATACCGCTTTCAGTGGCGATACTGGCTACAGCAAATTCATTTGCACTAAGCTGCGTGGTTAAACCCAAAGCAACTAAGCCAAGTGTGACAGGAGAAAGTTTAAACATTGAACGTCCTTATTAATAAGCGTTTTTGTTAACAAAACCTTTTATCAAGGTGTTTAAGATTATTTTTATATCAAACAGTAGCGACCAGTTGCGAATGTAATCCAGGTCAAATTTAACCCGCATTTCCATTTTTTCTAATGTGTCGGTTTCGCCGCGCCAACCATTTATCTGCGCCCAGCCGGTAATGCCGGGGCGCATTTTATGGCGCAACATATAAAATGCAACCTGTTTACGATATTCTTCGTTGTGTGCAACAGCATGCGGGCGCGGTCCGACAACAGACATGTCGCCCATTAAGACGTTAAAAAACTGTGGCAGCTCATCCAGCGAGGTGCGGCGCAAAAAGGCGCCTACCGGCGTAATGCGGCTGTCGTTGCGCGTTGCCTGTACTACCTTGCCACCGTTTTCCATGGCACGCATCGAGCGAAACTTATACACCCCAATGCGGCGGCCATCCAGACCATAACGGTCTTGTTTAAACAACACCGGGCCTTTCGACGTTAGCTTTACTGACAGCGAAATTAACACCAATAGCGGAGAAATTGCGACTAAGACACCAAAACTAAAAGCAATATCAAAACTGCGCTTGTAAAAGTTCTGAATACCAAAGCCTGGTGATTCAAACACACTGATGGTGTCTACGTCACCCACATTGCCAATGCGGCCATGCATCAGGTTCTTCATTAAAAAGTCTGGCACCAGCAATACGTCTACCGTGGTATCGCCAAGCTCGGTGATCATCTGTGCCACCCGCTGCTCAGCCAGCATCGGCAAACAAATATACAACTTAACCAGCTCGCCACTGCGGGCCAACTCTAAGGCGCGGTTAAAGCCGCCACATAAATGCGATTGCGCCTCTTGCGGCAGACGATCGGCAGTGCGGTCATCAAAAAAGCCGATACATTCAAAGCCCAGTTCAGGGTGGCTTGAAATTTCACGAAATAAATTAAGCCCACTGTCACTAGCACCAATAATGGCAACCTTTTGCATGGCCAAACCACGGCGACGTTGCACGGTTTTAACCACCTTGGCAGCGCAGCGCCATAACACCAGCGTACAAATAGAGCCGACAAACCAGCCTACCAATACCGCACGCGAAAAGGCTTCAGATTGTTTAAACACAAACAAGGCTGCCAGCACCAGTAAAAACGCCAGCGTATGTACCACTGCCAACAATACCAACATGCGGGAAAAGCGGCCAACCCGCCACGAGCGATACAGCTGCACCGACTCAGCCAGGTAGGAATAGCACACCAGATAGGCACACAGCAGCAGTGCGTATTTGCTGTTTAGTGTTACATCGTAAAGCTTAACGCCTACGACAAACACCGCAGCCAATATCAGCAGATCAATCAAGCGATAAATAACAGACGAGGCATGCCCCGTATAACGAAAGGTTTGCTTGTTCACTGTGTTAACTCCATTTAACCGGGGTAAAGCGTTACAGCCTAAAAGTTATGGCTTAAGTTTGCTCACCCAACACAGCCTGACACGCTGTATTTATACGCCGGGTGTTATCTGCAACCTTACACAGCGCAGGGTTAACGCTGGGCATAACAAAAACTGGCTGTACTTAAAACGCCGACAATTTACCATATTGCCCGTCTAATGCAAGAAAAACAGGCTACAAATAGAAAACAACTAATTAACTGCAAAAAGGCTGCACATTTTATGTGCAACAACTCACTAATATGGTGCTTTTAATTCAAATCAATGCTGTAACAGTTATTTCTAATAAGTAGTATATTGCATTAAATATCATAACCTTACTAAGCGCACACACCAAAAATTACAATATAGTTACATGCGCAGGTTAAATTTTATACAAATTACAGCATGCCATTGTGACATTAAGACGACAACCTAAAGATATTTAGCGTAAATGAGTGTTTTGTCTTAGCTGGCCACTTTACGCCAACATTACCGCGCATACAGGTTTTTCGTCATAAAATCTTACACTTAGCAAAACACCAATTCGTATCTAATTGTTATATAAGGTTTTTATTTTTGGCGCAATTATTGCTAAAAACCAGCAGGTTTATAACAAAGGTGATAAATATGAACATTTTATTAAAATCTGCATTAACTGCTGCCGCCCTGTGCTTTAGCTTAAGCAGCCAGGCAGCATTAATTCAAACTACACAAACTAATGTTGCCCCTGGCGCGGTTAGCTATCTGGCACCTGGCATTGGCGATGTAGGTGGTTTCCCAACCCCTTACAGCCTTGGCTCTACTTTGCTGCCTCAGGATCTGTTTTATATGACAGACGACATCCGCATTGCCAGCCGGCTGGATTTAGCAGCGCTGGATCGCACTACCGACAACGGTGATTCAAGCCTGGGTTGGAATGACGGCTTGTTAGAATGGTTTACTCAGTTTTATTACTTCAATACCGCCACTAACAATTGGGACTTCGCCACCTCCTGGTATGCCTATATCTCATGGGACGATGTAGCAAGCCTGCAAGCTACCCCAGGTTTAACCGGTATTGACTTCTGGACAGGTGATGTACGTGGCTTTTTACCAGGCAACAGCTGGTTAACCGGCACCTGGGCTGCGGTATCAAGCTTTGAAGGCAACAGCAACACCTTTACTGACGTGCGCTTTTCCGTGGTACCAGAGCCAGCCAGCCTGGCAGTATTTGGCCTGGCCTTAGCCGGCCTGGGTTTTAGCCGCAGAAAAACCGCTAAGCAGTAATAATCATTACGTTGTAAGCATCAGGCCCCGCAATGCGGGGCCTGTTTTTAATAGCCGATGTTGCCCGAATATGGTAAATAAATAAGATTATTTTTCAATAGGTTAGATTAAAAACTGCTTTTTTAGTGAAAGCGGCGATGTGTTCCCGCTGTGCGTCTCCTTCCAGTCGATGCTCGCTGCATGGCCAAAGGCCATAAAATACGAAAGCGTTACGTAACGAGCAGGATAAACTTGTTACATGAAACAATTAGAGCTATCATGTTTCATGTAACAACAAAAGGAGATAGCTATGCCAAATATTGCAACAAGAGTTCAGCAGCACAGAGACCGTCTCAGACGCGCTGGTTTGCGTCCGATTCAAATATGGGTGCCTGATACTAGGGCTGCTGGCTTTTCAGCTGAGTGCAAAAGACAGAGCCTTATAGTCGCATCTAGCGATGAAGGCGATATCGAATTGACTGAATTGTTGGAAAATTCACTGAATGATATTAAGGGCTGGGAATGAAACGAGGTGACCTAATCACTGTGGCCATGCAAGGGGATTACGGTAAACCGCGCCCAGCGCTAGTAGTTCAATCAGATAATTTCGACATGCATCCAAGCATAACGATTTTACCGGTTACATCTAAGATCGTTGAGGCGCCACTAATCAGAGTGACGGTGCCAGGAAACAAGAAAAATGGGCTGACAAAAGATTCCCAAGTGATGATCGATAAAGCGATGACCATAGCGAGGGAAAAAGCCGGCAGCAGAATTGGTGTCATTGAACAATCACTGATGCAAGAAATCGAGAGACGCCTAGCATTATTTTTGGGTATCGCTAAATAGGAAATTTTATTAGCAAAAACTATTGGGAATTACATCCTGAAACTCTAAACGCTGAAGCACTTTAGAAATATATATTCGACTGGCACGTGCATTAAATAGGTACGATTGGCGCGTGGGGAAAAATAGCTGATAGCGAATCACTGTCATCAATAAGAGCAAATGTAACTCAACTGGCATACGCTGTATTACTTTTAGAAGCTAAGTGTCCATTTGAAGATTACGTGCTAATTTAGATATAAATCATATCCCATAATATTTTTACGTTAAATACCCTAGCCAAAACAGCGCTCTTTAAAGCTTTGCTGAATATCAGACACTTCTGCAACGTTATTGCACAGTGCAGTCACACATACCGGATCAAGCGTCACTCCGGCCAGCTCTTGTAATTTGGCAAAGGCGTCGTCGTTACTCCAGGCTTTTTTGTATGGCCGCTCGCTGGTTAACGCGTCAAATACATCGGCTACAGCAACAATTCTGGCTTCTACCGGTATAGCCGCACCGGCCAACCCCATCGGATAGCCGCTGCCGTTCCAGGCTTCATGGTGGTGCAACACTATGTTGCGCAGCATACTGATATAGTTAACGCCATCCAGGCCGTAGTTAATCAGTAATTTGTCAATTAACGCCAGCCCGGCTTCAGAGTGGCCTTTCATCACGTTGTACTCTTCTTCGGTAAGCTTGCCGGGCTTTAGCAATACACTGTCAGGAATGGCCATTTTGCCCAGATCATGCAATGGCGAAAATAAAAACACGTGCTCAACAAAGTGGTCATCCAGGCCAAACTGCTCGGCAGTAGTACGGGCAATTAAGCGTGAATAGCGCGACATGCGCTCTAAATGGTAACCGGTTTCAGGGTCGCGCGAATGGGTAAGGTCCAGCGCCGAGCGCAACGTGGCCAGCAAGGTACGTACGTTAGTCATTTCATTTAGCAGTACCAGGCTTAACAGATGCCCGATAACATCCAGCTCTTGCATGCATTGCTCGGTAAACACATTGCTGGTTTTGGCATTAAAAAACACAAAACCCAGCAAGCTATGGTTCCAAAACAATGGCAGTGTATAACTGGCGCGGTAACCGGCCTTATAAATTTGCACAGCATGGCGGTGTGTACTGTCAAGAAACACGGCTAAGTCGTTTTCAACCCGGGGTTGTTGCTTAATTACCATACTATTTAACGAATAGCAGTCAGCTAACTTGGCCTGGTAGTGGTTAAGCGCACTTTGTTCGCCACTATAAACAAAGGTGCGGACAATATCGGTTGCGTCATCATACAGCGCCAACGCTACCCGCTCTATAAAAGGGTGATGCCGCTGAATTAAGCCGTGTAAGTGCGACAGTTTAACTATCAAGTCTTCGCTGCTGTTAAGTACCGTAAGATGATCGTGGTGCTGCATAAAAGCCCTGTTAGCATTGTGCAAAAACCAAGCATAGGCGATTTTTTAATAACCAAGCGGTAAATTTGTTGTTTAGCAAAGCGGTTACAGTGCGGGGTGCACATAAAGCCGCGCTAGCGACGGCTTAACCTTGTTTTACACACATGCAGTAAACACCAGACGCTAATGGCCATTAGCCAGCCAGCTAAAGACATACCAAAATCAGCCCAGTCTGATTTGCGGTGCGGTGTAAAAGACTGAATAAACTCATCCAGTGCATAACACACAGGAAACACCATAAAAAATATCAGGTTAAACCTGGCAGAACGCTGCGCCACCCGGCATATTATCGCCAGGCTAAACGGCAGCACAGCGCCAACAAAAACATGCAGCACGTTGTCGGTACCGGCCAGTGCCATCGCCAGCGGCGAAATCAGCTTAAAACTGGTAGGGTGTGCATGTAACAACACCAGAGATACAGCAGTAAGTAAAAACATTACGGCTATGCTTTCAAGAAACAACATCAATTTCGATTTAAGTTTCAAGTTAAGCAACTTGCTTCGCCCTCCAACACTGTTCCTACTAAACAAACAACACCCTTACATGAACAACAAAAATTTGCATGGAAAGGACGTTGATCGTGATCGATTATCTGTTTTACTAATTAAAAGTCTTAATCCACGGCATAAAATTTAACGATGGATCTTACACAACTTAATTAGACAACTCTCAGGACTTTTACCGTTCGAAATGGATTTACATAAATAAAGTAAAGTTGACACCAAAAAGAATTTATAGGATGTTGTTACAACTTCAGTTAAGTGCTTGCTAAGTAGTCCTAATTGCTCATAGCTTAATCCTATTTGTTTTATACACTGATTTGCGGCATGTCCAATAAAATTGCGTAATTAAATATGACCTTGTTAAAAAAACACTTAACATTAGCTCTACTTCTCATTTTAACATCATATTCTCAAAAAGCGATTGCAGTAAAAACGTATAGCCCAAGTGAAATACTAAACACCTTAAAAGAAAAATCAAATGTAGAGATAGATGAAAATTCAATAACTGTATATTACCAGCCTAATGACATTGGCTCTGAGAGAGTTATATCGAATTTAAAAACACCTTACAAGACGGAGTCTGGAACTCTTTACTACACAATAAAGTTTTGTGACAACTTTGATTTTGGACGCGGTGGAAAACTACCTGGAATCGGTTCTGAGAAACCAACAACTGGTGGAAATAAACGACAGAAAGATCAGTGGAGCGTTAGATTGATGTTTGGTGGTAGTGGACAATTAATCATATATAAGTACACTCAAAAAAATGGCCAAAAATACGGCGAGTCAACTAAAACAGAATTCACCATGCAAAAAAATAGAGAATACAGAATAGAATTAAGCGTTACATTAAATTTAGAAAGAACCCCCGGAAAAATATTATTGAAAGTAAATGAAAAAAAAATATTAGATGAAACAGGTATTAAATTTCGAGAAATATATAACGATAATTCAAAAATAAGTACAGTATTATTTCAGACCTTCCATGGAGGAAGTGATAAAAGCTGGACCCCAAATCAAAAAGACAAAGAAAATAAAATTTGCGCGAATTTTAGCGAAATTGGATTCAATTAAACAATATAACGAGCTAACTCACTTGCAAGCTTTTTAACACTTTCATTCTCAAAATTGACTACGCGGTTCCTATCAGAAGTTAGACATTTGGATATCAACTCAGATACTTCTTCCTTTGTTCTAGCAACATAAATTCCGTTAGTATTCAGAAACCTTTGCGCTGTTGCAAGTTGATGGTCATTTCTATGCTCTCCTAAAGAGTACTCTCGAGGCACGATCATAGCAGGAATTGCGTTTTCTAAAGCTGTGATTATAGTACCCATTCCAGCATGAGAAATTATCAACGTACTTTTAGAAATAATTAGCTGATATTCTTCAGAAGTCAGATAGTCTTTTATAACTCCAGTACTAGGTCGAAATTCACTGGGGCCAATTTGATATAAGACTTCTACATTAAGATTTTTAACGGCATCGTCAACCATTTTGAGAAGCCTATCAAAAGGAAGTTGAGTACCAACCGTTACAAAAATCATACAACCCTCCCTAAAAACATAACATTATTCGCAATAGCTACATCTTCCCATTGAGAGCAACAAACATTTGATATTCGTCTTGCCAACTTTCCACTTAACGATAACTGTTCCGCATTAGCTATACTATCAACCCAGATCGTATTAATACCAAATAAACGACCACACATTACAGCTAATATCCCAGGTGCTGCGCCTGTAGTAAATATCGTAGTAGGCTTTTCTTTACGCACTATTTTCAAAATTTGAAATAAACATCGCAAAAGTTCAATTTTTTCTTTAAAACTGCAATCTTTAACAATATACATTTTATCTTTAACTTTAAAATCTGAAAGAGTTGAAACATAAACTCGCTCAAAAGAGCCTAATTGTTTGTCTAAAAGTCTCAACTGCACCCAATGTCCCCCACCTGAAGCGACAAACATTACTTTAGTCATTAACATCTCCCTTAACAAAACTTAATGCACTTATTCTTACACCTTCGGCAATACTTACCTTTCCAACAATGACTGAATTTGGAAATACAACGACACCGCTCATAAGTTGAGGATAGGCGCCTTTACTCTTACCAAGAGTTACACCTTGATATAGAGTTACCTGTTTCTCTATAACAACTCCCTTACCGATAACGATGTTAACTGGGTGAGGCAAATACAGACCACCATCAATTTTCAAACCATAACCGACATCAATACCATGCTTAAAAATCAGCATATGTCTAAAAATCAAATATCCAATTTTACCAGAACACTGAGACAACCGGATTAAAAGGCAAGCTTGAGTACCCGGGTTTATGAAAACAGCCTTTACAATAGCAAGAAAACTGGTTGAGCTATATGCTCTAGTAACATCCTGTAAAAACTTATCAATCACTTACTTTACTCCAGAAGCTAACTCTCGAATATAAACAAATTATCGAAAGCAACGTTATCTTCAAATACAAAATAAAACGTATGTTTTCAGGATCTATAAAATTTAAAAAAATCCAGTAAATTAAAAAACCAAACAAATAAACTATAGCTATTCTTATACGATTATAAAAATGCAAGCTAAAAACAAAAGATAGCGTTATGTAGAAATGCAAAAATTGGGAAATAGAGAATAAGAGTAATAAATACGGATCGCCGTCGCTAGTTGCTACAAAACTCACTATTAGCGGGCCTAAAAAGAACGAAAAAACGGCTATAAATAATACTAAACAGAGTAACTTTTTCTCTGAAGAAAGATATAAATTCTTAGCTAAACTGATATCAATAGATTTCAGCCTTGGCATTAATGTAGAAATTAAGGCACCAAAAAAAATTGAAGATAGTTGAGTTCCAATTGCTGCGTTTACTAAGTAGTTTTCTCGCACACTCTCTGAAACATAAAATCTGTCAACATAATTCAAACCACTAGACGCAAAGTCGATAAGAACAAAAAAACCTGCAAAGTAAAATATGCTCTTAAAATCCGATAATGAAACTTTATTATAAAATGAATCTACACAATCAGAGTTGGAGATATTACTTGTTAACCACTTTACATAGAGATAAAGCAAAGGAATACTAAGAAGAAATATAAAAAGATAAAAACGTTCAATACTGAAAAACAGCATGCACAGAACAATAGCTCCACCCCATCTTAAAAGCATCGAAACAGAGTCACCGATCAAATAAAGTTTATATCCACCGCGTAAACGAACAGCAATTCCTAGGTAATAGGACAAACCAGTAGCAATACACACCATTGCTAATGATAGAGAATAGAAAAAGCCATAATCAATTGTTACAAAAATGAAGACAGGGAGAAATACAGCTATACTTACAAATAGAACTAACAATGAGGACTTTTCACTTACATCATTATAAGTCTTGACATAAACATTTTTCTGCCATTGAAAGCATGATGTAATTGCCCATTGACAAGCTGTGTAAGCCAATAAATACTTGCTTAGTTCTTCACCACTGTATGCTCTAGAGAATATGCCGAGAGCTAAAAAAGCCATAAACGGATTCGAAAATCTATTTATGCATAGATAGAAAAATTCAGAAGAGAATTTGTTTTTCATTATTGATTTAACTTCTTTAATAAAAGAACATAAAAACCGGCTATTAAAAAAATAGTTATATACTCTGGCTTTACAAAACCTCTATGGAAAAGATGCATAAACTGAGTTACGTAAATACAGCATATGCACAAAGCACACTTACTCTTTTCAGATGACTTAACTAGATATGCGTAAATAAGACCGAATATAATAAAAATTAGTACTGTGTAGTATGAAAAATCCATAAAGAGGCCACCTACAACTCCAGGTGTCAAGCCTCCATCACCAACTCGCCCGATCTCATCACCGAAGTATTGGGCTGCTGCAATGTTGCTTATCCCAAACAAATTATTGAAATCGGCAAAAAAAAGCGCAGTGCTTGAGAAAACGTTAGTAATACCATAATCTACAATTCTAGAGGTTAATGCTGCGGTCTCATTAAATCCCTGATGAAATGGAAGCAGAATATAAATGTAGAAGCTGTGATTTCCGCCAAAATATATGTCAATCATTTCAGGGCCAGTCATTAGATCTGGGCTATACGCTCTGCGGAGATAAAAACCACCACCTATCATTAAAAAAGAAATTATGAAACCAATAACAGAAACCTTCAACAAGCTTACTTTTTTCAAGGTAGAGCCTTTGTTCAAAGCAACATAAAGAAGTAACATTGCTATAACTGCCAAAAGTCCAGTTGATCTACTACCTATTAAAAAGCTAGGCGCTATACAAATCAGCGAAATTTTAAAAAAATTAATATCTGGTTTCCAGTCCTTCACAAGCATCAGAATTATTGGGATAAAAATTGGTGATCGTATAGCATAACCAATAGAAGTGGGAATTCCGAAGCGTAAGTCCTGATGGACTATAATAAGACCTTTCGTTATATAGATATAACCAGTTAGAATGTAAACAATAGCCAGGTGTCCAAGCATAAATAACTTAAAAAAATGAGACTCTATGTATTTTTCCTTGGATAGAGCATCGGCTTTAGATGAGCAAAACAGTACAACAACGATCAAAAAAGAAGAAATGCAATACCAATACAACCTTATTGTTTCTAGGGAAATATCACCTCTATATTCAGATATATTTAGCAGTCCAACTCCCAAATAGAAAGTAAAAAATACACCGAGGAGCGTATGAATTATATTTTTAAAAAGAAAGACGAATGACAATACAAATAAAACAATCGAGATATACACAGTCGGGTAGCTTTCAGTGTAAGATGCAATTGCAGTAAACATCAAAAACTGAACAATAAAAAACAATTTTGCACTTAATTCTTTTGAAAAAGTATTCATCTGTTAAACTTTTTCCGAATAGAATGAAGTAAGTATGAAGAAAAATACGCTCTAACTTGAAGGTTAGATATCTTAGGCTCATTTTTAAGAAAGTCTTTTAAATATCCCATTAAAAACATATAAGAATTTTTGAATTCCATTTTCAAAAAATACTTTAAAGAACGGAAAAATGCATAAATCAATGTATTACCTCTAAAATACGCTGACTTACCATAATAAGAAAAATCAACTCTTTGACCAACTTCTCTTGCATAAAAAAATACATTTTGAATAGGATAGACCTTCCAATTCATTATCTCAGCTAATGCAACAGAAATCGTATCTGCAGACGGCCCAACTTCATAGCCGGAATCTCTGAAACACTTATACCGCCAAAGTCTGCATGAACCCATTACCCACGATTTAGAATGTATTGATTCTCTATCGGTATCAAGTGCTTTTGCTCTACCACTAGTAATCCCCAAACAAGAATCTTGATCAAAAGCATGTACTAATTCTTTGTAATAATTAGGATTTGGGAAACTATCCGCATCAAGAATACCAATAAAATCTTCTTCATCAAGTTTAAAGTTTTCTTCTACATACTTAAAACCTTCATTCACTATCGCAGAATATTTGCCACCTAGCTGATAGCTTTTTGAAAAATCGTCTCTATTAATAACAATAAACTTTTCTACATTTCTTACGCTTTTTATTTTATCTAGTTTATCTTTACTCCCATCAGTACTGTTGTTTTCGACAACAACCCAGGCAGCGATGGGATATGAATTATTTGATATAGATGTGATGAGCTGATCTATATTTTGCATTTCATCTCTTAAAGGAGTGACCAAGTAAATTTTTTTCATATTACCTTCTGTAAAACTCTTTATACCACTCAACAAACTGCGCTATGCCTTCTGCTAACGCCGTTTTCGGTGTAAAACCACTTACTGCGCTTAAGCTGCTGACATCGGCATAGGTTTGATACACATCGCCATCCTGCATTGGCAGGTATTGCTTTTGGGCGACTTTGCCCAGTGCCTGTTCGATGGTGCTGATAAAACTTTCTAACTTAACCGGCTGATTGTTACCAATATTAAATAACTGATATGGCACTGGCTGTTCAGCACTGGCCGTGGGTATAACATTAGCAACACGCACTATGCCCTCTACAATATCGTCGATATAGGTAAAGTCGCGCATTAAATCGCCGTTGTTAAACACCTTAATTGGCCTGCCCTGGCTAATGGCCTCGGTAAATAACCAGGGGGCCATGTCGGGCCGGCCCCAGGGGCCGTACACGGTAAAAAAGCGCAAACCGGTAGTTGGCAGCTGGTACAAATGGCTGTAGGTGTGCGCCATTAACTCATTGGATTTTTTAGTTGCTGCATACAGCGATATGGGTGTATCAACACTGTCGGTTTCGCTAAATGGCACTTTTTGCTGGTTACCGTAAACCGAGCTGGAGCTGGCGTAAACCAGGTGCTCCACCTTGTTATGGCGGCAGCCTTCTAAAATGGTCACGGTGCCAACCAGGTTAGAGTCGACATAGGCCATCGGGTTTTCAATGCTGTAACGCACACCGGCCTGGGCGCCGAGGTGAATAACACGCTGAAATTGCTCAGTAGCAAACAGCTGTGCCATCGCTTCGCGGTCGGCTAAGTCCAGTTTAATAAAACGAAAATTGGTAAAAGGTGCCAACTGCGCTAAACGGGCGAGCTTTAATGCCGGGTCGTAATAGGTGTTCAGGTTATCAATACCCACTACGTCATGGCCTTGTGCCAGCAAGGCTTTAGCGGTATGCATGCCAATAAAGCCGGCGGCACCTGTTACTAAGTATTTCATCGTATTAGTTAACCTTTTTTACGCTTTCGCCGCGGCCAATGGCGTAGTAAACAAAGCCTTTTTTGCTTAACCGGGCCGGGTCAAACATATTGCGGCCATCAAAAATAACGGCGTTTTTCAGCTGCTGCTTAATCAGGTCAAAATCGGGCGCTCTGAACTGCTGCCACTCGGTACAAATAATTAAGGCGTCGGCATTTTTAAGCGCGGCTTCTTTGGTGCCTACCAGCTCAACATCGTCACGCACGCCAAAGATGCGCTGGGTTTCTTCCATTGCTTCCGGGTCATAGGCTTTAATGGTGGCGCCAGCGGCAATAAGCTCGCTAATCAGGGTGCGGCTGCTGGCTTCACGCATGTCGTCGGTATTAGGTTTAAAGCTTAACCCCCAAAGCGCAAAGGTTTTGCCTGCCAGGTCGGTACCAAAATGCTGTTTAACCAGGCCGGGCAACTTGAATTTTTGCCGGTTGTTTACTTCTTCTACCGCCTGCAAAATTTTTGGCTGGTACTGCTCGCCTTCAGCGGTGCGGATCAGGGCTTGCACGTCTTTAGGGAAGCAGCTGCCACCGTAACCACAGCCCGGGTAAATAAAGTGGTAGCCGATACGTGGGTCAGAACCAATGCCTTTGCGCACGTTTTCAATGTCGGCGCCGAGAATTTCTGCCAGATTGGCCATTTCGTTCATAAAGCTGATTTTGGTCGCCAGCATGCAGTTTGCCGCGTACTTGGTAAGCTCGGCGCTGCGTACATCCATAAACACCATTTTGTCGTGGTTACGGTTAAAAGGCTCGTACAGCTCGCGCATCAGGTCAACCGGCTTGTCGTTGTATGTGCCAACGATAATACGATCCGGGCGCATACAATCGTTTACCGCGGCGCCTTCTTTTAAAAATTCAGGGTTAGACACTACATCAAAATCGACAACTTTATTCAGGCTGGCCAGGGTTTGCTGTACTTTAGCGGTGACCTTGTCGGCGGTGCCAACCGGCACGGTTGATTTGGTAATAATAACTTTAGGCTCGCTCATAAAGCGGGCGATGGTTTCTGCTACGGCCAGTACATATTTTAAATCGGCGCTGCCGTCTTCATCTGGCGGTGTGCCCACAGCAATAAACTGTACCTCACCATGCGCAACGGCGTCTTCGGCGTTGGTGGTAAACTGCAGGCTACCATTGGTGTAGTGCTGCTCTACTAAGGGTGTTAAACCGGGCTCGTAAATAGGAATAACGCCCTTTTTCAGGTTATCTACTTTCTTTTGGTCTACATCGACGCACATTACCTGATGGCCCACTTCGGCTAATACTGCCGCCTGCACCAAGCCTACATAACCAATACCAAATACTGTTACTTTCACGACGCGTCTTCCTTAAAATTGCTATACCAGCATGCCAACGAGGTATTTACCTGCGCTTAGCGGCAAACCCTCATTAGCTGCTTTTCTAAAACCAGGTGGCTATATTACGACTGTGCTACTGCTAACTCCAGCTCAACCTTTTTAAGCGGTTCGCTAATAAGCTTATGCATATGGGCCCGCAGCGGTGCGCCCAGTGTTGGGTGGCGCAAGCCGTATTCCATATTGGCTTGCAATAACCCCAGCTTGGTGCCGCAGTCGTGGCTTTTGCCTACAATACGAAAGGCTTCGAGTTGCTCTAATAAGCGCAGTTGATGCAGGGCATCGGTAAGCTGAATTTCATCACCGGCGCCTGGCGGGGTAAATTCCAGTAAATCCCAGGTGGCGGCAGATAATACATAACGGCCGGTAATGGCGTAGTTGCTTGGCGCGTCTTCTACGGCGGGCTTTTCGACCATATCGTGAATTTTTGCCGTGCAACCTGCACCCAAATCAGTGCCGTTTAAATCTACCACGCCATATTGGTTTACCATGTCGTGTGGCACCGGCTCTACCATGATCTGGCTGACACCGTTTTGGTTAAAGCGCGCTATCATGGCGGCCAGGTTGTCTTTTTTCAGATTGCACTGGTATTGATCAATTAATACGTCTGGCAGCAACACGGCAAAGGGGTTGTCACCCACCACCGGGCGGGCGCATAAAATGGCATGCCCCAGGCCCAGCGCTACCGGCTGACGCACCGATATAATAGTGACATTTTTTGGCACTATGGCACGTACTTCTTCTAATAGCTGCCGTTTTACCCGTTTTTCCAGCGTGGCTTCAAGCTCGAAGCTGGTGTCAAAATGGTTTTCAATGCTGTTTTTAGATGAATGGGTTACCAATACAATTTCAGTAATGCCCGCCGCTACCGCTTCTTGCACCACATATTGGATTAGCGGCCTGTCTACTACCGGTAGCATTTCTTTTGCCATCGCTTTGGTGGCAGGCAACATACGGGTGCCTAAACCTGCTACCGGGATAACCGCTTTAGTAATGCGATTAGGTAAGCCTGCAGATAACGAAGATGACATAGAAGAGTCCTTAAAAGCTAAATATCCAATTAATCAGTGTAAACACATAAAAAACACAACAAATAACACCTTTGCAACAAGTGCAGCAAAAGCAAGATTTCAACATCTTGTTAGCAATGCAGAGGTAAAATAGCAAAACAACGAGGAAATACGTGAAGCGGTAAGGCATTCATCCATGGCACCGGGTACTGCATCCTGTCGAGCGTTGCAATTTTACGTACACAACATAGAATGTCAAAGCTAATTTACCGCTGCTTTGTGACATTTTGCTGACGTTTGTCGGTTGCAAATTGCACAGCGCAGGCGCAACAGCTATAGTCTTGCCATATAAGTGGTTGATTACCAAAGGCTGTTACATATTGCGCATAAGCTGCAGTTTGACGTTACCAAGATTAAATTTTTTTGTTGCGCCTTATTTACCAAGGCGTACATTAACGTTTTTGCTGTTTTTTTGTGCTGCACTGTGCAGTATGGCAGTGTTAACCCGCAGTGAACCCTTTAGCCTTAGCCCGCAGATTTTGCAAACTACGCTGGCTGACTATGGCGAAAATGCATTAAACCGGCTGCAGCTATGGCAACAGCTGATAAATGATGCCCGCGGCAGCAGCGACTGGCAAAAGCTACACAAAGCCAACGACTTTGCTAACCGCCAGGTGGCTTACAAGCTAGACATTGCGCACTGGGGTAAAAGTGATTACTGGGCTACGCCATTGCAAAGCCTGCAAACAGCCGCAGGTGATTGCGAAGACTATGTCATTTTAAAGTACTTTACCCTGCGCGCTATGGGCGTAGACGAAAGCAAGTTGCGGCTGATGTATGTGCGGGCACTGAACTGGGACGAGCCACACATGGTGCTTACCTACACCGAAAAACCCGGCCAGTATCCACTGGTACTGGACAATATTAACCCCACTATTATGCCAGCCAATAAACGCACCGATTTACGGCCGGTATATGCGTTTAATGCCAGCGGTGTCTGGATGGCAAAAGCGCAGGGGTTAGGCGCCAAAGTAGAAAACAGCTCTGGTGTATCACAATGGAAACAGTTGCTTGAACGTATAGAACATGATAAATAGGCAACCAAATATTACAAGGACGTTATAAGCGTGTTTAAGAACGGAATTTCTTTACGGTCGCAGTTTTATGCGCTAATCATCTGTATGACTTTTTTTGCTTTCGCCGCCAGCCTGCTAAACAGCACTTATGCCATGCGCGATTATTTGAACCAACAACTGGCTTCTCATGCCCGCGACGCCGCCCACAATCTGGGCCTGGCCATTAGTGCCAGTGACGCCAACGACCTGGTATTGGTGCACACCCTGGCCAGCAGTTTATTTGACTCTGGTTATTACCAGCAAATCCGCTTTGTTAACAACGAGCAACAAGAGCTGCTTAACCTGCAGCAACAGCAACAAGCTGATGTGCCACTGTGGTTTGTTAATCGCTTTGTGCTTACTGCGCCGCTGATGCAAAGCGACATTGGCGATGGCTGGATAAGCCTGGGGCAGTTGACTGTGCGCTCGCACACCGGCTTGGCTCAGCAAACATTGTGGCAGCAAACTAAAAGCAATGCCCTGTCGTCATTGTTGTTGTTTTTACTGGCTGCCTTGTGCATTCATATTATTTTACGGGCGGTACTGCGCCCACTTAACCTGATCACTGAACAGGCAAAAGCAGTAACCCGCAAAGAGTTTCGGCAGAACAACAGTAGCAGCCATACCCGGGAGTTACGCACGGTGATGTCAGCGTTAGATATTATGGTGCGCAACATAAGCCAGGTATTTAACGAACAAAGCCAACAGGCTGAGCAACTGCTAAAAGAAGCCTATCTTGACCCGCTTACCGGCGTGCCAAACCGGCGAGCCATGCAGCAGCGCTTAGCGGTACTGCGCGATGACGCCAAACAAGCACACAACGACCTGTATGTGGCGATGATCACGTTAAATTCGTTAGCGCAGGTTAATACCGAGCTGGGTTTTGCCAGTGGCGATGACTACGTCAAGCAGGCCGCCACACTGTTACAGCAACTGCATCCGGAGCTTGAAGCCTACCGCGTATCCGGCTCAGAATTTATCTTACTTGGCACCTTGACCCGACAACAAGCTGGCGCTGCAGATCAGCAGCTGCAACAAGCAATGCAAAGCCATGACAGTGCGCGTTATTACAATGGTTTTGCCAGTGCTGTCAGCCTGTTGGTCACACCGAACGAAGCCTTTGATAAAATGATGGCCCGGCTTGACAGTCTGCAAACGCAGGACACGTTGTTTATGCTAAACAGCTGGCATGTCGACGCTAAAACCACTGAAGTAGCAGCTGTGGGCCGTGAGCAATGGCTAACCTTGTTACAACGCCTGTTAAACAGCGGCCAAACCAGCAAGCATATGCAGCTGCTGTTGTTACCGGTAGTAGATAACAACGGCCAGTTATTGTACGCCGAGGCTTTATTGCGCTTTGTGGTAGACCAGCAACAGTTGTCTACGCTGGAAGTGCTGGCCATGGCGCAAAAACTGGGGTTAGCAGATGAACTGGAGCAGCAAATGTTACAGTTTAGTCTGGATAACCTTCAGCAACTGCAGGGCGGCGCTGTGGCGCTGAATATCAGCTCTGCTGTATTGCAAAGCACGTCACTCAGCCAATGGTTGTTGCAGCAGCTTGACCAACTCTCAGCACAGCTGCCACCCATGCTGGTAGAAATTGCAGAAAGCTGCTTATTGCAATTGCCCGAGCAGTGCGTCCGGCTTATCACCGAACTGAAGAAGCGTAACATAAGTGTAGTAATTGAGCGTTTTGGTGCCAATTTAACCTCACTGCGTCATATTCAAAACTTAGACATCGACTATGTTAAACTTGATGCCAGTTTTTCAACCTCTGCGGATCTGGATAACAACCGGTTTATTATCAGCACTTTGACACAAATCTGCCATAGTGTTGGCATAAAAGTGTTAACAACTCACCTTGAAAGTAAAAGTTTCATAAACAAACTTAAGTTATTGAATATAGACGGATTTCAGGGCTTTGCCGTCAATGAAATAACAAATTTTACCCTTTTAAGCAAAAAAGAAGATGTCAGCAAAAACAAAATCCCCTATACTCTTACCCAATTACTTAACCCCAATGGAGATACCTATGATGCTTCGTAAAGCTCTGGTGCTGGGTACCGCGTGCACGATGTTATTGTGCTCAGGCGCAGTATTTGCACAGGAACCTGCACAGTTTGATGCTACTAACTTAACAACACAACTTGCTGCTGCACCACAAAATGCAGGCCAGCTGATTGCTGATGCAATTGCAGCTGCCAACGGTGATAAGTCTGTTATCGACGCTATTTTAGCAGCCGCTGCAGAAGCGGGTGTTGACGCTGATACTATTTTGACAGCTGCTGTTGGCCAGGGTGTTGACCCGACACAAGTTGCTCAGGTTGTGGCTGATACGCAAACTGCTGCTGGCCCAACGTCTATTGCACCTGCTTTTGGTTCAGTGGCACCTGTTTCTCTGCCAGCACCTGGCGCACCGGGCTTCGGTGGCGGCGGTGGTGGTGGTGGCGGTACCGTATCTGGTAACTAAGCAGCATATCACTGTTTAAAAAAGGGCCTTTGGCCCTTTTTGTTTTATTATTTGCTTTGTTAAGTGTGTTTAATCTACTTTGACTACGGACAGCCAGCAGTAATATCAGCATGACCACGCAAACCACTTTAAGCCGCTTTATGCCGCTATTTTTAGCCCTGATCTTAATTTGGGCACCTATTCCGCTGGGTTCTAACCGTATTTGGGCCTGGTCGGTATTACATAGCCTGATAGCACTGGGTGTTGTGCTGCATTGCGTTAATGCTTTTAACCATAGCATGCCCTTACTACGCGCCCGCTGGATGACGTTTTTTTTAGCCGTACCAGCCCTTGTTACCGGCTATATGCTGCTGCAAGCGCTACAGCTTGTACCGGGCATTGGCTCGGCCGATCCTTATCATAGCTTGATGTTAGCGCAGCGCAGCTTGTTTTTGCTGTTGTTTATCTGGCTGGTATGTCATTACATTAATAGCGTATCGCGTATGCAGACGCTGGTACTGGCCATTGTAATCAGTGGCACCCTGCAGGCAACCTACGGCAGCATGATAAACCTTGCCGGGCTGGAGTTATCGCCAATATTCGGTGTTGCCGAAGGCGACCGCGCCCGCGGCAGCTTTGTGTATCAGAACCATTTTGCTAATTATCTGGCGCTGTGCCTTAGCCTGGCTATTGGCTGGATCATCAGTGAGCTGGCAACCGAAAAACACCGCGGCAATGCCAAGGCCAAACTGCGTGAGGCGTTGGGTACCTTACTAAGTACCAAGATGCTGTTACGCCTGGCGGTAGTGGTAATGGTAATTGGCCTGATTTTAAGCCGCTCGCGCATGGGTAACAGTGCATTTTTTGTCGCGCTGGCCATCACTGCTTTGCTGGCCATATTGTGTTATAAAAAGCCACCGCGTTTATTAAAGCCGCTGGTGCTGAGTATTTTTGTATTAGATTTAATTATTGTTGGTGCCATGTTTGGCGTAGAAAAAGTAAAGCAACGGCTGGAAGAAACCAGCTTTGCCGGTGAGAGCCGCGATGAGGTTGTACTACACAGTATGCCGTTGCTGGAACAGCATTGGCTAACCGGCAGCGGCGCCGGCAGTTTTTACACGGTGTTTCCGGCGTACCAGCAAGGCGTATATACCGGTTTTTACGACCATGCACACAATGATTACCTGCAATTTGCCGTAGAATTAGGCATACCGATTACCCTGATATTAGGCGCCTGGCAACTGTATGCATTGTGGTTGTGTCTGCAAACCATGCGCCGGCGCAATACGCGCTTTTATAAAGGCGTTGCTTTTGGTGCTATGATGGCAAACCTGCATATGTTGCTCCACAGTACGGTAGATTTTAGCTTGCAGGCGCCGGCTAATGCGTTGCTGTTTGTCACCATTTTAACCCTTAGCCATTTGGCGTATCACAACAGCAATGAATCACAGCCTAGCCGCCGGTAGACGGTTGTGCATGCCAGTGACTCCAGCGTCGGGTGACCATAAAGACGCCGTAGCTGGCAAACTCAGCCATTAGCTTGCTGTAAAAATCAAAGTTAGTCAGGTTTACCGTGATAAAGCAGTTGTAGCCACAGTTTAGCCGGCGGAATGTCTGGCTTGATGTTGCCAGTACCTTGCTGTTAAAACCATGATAGCGCACTAATTGCTGCACCCGCCAGGCATGAAAATCGCTGGTAAGGATATAATCCGGCCTGGCTTGCAACACTGCCGCTATAGTGTTGAACTCCTGGTAGGTATTGTCACCACCGGCAAAGCAGTTAATTGCAAAATTGCCCGGCATACTAAGCAAGTAGTCGATATATGGCTGACAATAACGGGTTGTTAATATTACGCTGCCACCGTCAGGCATAAGCTGTGACAGGTGCTGCAACCGCGCTTTGGCGCAAGCCGGTAAGCTGCTATCTGAACCACCACAACCCAGCACCAACACGCTACTGTTTGCGTTAACGCTATGGCTAACATGGTGGCTATTGCTGTACCAGGCACGCACCTGATTAGCAACAAAGCTATTACCAGCCAGATAATAAAATATCAGCAACAGCCACAGGCCTTTTTTGCGATAACACAGGCAGGCAAGCAACAAACCGTAAAGCATTAGGTTGTGCGGAAACATTAACGGTTCAAGTATATCTTTCATTTGCGCTCCTGAGCCTGATATTGCTGGCATGTAACAACAAGGCATTGCACAGTGCCCATGGCAGCCATACCATACCAGAGCTTATTACGTGGCCGGCCAGCGACGACACCAGCAGCAGTAACAGGTTTAGCAGCAGCAGACTACGCCCGATACCACTTATGCGCTGCTGCCAGCTATGACGGATAAACAATACAAAAACCAGCACAAAGGTTAGCAGGCCTGCTATGCCATGAAATATCAGCAAGTCAAACCAGTCCAGCTCAGCAAAGTGTTTTTTTAGATGCAAGGCAACAGCACCCTGACCTACCCCGGCTAAACGTTGCCAATCCGGGTAGTTATCGGCTGCGGTTTGCCAGATGCGGCCAGCATAGTAGTCGCGTGACGAGAGCACTATGCCGCTGATACCACGCTGTTGGTAGACAAAACTAAGTTTGTCGTACACCCCAAGCAGTTTAAGCAGGTATTCACCATTTAACAGCAACACTATACATAGCAACAGTAACATAAACGCCAGCATAGCAATGACACGGCGCTGGCGCTGCCAGAATACGGCATCTTGCATTAGCAACGGAATTAACGCCACCAGCATAACTATGCCGAACAAACCGGTTTTGGTAAGCAGCATTAACGCCAGCCCCAAAGCGGCGCCACTTAGTAATATATAAAGCACTTTATTTTGTTGCCAGCTTAGTGCTAACAAACCACCGGCGATAACCAGCAACACGGCTGACAATTCATTGGTAGAGTAAAAAAAGCCCTTAATACCCAAAAAAGACTGCGCCACGCCTTCTAACGGTTGGTAAGCACTAAACCCCAGCCCGGCCAAGCCCGCCAGCGCATTAACCAGCAATACTGCCGCACTGATATACAAGCTGTGGTGTAGTAGCTTTGCTGCCTGTTGTGGCTGACGCTGTTGTAGCAATAGCAAATAGGCTAATGCCAACAGCGGGCTAAGGGCTTTAACGGCCAGTTGAATATCGGCTATCATCCAGCGCATTGTAAACTGTGGCCAGTGCAGTGCCGGGCCGGCTAACAACAGCAACAACGCCAACAATATGGCCAGCAGCCATTTAGGCTGCAACCTGGCTATGCTGTATGCCATCAGCAGCAGCAACGTCAGTTTGTACAGCGGCGCCAGCGCATAACTGTTACCGTACAATTGCAATAGGGCACCGTTGATACAATCTACCAGCAAAAACCAGGGTATAAGCAGGCATAGCAGCTTATCTGCGCCGAGCTGCCCGCTAAGCTTGCTAAGGGCTATATGCATTACTTTTTAAACATTCCGCCAATACCTTTACTTAATAATCTGATACGCCAACGGCTTAACACACCCAATTTGTGCTTCAGGTAATAGCGCCATTTTAGTTTTAGCAAGCCATAACGGGCGCTGCTGATCAAGGCTGTTAATGGCATTGGCATTTGCTGCATCATTTGGCGGTAAAACATCTGATTGTGTAAGTTGCGTTCGCTCATGTGTACGCGATGTTTGGCAACAAACTGCTTGTGTGCATCCAGCCGCTTTGGTGAATTGGTAATGCGCCCCAGTTCATGGCCTACATTTACTTTGTAGCTTGGCGAAGCAATACGCAGTGCCGGGCCGTATGCCTGCACTACTCTGACCCACATATCGTAATCCTGAAACGCTGCCAGCGTGATATCAAAGCCGCCAAGGGCCAACATGCGTTCGCGCTTTACCAGCGCCTGATTTGACAAGGTGTGTAAGTCCAGCAATTGGGTTAAGTTAACAACATCGCGGCTGGCATACAGTGTTTTTTGCACTGAGCCATAATCCCAGATATAGCCGCTGCAGACACAACTGTATTTGTCATCATAGGCCTGATACAAGCTGGTTAAACGGTTTGGTAAAAACTCATCGTCATCATCGATACCGGTGACAAAGTCGCCCTTTGCCTCACCGATAGCACGGTTGCGCGCAGCACAGGCTCCCTGCCCTTTGCTCTGGCGGAAAAAGCGGATACGCTCTTCGTTAATATATTTGTTGGTTAATACTGCCCAGGTATCATCGGTAGAGGCATCATCGACAACCAGCAATTCGATATTCGGGTAGCTCTGCGCCAGTACCGATTCAATGGCGCATATTGCCATCTGGGCGCGGTTAAAAGTTGGCATGTAGACACTGATCAGTGGCGGTTTCGTTATGTTATTCATCGTTATTCATCGTTATTTATCTGCCTCAGATTTTACCGGTCCAATACCACCAAACATAACGTGCCAGGCCCAGCTGGCGGCCAATGCGGCTGGGCTGCAGTAACAGACGGTAGGCCCATTCCAGATTCAGCTTACACCAAAGCGGCGGCGCCCGTTTTACATTACCGGTAAACACATCATAGGTGCCGCCCACCCCCATGTAAAAGCAGTTTGGGTGCGCTGCGCGAATGCGCTGGATCAACAGCTCTTGCTTGGGTGACCCCATTGCCACACTGACAATACGGGCACCACTGTGTTTAATTTGCGCAATAAGCGCCGCCTCATCGTTAAAATATCCGTCTACCGCGCCGACCAAATTAACCTGTTGCGCCAGCAGCTTGGCCGCTGTTTGCTGGTTAACTTCGGGCCGGGCGCCGACAATAAACACCGGCGTGTTTAGCAAGGCGGCACGAAGCATTAATTGTTGCCATAGTTCGCAGCCAGGAATTCGCTGCACCCGCTTTCCCAGACGCTTGCGCATCACTTTAACCACACCTATGCCGTCGGCATAACGTATATCGGCAGCGGCAATAATGTGTGACAGCTGTTGATCGCGCATAGCCGACAGGATTTTTTCCGGATTAATGGCAATAGCGCAGCCGCCAAACACGCCACCCTCATCAGGCAGAACACACTCAAGCAGTTGCTGCATATCGTTAAATGCCGCTACGTGCACCGGCCCAACTTGCACCTGCGGTACTGCGGCCAATGCCAGCTGCGACGCCGTATTGTCTGTTGCCTTACTCATCCGCTAACTCCTGATATAGCTGCTGTAACTGCCGGGCAATATGGCTAAGCAAATACTGCCCTGCGCTTTGGCGGGCGGCCAATTGCATGGCCGGGTACTGCGGTACGGCCTGATACAAATGATCGATTGCCTGCAGCAGACTTGCCTGCGTCTGCTGCTCATTAGCGTGCTGCTCAACGATATAGCCGTTAACTCCCTGCTGCAGCTGCTCTGCAGCACCGTCGGTAGCGGTTGCAATAACCGGCGTGTAACAGGCCATCGCCTCTGCCATTACCAGGCCAAAGGCTTCATGGCGTGACAAACTGATAAAACAACGTGCCTGACTGTACAACTGCTTTAAGGCATTGCTGTCTTTTGGACCGACTACCAGCACATTCGGAAATTGTCTGGCGGCGTGTTGCAATTGTGTCAGCATCGGGCCGCCGCCTGCAATCACCACTTTTTTATCTGCCAGAGCCGGTAACATCGCCAGCAAACGATCCATCCCTTTGTTGATGTCCAGGCTACCAACGTATAGAAGATCAATGCTTTTTTGCTGCCAGCTCAGTTGTTCAGCCTGGCCGTACAGTTCTGCTATGCCGGCGCTGAGCACCAAAGCGCGCTTTTGCGCTAAACTACACTGCTTTTTCAGCGCTTTGCTGGCAAAAATCCATTGATCGACTTTGGTGGCGCACCAGCGATAGAGTTTACCCGGTGGTTGATACAAATAAATATCACTACCGTGACAGGTAACTACTATTTTTACGTTGCGGTTGCGCAGCCAGCGATAGAGTAACGCCAGATAGATGGTGGGGTAAAAATAATGCACATGTACGATATCAAAACGGCGCCGGCTTAATACAAAACACCAGATAAAATCCAGCAAAAACACAGGATACTTCAGTAGCTTATTCAGCAAAGAGTCACTATGCCAGCGCATATAATGATAAGCAGGATTCAGATGTGCCAATGCCCACACCTGGTTGTGGACAAACTTGCCCTGAAACGGAGCCGAAGGTTTAGCGCCCATATTACTAACGATTAAAATGTTTGGCTTATTGGTTTGCACGCTGAAATTTCATCCTGACAGCCGTACCGGCTGTGTACAATACGTGTTGTTAGAGAAAAAAACACTTAGTTTATAGCGCATTGCGCTCAAGCTACGGTTAATATTAATAACTTATTTTCCCTGACGCCCGGCTGAATGATGCCATAGACTGCAGCCACAGTTTGCGCCAGACAAAAACGGACAAGATAATGCACGAATCTTTATTGTTGTATGTCAGCGCTTTTATCTGTGCCTGTATTGCCATTGTTGTGTTGCGGCCTATTGCCGTGCGCTTTGGCCTGGTAGATATACCACGGGGGCGTAAGCAACATCAGGGTGCTGTACCGCTAATTGGCGGCATTGCTACCTACTGTGGTTTAGCAATTGCGCTGCTGTTATTTGCCGACACCACGTTACAACCGCTGTACTTTTTGGGCTGTACCGGCATTATTGTGTTGCTGGGGGTATTTGACGACTATCTGGATCTTAGCGTTAAGCTGCGGCTGGCAGTGCAAACGCTGGTGGCACTGGCCATGACTTACAGCCTGGACCTGCATTTATCCAGCTTGGGCAACTTGTTTGGTTTTGGTGTTATTGAACTTGGCGTGTTAGGCCTGCCTGTTACACTGATTGCCGTAATAGCCGCCATTAATGCGTTTAATATGACCGACGGTATCGACGGTTTAGCGGGCATGCTTAGCCTGGTTAGCTTTGTCAGTATTGCTATATTTATGTCGTTGTGGGGCCAACAAGCATACGCCAGCCTGGCATTGTTGCTGGTGCTTGCCATGCTACCCTACCTGGCCTGTAACCTTAATTTGTTGCCCGGTTATCGTATTTTTATGGGTGACGCCGGCAGTATGTTAATTGGTCTTAGTGTGATCTGGTTATTGCTGGTTGGTACCCAAAGCGAAAGCGCCAGCTTTCGTCCGGTAACGGCACTGTGGATTATCGCCATTCCGTTAATGGATATGGTGGCAATTATGCTAAGACGAATACGCAAGGGCCAGTCGCCGTTTGTCGCTGACCGTGAACATCTGCATCATATTTCGTTACGTCTGGGCTTAACATCCCGCGAATCTTTGCTGCTGATAACAGCTTTAGCCTGTATTTTTGCCTGCATCGGCATTATAGGCGAGTACCTTTTAATACCGGATGTTGTAATGCTGGCCCTGTTTTTACTGTTGTTTGTCGTCTATTTGTATTTATTAAACCATGTCTGGCGCATTGTCTCGCACCTGCGACAACATAGGTTGCAACGACGCCAGCTCAAATCCATTAAATAATCCCGTACGCATTTCAGGTGACATATGACCAAACCGCTTTTTGTTGAAGTAAAGGGTGTACAGTTTCGTAATAAAGGCGCCTATTTAATGCTGTTGGCTACTTTAGAAGGCTTAAAAGGCCTGAAGCAACCGGTTGAATTAGTGCTGTCACCCGGCCCTAACCTGCCTTATGTAGAACGGGCCCGTTTAGGGGCTTGGCAAAAACTGTCGTTGCGCCGCGGCGGCCTGGATTTAACCCCCTTGATTGGGAAATTGCCTGGCGCACTACAACGGCTGTTTAACCGCTATGGCATGGTAAGCGAGAGCCAGGTTGATTTGATACTGGAAGCCAGCGGTTTTGCCTATGGCGACCAATGGCCACTGCGCTTTTTACAGAATACCGCCAAAGAAGTAGTGCGTTTTGCCAACGCTGGTAAGCCCTTTGTGTTTATGCCGCAAGCCTTCGGCCCGTTTAACTCTGAGGACAGTAAAGCGGCGATGCGCGATATTATTAACCATGCCCGGCTAATTTTTGTGCGTGACCCTGTGTCGCTACAACACCTACAAAGCTGTATGGCAACGCTGCCCGATTCTGTCGTGCTAACGCCGGACTTTACCATCAGTTTAACTGCCCGGGCCAATAACGACATGCCATTAATTGACGGCCCTTACGCGGCACTTATTCCAAACAACAAAGTGGTATCGAAGTTTAACCATGCCGCTGCCGAGCAGCAGCGCAGCGACTACGTTGCCGCCTTCGCCGCTGCGGCGAACAAACTGGCTGGAGAAGGCATTCAATGCGTACTGGTAAATCATGAAGGTAAAGAAGATGCTCAGCTATGCGAAGAGATCGCTGCCAAAGCACCATGCCAAATAGTGCAGATAGAAGATCCCTTGGCCGTAAAAGCCTTTATCGGTAAGGCTACACTTGCAATAAGTTCACGTTTTCATGGTGCGGTAAACGCGCTAAGTCAGGGCGTGCCCTGTATTGCCACCAGTTGGAGCCATAAATACCATGCCATGATGTCAGATTTCGGCATGGGCGATTATTGCGTGGCCAAACTTAGCGAGCAAAGCTTACTCAGCGCACTGCAACATCTGCTGGATAGCAAAGCCTTACTTGAAACAGAAATAAAGCAGCATGGCGCTGCGCTGAAACAACAAAATAGCGCAATGTGGCAACAGTTGTATCAGGCAGTCAGCACAGATTAATTACGCCACACCGGACACAAATAGCGGCACTTTTAAGGTGTTGTCGCCCTTGTCTGCGCCGCCGCACATTTCGTCATATGCCGATTGATGCACTAAATACGCCTTGTATATGGTGCAGCGATCCAACGCTTGTTTAACCTCATCGATACTAAGAAAACGTTGCGGCTTGTTATTTTCGTCAACCAAAAAGGCTTTACGGCCGTCGTAATCGGCTTCTGCCAGGTAAACACCCATCTCAAACGAATGAATGGTCAATTCGGCAATGCGGACATCCTGATGGTTTAAATGTTCAACACGATGAAATGGCATAATTTGCCTCCTTTTTAAAATGGTCAATTTAACTACGCGCTACAGTGCAAAACAGTTTTCATTAAAAACTGATATTTGCGGCTATCTGTAATAGTGCTTTAGCCCATAGCGCTTTTAGTTGCTGCAATGGCGACATGCTTTACCTCGGCGCTGGCATACTCTAGTATCCGACTATGTACACGTAGTTTTAGGGTGTCGCTATGGACGCCAGCTTTTTCCGTTGTAAACAGTTACTGATTATTGACGACTGTGCGCCTGTTCGCGCTGCTATAAAAGGCATGACCCAGCAATTGGGCTTTGATGCAATTCATTTGGCACGCGATGCCAATGAAGCCATTACCAAATGCTATGAAATTCCATTCGACTTTATCCTGTGCGATATCAACCTTGGCGATGGTAAAGACGGCTATCAGCTGTTTGAACTGCTGAAAAATGAACGTTTATTAAGCCCGCTATGTTGTTTCATTATTATTAGCGCTGAAAACCAGCGCCAGATCGTGCATGGCCTGATAGAGCTGCAACCGGATGATTACCTGCTAAAACCCTTTTCGGCTCCGGCGCTGGAAGAGCGGATAGTCAGAGCTATTAAAAGTCGTATAGGGCTGCGTAAAGTGTATTACGCCCTTTATGAGCGCGATTACGTATTAGCACTGGACGAATGCGACAGTGTAATTCGCCAGGATAATGACCACAGCATTGCCGCTTGCCGTATCAAAGGTGAATTATTGTTGAAGCTACAACGTTATGCTGAAGCTGAAGCTTTTTACCAACAGCTTAGCGCACAAAAAACGCTAAACTGGGCCAGGCTGGGGTTATCTGTTTCATGTTTTTACCAGGATCGCTGGGAAGATACCGAGCTACAGTTGGCTGATTTAACTCAATTTGACGAAACTAAAGTTGAAGCACTGGATTGGCTGGCTCGGCTATATATTAAGTACAACCGCTATGAAAAAGCTTTCGAAACATTGCAAAAGGCGGTGTTGTTATCACCCAAAAATATTGCCAGGCAAAAAGCCCTGGCTAATCTGGCATCGATAACCGATGACAAAGCCGCCGCAGTGCGCATTTGTGCCCGTCTTGTTGTTGAGGCCCGCCACTCCAGCCACGACACTGTCGATAACTACCTGAACCAGGCACGCGCAATTATTGATCAATCCTATTGCGTAAACGTACTTGAGCGCGCAGTCATGTTAGGCCATGCCGAGCGGCTGGTTAGCGCTTTGCCAAAACGTTTTGATGTAAAACAACATCAACGTGAAACCGCACTGTTAAAAACCCGCATTGTCGCTGCGCGGGGTGAGCTGCCTAAAGCGCGTAAAATGATCCGTGAAGTGCCGCTTAATAAAGATGAGCACACCACCACAGATTCAGCCCTGGACGCTGCCAAGGCCTATTTTGAACTGGGTGATTTATACGCCAGCCAACACTATATAGAACAGATGGCGACTATGTTAAAAGATGATGACATGCTGACAGAAACACAGCGTATTATGAAAAACATCGAACAAAAACGCCACGACGAGCTAAAGGTAAAAATTAAACAAATTAACAACGAAGCAAGTTACGCTTATCAGCAGGGACAGTACAGCCGGGCGGTGGATTTATTTGGTGAAACCTTCGACCACATGCCCACTAACCCTACTCTGGCACTGAATATTCTGCAGGCAATGAGCAAGGGGGCCGTGTTAAATGAGGTAACAAGTCGCTACTGCCGCGCTGCGATTAAGCTGCTTAGCCAAAGCGAGCTAAACGACGACAACCGTTCCCGCTTTGGTAAATACCTTACTGAAGTATTAAAGCAACACCCTGATTTGAGGCCGCGCAGTAAAGAGGCAGAAGAGTAACCGGGAAATACAATTACGCCGGCAGGCTTAACAAGCCGCCGGCGCACAGGCACTAACGACGTTGCTACGTGCATATGGTTAACTGTTTTTCGTTTAAATGAAATGGCTCCTTGCGGTACCCGGAAAATTTTGACTATCGGTGAGCGCATCAACCACTGATCGCTCACTTGAAAAGACTGTCATCCAAACGGACCAAAAACCTGCTTCTGCATTATCTATAACCTCACTAATGTCGGCACTTCCCGTTCGATACCTGTTCAACATATGATTAGCTATTTTAAAAGCGCGCCGTCTTCCCAAGTTCAGTACTGACTGGTGGGCACTGTCTTCAAGTTTCACCAGCTCTGCCAAAGCCTCTGCCTGAGCTGAAAAGGCGCCGGCTACTGCTTTAACTCTACCATCAGGTAAATAGTTAAATACATGAAAAGTATTGTCTGTATCAGGCCATAAATACCCAATTCGATTATCATTATTAGATTTTTTAAAATCTCTATTACAACGAGGACATCCAAGCAGTAAATTGTTCCAATCTAACTCAAGTGTTGGCTCTTTACTTGTGGGTGTTACATGCTCTACATCAAGTTTATCCGGGCGCTCACAATAACTGCAATAGGCTCCAAACACTTGAAGCAATGAGTCAAGGTAAGTCTTATACTGTCTAGGTTGAACTATCGGACAAGCAGGTCTTTGAACTGGTCTCATTGTCAAACGTCCTTAACTTTTCAGCAAGCCTTTCTTTCTGTGCGCATTAATGCCAACCAAGCCGGATTATCAATAAACCGCTCTTCTATCTTATCCAACTGCTCGGATAGTTTTTTAACTTCTTGGTCAGACTCAGATTTACCGCTCTCAAGAAGCTGATAATATTTTGTTGCGAGCTCAACCCTTTGTTGAAACCACACACTATGATTTGTGTGTTCAACCCCCATCACTTCTTCACTTATTTCTTCAATCCCCTGATCTTTGGTTAAAGTCAAAACATCCCTATGAATGGGGTGCTCATCTAAATTGATAATACTGCCTTTTTCCAATGATTGGATAATGAAAGGAGAGTGTGTAGTGACAATAAACTGAATACTAGGAAAACACCTTTGCAAGGTTGGCAATATGGTTTGTTGCCATGAAGGATGCACATTCAGGTCAATTTCGTCTATAAGCACAACACCTGTTGTTCGGCTAGCCGCTTCTGAACCCAAAGTTTGATTCAAATGAGCGCACCTCACTGCCATGTCTCCTGCTAGTGACACCATGCTACGCTGACCATCACTTAAGAGAGAAAAAGGAAAACTCTCACCCGATTCAAATTCAACAAAGACCTCACCATGAGGTGGTGAAAAATAAGCGGAAACTGCACCAGGTAAGACACTGCAAATAGTTGAGTAGACACCACGTAGGGCTGGTGAGTGAGAGCCTTTCACAAACTCAATTTCAGCAAAATGCCTTATCCACTCATGCAAAATTTTGTTTTGTTGATCAGGCG
The DNA here is from genome assembly GCF_054781935.1 of Rheinheimera gaetbuli. Lineage (NCBI taxonomy): Bacteria > Pseudomonadati > Pseudomonadota > Gammaproteobacteria > Chromatiales > Chromatiaceae > Rheinheimera > Rheinheimera gaetbuli. The sequence goes on from NZ_BAAGTL010000028.1 coordinate 107,047, forward strand.
TCAAACAGTAGTAATAACCTAAAGCTGTATTAGCCTCAGCAAGTTTTGCTGAGTTTTTCATTCCAGACCACAATCTTCCAGTACCGTAATATACAATCAGCGGTAAAGTGCCTACACCATCAACGGCGTTCTTATATAACTGAGTGGCATAATCACGCATTTTCGCTGCACGACTATTATTTGTCCTGCCATTTACACCCTTAATAAATCTGTGCCACTCGAGAGTGTTAGGCTCATTTGCTGTAGCAATAGTTGCAACGGCGGAAACAGAACAATATAGCTGTATTTCAGGTGTAGAAATCTCTCTATTTTTTGCAAATACCCGACGTATATCGTCTTTCGCTATAGCTCTTGTATGAGACTGTAAAGCAACAGTTTTATTTTTCATTGGTGCAGGAATACCCAACATAAAGCCGCCAAGAGCGACAGCTAACGCATCTAGCAACGAGCTTTTTCCCGCAGTATTGTTACCAATGACCAACGTCATATTGGGATCAAATTCAAACTCAACCTCGTCAAAACAACGGAAGTTTGTCATTCGAATACTGTCAATTCTCATACCGTCTGCTTACCTAAATTGCTCTTAGGAATACTATACTACAGCTCCCTCAATGACTCTTCCAAACATTCCAACAACTAGAGGAATAAATATTCTGATCAAAGCGTTGGGAATTCTATTCCGGTTTAATCGTCGCCTGCCAGTTTACCGCCTGCCATTGGCCATTTTTGCGCACAAAAGTACCGCTGTTTAAATAGCGCTTGGTATCGACGCCCGACCTGCCTACCAGTACAAAGGCCACCACTGCGGTATCGCCGTATTGCATAATGCGCACATCTTCACTGCTATACACGGTGTCTATCTCTTCTGGCTTTAACATGCCGCGGCTGGTCACACTTTGCATCAGCTCGGCTTTACCAAAACGCGTACCGCCAGAGCTGGTGTAAATCAGCTCGTCGGCCCAGTATTTATTATGAATAGCCGCATCGTTGCGGGTGGCGCCGTCTAAAAATTCGGCTAAAAGGGCTGTAAGTTCGGCTTTGTCGTCAGCCAGGGCTAAGCTTGGCGTAAGTAACAGTGAGGCAAGTAGTAGGCTGGTTTTCATTGTCTATTCCCTGTTGGTTATTGTTGTTCGTTTTTGTTATTGGCTAAGCTAGCACACAATATGTCCGCTAACGTAACCAGGGCTGCACATCCTGCGAGCCAAGTATTGCCATAATATCTACCGTATTACCGTCGATGCGGTAATAAATACTGTCAACGCCACAGAGGCAGCGGCGATAGCCTGGCCTGATATGATCTACCGATTGATACAAAAATGGATTATTTGCAATTTGTTCAAACATGCTGAAAAACGCATAAAAGTAATGATCCGCCTGCTGTTGGCCAAAACGCTCTGCTCCATAGTAATAAATGCGCCGCAAATCTTCTTTCGCCAGATTAGACAGCCGCACCTCATACATGCTTAGCTAAGCCTTGCTTAAACTCCTGCAAAATATCTTCTGCACTTTGGCTGGTAAAACCACTTTGCTCAGCCAAAGCCAGTTTTTGGTTAATTGCCTCGGCACGACGGGCATTACGGATAAGCTCGTTTATCAGCTCGCTTTTGCTGCTGTACTCAGCGCCTTCACTCACTTGTTGCTGCAGCCATTCATCATTTGGCTGACTCAGGGTAATGCTCTGACGGGTCATAACGTTCACCTTTGCATTTGGTGCATAACTGCATCAAAAATACACCACGACTAACCGGTGTGCAATTTTTAAGTGCGGTCATATAAAACTGTTGACCTTAAGCTAAGTTGAGCTTTTACAGTGCCTGCGTTTTGCAACAAGCACTTAGCTTAGTTTTTCTTAATCCGCTTATTTCAGGAGTTGTTCAATGAATTCAGCCGTACCGCCAGCCCGCTGGTTTGATATTGGTTTAACCGCTGCAGCACCATTAATTTGGGGCAGCACTTATCTGGTTACCACGGAGTTTCTGCCGCCCGATGTACCGCTGCTGTCTGCCACACTGCGCACCCTGCCGGTTGGCTTACTAATGTTGCTGTGTCTGCGCCAACTGCCGGCTAAAGGCTGGTGGGGCAAAATTTTTCTGCTGGGCATGCTGAACATCGGCATCTTTCAGGCGCTGCTGTTTGTCGCTGCCTATCGTTTGCCCGGCGGCGTGGCAGCGACAGTTGGTGCCATTCAACCGCTGGTGGTGGTGCTACTGGGCTGGGCAGTGCTGAATGCCAAAACCAGCATATTAAGCTGGATTGCCGCACTGTGTGGTTTAGCCGGCGTCGCCATGCTGGTGTTGGGGCCGGCAGCAAAACTGGACTTTATCGGCGTAGCTGCTGCGGCTACAGGTGCCTTTGCCATGGCTTGCGGTACTTTACTGACAAAAAAATGGCTGCCGCCAGCCAGCGCTATGGTATTAACCAGTTGGCAGCTGACAGCCGGTGGCCTGTTTTTATTACCGCTGGCTCTGCTGTTTGAAACCTTGCCGACCCAAGTTAGCCTGACTAACGCCTTGGGCTATATCTGGCTGGGGTTAATTGGCACCGGCTTAACCTATGTGTTTTGGCTGCGCGGGGTAATGAAAATGCCGGCGGCGGCCGTAACTACACTTAGCCTGCTTAGCCCGCTAAGTGCTACCGTACTGGGCGCACTGGTGCTGCAACAAAAACTGACATTACTGCAAAGTGCCGGAATGGCGCTGGTATTACTTGGGGTGTGGCTGGGGCAGCGCACCACCGTTATAGTACCGACCTCTGCTCAAGCAAAGCTTAAAGTTAGCAACTGAGCATAAAAAAGGCGCCGCGGCGCCTTTTTATTCAAAGCAAACTGATTATCCTGCTCACGTTAGAACCCCAAATTAGGCAACGGCAGCGTTATGTGCTTAATATCGGTTTTGCCCTTAGCTAAAAACTGCAGTATTGCAGTTTCAACCTGCGGCGACGCCATAAACAGATTGTGCCCGGCATGTTCAACCACCACATGGCTAAGATTTGTTAAACCCGTTACTGCCTCAAGCTGCTCTGGCAAGTAAGTTCTGCCATCTAGTGTGCCACTGAGTAACAAAGTTGGTAAATTTGAGTTCAACGGTTGACGAAAGCTATCACCCAAATCAAGATCAGCTAACTGGCCGTGCAGGTGTGGCATCGGGAAATTCAACACCCCACCCAATAAGGCGCTGGCGCTTTGCTGTTTAAACTGATTTAAGCGCGTATCAGAGATACCCGAGGCAATATCCATTGCAGTTGGCATAATCCGCATTGTGATCGGCTGGTTGGAAAAAAAGCCACGCTTTAACGCAAATTGCAGCATGTCGGTTTCACCCTGGTCCAAACTGCGGTATAGCTCCAGCAATAAACCAACAGAGCGATTGGGATCGGCGATAAGCATCGACGATAACAATTGCAAATGCAGCTTCTGAAACAAAAAATTGGTTTGCTGGCCGTCGTCAGTAGCCAGTTTTACCTTTATTGGCGCTTGCTCAAGCTTTTGCTGTACCCGTCGCATCGTGTTTGCAAAATCAGGATAACGCGCGTTAAGCGCTGGCTGCATCTCTATTACCCGCTGCAATGCGGCAAAATACTCATCGGTATGCCGGGGTAGCTTTACTGTCTGATCCAACCCTTCGGCACTGGCCAGAATCACTTTATCTAAGTTACCTGCAAACAGTTTTATAGCCGCCAGCGCCAAATGACTACCGTAGGATATGCCCCATAAACTGACTTTCTCCGCCTGTAAGTGCTTACGCAAATCATCAATGTCCAGCGCATTTTGCACTGTGCTATAGCCATAAATATCGGCGCCTTCTGCCTGCCAGAAAGCGGTACACTCTAATAGTGCCTGCTGATGCAACGCGGCCAGTTTTTGCTCGTTCCAGACCGCTGTGGTATCCATTATCTGGCTGGACTTGCAAGGCGCCACGTCATCCGATAAACCGGTGCCACGCTGGTCTAGTGCTAATACATCGGCGTGCTGACGCAGCGCCATAAAGAGCTCAAAGCGTCGTCCCTTAGCGGTGCTAATGCCAGAGCCGCCAGGCCCGCCGGCAAGATACACTATTGGTGCTGCCGGTTTATCAGTTAACGCGGGGAAGCGCACATAGTGAATGGTAAGTTGGCGGCTATCTGGTTTGTTTCTGTTCTCCGCCACCTGAAATGACCCAGCGTAAGCTTCAGTGCTATTTCCATTGTCGGCAGTGAAGGTGATTGCAGTTTCATTCGCAGTCGGTTGCATTGCTTCATTAGGCTTTAACGGTATAGGCTGAACGTATTTCGAAGCCAAAATTTTCAGTTCATTCAAAATCTTGTATAACGTCGATTTATTGCCGTCACTCGACATTAAAATAAATACATTGCCTGTGATAAAGTCATGATGTTTAAGTGTGTGATGGCTGGGGTTTGAACCATCATGCTGCCACGCAACCAGCTTGTCATTGTCGTTCATTGAAAAACTGCCGAAATCAAAATATGCCCTGTTGTCTTTTCCAGACAAAATGTCGCCACGCAAAACCCACTTTAACTGCTCTGCGTCAATTAACGAACCGTTCCACAGGGCATTCTCAAACTTAAACAGGTCAAACGGCGATACATAGACGGTTAATCCCGCAATATTCGTCGGAAAGTCACCTGCAACAACAGCTTTTGAGACCAGGCCCGTTTCGGTTTGATGGAACGAGTCTGTCATACCTGCTACTGTAAAAATTGTATCCGCAATGTAATCTGCGTAACGTTGCCCTGTAATGCTCTCCACTATTAACGCACGAACAACAACATTCAAATTGGTATATTTGTAGCCAGCTCCGGGCTCAAAAGCTAACTGCGCTTGCTTAATTTGTTGTACCGCATCAGCCGTACTGATGTGCTGCTTCCACACCACATCAGGCAAACCTGAGGTATGCGTAAGGATGTGCTCTATGGTTATGTTATCAGCCCACGAAGGTAGCCCATGGATATATTTTGAGATTTTATCTTGGTATTCCAAGCTGTTATTGGCTGCCAGTTGCATAATTGAGACAGTAGTAAACTCTTTACCAACCGATCCCGGGCTAAATACGTGTTCTGCAGTAAGTGGTATTATTCTATCAGTGTCGGCGTAACCTATACTTTTCTGCCAAATAACCTGTGCCTTATTGCCAACAACAATAGTGCCATTAAAACCGCTGTCCTTAACCGTTTTCTCAATGGCGCGCCAATAGTTGTCAGCTTCGGCTTCGTCTGCCTGCACTGATAAAAATAAAACCGCAACCTGTAGCAACAGCACTAAAAATCTCATAAGCATTTCCTCGTTTCGATCTCGAACATTGGTACCGAGTCGATAACGGCTAGCAGCGGGTAAAAACGCACCGCTATTAATTTTTGCTTTGATAACATAACATGCTCTCCTTGATTAACCTGCTGACAATACAGCAGAAATAACCAAAGACAGCCCAGCGCTATTCGTTTAGTGGTAGCAACTTTCAATGCAAAACCAGTAAGCGGTAGCAAATAGTCGATAAATGGTTGGACAACTTATAAGCAACGGGATACCGATGTTCGCAACTCTAAAGCTGAAAACAGCTAGCCTGCTGTTTACTTTGCTAACGCTGTTTACTTTGCTAACGCTGTTTAGCGCAAGCTGTTTTGCTGTTATCACGCCGCAGCGGCAGCAGGCTGTTACAGTGTGTGATGCGACAATACAGCCGGATTGGCCTGTCGACTTTACCGCAGCCACATGCCAGCACCTAACCTTGGCAGATGTTGATCCTCAGGGCAAAACGCTCTGGTTGCAGCTTACGTTACCCGTTAGTAAACAGCAGTTAACTCAGCTAAAGCCACCGTTAGCGCTGTATCTAAACGCCAAAGCGTCCAGCAGCAGTTATTTAAACGGCTACCATCTTGGCAATAATGGCCTACCTGGCAATCAACCAGACGAAATCGCAGGCAATATGGATGCGCGATTTTATGTTCCGTTGGATCTGCTGCTGCTGGGTGACAATCAACTGGTTGTTAAAATGTCGGCCCGGCAAAGTTTATTTACACTACCTAACCCGGTGCACTTTATCGGCATCGACCACTACAACGCTCCCCAACACCATCTACAACGTTACAGTAACTGGATGTTGGTTATACTCGGTATTTTGCTTACTGCCTCTTTGTATTTTGCTATCCGCAGCTTGCAGTCAATGCAGCGTGGTCAACACCTATTGTTAGCTCTTATGAGCCTGTTTGTCACGCTGCAGCTATTTAGTGAAATTAGTCGCGCCTTGTTTAGCTACCCTTACCCATTGCATGATTTTCGGTTGTTGGTTATCACCGCATCTTCGTTTTCTTTTGGCCTTTGCCTCCTGATATTTATGGCGCAGCGCTTTGCCAGCCGGTATGCCCTGCATTGGATTTATGCCGGCGCTATAGCGACTTTGTTAACCATAATGCTGATACCTGGCTTTGATAGTAAAACCACTGCCGCAACATTTTGTCCTGTGCTGATATCTGCCTTCCTTACTTACCACAATGGCTATCGCAGCAGGGACAAAAACGCCATTGCCGCCGCTATAGCACTGTCACTGTTTTTGCTGGTTATCGTTTTCAGTGCAGATTACTTTCATGAAAATCTGTATTTTGTCTTGATTACGCTGTTGTTGGGTTACTTATTTATCCAACAGGCGCTGGACTACAATATTCAGCTTGATAAGCATCAACAGGACAAAGAACGCATTGCAAAACTGACGTTACGCTTAGCGCAAGATATACAGCACGATAAACCTGCCACACTAAAGATAAACAGTGCAGGAAAAATAGATATTGTGAATACAGCGCAAATTACCTTTTGTCAGGCGGCGGGCGATTACAGCGAAATTAATTTGGCCGATGGCCGCCAGCATTTATACAGCGGCACCCTTAAAAACCTGGAGTCAGAGTTGCCCAGTACCTTTTTGCGGGTGCATCGCTCATATTTGGTCAACTTAGAACAGGTAACACGATTACAAACCAGTGCCACTAAAAGCATTGGCAGTGCCGCTTCGTTATTGTTACAAAATGGTCAGCAGCTACCGGTAAGCCGCCGCCTGATCCCTGCAGTGCGCCAGGCTGTTACGACAGAGATAAACTAACTTTGCCGGGGTGCCATTGTAAAATGTAAAACGGCGTTCTCTAAACAAAAAAGGCGCCGCGGCGCCTTTTTTCATCTCACTAGCCGGCAACTTACATGCTGATGCCGCCGTCGATTTCTACTACCCGGCCGGTGAAAAAATCGTTTTCAAAAATGTATTTAGCCGTGTGGGCAATTTCGCTGGCTTCACCTAAGCGCCCTACCGGCTTCATTTTCTCTAAGCGGTCACGCGCTTCAGGCTTCATCGCATCGGTCATGGCGGTGCGGATAACGCCCGGTGCTATGGCGCCAACACGAATGCCAAAGCGGCCTAATTCGCGCGCCCAGGTTACGGTCATCGCCACCACACCGGCTTTAGAGGCGGCGTAGTTGGTTTGGCCCATATTGCCGCCACGGGCAACGCTCGACATATTAATAATCACGCCCTTAGTGCCGCGTTTAACCATCACTGCAGCCGCTTCACGGCCGCACAGAAATACGCCTGTAAGGTTAACGTCGATAACAGACTGGAACTGCGCCAGTGACATCTTGCTTTGCAGCTCGCCGTCTTTGTATTTCAGCAATAAACCGTCGCGCAAAATGCCGGCGTTGTTAATCAGCCCGTCAATGCCATCAAAGTCGCTGTCGATTTGCGCAAAGGTAGCTTCTACCTGTTCTTCATTCGCAACATTGGCAATGTAGGTGTGTACCATGGTTGTAGCACCCAGTTCCGCTTTGGCGGCTGCCAGCTGATCGGCATTCATGTCAATTAATGCCAGTTTGGCACCTTCTGCCGCACACATGCGTGCCATTTCAAAGCCCAGGCCTTGTGCCCCGCCCGTAATAACGATGGTTTTGTTTTGCAGGTTCATCTTTCTACCTTAATTTGCAAGTATTGTTCTGTACCGACAGCCGCTGCGTACATTTTTCGTCGGACACGCCGTAAATACGTCCCTGTAGGCTCCTCTTTTTCATCCATGAAAAAGACGGTCCGCCAAAAAAGTACATCCGCGTCTGTCTCTGAAGTAACGATGGAGTTCGCAAAAAAGCCGTAGTAGCGGATACGGATGTACTTTTTTCTGAGACCGTTGGAGGCCATGGATGCCGACAAATTCGTCAGGAACGAATTTGAACAGCTTCGCTGGCCCCGTGGGGTGAATTTCATGGACGAAATTCATAAATCGAGCCCCATGGACGGTTTATGGCGTGTCTCAGAAAAAATGTACGCAGTAGCCGCGTGACTTAACCACTTAACCAATTACTTCTTTTCAAACAGCTTAAAAATACTGGAAAAATCCAGTTTGCCATTGCCAGCCCGCTGGTGCGCCACGTACAGGCTGCGCGCCAGTGCGCCCATTGGTGTGCTGCTTTGGCTTTGCAATGCCGCTTCCAGCGCCAGGCCTAAATCTTTCGCCATCAAATCGACCATAAAGCCGCCCTGATAACCGTTGCTGGATGGCACATTTGGCATCACATCCGGACAGGGGTTGTAAAGTTCCAGCGTCCAATTACGGCCCGAGCTTTTTAGCATAATGTCAGACAGCACCTTCGGGTCCAGGCCGTTATCGACGCCCATTTGCAGCGCTTCTGAGGTGCCGACCATTAAAATACTCAGCAGCATATTATTACAGATTTTCGCAACCTGGCCGGCACCAACATCACCGGCGTGAAACAGGTTTTTACCCATATTGCCAAGCACGGTTTTAGCGCGCTCAAAATGCGCTGTATCACCGCCGACGATAAAGGTTAAGGTACCGGCTTTAGCCCCCCCCACACCACCGGACACCGGCGCGTCAATAAAAGCAATGCCTTGGGCTGCTAAACCAGCGCCGACCTTACGCGCGCTGTCAGCATCGATGGTTGAACAGTCAATGACCAGTGCATCTTTGCTGATATTGCCTGCGATACCCTGCTCGCCCAGATATAAGCCAATGACATGCTTACCGGCCGGCAGCATTGAAACCACAAACTCAGCCCCTGTTACGGCTTCTGCTGCTGTTGCCGCTATTACTGCGCCTTCAGCTTTTACCTGCGCCAGCGCCGCTGCTGATAAATCAAAGGCGGTTACAGCATGCCCGGCCTTCACCAGATTGATAGCCATAGGGCCACCCATATTGCCTAAACCTATAAATGCAACCTTCGCCATCTTTGCTCCTAATCAGTTATCCAATTGGCCCAGTTCGCGCAGCGGATGCTCGTTAGCAGCCCACGGCGAGCGAAATAGCTCATCAATCACGCTTTGCGGCACGTCGCTTACGGTTTTGTATTGCCACTTGGGTTGTAAATCTTTGTCCATTAACAAGGCGCGCACGCCTTCGGTAAATTCCCCCAACTTACCGCACTGCACACTTAGGCCAAGCTCTAACCGGAAGCTGTCAGCAAGTATTTTGCTCTGCCCCAGCTTTAACAGCTCAAACACGATATGCGCCGTAACGGGGCTACCATAAGCCAGCGATTCTTTGGCTTTTTGCAGCCATTTATCTTCACCAGCCATAGCATTGATTGCATCGGTCACCGTACTTAAGCTGCCAAACTTAGCTAAAGCTTCTATGCTGCCCTGATGCGGCCTGATATTACTTAGCGGCATTTGCGCGCGGCACTGTTCTTCTTCACTGCGCAACATATCACTGAGTTTTTGATGATTCAGCGCTACCGTATCACCCCACTTCACTGTCAGCAGTTTTTCTAACAGCGCGGCTTTGCGTTCATGCAGCAAGAAATTATCTGCCAGACCAATAAATTTGGCATCAGCCGCGTTAATAGAGGCACCGGTTAAACCCAAAAACAGGCCACAACCGGCGGGCATACGGTTTAAAAACCAGCTTGCGCCGACATCCGGATACAAGCCAATCGCCATTTCCGGCATCGCTATTCGGCTGGTAGCGGTAACCACCCTGTGCGAGGCGCCGGCCATTAAGCCGAGGCCGCCGCCCATCACTATGCCATTACCCCACACCAGCACCGGCTTGCCAAAGGTGTGGATTAAATAATCCAGTGTGTATTCTTTGGTGAAAAAGTCTTCAACATAAGGCGCATACTCGCCAGGTTTATCCAGCATGGCTTTATATAAGTCGCGAATATCACCACCGGCACAAAAGGCTTTATCGCCCGCGCCTTGCAGCAGCACCATACTGATGCAGCTATCAGCCTGCCAGGCTAATAATTGTGGTAATAACGACTCTACCATCGGCAAGCTAAGGGCATTTAACGACTTTTCTGAGTTAAGTGTGGCCACACCGATTTTTTTGCCGTTTTGTGCTGTAAGCTCTTGATACAGCACTACGTCATTTGCGCCGCTCATTAGCCGTTCACCCAGTTAGCTTTGCGTTTTTCTAAAAATGCCTGCACGCCTTCTACCTGATCTTTGGTGTCGAACAAAGCGACAAACAGCTCACGCTCCAGTGGTAAGGCACTCTGAATGCTGCCGCTACGACCTTGTTGAATAAGCTTTTTACAGGCAGTAACCGAGGATGGGCTTTGTTCAGCCGCTTTATCGGCCATCGCCAGTGCAGTTTCCAGCGCCATGCCGGTAGCTACTACTTCTTCTACCAGGCCAATTTGCAGCGCTTTTTCTGCACCTAATCGCTCGCCGCATAAGATCATCCGCTTCGCCCAGCCCTCGCCTACCAGCCAGGCCAGGTTTTGGGTGCCACCGGCACACGGTAATAAGCCAACTTTGGCCTCCGGCAGCGCCATTTGCGCTTGTTGCTCGGCAATGCGGATATCACAAGCCAGCGCGACTTCTAAACCACCGCCCATGGCGTAGCCGTTAATGGCGGCAATAGACACCCCGCTAAAGGCGCTTAAGGTTTCAAAGGCTTCGCCGAAAATGCGCGCCATATCGCTGGCGATGGCTTTATCGCCATCGGCAAACAACTTTAAATCAGCGCCGGCAGAGAAAAATTTATCGCCCTCACCAGTGATGACCAGGGCATAGATATTTTTATCCTGATCCAGGCTTTTAACCGCGTCGCGCAGCTGGGTTAAGGTGTCACGGGTCCAGGTATTGGCCGGCGGGTTAGACATAGTGATAAGCGCCGTGTGACCGCGTTTTTCGAGTTTTAATTGAGCCATTGTTGTCTCCTGATTTAGGCGAAGTTCATGCACCGAGCCCGGTGAAACAGGTTTGTCCACACCGACACGCCATGAACCGTCCCTGGGGCTCGACTCCGGCCATCCATGGCCTCCAACGGTCGGTTTAGAACAATCCTGTTCCCCCAGCTTGAATTCATCTGCTACTTACAAAATATCGCCTGCGGCTTCATCCAGTAAACGCCGGCCGATTATCAGCCGCATAATTTCGTTGGTGCCTTCCAAAATCTGATGCACGCGCACGTCACGGAAATGCCGCTCCAGTGGGTATTCTTTAATATAGCCATAACCGCCATGTAACTGCAGTGCCTGGTCACACACCTGAAAGCCAACATCAGTAGCAAAGCGCTTGGCCATCGCACAATAAGCGGTAGCTTCACCGTCTTTCTGGTCTAACTTAAACGCCGCTAAACGCACCAGCTGCCGCGCAGCTACCAGCTCGGTTGCCATATCAGCCAGTTTAAACTGCAGCGCCTGAAATGCGGCCAATGGCTTACCAAACTGTTGACGCTCTAACATATAGTTACGCGCGGTGTTCAGCGCCTGCTGCGCGGTACCAATAGAACAGGTGGCAATATTAATCCGGCCACCGTCTAAGCCTTTCATGGCAAAGCTAAAACCTTCGCCTTCATTACCTAACAGGTAATGCGCCGGAATGCGCACATCTTCAAAAGTGATTAAACGGGTTGGCTGGGCATTCCAGCCCATTTTCTCTTCCGCTTTGCCGTAAATAACACCTTTGGCATCAGCCGGCACGATAAAAGCCGAAATACCTTTTGGCCCGGCTTCACCGGTACGCGCCATTACTACCAATACTTCAGTGGAACCTGCGCCAGAGATAAACATCTTAGAGCCGTTTAATACGTAGTCGTTACCGTCTTTTTTCGCGCTGGTGCGCAGGCCGGCTGCGTCGGAGCCCGAGCCAGGCTCGGTTAAGCAGTATGAGGCTAACTTTTGGCCGGTAACTAAATGCTCTACCCACTCGGCTTTGGCATCACTGGTGCCCCAAGTGGCTATCATCCAGGTCGCCATATTGTGAATGGTCAGCATGGCCGTAGTGGCCGTGCAGCCCATCGACAGCTGTTCGAAAATAATCGACGAGTCTAACCGCGAAAGCCCCATACCGCCGTCTTCTTCAGGCGTATACAATGAGCAAAACCCCAGCTCACCGGCTTTTTGAATGACGTCTTTAGGAAAGTGGTGATCACGATCCCACTCTGCTGCATATGGCGCCAGTTCTTGTTCTGCAAACTGTTTGGCCACATCGACAAAGGCTTGTTGGTCTTCTGTTAAATTGAAATTCATAGTTGGTCCTGCTTATCTAATCGGCTTAGTTGCTTGCGTACGTCGCCGTATTAACCGTTTTGAACCTGCATCGGAGACTGACTGCAACGCGGAACCGGAACAACTAAGCAGACGATCAAAAGCGAGGATGGGAGATCCGAGCGGGTCTGCGTGTTGTTACGGTGGAAGCGGTTGCTTGCACCGGGCAGCGAGGAACACACTTTACACACTGACACGCCGTAAACCGTCCCTGGGGCTCGATTCCGGCCATCCATGGCCTCCAACGGTCAGTTTAGTAAAGTCTGCTCTTCACCTGTGTACGTTAACGTAAATTAATCGACATATTCGGGCCAGACACCGGAATATCGTCATCAAACCAGCGTGCTGTAATAGTCTTAGTCTCGGTATAGAAACGCACCGCCTGCTTACCGTAAGCATGCTGGTCACCATAGAACGAGCCTTTCCAGCCGGTGAACGAGAAAAACGGCAGTGGCACCGGAATAGGAATATTAATACCTACCTGACCTACTTCCACCTCATGCTGATACTTACGTGCCGCCGCACCGCTGGCGGTAAAGATAGAAGTACCGTTACCGTACGGGCTGTCGTTTACCACTTTTAATGCTTCAGCTAAAGAATCTACCTGCATAGTAGTTAACACCGGGCCGAAAATTTCCTGTTTATAAATTTCCATATCGGTAGTGACGTTGCTAAACACCGTTGGGCCTACCCAGTTACCGTTCGGGTAGCCTTCCACTTTACAGTCAGAACCATCCAGTACGCAGGTAGCACCTTCTTTCTTACCTTGTTCAATCAGTGATAACACCCGGGCACGCGCCTGCGGGCTGATTTGCGGGCCGTAAGCGGCATTCGGGTCGGTGTAAACACCCGGCCGCACTTTACCAATGGCCGCAGCAACTTCAGGGATCCAATCTGCTGCAGCGCCAACAAATACCGCTACAGAAATCGCCATACAGCGCTGACCGGCGGCGCCAACAGAGGCACCTACCAGGGCATTTACCACCTGCTGCTTGTTCGCATCCGGCATAATAACCATATGGTTTTTCGCACCGGCAAAGGCCTGTACGCGTTTTAAATTGTCCGTACCGGTTTTGTAGATGTACTGGCCAACATTAACCGAGCCAACGAACGAAATGGCTTTAATATCCGGGTGGTGCAAAATGGCATCAACCTGCTCTTTGGCACCGTGCACTACCTGTAATACGCCTTTGGGCGCGCCAGCCTGCACGAACAACTCGGCAATTTTGTTTACCGTCATCGGGTCTTGTTCTGACGGTTTTAAAATAAAAGTATTACCACAAGCGATAGCCATCGGGAACATCCACAGCGGGATCATCGCCGGGAAGTTAAATGGCGTAATACCGGCACAGACGCCCAGCGGTTGAATGTAACTGTAGGTGTCGATGCTGCGTGCGACGTTTTCGACCGTTTCGCCCATCATTAATGACGGAATGTTTGCTGCCTGCTCTACTACCTCGATACCACGCCAGACATCGCCTTTGGCGTCTTCTACCGTTTTACCCAGTTCGCGGCAGATAATGTCGGCAATTTCACCCTGATGCTCTTTTAACAGGTGAGCAAAGCGCATCATTAAACGGGCGCGCTCTGATACCGGCACTTCTTTCCACGTTAAAAAAGCGGCCTTGGCCGACTCGATAGCGTGCTCCATTTCTGCCGATGTGGCACATGCCACCTGAGCAATCACCTCTTGTGTTGCCGGGTTGGTAACGGGGATCAGTTTGTCGCCTGTTGGTGCGACAAACTCGCCGTCGATAAAATGCTTAACCTGTTGTGTCATGTTGCTTCTCCCGATTGTTTGGGTATCCTGCCAGCTGGTTGTATGTTTAATTGCGCCGGCAGCTTTAAATGTTTGTTACAGTACTTCCACTGCCAGTGCTACGGCTTCGCCGCCACCGATACACAGTGAGGCCACGCCTTTGCTTAAACCGCGGTTACGCAGCGCATGAATCAGGGTAACCAGAATACGCGCACCTGAAGCACCAATAGGGTGGCCCAGCGCACAGGCGCCGCCGTTTACGTTTACTTTGCTTTCATCTAAGCCCAGCTCGTTAATCGCCAGCATGGTTACCATGGCAAAGGCTTCGTTAATCTCCCACAGATCTACCTGCTGTTTATCCCAGCCGGCTTTTTGCAGCACTTTTTGCATCGCGCCAACCGGAGCTACGGTAAACAGTGCTGGCTCCATTGAGTTGGTGGCATGTGCTACCACGCGGGCTAATGGCTTAACGCCTTGTGCTTTAGCATCAGACTCGCGCATTAATACCAGCGCAGCTGCGCCGTCAGAAATAGAGCTGGAATTAGCTGCTGTAATAGTGCCGTCTTTGGCAAAGGCCGGACGCAGAGAAGGAATTTTGTCGATTTTGGCATTGCCCGGCTGCTCGTCTATCGCAAAGGTCATTTCGCCTTTACGGGTTTGAAAGGTTACCGGCGTAATTTCGTTGTTAAAGGCGCCGCTGGCAATTGCTTGCTGGGCGCGGGTGGTAGATTGCACAGCAAAAGCGTCCATCTGCTCGCGGGTAATGCCTTTTTCATCAGCTGTGCCTTGGGCAAAACAGCCCATGGCTTTGCCGTCGTAGGCATTCTCTAAGCCATCCAGCATCATATGATCTTTAATTTCGCCGTGACCCATGCGGTAACCGCTACGTGCTTTTGGCAGCAAGTACGGCGCGTTGCTCATCGACTCCATACCACCGGCCACGACCACGTCGGCGCTGCCGGCTTTTAACAGGTCGCTGGCCAGCATCACGGCTTTTAAGCCTGAACCGCATACTTTATTAATGGTAGTGGCGCCGGCGGATAATGGTAAGCCGGCTTTTAATGTAGCCTGGCGTGCCGGTGCCTGGCCTAAACCGGCCGGCAGCACATTACCCATTATTACTTCACTAACCTTGTCACCGCTTAAACCGGCTTGCTCTAACGCAGCCTTTATTGCGGTTGCCCCCAATACAGTCGCATCCACATCGGTTAAGCCGCCCATAAAACCGCCCATAGCGGTGCGTGTAGCAGCAACGATTACAATATTGTCGGTAGCCATAAAGATCTCCAAAAAGCTGTCGGCCAAAAAGTTGCTCCAGAGCCTACACCAAATTTACGTTTACGCCAACGTCAACCACCTAACACTATGGTAGGGTGCGGCGCTTTTGGTTCAGCAAAGTGTACAGTCTGACCAGTACAAACTGGCATTTTAGCTTTACAAAGCCGGTAAAAATGGCCATTTTGCCAACTTAGCAGCACCGCCTCAGCTTTACCTTTACGTAAACTTCACTTATATTGATTGCGTTTTCGGGGAAGGCGGATATGACAGAAAAAGAAGAAAAAACATATAGCATCAGCGAACTGGCCAAAGAGTTTGATATTACTACCCGTAGTATCCGCTTTTATGAAGATCAGGGGCTGATAACGCCTTTACGCAACGGCCAAACCCGCATTTACAGTAAACGCGACCGGGTAAGGTTAAAGCTTATTTTACGCGGCAAGCGCTTAGGCTTTAGTCTGGCCGAAACCGGCCAGCTGTTCGAATTATATGACGCTGATAAAAGCAGCGTGACCCAATTAAGTACCATGTTGAAGCTGATTGAGCTGAAAAAAGCCGAACTGCATCAGCAGATGGACGATATCAAAGTTGTGCTGATGGAGCTGGTAACGGTAGAAAAACGTTGCCGCGACACCTTAGCCGACGCCAAACAACATAAAACCGCCTAAGCGGTTGAAAAACATAGCAAACGGGGATCCACAATGATTAGCAGTTATAAAGGGCTTAATTTCGATTTAGGCGAAACGGTAGATATGATCCGCGAGCAGGTTAACGCCTTTGCCCGCGAAGAAATCGCGCCACGCGCCGCCCATATTGACGAAAAAAATGAGTTCCCGAATGAGCTGTGGCGCAAATTCGGTGACTTGGGCCTGCTGGGCATTACCGTTGATGAAAAATACGGCGGCTCTGGTTTAGGCTATTTAGAGCACGTAGTAGCACTGGAAGAAATCAGCCGCGCGTCTGCCTCTGTTGGCTTATCGTACGGTGCGCATTCTAACCTGTGTGTAAACCAGATCTTCCGCAACGGCACTGAAGCGCAGAAAATGAAATATCTACCTAAGCTGTGCTCTGGCGAGCATATCGGTGCGCTAGCGATGAGTGAGCCCAACGCCGGTTCAGACGTAGTCAGCATGAAGCTGCGCGCTGAGAAACAAGGCGATAAGTACATTTTAAACGGCAATAAAATGTGGATCACCAATGGCCCGGATGCACACACTTATGTAATTTATGCCAAAACCGACATTAACGCCGGCTCTAAGGGCATTACTGCCTTTATTGTTGAACGCGGCACTAAAGGCTTTAGCACGGCGCAAAAGCTGGACAAGCTGGGTATGCGCGGCTCTAACACCTGTGAGCTGGTGTTTGAAGACTGCGAAGTACCGGAAGAAAACGTGCTGGGCCAGGTTGGTGGCGGCGTTAAAGTATTAATGAGTGGCCTCGACTACGAGCGCGTTGTACTGGCAGCCGGTCCGCTGGGCATTATGCAAGCCTGTATGGACGTTGTTGTGCCTTATATTCACGACCGTAAGCAGTTTGGCCAGGCCATTGGTGAATTCCAATTGGTGCAGGGCAAACTGGCCGATATGTATACCCAGATGAATGCGGCTAAATCATACGTTTATACGGTAGCTAAAGCGTGCGACCGTGGTGAAACCACGCGTAAAGATGCTGCTGCAGTTATTTTGTACTCGGCAGAGCTGGCCACCAAGATGGCGCTGGATGCGATTCAGCTGCTAGGCGGTAATGGCTACATTAACGAGTACCCTACCGGGCGCTTACTGCGCGATGCCAAGCTGTACGAAATTGGTGCCGGTACCTCGGAAATCCGCCGTATGCTGATTGGCCGGGAACTGTTTACCGAATCTAACTAAACGCTACACAAACCTTTCAAGCTTTTCTGCACCGGACCTGAGGGTCCGGTTAAAGGTGACTTAAGTGACCAGAATTACCTCAAAAATCAACCCTCGCTCTGAGGACTTTCAGAAAAACGCCGCCGCCATGCAGGCCGTGGTCGATGATCTGAACAGCAAAGTACAGCAAATTAAACTCGGTGGCGGCGAAGCCTTAATTGCCCGCCATACCGCCCGTGGCAAACTCTTTGTGCGTGACCGTATTCAAAAATTACTCGACCCCGGCTCACCATTTTTAGAAGTCGGTCAGTTTGCAGGTTGGGAATGCTACGACGACTACGTGCCCAGCGCCGGTGTCGTCGCCGGTATCGGCCGCGTTAGCGGGGTCGAGTGCATGATAGTCGCCAACGATGCCACGGTAAAAGGCGGCACTTACTACCCGCTTACCGTAAAAAAACACCTGCGCGCGCAGGAGATAGCCGAGCGCTGCCACCTGCCCTGTATTTATCTGGTCGACTCCGGCGGTGCCAACCTGCCCCGCCAGGATGATGTGTTTCCCGACAAACTGCACTTTGGCCGTATCTTCTTTAATCAGGCGAATATGTCGGCTAAAGGCATACCGCAAATTGCCGTAGTAATGGGCCTCTGTACCGCCGGTGGCGCCTATGTACCGGCGATGGCCGATGAAAGCATTATCGTTAAAGAGCAAGGCACGATATTTTTAGCCGGCCCGCCGCTGGTTAAAGCCGCTACCGGTGAAGAAGTCTCGGCCGAGGAGCTGGGCGGTGCTGACGTGCACTGTAAAATCTCCGGCGTGGCTGATCACTATGCGTTAAACGACGAACATGCGCTGCAACTGGCGCGCAATGCGGTAAGCCGCCTTAACCGCCCTGCCCCGCAAGCCATGGATGTTAAAGCCCCTCAAGAGCCACTGTATGAAGCCAAAGAGCTGTACGGCGTTGTCGGTACTGACTTGCGCAAGCCGTTTGATGTCAAGGAAGTGATCGCCCGCATTGTCGATGGCTCAGACTTTGATGAGTTTAAACAATACTACGGCGCTACCTTAGTGTGTGGCTTTGCGCGCATCTTCGGCTATCCGGTAGGCATTGTCGCCAATAACGGCATACTGTTTTCAGAGTCTGCGCAAAAAGGCGCGCACTTTATTGAGCTGTGTGCCCAGCGCAAAATTCCGCTGTTGTTTTTGCAAAACATTACCGGCTTTATGGTGGGTAAAAAATACGAAGCCGAAGGCATTGCCAAGCACGGCGCTAAAATGGTGATGGCAGTAAGCTGTGCCAAGGTGCCCAAATTTACCGTGTTAATTGGCGGCAGCTACGGCGCCGGCAACTACGGTATGTGTGGCCGCGCTTACGACCCAACCATGATGTGGATGTGGCCCAATGCCCGTATTTCGGTAATGGGCGGCGAGCAAGCCGCCGGCGTTATGGCGCAGGTGACTAAAGACGGTTTGGCCCGCAAAGGCGAAACGCTGTCGGCGGACGCCGAAAAAGCGTTGAAACAGCCGATTATTGAGCAGTATGAAAAACAGGGCCACCCGTATTATGCCAGTGGCCGCTTGTGGGACGACGGTATTATCGATCCGGCACAAACGCGGATGACAGTGGGGCTGGCATTAGCCGCTGCGCTGAATGCACCGATTGAAGAGAGCCGTTTTGGCGTGTTCCGGATGTAACAGGGGAAGAAAATGAACCAGGTTTACACAGAAGTCAGTATCGACCCGCGCGGCGTAGCCACTTTAACGCTAAACCGGCCACAAGTGCATAACGCCTTCGACGATGCGATGATCGCTGAGCTAATCGCCGTGCTAGGTGACTTAGCCAATAACGATGAAGTGCGGGTATTGGTGCTGGCCGCCAACGGCAAGAACTTCTCTGCCGGTGCCGACTTAAACTGGATGCGCTCTATGGCGCAAAAAGACTACAACCAGAATTTGGCAGACGCCAGCGAACTGGCTACCTTAATGCACCGGTTGGATAAATTCCCCAAACCCACGCTTGCACTGGTAAAAGGCGCCGCTTTCGGCGGCGCTTTAGGCTTAGTCGCCTGCTGCGATATCGCCATCGCCGAGGAAAATGCCAGCTTCTGCTTAAGCGAAGTACGCATTGGCCTTATTCCGGCCGTGATCAGCCCCTACGTTATACGCGCCATTGGCGAGCGCGAAAGCCGGCGTTACTTCTTAACGGCTGAGCGCTTTATGGCTGCCAAAGCACAACAACTGGGCTTACTGCATGAAGTGGTCAGCGAAGGCGAGTTGGGTGATAGCGCAGAAAGCCTGATTAATACCCTGCTGCAAAACAGCCCAGCGGCGTTAACTGCTGCTAAGTCGCTTATTCATAATATTTATAACCGTAAAATCAGCAACAATGTCATTGCTCATACTGAGCAAGCGATTGCTGAAATCCGGGTATCACCTGAAGGTCAGGAAGGCTTAAGCGCATTCTTAGAAAAACGTAAACCGGCCTGGCTTGGCAAGGAAGACGCATAATGTTTCGTAAAATATTAATCGCCAACCGCGGCGAAATTGCCTGCCGCGTTATCGACACTGCACATAAACTCGGTATCCGCTGCGTAGCGGTGTATTCCGAAGCCGACGCCAATGCCCGCCATGTGCGCATGGCCGATGAAGCTTATTTACTAGGCCCTGCTCCAAGCAAAGACTCTTACTTACGCAGCGACAAAATTATCGCCATCGCCAAACAAAGCGGCGCCCAAGCGATTCACCCGGGCTACGGCTTTTTGTCAGAAAACGAAAGCTTTGCCAAAGCTTGTGAGGACGCCGGCGTGGTGTTTATCGGCCCACCGGTGGGTGCCATTAACGCCATGGGCTCAAAAAGTGCGGCAAAAGATATTATGGCCAAAGCCGGCGTGCCGCTGGTGCCGGGTTACCATGGTGACGATCAAAACGATGCGCTGTTAAGCAAAGAATCAGAGCGTATCGGCTACCCGCAACTGCTGAAAGCCGCCTACGGCGGCGGCGGTAAAGGCATGCGAGTGGTATGGAAAAAAGAAGAATTTAATGATGCCTTAGCCAGTGCCCGGCGTGAAGCCAAAGCCGGCTTTGGCAATGACAAAATGCTGATTGAGCGCTATTTAACCAAGCCGCGCCACATTGAAATTCAGGTATTTGCCGACAACCATGGCAATGCCGTGTACCTGGCTGAGCGCGATTGCTCGATTCAGCGCCGGCATCAAAAAGTGATTGAAGAAGCACCGGCACCAAACTTTAGCAGCGAACAGCGCAAAGCCATGGGCGAAGCGGCAGTAAAAGCGGCTAAAGCCATTGATTATCGCGGTGCCGGTACGGTGGAGTTTTTATTCGACGAAGACGGTTCGTTCTACTTTATGGAAATGAACACCCGGCTACAGGTAGAACACCCGGTTACCGAGATGATCACCGGCCAAGACTTAGTTAAATGGCAACTGTTGGTCGCCGCAGGCGAGCCACTGCCGCTGGCGCAGGACGACATTCAACTTGATGGCCACGCTATTGAAGTGCGGGTGTATGCCGAAGATCCGGACAACGACTTCCTGCCGCAAACCGGTAAACTGACCTATTTGCGCCAGCCTGAAGCCAACCGCCATGTGCGGGTGGATACCGGTGTGGTAGAAAATGATGAAGTATCACCGTTTTATGACCCGATGATCGCCAAGCTGATTGTCTGGGATGAAAGCCGCGATCGCGCCATCGCCCGCATGTTACGTGCGCTGGACGATTACCGCATTGCCGGTGTTACCACTAACTTAAGCTTTTTAACCAGCTTAACCGAGCACCCGGCGTTTAAAGCCGCCGAGCTTGATACCAACTTTATCAACAAACACCAGCAAAGCTTATTTGCGCCGGCGAATAAAGAAAATAATCAGGCATTGGTATTAGCTGCGCTGTTTATTTTACAGCAGCAAAAAGTACCGCAAAGCAGCAGCGGCTCAAGCCCCTGGCAATTCAGCCATGGTTGGCGGTTAAATGAAATGCCAACGGTAAACATCGCCTTGCAACATGGCGACCACAGCACACAACTAACAGTGCAGCAACTACAGCAGCATTATGTGATTGACGTGGCAGGCCAACAGCTATGCTGCACTGCCGAGCTTAATGGTGATGAGCTTAGCGCCGTGTTGGGCGATCACCGCACTAAGGTGCGGGTAAGCCGCTACGGCGACACCATCAGTGTGTTTATCAAACATCAGCGTTACGACTTTATCTATCAAACTGAGGTTGCCACCGAGATAGATGGCAGTGAGCATGCCGGTAGCTTAACAGCCCCGATGAACGGCACTATTGTGGCGGTAATGGCCAAGGCCGGCAGCAGTGTTAATGCCGGTGATACCCTGGTGATAATGGAAGCGATGAAAATGGAATACAGCATTAAAGCGCCGAAAAACGGCGTGGTGAATGAAGTATTCTATGCCGCCGGTGACCTGGTAAAAGACGGCGCCGAACTGGTCGATTTTACGCCGGAGGAAGCATGAGTTTACCTAAGCTCGTCCGCCTTGTTGAAGTCGGCCCGCGCGACGGCCTGCAAAACGAGGCTGCGGTAGCCACAGAAGATAAAATCACGCTGATTGATATGCTAACCGCAGCTGGCCATAGCTATATTGAAAGCGGTGCCTTTGTCTCGCCGAAATGGGTGCCGCAAATGGCGGACTCTGCAGACGTGTTTGCCGGTATCAGCCGTAAAGCCGGCGTGACCTATGCGGCGCTAACACC
Organism: Rheinheimera gaetbuli; assembly: GCF_054781935.1. Taxonomy (NCBI): domain Bacteria; kingdom Pseudomonadati; phylum Pseudomonadota; class Gammaproteobacteria; order Chromatiales; family Chromatiaceae; genus Rheinheimera; species Rheinheimera gaetbuli. The sequence goes on from NZ_BAAGTL010000028.1 coordinate 129,135, forward strand.
CAATTTAAAGGGCTATGAAGCGGCCAAAGCCGCCGGTGCCACTGAGGTAGCCATTTTTGGCGCAGCCTCTGAAGCCTTCAGCCAGAAAAACATTAACTGCAGCATAGCTCAAAGCCTGGAACGTTTTGCGCCGGTAGTAGAAGCGGCCAAAGCCGACGGCATTAAGGTGCGTGGCTATGTGTCTTGCGTAGTCGGTTGCCCCTATCAAGGCGATGTCGCCCCTACTGAAGTGGCTTTGGTGGCTAAAGCGTTGCTGGAGATGGGCTGCTACGAAATTTCACTGGGCGATACCATAGGTGTAGGCACGCCGGATAAAGTGAACGCTATGCTGGATGCGGTACTTAGCATGGTACCGGCAGATAAGCTGGCGGTGCATTTTCATGACACTTACGGCCAGGCGTTAACCAATATTTACGTGGCGCTAAACCGCGGCATTGCTGTGATTGACAGTGCCGTTGCAGGTTTAGGTGGCTGCCCTTACGCTGCCGGTGCGTCAGGCAATGTTGCCACCGAAGATGTGGTGTATTTACTTAACGGTCTTGGCATTTTACACGGTATCGATTTAACTGCGCTGGCCAAAGCCGGCTGGTTTATTACCGACAAGTTGGGGAAGCAGCCTAGTTCTAAAGTAGGATTGGCGCTTAGGGCCAAGAGCACGCAAACTGGTAGTTAGTTAACAGCAACAACTAAGGTTCTTCGAACACGGTAACCACTCCGTACTACTTTGCCGGAACACGCCGTAAATACGTCCCTGTAGGCTCCTGTTTTTCATCCATGAAAAACACGGTTCCGGTCAAAGTCTACTGCGCGCTTACCTTGGCACAGATAGCAGTCGCGCAGTCGAAGAGCAGTTCGCAACAGATAGTTCAGCAAAGAACAGAGGACAACAAATGGCAGGGTTTAATAAAGTCGTACATAGCTACGAAGACGCCATGGCAGGCCTGCAGGACGGCATGACCGTTATTGCCGGTGGCTTTGGCTTATGCGGCATACCTGAGGGCTTAATTGCCCAGATCAAAAAAATGAAAACCAAAGATCTCACCGTCGTATCTAACAACTGCGGTGTAGACGGCTTTGGCCTGGGCATTTTGCTGGAAGACCGGCAAATTAAAAAAATGGTTGCCTCTTATGTGGGCGAAAACGCCCTGTTTGAAAAACAACTGCTGAGCGGCGAGCTGGAAGTGGAATTAACACCACAAGGCACCCTGGCCGAGAAAATGCGCGCCGGCGGTGCTGGTATTCCGGCGTTTTTCACTGCCACCGGCTACGGTACGCCGGTGGCCGAGGGTAAAGAAACCCGCGAAATTAATGGCCGTCACTACGTGTTAGAACCGGCCATTACCGGCGACTTTGCCATAGTACGTGCCTGGAAAGCCGACCGTTACGGCAACCTGGTGTTTCGCCACACCTCAATGAACTTCAACCCGATGGCGGCCACCGCCGGTAAAATTACCGTGGCTGAAGTAGAAGAGATAGTCGAGCCAGGTGAACTTGAACCGTCACAAATTCACACCCCGGGTATTTATGTGCAGCGCGTGATTAAAGGCAACTTTGAAAAACGCATTGAACGTCGTATGGTCCGTCAAGGTTAAGGAGGCAACAATGGCTTTATCTCGTGAACAGGTTGCCATGCGCGTGGCGCAGGAGCTGCAAGACGGTTACTACGTGAACTTAGGTATCGGTATTCCTACGCTGGTGGCCAACTATGTGCCGGCCGGCATTGAAGTAATGCTGCAGTCAGAAAACGGCTTACTCGGTATGGGCCCCTACCCAACTGAAGACGAAATTGACGCCGATATGATTAACGCCGGTAAAGAAACCGTCACCGCCATTAAAGGCGCGGCGATTTTCAGCTCGGCCGAAAGCTTTGCCATGATCCGTGGTGGCCACGTTGACTTAACCGTACTGGGCGCGTTTGAAGTGGATCAAAACGGCAATATCGCCAGTTGGATGATCCCAGGCAAACTGGTAAAAGGCATGGGCGGTGCCATGGACTTAGTGGCCGGTGCACAAAATATCGTGGTAACCATGACTCACGCTGACAAATACGGCAACAGCAAGCTGTTAACCGACTGCACCCTGCCGCTGACTGGCGTGGGCTGCGTGAAGAAAATCGTTACCGATTTAGCCGTGCTGGAAGTACGTAATGGCGCTTTCCACTTACTGGAACGCGCACCGGGTATTTCGGTCGACGAAATTAAGCAAAAAACCGCCGGCAAGCTGGTTGTCGAAGGCGATATACCGGAGATGGTGTTTAACTAAACACCTACAGCAAAAAAGGCGCCGCGGCGCCTTTTTCTTTTGCTATGGCGTTTAACGCTTTAACCGCGCCAGCAGGCTGGAGGTATCCCAGCGGTTACCACCCATTTGCTGCACTTCGCTGTAGAACTGATCCACTAACGCTGTTAGCGGCAAGTGGCTGCCGTTTTCGCGTGCTTCGCTAAGTGCTATGCCCAAATCTTTACGCATCCAGTCAACCGCAAAGCCAAAATCGTATTTACCTTCGAGCATCGTCAGTGAGCGGTTTTGCATTTGCCACGATGAGGCAGCACCTTGTGAAATCACTTCGACCACAGCAGCGGCATCTAAACCGGCATTCTGCGCAAAGTTCAGCGCTTCGGCCAGGCCCTGCACCACACCGGCGATACAGATCTGGTTTACCATCTTCGCCAGTTGGCCACTGCCTGCCGGGCCCAATAATTTTGCGCAGCGTGAGTAGCTCATAATTGCCAATTCGGCTTTAGCAAAATCGCTGGCCTCGCCACCGGTCATCACCGTTAACACGCCGTTTTCAGCGCCAGCCTGTCCGCCAGATACCGGCGCATCTAAAAAGCCGATCCCCTGCTGTTTCGCCGCTTGTGCCAGCTCACGGGCTAAGTTAGCCGATGCAGTAGTGTGGTCTATCAACACTGAACCTGAGGCCATACCGGCCAGCACGCCATGCTCACCGTACACCACAGAGCGCACATCGTTATCGTTACCCACGCAAAGAAACACCAGCGCTGCGCCTTGTGCCGCAGCAGAAGGGGTTTGGGCAAAGTTGCCACCATATTGCGCTGCCCACTTTTCCGCTTTAGCTCCGGTGCGGTTATACACCGTTACCTGATAGCCTTTTTGCTGCAGATAGCCCGCCATCGGGAAGCCCATCACGCCCAGGCCGATAAAGGCGACCTTGTTCTCACTATTAATTGACATATTAATGACTTAAATCTGTGACATACTGTGGCGCAAAGCTTACAAAGTTCCGTACACAATGAAAAGCATTTTAACTAAGGGATCCGCATGGCTAATGTGCATCAATACAAAGTAAAAGACGCAGCCGGTAACGAAGTCGATTTAAGCCGGTATCGCGGCAAGGTGCTGCTTATTGTTAACACCGCCAGCCAGTGTGGCTTTACACCTCAATATAAAGAGCTGGAGCAATTGTACCAGCAGTATCATGACAAAGGCCTGGTGATCCTGGCATTTCCGTGTAACCAGTTTGGTAGCCAGGAGCCGGGCTCCGACAGCGATATTCAGCAGTTCTGCGAAATAAATTACGGGCTGAGCTTTCCGGTAATGGCCAAGCTGATGGTAAATGGTCCGGACGCATCACCGTTGTTTGAGCACTTAAAAGACAGCGCCCGCGGCCTGCTAAAAACCCGGGCTATTAAGTGGAACTTCACCAAATTTTTGGTAAACAAAGACGGCGATGTAGTAAAGCGCTATGCACCACGCACCAAGCCTGCCAGCATTGCGCAATCAATAGCTGACTTGCTGTAACTTTGATCCAGCGCTAAATATCTCATTTTGTTATACGCTAAGCTGTACGATAACAAATGGGAGAATAGCCATGAAAGTTGCCGTATTCAGTGCAAAAAAGTATGACCGTGAAGGTTTTAACCAGTGGGCAGACACCAGCCTGCAGTTTACTTACATTGACAGCCGCTTAAGCAGTGACAGTGTAAAACTGGCAGCTGGCTGCCATGCTGTCTGTGTGTTTGTTAATGACGATTTAAATGCTGCTGTATTACAGCAGTTGTCTGAAATGGGCATTGAAATGGTGGCGCTGCGCTGCGCCGGCTTTAATAATGTTGACCTGAACGCCGCCAAAGCGTTGGGTATTCGTGTAGCTCGGGTACCGGCTTATTCGCCGGAAGCCGTCGCAGAGCACACCATAGGCATGATGTTATGCCTTAACCGCAAACTTCACAAAGCCTATAACCGCGTACGCGATGATAACTTTGCCCTCGACGGCCTGCTGGGCTTTAACCTGTTTGGTAAAACAGTCGGCTTAATTGGCACTGGCCGTATCGGCATAGCGACAGCCAGGATACTGCATGGCTTTGGTTGCCGCTTGCTGTGCCATGACATTGTACAAAACCCGCTTATACAGGAGCTGGGGGGCCGTTATGTGCCTCTGGCAGAGCTATACGCACAAAGTGACATTATCAGCCTGCACTGCCCGCTAACGCCCGACACCAAGCACCTTATTAACCATTACAGCATCGGTAGCATGCAAGATGGCGTGATGCTGATTAACACCAGCCGCGGCGCCTTAATTGACAGCAAAGCGGTTATTGCCGGTTTAAAACAGCGGAAAATTGGTTACCTGGGGCTGGATGTGTACGAACAGGAAGCCGATTTGTTTTTTGAAAACCTGTCTGAGCAGGTGATAGACGACGAAGTGTTTAAGCGCTTACTTACTTTCCCTAACGTGCTGATAACCGGTCATCAGGCATTTTTTACCCAAGAGGCATTGCAAGAAATTTGTCAGGTAACCAGTGATAACTTGTTGGCCTTTGCCAGCAATACCGCTACCGGCAATGAGCTTGCTAATTAACTTTTTGTAGAGCTAAGAACATTTGATAAGGTGTGTTACAGCAGTTAGAACGTGTACACCAATGATGCCGATGTTTCGGTGTCTGTTTTGCGCAGTGTACCTTCAGGTCGCGAGTTGTGCCGCACAACAAAGTTAAAACGCATCGATAGTTTATCCACTATCTTTGCGGTAAGACTGCTGCGGCTTAGCAATGTTGAGTTTTCGCCATTTAACGACAATGCACCTTCCAACGTCTGGCGAAAACGGGTATTGTCAAATAACGCGTAATCCATATTTCCCGCTACAAACCAGATAGCGCCACTGTTGTTGTTTCCGGCAGCACTGCGTTGATAAGCAAAACCAGGGCCGCTTTCTAAATCAACGTAGCTGCTTTGTTGCTCGTATATGCGATTACCGTAACCTGCCGCCAGAGTTGCTTGTTCACGAAACGCTGCAAACCTGTCATAACTATATGCACCACGGCCAAATATCGACTCGCGACCTGTCACCAGTTTATAGTTACTTTGGCCTGAAAAACCGTAACGATTGGCCGTTGTTACCCGGTGCTTTTTGCCCGAATCACTATTGGCCACATTGTTTTTCTGGATAACGCTGTGTAACTGATATTTATTGCGAAAAAACTGCAGATCATGCACCAGCTCACTGTTCGCCCGAATAGCGAACGAATCGGTATTGCCGGAAGTAAGTAAAAACCCCAGTTCAACGCTACCGGTTACCGTGCCAAAAAAACCAATGGGCTGCAGCGGCTCTTCGCTGTCTGGCAAGGCCTCCGACTCAGATGCCTGTACCCCAAACAGACTAAACATCAGCACTACGCTAATACCAAATAAAAAAAATCGCATTATCTCGCTAACATACTCCTAAACCAGCTTTACCCATGAGTTTTATAACCTACGACGTATTAGTGTTGTTTGTCGTCCTAAGTCAGATTGTAACAGTTGCAGTGTATCTCAGCCCGGTTTAACGGGCTGAGAAATTCTGCATTTGGCCGCAAGCCTGATATCGGCTTAGCTCACTCGGCAGCGCGCGCCGCAACAAAGTCTAACGCCAGCTGCAACCGGGCCAACGTCCGGGCTTTACCGATTAACGCCAGCGTAATGTCCAGCGCCGGCGAATTGCCAGCCCCAGTCACAGCCACGCGCAGCGGCATACCAATTTTGCCCATGCCGATACCGAGCTGCTCAGCAGTAGCATTAATAACCTGGTGAATGGCTTGGTGACTCCAGTCATTTAATGCTTCAAGATTAGCCTGCACTGCCTGTAGGGGTTCAAGTGCAACCGGACGCAGATGTTTTTTTGCTGCTTCGGCATCAAACTCAGTGAAATCTTCGTAGAAATAGCGACTCACTTCTACCATTTCTTTCAGCGTTTTTACCCTTTCTGCCTGTGCTTTTACCAGTTCAGTTAATGCCGGACCATTGCGGGTATCCAGCTTCTGCTCATCAATATGCCATTGCAATTGGGCTGCAACCTGCTCTGGTGGTAAGGTTTTCATATAATGTTGATTCAACCATATCAGCTTGTCAGTGTTAAAAGCCGATGGTGCACGGTTGCAGGCAGATAAATCAAACAGCTGAACAAGCTCTTCTTTGCTGAAAATTTCCTGGTCGCCATGTGACCAGCCCAACCGCACCAAATAATTCAGCAACGCTTCTGGCAAAAAGCCATTGTCACGATATTGCATCACACCTACAGCACCGTGACGTTTAGATAACCGTTTGCCATCGTCACCCAGGATCATCGGCACATGGGCGTATTTCGGTATCTCGGCTCCCAGCGCGGCCAGAATATTCATCTGCCGCGGCGTGTTATTTACATGGTCATCGCCACGGATCACATGGGTAATGCCCATTTTCCAGTCATCTACTACCACAGTAAGATTATAGGTAGGCGTGCCGTCACTGCGGGCAATAATTAAATCATCCAGTTCGCTGTTGGCAATCTCAATTTTGCCTTTGATTAAGTCGTCAATTACCACTGTGCCACTTTGTGGGTTTTTAAAACGGATAACAAAAGGTTTATCTGCCGGGTGATCAGTACGGTCGCGCCACATACCGTTATAACGTGGCTTCTCGCCAGCTGCGGTTTGCGCTTCACGCATAGCGTCTACTTCTTCTATGGTGCAGAAACACTTATAAGCTTTACCATCAGCCACCAGCTGTGCCACAACCTCCTTGTATAAATCAAAGCGCTGAGTTTGATAATAAGGGCCTTCGTCGTGATCTAAGCCCAACCACTGCATCCCTTCCAGAATCGCATCTACCGACGCCTGCGTTGAACGCTCTAAGTCAGTATCTTCAATACGCAAAATAAACTTACCGCCGTTTTTTCTGGCATACAGCCAGCTGAATAACGCCGTGCGGGCACCGCCGACATGCAAATAACCGGTTGGGCTTGGAGCAAAACGGGTAACAAGAGACATAATTTTTCCATCACAGTGCAATATTGAGACGTATTGTAACAATGCGCCGCGCCGGATGCACCCGCAACGGGCTGCGCATTGTCACTGTTTTGCGTTAAAACCGGGTAGAATGTTTACTTTTGCAGCAGCTGAACCACAATTGCCAAAATATTGTTGACAGCTTTTCCATGCTCCCTATAATGAGCGCCATCAAACAGCGTGGATTGTTAGCTCAGCTGGGAGAGCACCGCCCTTACAAGGCGGGGGTCACTGGTTCGAACCCAGTACAATCCACCACTTGATGTTTTATCATGAAAAGCACCGCCCGCTCTTCACGACGAGACGGTGGACACTGATTAAAACCCAGTACATTCCACCAATTGATACAAATATACTCCCATGGATTGTTAGCTCAGCTGGGAGAGCACCGCCCTTACAAGGCGGGGGTCACTGGTTCGAACCCAGTACAATCCACCAAAATTTAAAACTGCTTGATACTCCCATGGATTGTTAGCTCAGCTGGGAGAGCACCGCCCTTACAAGGCGGGGGTCACTGGTTCGAACCCAGTACAATCCACCAATTCCAATTTATCATGAGAAGCACCGCCCGCTCTTCATTGCAAGACGGTTGCCAATGATTCAACCCAGTACAATCCACCAATTCCAGTTTATCATGAGAAGCACCGCCCGCTCTTCATGACAAGACGGTTGCCAATGATTCAACCCAGTACAATCCACCAATTCCAGTTTATCATGAGAAGCACCGCCCGCTCTTCATGACAAGACGGTTTCCACTGATTCAACCCAGTACAATCCACCACTTCTCTCTTTCTTGTTACCATAAACTTGCTATAGTAAAGCCAATCTTCTGCCTGGTATCTGCTTTATCCCTATGGAAACTGCTGTTAAACGCGATGAACGCATTCTTATTATTGATGATCAAAGTCTGACTCAAAGTTACCTGCGTTACGCACTGGAGCAACTCGGTTACCATAATCTTAGCTACGCCGACAAAGCGCAGGCCGCACTAAACCTATGCAAACAAAACAGTTATGATTTAATCGTTTGTGGCTACAACCTGGCACAGGGTAAAGATGGCTATCAACTGTTTGAAGAGTTAAAGCTTAGCGGGTTACAAAAGTTAAGCTGTGGCTTGCTGTTTATCAGTGCCGACACAGATCCTCAACTGGTACACAGTGTGCTGGAATTACAACCTGACGAATTTCTGGCCAAACCTTTCGTGATCCGCGATTTGCAACAACGCATAGAGCGCTTACTAAAACGCAAACAACTACTTCGTCCGATTTATGAGCAGCTCGAACTGCAGCAATACACCAAGGCCCTGCAACTGATAAACCAGCAACTCACACAACCCGAGCTAAATAAGTTATTTCCGTTGCTGCTTAAGCTCAAAGGCGACATTTTACTGCAAACCCGCGACTATGCCGCTGCAGAGCAGTTTTTTGCAGCCATGTTGCAAGTACAGCCCTTTAGCTGGGCCCGGATGGGGCAGGTCCGCTGCATGTTGCAAAGAGAAGCCGAACGGGAGGCTTTTACCGAGCTTGAACGTTTGCTGGCACGCAGCGACACCCGTTTGTTTGCGTTAGATTGCCTGGCTGAGCTTGAGTTTCGCCAGCAACGCTACCAGCAGTCGCAGCAACATATTCTGGCGGCGGCAGACATAGCACCACGTAATTTATTGCGCCACCAAAAACTGCTGCAGCTGTCACGGTTAAACCACGACTACGAAATACAATACCGTGCAGCGCGCGACATGGTTAAGTTTGCCCGCTACTCTATGTACGAACAACCAGAGCTGTATCTGAACCTGGCCCGTGCCAGTATTGAGTTTGCCCTGAGCATAGACGATGACGAGCAACAATCGCGATTAAACCGTCAAGCCACCTTGTCACTTAATACCGTACAGCGCCAATACAGCGCCAATACATTGGCACAACAACATCAGGTGGTGCAGGCAAGACTGCTGTATTTGCAGGATCATAAACAGAAGGCTCGTCAGCTGCTGGAAGATTTAACTACCGACGCTGATATTAGCTCACTGGAAGCTGCACTGGACAAAGCCAAAGCACTGCATGAAGTAGGCTTGCTTGACGCATCAAAACAGTTGTTTAGCCGCATCAGTCAGTACTGCCGCCAACATCAGCCGGACCCTGCGTTAGCCGCTTATGTTGCTCAGGAGCAGCAAGAACGCGCAGCGATGGCTCATGGCCCGCGTGAGTTAAACAACAACGCGGTACATTTGTATCAGCATGGTAACTGGCAAGAAGCCTTTAATGCCTTTGTTCTGGCTTTTCAGGTAATGCCCAAAAACGCCGGTATCGCCCTGAACTTATGGCAAACCTTAGTTACCAGCCCCAGGCCATTGTGCACGCCGGAGCAGCAACAGCAGCTGCTAACTAAGTGCCAGCATCTGATAGACAATACAGCACTTAAAGGCGAGCAACAGCAACGTTATCTGCAATTGAAGCAAAAGTATTTAAGCCAGCGGGCCTGAATTAGTCCGGTGTTTTAGCCGGTGTGGCATCAGGCCATTCCGAAAATACGACGGCCAACGTGCGTGAACGCGACAACCACAACACGCTTAGAAACAACAGCACCGGGGTAATAATACGCCAGGGCGCGTCCAGCATAACCTGGGCCGGTAACTGGCTAATACTCAGCACTAAATCGATGGTTGCCACAGTAAATAATATCACCCGGCCAAAACGCCAGATATGCCGGAAACTTTGCTTGCCCTTGGGCTTACGCTGGCTTAGCGCCGCCAGCAACAGTAACAATGGCAGTGCCAGCAGACAGGCAACAATAAAGTCATGCTGCAGCGGGTAAAACCAGCGCAACATATCGCGCTGGGTTTGTGGCAATGTCAGTACCATTACCCAACAAATGTAAGGCCGCAACAATAACAGTAGTAAAGCATAAAACCGCAGCGGGATCTTCTGCAGGCCATAGTCATCCAATACCGGCCATAGCGGTGCCTTTGTCATAATTGCCTTTTGCGCTGCGCCAGTAACGCCAGTAGCACAAAAATGCCCAGTGCTGCCCAGGGCAGCCACAAGTTGCTTAGTTTAGCCAGCTGCCCCGCCACCACAGGTGTCAGAAAAATGGTCAGAGCGCCATAACCAAAAGCACACAGCGCAATAAAAATCAGTGTGCGCCAGACAAAATGCAGTGCTGCCGTATGACGGCGCAGTAAACGGTTAATATCATCGCCAAACACCACCAATGCCGTCGCCACCATGGCCAGTGCTATATCGCGTACATAAGGGCGAAACAGTGCCCCCCAGTCCAGCAATAGCTGATACAGAAAATCTGGCATTTAGCTCACCCCATACTTGGTAAATAAATCCAGCATTTGCGGCTCTGTCCACACCGTTACATTTAGCTCTGTCGCCTTCGCCAGCTTAGAGCCGGCATTATCACCGGCAATCACAGCATGAGTCTTTGCTGATACCGAGCCAGACACTTTAGCCCCCAGCCGTTGCAGCTTAGCTTTGGCATCATCACGGCCCATACTACTCAACGTGCCGGTAAGCACTATAGTTTGCCCGGCCAATGGCTGTTCGGTTTGTGCCTGCAGGGCTATTACCGGCCAATTGATACCGGCGCTAACCAGGGCAGCTATGACGCTTTGATTGTGCGGCTCGGCAAAAAAGCCTTTTACATATTCCGCTACCACAGTGCCAACATCTGTTACGGCCAGTAACTGCTCCAGCGTTGCCTGTTGCAAGTGCTCAAGCGTACTAAAATGATTAGCCAGATTCAGTGCCGTAGCCTCACCCACTTCGCGAATACCCAGAGCATAAATAAACCGTGGCAAAGTAGTGCTTTTCGACTGTTCAATTGCCGCCAGCAATTTCAATGCTGACTTCTCGGCCATCCGTTCCAACCCGACCAACGCCGCCATATCAAGCGTATAAATATCAGCCGGGGTTTTCACCAACTGTTGATCAACAAGCTGCTCTACCAGCTTGTCGCCCAGGCCTTCTATATCGATGGCTTTGCGTGAGACAAAATGTTTAATCGACTCTTTAAGCTGAGCACCGCAGAACAAACCGCCGCTACAACGCGCTACGGCTTCGCCACTTACCCGCTCTACTGCCGAGTCACATACCGGACAACTTAACGGAAAGACAATATCGCGCGCTGTATCAGGTCGCTGTTCAAGCACCACTGAGACTATTTGCGGGATCACGTCACCGGCGCGGCGCACTATCACTCTGTCACCCATTTTTACTGCCAGCCGGTCTATTTCGTCCTGATTATGCAAGGTCGCATTACTGACAGTAACACCACCGACCACTACCGGCTCTAACCGGGCCACAGGAGTAATGGCACCGGTGCGGCCGACCTGAAACTCAACATCGAGCAAGGTTGTCAGCATTTCCTGTGCCGGAAATTTAAACGCAATGGCCCAGCGCGGCGCCCGGGCCACAAAACCCAGCGCCTGTTGCTGGGCTAAATCAGCGACTTTAATCACTACGCCGTCAATTTCGTATGCCAGCTCAGCCCTACGTTTCAGAATATCCTGATAATAATCCAGCGCGGCTTGTGCTCCGGTTACTAAACGGATTTCGGCACAAACCGGCAGCCCCCAATCCTTTAATTGCATTAAGCGCTGATAATGGCTGCGCCCGTCAAGCAAAGAGGCCGGGTCTTCTACGCTGCCAACAGCATAGGCGTAAAACATCAACGGCCGTTGTGCGGTAATTTTTGGATCTAGTTGACGTAAACTGCCAGCGGCAGCATTGCGCGGATTGGCAAATATTTTTTCGCCGCCAGAGCGGGCTTTATCGTTCATGGCGTTAAAGCCAGCCAGTGGCATAAATACCTCGCCGCGCACTTCCAGCACGGCTGGCACAGCGTCGCCGCGCAATTTTAACGGAATGGCCCGAATGGTCTTCACATTACTGGTAATATCTTCACCGGTAAAACCATCACCACGGGTTGCGGCCTGCACCAAAATGCCATGTTCATAACGAATGCTCACTGCCAAACCATCAAGTTTTGGTTCGCAACAAAAACTGAATTCCGAACTGCTATCGAGCCGCTCTGCCATTCGCTTACAAAACGCATGAAACTCAGTTGCATCAAAGGCGTTGTCCAGCGACAGCATGGGTATACTGTGGCTGATCTGACCAAACTTACTCAGTGGCATAGCACCGACCCGCTGCGTGGGCGAATCAGCAGTGACAAGGTCCGGGTGCGCAGTTTCAAGTTGCTGTAACTGGCGGTATAGCTGGTCATATTCTGCGTCGGGTACCGTTGGGTTATCCAACACATAATATTGGTAATTGTATTGCTCCAGTTGTTGCCGAAGCTGCTGCACTTGCTGCAAAAGAGACTGGCTCATAAATCGTTGCCTGTAAAAAAATACGCCTGAGTTTGCCATAACAAAAACGGCAGGACTACTGCCTGCCGTTTAGCTGATGTTATTTTCGCCGTTAACCGTGAATAAGTTGCTGGCGCTGAAATTCACGGATTTTGTCCACATAGTGGCGCACCGTTTGCACTGTTAGCACACTGCGCTGACCATCTAATACCTGGCCACCAAACTCTTCGGCCAGTTTTTTAGCGGCATTGTGCATCAGGTTAAAGTTGCCTAATGGCTCACCCGGCCCAGGCAATGTCATAAATAAACTTACGCCGCGGGTACTAAGTTTTTCGATATTTTCCAGATCAAAAGTACCTGGGTTAAACATATTCGCCAGACTAAACAGCACCGCGCCTGAGCCTGCACTGTCCTGATGACGGTGAAATATGTCCATATCGCCATACTTAAAGCCCAGGGTTAATAATGCCGATAAAAGATCAGGCCCTTTCATGTCTTTGTGTTCTGGCAACAGGACGTACAAAATCAGCACTTCGGCCGGCTCTGGCGCGGCAGCGGCGTGTTGTTCTGCCTCTGGCTGCTGTTCTGGTTGGCTAAACGTGTCTTGTTGCAACTCTTCTTCAGTTAGCGCACTGAAATTAAGCTGTGGTTCTTGCGGCTCATCAAAGGCTAGTTCGGTTTGCACTTCAGCAACAGGCTGCTGCAAGGCCGCAGGCTTTGGCGTCTCCTGGTTAACCGATGCCGTTTTAGCCATGGCTGCTTTTTTAATAACCCGCACCGGCCCGACACCCAGCTCATCAAAACCATCGGGTTTTTCGCCGTTGTTATCTGCAGACTCGTCAAAATAGCGATGCTTTGGCTGGCCGGCATTTTTGCGTACTGTCCATAACCCATGTAGTAACAAGGCACCCAGCACTAAAGCACCAATAATGATAAAAATTAAACGTAGTTCGTCAGCCATATAATTACCTTTTATTAAGAGGCTGCTGCCATTTTTACAGCATCATCCACATCCACTGCAACCACCCGTGACACGCCAGGTTCCTGCATCGTCACGCCCATTAGCTGCGCCGCCATCTCCATAGCGATTTTATTGTGGCTAATATAAATAAATTGTACCGTTTCAGACATTTCCCGCACCAGATTGCAAAAACGCCCGACATTGGCATCATCCAGTGGTGCATCTACTTCATCTAGCATACAAAACGGTGCCGGATTTAGCCGGAAAATCGAAAACACCAATGATAAGGCGGTTAGGGCTTTTTCACCACCCGATAATAAATGGATTGTACTGTTTTTTTTGCCCGGTGGTCGCGCCATTATCGAAACACCGGTTTCCAGTAAGTCCTCGTCGGTTAGATCCAGATAAGCACTGCCGCCGCCAAATACTTTGGGAAACAGCGTTTTTAAGCCATCATTTACCTGCTCAAAGGTATCTTTAAACTTCTGCCGGGTTTCTTTATCAATTTTGCGGATTGCTGTTTCCAGTGTCTCCATCGCAGCGGCTAAATCATCATTTTGCGCATCTAAATACAACTTGCGTTCAGCCTGCTGCTCATATTCTTCAATCGCTGCCAGGTTTATCGGCCCCAACCGGCCGACAGCCTCGACGGTTTTGTCCAGTTGCTGTTGCCACTGCGCCTCTTCCGCCTCAGGTGCCAGTTCTGCCAAAACATCCTTCATATTGGCCTGCTGTTCGCGTAGAAGTTCCAGCATATTGTTGGCCCGCACCCGATAGCCTTCAGCATCAAGACGTAATTCTGCCAACACAGCCCGCTTTTTGTTTAGCACCTGTAAAATACCCTGCTGGCCCTGCTCCAACTCACGAATTTGCTGCTCTATCGCTGTCAGCTGCTCTTGCTGCGCAATCATCTGTTGCTCTGCGTCTTCGCGTTCCAGCAAAGCCTGCTGCAGTTGTTCCTGTAATATTAACTCCGGCTCATCATCCTGATGCAGTTTTGCTAGCAGCAAAGTGGTTTGCTCTTGTAATTGTTGCTGTTGCAAACGGGCACGTTGTAAGCTCTGCTGCAGAGCATTTAATTGCTGCTCGGCAACCTTTTGTTGCATTAGCAGTTGTTGCTGCTGCGTACGTTTTTGTTCAAACTGGCTGCGTAATTGCTGCAACTGTTGTTGTTGATTACCGCTTTGGCTGTGCAGTTGCTGCTGCGCAGCTTCATGCTCTAATAATTGCTCGGCGCTGTGTTCCAGCGCCATAGCCAGCTGCTCTGTGCTTTCTTCCAGTTGCGCTTGTTTCAGCTGTAACTGCTGTTGTTCCGCCGCCAGCTTTTGTACCTGTTTTTCCGCTTGTTGTAGCTCCTGCTGTGCCAGCAGCTTAGCTGTGAGTTGCTGTTGTTGCGCTTGCTGTGCCTGTTGCAGTTGCTCTGCGGCTCGCTGCATCTGGTGCTGCGCCTGTTGCTGCGCCTGCTGCTGCGTGGCGTATTGCTCGCTCAGCTGCGTTAAGTGCAACTGCGCTGTAGCTAGCTGCTGCGTTAACTGCACCAGGCGTTCCTGGCGGAATAAGTAGTTGTCTTGTTGCTGCGCACCGGCCTGTAATGACCAGTTGCTGCCAAGCCAATAGCCCGATGCTGTGATTACGCTGTGGCCGGCAGCCAAGCCAGGCAGCGCTTGGTGCGCCGCGTCGATGTCTGCTACGCAAAGGATCTGATTAAAGCTGTCGGGATACACCCCATCGACAATAACCCCGGCCAGGCTCCCTTTAACGCCAACACGGGTATTGTGGCACACCACGCTTTGCGCCTTAGCCTGCAGTTGCTCTGTTATCGCAGCATGCTGCAGCTGGCCCAGCACCAGAGCTACCGACGTCGCCCAACCGGGTTTAAGCTGCAGCTGCTGCAATAATTGCTGTTGCTCACCGTCTTTTTGTTGCTGCTGTTGTTGCAGTTGTTGTTGCTCGCGCTGCAGCAGCAGTAACTCAGATTTTGCCTGTAACTGCGCAGCATCAGCCTCACGACTCAGCTGCTCTTGCTGCTGTACCGCCAACGCCGATTGTTCATGCAGCTCAGTGCTTCGCTGCACTTGTGTGGCGACAAGAGTAAACTGAGTTTCAAGCGCTTCGACACGCTGTTGCAAAGGCTCAAGAGCCAGTTCAGCCAGCTCTTGTTGCAGCTGCTGTTCCTGCTGGCGTAACTGCGCCAACAGACTAAGCTGATTTTGCTGCTGCAACTGTTGTTGTTGCTGTTGCTGTTGCAAACGAAAATGCTGCTGTTGCCAGTGATTAAACGCCTGTTGCTGCTGTTGCTGCAGCTCTTCCAATTGCTGCAGCTGCTCTGCCAGCTCTGCCAGTTGCTCATCCAGCAAAGCTTGCTGTGGCTCGTCTTCTGCCAGTTGTTGTTGCAGTTCGGCATGTTGCGCCTGCTCGGTGGCGATAAAGTCTTCTGCTTGTGCCAGGGTATGTTGTGCCTGCTGCAACTGAGCCGTTAAGGTTTGCTGTTGCTGGCGCTGATGCAAAATTTGCTGCTCCAACCGGCTGATAGTGGCCCCGAGCTGGTAAAAACGCGCCTGCACCTGTTCCAATAGCTGGCGTACATCCTGCGATTGTTGTTTAAGTTCCAGTAGTACGCGCTGGTCGCCCAGCTCCTGCGACTGATATTTTTCCAACTCGGTTTGTTGCTGTGTCAGTTGCTGTTCCAGCTCGCTGTAACGGCCATTGTAGGCTAGCCATTTTATGCAGGTTAGTTCGGCCTTTAGCTTGCGTTCCTGGGCTTTGAGTTCTTTGTAACGCTGGGCAGCACTGGCCTGGCGTTTTAACTTGTCGATATTTTTGCCCAGCTCTTCGCGCACATCCGCTAAGCGATCTAAGTTTTCCCGCGTGTGTTTAATGCGGTTCTCAGTTTCGCGCCGCCGCTCTTTGTATTTGGAGATACCGGCGGCCTCTTCAATGAAAACCCGCAGCTCCTGCGGCTTAGACTCAATCAGACGCGAGATCATGCCTTGTTCAATAATAGCGTAGCTGCGCGGCCCAAGGCCGGTGCCAAGAAAAATATCGGTAATGTCACGGCGGCGGCATTTGCTGCCATTTAAAAAGTACAACGACTGCGCATCACGGGTCACTATGCGCTTAACCGCTATTTCGCTGCGGTCCGCCAGGCTGCCGGCTACCCGGCCTTCGGTGTTTTCAAACACCAGCTCAACTGAAGCTTGCGATACCGGTTTACGCTGCGCCGAACCGTTAAAAATAACATCTGTCATGGCATCACCGCGCAGATTTTTTGCCGAACTTTCACCCAGCACCCAGCGCACAGCGTCAATCACATTCGACTTACCGCAGCCATTGGGGCCAACCACAGCCGTCATTTGCTGTGGAAAAGGCACTACGGTGCTGTCGACAAAAGATTTAAAGCCAGACAGTTTGATCTGTTTTAAGCGCATTTAGGCTAACGTTATTTTTATCATGGTCTTTTTGCCGAATGTAGCAGCAGCCAAAACCACTGTCACGGAAAAATCATTCACTACCTGTGCTGCTAAAACTTTTGCGCCGCCAGCGCTGGGCTTTTTCCACCACGGTATTAACCACTAACTTGCGGGCTTTTTTCGGAAATACCACCACAGGTCTGGAAATTAACAGGTTATTCGGGTACACCACCTGCTCGTTATCTTTGGTGCGCAGTACGGTGCTAAACAGGTTTATTTCAACAATACGGCCTTCAAGGTAATTAGCGCCATCGACTACCCGTATTTCCATGCCCTCGGCAAAAGCTTTTTGCCCAAGCAGGATAAAAAAGGCGGTGATATTACTGAGTAAACTCCAGGCCGCGAATAACGCCACACCAACAACGGCAATCATTGATGATGCCAGCACCAGCAAGCCACGAATATCAACGCCCCAAACCACACTGAGCACAACAATTAACAACAGCACTAGCAGAATATGAATAACCACTGCGGCGCGCTTATTCATCTCGGCTTTTAACCGGCTATTAGCAATAACCTGATATAGCAGCGGCATAATTCGGCGGCTGAGAATAAAATACAATACCAGCACAAAGAAGCTGATAATCAGCTGCAGGGTAACCGGGCTCAGATGCTCAAGCAATTGTTGGCTATATTGAAAAAATGACAAGATAGTGTACCTGCGGTTAGTCCAGATCGTTCAGTGGCCAGCGTACGATAAAATCTTCAAAGTCATCCAGATTTACCTGTAACTCCGAAATGGTTTTATTACGCACCGACATTTGTTTTTTATGCATCAGGCTTTTTTTCCCGTCATTAAGCAGCGGGTGCCAATGCGGCAGGCCACGGCCCTCATGTAAGCGGCGGTAAGCACAGCTGGTAGGCATAAAAAAAATGTCTTTTAAATTATCTTTAGTCAGCGCAATACAATCAGGTACCAATACCGTACGTTGGCTGTACTCAGTGCACTCACATTTATGGCTGTTTAAATAACGACAGGCGATATTGGTGTAATGCACCTGTTCATCCTGATGCAGCACCGCTGTGGGGCCTTGCTCTTCGTCATCATCGATAAACTTGTTCAGGCAGCACTTGGCGCAGCCATCGCACAAGGCTTCCCATTCTTCGTTGTTCATTTCTTGCAGGGATTTGTTTTCCCAAAAGCGTTCAGCCAATGCCATTATGCGTTTACCTTTGTGTTTACATACAGGTGTTCTGCCAATTGTAGTTCAAGCTCGTCACCCACCTGCAGTGGTCCAACACCAGCCGGCGTGCCGGTTAACACTATGTCACCGGGCAGCAGCGTGAAATGCTGGCTCATCTCGCAAATAAGCTGGCAAATGCCACGGATCATATTGGCGCTGTTACCCTGCTGGCGCAGCTGGCCATTTACCGTTAAGCGAAATTCTGTCTGTTGCGGATGCTGCAGCTGGCTTTTTTCGATAAACCCCGCCACCGGGCAGGCACCGTCAAAGCCTTTGGCAATTTCCCACGGCCGCCCCAGCTGCTTTAATTGCGCCTGCACATCACGCAGGGTTAAATCCAGCGCCAGGCTGTAGCCCCATATAGCGTCTTGCACCTGTGCATAACCGGCGTTTTTTAACGGTTTGTCAATTAACACCGCCAGCTCGGTTTCATTGTGTACCGCACCACGGTTTAGCGGAATAGTGAAACCTGGCGCCAGGGCACACAGCGCGGTAGCCGGTTTGATAAAAAACAACGCGTCGGGCGCGGTTTTACTTTGCATTTCGGCTATATGGTCCTGATAATTCTGGCCAATACACACTACCTTGCCTACCGGCAGCGCAATGGGCTGGCCGCTTACGCTGACATGCTGATAACTCATGCGCTATTACTCCGGTGCAATAATTAAATCGGCCAGATAGCCGACACTGGTCACAAAATAGTATGAACGGTTCCAGTGCATCAGCACCTTGTAGTTATCATAGGCTAAAAAGGCCCGGCCACTCTCACCATCGGGCAACACCAGCGCGGCAGTAATATCCCGTGCCGGCAAAGCAGTATTGTTTAACCGCCGCACCCCTAGTTTATTCCAATCGGCCAGGCTGCGCTCTGACTGCGCCCAACGCTTGAGCCATTCGCCCCGCTGCAGGCTGCCACGGGCAATGGCATTTGCCGCATCAAAGTCTGTCGGAAGCAGTACTTCACGCCCCCAGGTTTTGTTGTTATCCCAGCCTTGCTGCTTTAAATAATTGGCAATCGAAGCAAATACATCTGCCTGATTGGTCCAGATATCTTTTTTGCCGTCGCCATCGCCATCACGGGCATAGGCCATAAAAGAGCTGGGCATAAACTGGCTTTGCCCCATCGCGCCAGCCCAGGAGCCTTTCATCTCATCCAGGCTGATATGGCCTTGCGCCAAAATATCCAGCGCATGATAAAACTCCTGCTTGAAAAAGCTTTCGCGCCGGCCATCATAAGCAAGGGTTACCAGCGCCGAGGGCACCGAAAAATTGCCCATAATGCGGCCAAAACTGCTTTCCAGGCCCCACAACGCCACAATAAACCTTGGCTGCACGCCGTATTCAGCGGCAATTTGCTCCAGCTGGGGTAAGTACTGTTTATAGCGCTCGCGTGCCATCCTGATGCGGGTCTCGCTCACTCTTTTAGGCAGATAAGTACTTAACGTTTCGACAAATTCAGGCTGCGATTTATCGGCTGACACCACGCGCTCGTGAAATTGCAACGAGGCAAACACCGGCTCGATAAGCTCAGCGGCGTAGCCTTTGTCCAGCGCTTCTTGTTTTAGCGCCGCGGTGTATTGCGCAAAATCAGGCTTACTGTCAGCAGCATAAAGAGACACACTGAATACGGCTGAGACAGCAAGCGAAATAAACTTCTTCAACATAGATATCGCCTGTAAGAATTAAGTAATAGTATTATTGCCGGCGTTTATGCTGCGCCAGCAGATCTTCAACTGGCGGCGGTATCTGTAAATAGAAGCCCTGCTCTGCCAATTGTTGTTTAACCTTATTGATGTCGGCGTTGGCTAAATGTTCCCGCCCGGCCAGATTTATCAGCGTAACCAGCTGCGGAGTGCCGAAGCTTTGTAACAACGCAGCAGGCACTGCACTAAAATCATCCCGCTTCTGCACGTACAGGTAAGCCCCGTCTTTTTTTACACTTTTATATACTGCACATAGCATCGAATAAAACCACGTATCTGCCTTGCTTAACGAAGGCTCAGACTATAACATGAAGCCAACTTTATGCGTAGGCAGGTAAATGCCGCGGCGCAAATAAAAACGCGTGTTGCAGCTTGGCAAAGCGGTAACAGCAACAAACTCTAACTAGTGCGCAAACAACCTTTATGTCAGATCAGTCTTTGGAATTAAAGGGCAGTTTATTTCCTTTATCGGTACTGTCCTGCGCCGACCTTAGTGTCGATGCTTTAGCGACACAATTAAGCCAGAAACTTGCACAAGCTCCGGCCTTTTTTTATCAGGCGCCCATTATCCTAAACCTTAGCAACTGTCAGCAAGCACCTGATTTTAAAGCTATAAAAGAATTATTTACTGGCTTAAATCTGGTATTGGTTGGCGTTTGTGGTGCTGACAGCACGTTAAAGCAGCAGGCACAGCAAGCCGGGTTAGCCGCGCTGCAGCTGGGTAAAGACGTCAAAGCAAGCAATAGCGCTATCCAACCCAGCGCCGCTGTGCCGGCACAGGCCGCGCCAGAGCAAGTCAGTGTGGCAATGGACGCGCGTATTGTTGAGCAAACGGTGCGCTCAGGTCAGCAGATTTACGCCAAAGGCACAGATTTAATCGTCAGGGGCACTGTCGGTGCCGGTGCTGAGGTTATCGCCGATGGCAACATTCATATTTACGGCACCCTGCGCGGCAAAGCCATTGCCGGAGCCGCCGGTGACAATTCAAAACGGATCTTTTGCTCTAACCTGCAAGCCGAGCTGGTGTCTATTGCCGGCAACTACTGGTTAAGCGAGAGCCTGCAAGGCAATTTATGGGGTAAAGCAGCTTGTGTCAGGCTGCAAGACGACCAACTGGTATTAGCAGAATTAGTATAAGGAATTATTGATGGCAAAAATTATTGTTGTCACCTCCGGTAAAGGCGGCGTAGGTAAAACCACCTCCAGCGCAGCCATTGGTACCGGCCTGGCGTTAAAAGGCCATAAAACGGTTATTATCGATTTTGATATCGGTTTGCGCAATTTAGATTTAATCATGGGCTGCGAGCGGCGCGTGGTGTACGACTTTGTTAATGTCATTAACGGTGAAGCCAATTTAAAACAAACGCTGATTAAAGATAAGCGTACTGATAATTTGTTTATCCTGCCGGCGTCACAAACCCGTGACAAAGACGCCCTGACCAAAGAGGGCGTAGAGCGGGTATTAAACGAACTGGCGAAAGACTTTGATTTTATTCTGTGTGACTCGCCAGCCGGTATTGAAGCCGGCGCCATGATGGCACTGTACTTTGCCGACGAAGCCGTGGTCGTCACCAACCCGGAAGTGTCGTCAGTACGCGACTCAGACCGCATCCTTGGCATGTTGTCCAGTAAGTCACGCCGCGCTGAGCAAGGTTTGGATGCTATTAAAGAGCACCTGCTACTCACCCGCTACAACCCGGAGCGGGTAGAAAAAGGCGAAATGCTTAGCGTTGACGATGTAAAAGAGATTTTATCCATCGACCTGCTGGGTGTCATTCCGGAATCGCAGGCAGTGCTTAATGCCTCTAACTCCGGCCAACCGGTTATTCTGGATAAAGACAGTGATGCCGGCCAGGCCTATTTAGACACGGTCGCTCGCCTGCTGGGCGAAAATGTGCCCTTCCGCTTTTTAACAGTGGAGAAAAAGGGCCTGTTAAAACGGATTTTTGGAGGTTAACGCATGTCGTTACTGGATTATTTTCGTTCAAGTAAAAAGAACACCGCCAATACCGCCAAAGAGCGGCTGCAGATCATCGTGGCGCACGAGCGCAGAAAGCGTAACAGCCCCGACTACCTGCCGCAGCTGGAGCGCGACATCTTAGAAGTGATCCGCAAATACGTGGACATTTCACCGGAGGATATCGCCGTGTCGTTAGAGCAGCGCGACAACGAACTGTCAGTGCTGGAACTGAATATCACCTTCCCGGATGATAAGCGTTAAACTGAGCCAACAAACCCGCGCCAGCGGGTTTGTTATTTTCAGCCCCATACAACTACCTTAATTACAAAATTATGCCTCAATTGATATTTTCAGCACTCTATAGTTGAACAAATCTTACAGGGCATTTATCCGTTTTTAGTGTTTCTGGCAATCAGCTCAGCCATCGCTAGCGTAGGCCGGTTAAGGCGTTTACTCAGCAATTCCCTCTCATTGATTTAACCTTGAATAATTCGTTACACCCGCTAAATTTAAACTTAATTTTAACCATTGTTAACTGGTTGAATTTAATTTTGACTGGCATGAGATCTGTTTTTGCCTGCAAATACTTACCATAAATTAATACAATACATGAAAGGGAAATTTTATGAGTGTACCAACAATACATTATCCATTAACACGGGTTGACGCAGTTTTTGAAGGTGGGGGTTGTTTAGGCGGAGCCTATGTTGGTGCGCTGCGTTGCTTAAGAGACAAAGGTTATTGGTTCGAGCGTGTCGCAGGCTCTTCTGCTGGGGCAATTATTGCATCATTGATTGCGGTAGGCTATACACCGGAAGAATTTGAATGGTTAATGCGAGACGACATGACTCAACGTCCAGCGACGCTGCCACCTGAGCAACATATAAGCAAAATTTATTTTGATAGCTTTCTTGACGCGCCTTTAGACGCAAAAGACATCCCGCTCAATTTACGCCGTAATAACGTGCTTTGGTTAACGCTTTCCGGAGAAGTTATTAATCAATTAATCGCTGAGTTTCAGCGGCACCTGAACAGGGCAAAAGCTGAGCTGACACAATCGATTGGCGTGATTTTAACAGACTATGGCAGTGTATTAAAACCAGATGAACTAAAAGCAAACTTAATTGGGTTGGTCAGGAAAGCCCTGCTCAATGCATTGAAGGTCAAAAAATTTGTAGATCCTGTTATAAAAGAAATGCAAAGCAGCATAGAAGCAACAACAAGATTTGTGATTGAACAAATCAAATCTGGTGTCAGATCTACGTCTGCTCTTACCCGAAAAATTATTAGTCAGTTGATAAAAGCCTTTATGACTGTGCTAAACACCGTTTTTTCCAGCATAAATAAACAAAGAATGGCGCTTGCTGACGCGATTATCCTTGAAATTATTAATACTTATCCTTTACTACGGATCTACATCAACTTTGTTGGATTAAAACGCCTATTTAAGGGTGATGAATTTTTGGCAAAAATGCGACAACTTATTCAAGCAAAAGCTTTGCAACGAAAACTAATTACAGATATTAAACAGCCCGTGACATTTGGCATGCTGAATAAAGCCAACACAGATAAAATAGATCTCTATGTTACTGCAACAGATTCCTCTAAACCTGCAAAAGATGGACTGGCACATATTGTCTATAGTTCACGAGATGCAGGCTCTGCAAACAAAGAAGTAGCGGTAGCAGTTCGTGAATCAATGTCCATTCCTATTGTATTCGAGCCTTGTCAAAACAAGGAGGGTAAAAAAACTATCGTAGATGGAGGCCTGACGAGTAATTTACCTCTGCATTTATTTTTAGATCCAGCTATAAACACCAAACAAGACAATAGCCGACAAATTCTTATATTCACGCTTACCGAAGGTGGTGAAACTGAAAATGCCGCCTTGTCATTGAAAGCCGCACCAGCTGGGAAACCATTTATTGATATATTTCTACGGAAACTACTCGGAAGACCACTCAACCGTATTGAGCAAGGCGCGCTCAACAAGCTGAATTCAGAGGGCAGTTCGCTGAACTTGCCATCAGCTGCGTTTAACCAATTGCCGGAGAGTTTGAATCCGGTTACCGCTATTACCAGCAGTATTGAATTTAGGATGATTATCTACATTCTTGATATTATACAGCGAGCTTTAACTCGCGGTGTATTCGGTATGGATGCCACTGTCATGCAGCACTTATTAGATTCGCATAGCCGTATTACTCCGATAAACATAAAAACCGGTGCATTTGATTGGTTAAACTTTGAATTAAACCGAAACAGTGACGCTTCAAAAATAATTGCCTCTTATGGATGGGCTTGGACCCACCAGTCAATTTGCAAAAATGGGCCAGTTAAAGCCGCTTTATTAGATCGCCTGCCCAGCAAAACCGAAATTGAATTTGATCAAGAATACAATGCCTTAGTAACTGCCATTTCTAAACTAAAAAAATTGCCCCCTAACAATGCGGTAGTACAAGCAAAATTAAATGAGTTAGCTGCATTAAAGCAACGTTATCATCGTAATATTGATGACAACCCGTTTCAAACAAAGCCGATAGGGCCGAAAAAGAAAAAGATTATTAATAAAAACATGTTCACGATTGAAGGGCAGTTTGCACTTGATCCTGGAAATCTAAAACGAATTTAGCAATACCGTTTTTATTGATTGTTTACAAACGAACAGGCATTAAACAAGGCTACTATACAAGCTAGCTCCGCCTGAGCGATCACCACCTCCATAGGAGGTGGTGTTTTAGCTTATCTACAATTAGTAGTAATACTGCTCCAATGTGGGTGCTAGCGGCAAATTGCCATCCAGCGCGGCATCATCTTCTGCGTCAAAGGCGTTTAACGCATCAACTAAGCCGGCATGATGCACCGAAACATCGGTTAAATTGGCAACCAAAACCGCACATTCCAGGCTTAGCTAAATCTTCTTACCCTGTCTGAATCTACTACCAGACAGGGGTTTCACATGATCCGCAGAACAACCGAGCAATGGCTGCCGCTGTTTGACCAGCAAAAAGCCAGTGGGTTAACTCAAACCGAATTTGCAAAACAGCAAGGCATTGACCCAACCTATTTCAGTTATCGTAAGCGGCAACTTCTCGCCTGGCAACAGGAAGACGATACCGGCTTTGTCGAGCTGACCACCCAAGGCATGTTGCTTAGCCAGCCAATGCTGCTGAAAAAGCACGATGTTGAGCTGGACTTACCACCCGGTACAGATGCCTTGTGGTTAGCAGCGTTGCTCCGGGCGCTTTAATCATGAAGATGTTTATCGACCCGCCGAAAATCTACCTGCATAAACAGCCGGTAGATTTTAGAAAGTCTATCAATGGCTTGTCGCTGTTGGTTGAACAGGACATGCAGCAATCGCCGTTTAGCGGTGCCTTGTTTGTATTCTGTAACCGGCAGCGTACCCGTCTAAAAGTGATGTACTGGGACAGCACAGGTTTTTGCCTGTGGTACAAACGGCTGGAAAACCCCATTTTTAGGGGCCAAAGGGCCACAGTGCTTATTGCACAGCTGCTTGCTGCACTGACACTTTTAAGTGTTGTTTTAAAAACCTGTCCATCGCTTGAAAGGTTTGTAGCCGGTGGCTGTTGGTGCTGAGGTAATGATCACCGTCTTCCAACTCTATATATTGCACGTCTTTATTTTCACTTTTCAGCGCTTTATACATGGCGACACTTTGTTTTACCGGCACACTGCGATCTTTAGTGCCATGCACCAGCAACACTGGTACCTGAATTTTATCGACATGGTTAACTGGAGAGCGCTGTTTCAGTAAATCAAAATCATCACCCAGCTGTTTTTTAACCACTTCATAATTGGTGTAGCGGCGGTGTGACTTAACTAACGCTTCAACATCGGTTACACCTGCAAAACTTACTGCACACTGATACAAGTCGGGTGTTTTAACCACACCCATTAATGCAGCGTAGCCACCATAGCTGGCTCCGACGATACAAATACGCTTAGGATCAGCTATGCCTTTGTTAATTAACCAGCGAGTGCCGTCTTCGACGTCGTCCTGCATTTGCAGGCCCCAGCCTTGCAGGCCCATTTTTTTAAAGTCAAAACCATAGCCGTGTGAGCCGCGAAAGTTCATTTGCAACACTGCATAACCACGGTTGGCAAAAAACTGTGTCCAGTAATCAAAACCTTCGTCATCAAAGCTGATTGGGCCGCCGTGCGGAAAAATAATAGTTGGTACAACGCCCTGCTGATAGCCTAGCGGCGTGGTCAGGTAGCCTTCGATGTTCAGGCCGTCGCGAGCCTGGTATTGAATTTTCTGTTTGGCAACCATTAGCTCTGGCTCAAGCTGGCTAAACTTGTCCAATAAAAAAGTCATCGACTTTTCTTTCCGATCGCCCAGCAGATAACTGCCGGGGTTTGTGGCACTGCTGGATTCAATAATGTAGCGGTTTTTATCGTGGCTCATGCTGACAATATGGTTGTCCGCATCAGGTAAAGCCTTGTCTACTGCTTTTTGAAACGCCTGATAGCCAGCATCAACATACTCCTCGCCAATGGCAATCACCTTTTTGTCTTGCCAGGAGTAACTGATGTCGGCCGGCACATCGTAGTTTTCATCGGCCTTAACCAGTTGTAGCGTCGGTTGCTGTGCCGATAAATCGGTTTTAAAAATGGCTAAGCGGCCTTCATGATAGGCAGAGACATACAAAATATTCGGATCAGCATCAAAGCCTAATGGCCAGACCTCCTGCTCGGAGAACAGCTCAAACTGCCATAAGGTACGAAATTCCTTGGTATCGAGCAGTTTTTCCTGCACTTCGAAGCGGGTGTCATCACGAAACAGGGCAATACGGGGCCGGTGCTGCCGATCTGCCACCCAGTCATATAAATCTTTTCGCGCATGCGCCACCATTTCATGCAGCTCGCCGTTCAGGCTCACTTTTACCACACTGGTGCCGGAGCCATAGCTAAAGCCGTCTAACGCCAATAAAAAGTTATGCTCGTCCTCTGGCATTACATCAACAATATTCGATTGAAACTGCGGCGTACGCACCAGTTTACGCTGTAACTGGCCATTCACGACGCTACGGTTTTTACCTGTTTCTACATCAATTACCATCAGGCGGGTTTCAGTTACCGGCGTACCATAACGATGTGAGGCATACGCCGCACGCATCAGCAATTGGTTATTATTGGCCCAGATCACCGAGTAAATTGTCAGGTCGCGACTGTCCGCTTTAACCAGGTATTTTTGCTCACCAGTTTGTAAATCAAATAATTTCACCAGCACTAACTGCTCTTTTTCGGTATCAAGTGTCTGGATCATCGACAGCTTGGTACCGTCAGGCGACAACTTAAGTTTGTCGATCGCCGGCGCACTGGCAAAAGCTTCAACGGGTAATTCTTTTGCTGCAGATAAAGCAGACAATACCGCCCCCAATAATAAGGTGCAAACAGCGGACAACTTCATTATTAACGTTCCTGTTATCATTATTTTTTGCTGCGGCAAAGTAGCAAAAAACCTTACTACTGGCAAAATATTTCACAGCAGTTAACAATAAAAACCGCATAAAAACAAAGCCCGCTTGCGCGGGCTTTAACTTAACAGGACCTTCTGTTAGTTAGTTTTATGGCTGGACGAAGTCGTCCATCAAGATTAAACCAACATCTGCGGTTAAACCGGCACCGTCACGGGCGATGGCGGTATAAATGCTATTGGCTTCCAGTGTTAACGCCACCGGGCCAATCGCTGCCATTTTACTGCCGGCAGGTGTTACGGTAACCACATAGTCGCCAGCGGCCAGGGCTACATAGCCGGTTTCAGCTTTAAACGGTACGGCAGCAAAAGCTGGCGTGGCGGCGCTGATATCTTCTGTTGCGGTAACATAAATATCAACGTTACCAGCCAGCGTAGAGCCATGCACAATACGAACCTGGGCTGCGGTGGCAATACGACGTGGTTTGTCGGCCAGAACCAGCGGTTCAATGGCAAAGTTGTCAGCTGCATCCAGTGAGCCTACTGCCAGCACAGTGTAGAAAGCACCCGGGTCAAGTGTCACATCTTCATTAATTACCGCTGTTTCTGTGCCTGATACCACCACTTTGACGTTGTAGTCGGCAGGCGCCGGGGTGACATAACCGGTAAAATCCGGGAATTCCAGCGCAGTAACCAAACGCTCGGTAAAGTTATCATTTACCACTACATCTACTGCCGGTGCATCTGACACGTTGTGAACCACGCGTAGCGATGAGGTGGCGTTAGCATCTAAAATGGCCAGCTCGCTGCCATCCTGCCCCACGGCCAACAACGATACCGGCGATGCACCGGAGTACTGGCTGTCTATCGCCGCTACCACTAAATCCGTACCGGCTGTGGTTAATGGCAGAGTACCGCTGTCAAATACCACGGTTTCAGTACCTGGCAGCGTAATGCGCACCTGATATTCAGCCGGGTCAACTTCGACGTACTCGGTTGAGTCTTTAAACATCAAGGTATCCAGCGGTGCGCCAAGCGCGGCGCCGGGGGCGGTTACATGAATATCAACTTCAGGCGCTGTTGACGCGGCGTGTACTACCTGTAAACGAATTTTTCCCGCTGCAACATCTGTTACCGAGCCAGTTACGACTATGGGCTCGAGCGTTTGTTCAGCAACTTTCCCTACTGCAAAAACGGTGTAACGCACCGCTTCTGCCAGCGCCAAATCCAGAGGGCCAATTACCGTTGCAGTATTACCGTCACCTGGCAATAACGCGTCTACCGCCACGCTGTAAGTGGCAGGCGCAAGAGACAATACCTCTGATGCTTCACCGAAACCAAGGCCCTCTATCGCCGCCGAACCATTAGCAAGTACATTAACGGCAGGTGCATCTATAGACGTATGAACGACTTGTAATGACGCGTTAACCACTACTGGCGGTGGTGGAGGTGGTGGTGGCGGAGGTGTTGGAACCGGGTCTGAATCACCATCTAGCCAGCATCCTGACAGAGACAGCGATAGAACTGCAGGCAAAGCAAATATTTTTATTCCTTTCATTGTTGTAACCCTTCAGTTGATAAGTGCTGAAAAGTTACGTAAAGGAATTAGGGCAGGATCATGAAAAAAATAGCCAAAAAACCGCAAAAAAACAGGCAAAAAATCGTCTGATCTATTTTGCCTGCTGTACGTTTAATGTTGGTTTAGCTACGGACATGTATAGGTTGAGGTAAAAACGGCGCTAACAGCTCTGCGCGCCAGCCCTGCAGATACTCAGGCAATGGCAGCAAGGCGCGGTCCTGATCCGATACCCGCCAGCACCAATTAAGGTATTCGTTTAATTGGCGTTTAACTGAAATAAACTCTACCGGTATCGCCAGTGACGCTGCTGCCTGTTTTATCGCTTTTGTTAGCTGCTCAGTGGTTTCTTTATGGCCTATAAAGCTGTCGGTATGATAAAAACGCTGCGGGCAGAGCTGCTGTGGCAACTCTTTAGCAGCAGCGATAATCTCAACCAGAGCTTTAGCATGGCGGCGTACCTCTCGCGCCGGAATGGATGGAATATTCATTAAACTTTCGGCTGTTGCCGGGCGGCGCTTAGCCAGCTCCAGCATAGCCGCATCTTTAACTATCAGGCCTAAGGCTAAATCTTTTTCCATAGCGTATTGTTGACGCCAGGCTGCCATTTCACGCAGTACCGCCAACTCACGTGGGCTCAGCTGCCAGCTGTTTTTAATCTCCAGATAGCGGTATTGCAACGGTAATTGCTGTAGCTTGCGCTTGTTTAGTTGCTCGCCTTCACGTAATAACAGCTCGTGCTGGCCGACGCTAAGCGCGTTGCACAGCTTTGCATATAGCGGATAAAGGTAGAACACATCGTTAGCAGCATACTGCAGTTGGGTGCTGCTAAGCGGCCGTGCCAACCAATCGGTACGCGATTCACTTTTATCCAGCTGCTCGCCACTTAATTGCTCTACCAGCCTGGCATAACCCACACTGCTGCCCCAACCCAGTAGCTCTGCCGCCAGTTGGGTGTCAAATAGCGGGCTGATAAGGTTAATACCGATGCTGGCAAAGGCTTCCAGATCTTCAGTGCAGGAGTGCAGCATTTTAATACAATCTGGCCGCGATAACAGCTGTTGCAGCGGTTGCCAATCAGTGATTGTCAGCGGATCTACCAGCGCCAGGGTCTGCCCATCGAATAGCTGAATTAACCCCAGCTTAGGATACAGCGTGCTTTGACGGATAAACTCGGTGTCCAATGCCAGTATGCTGTCGGCAGCAACCTGCTGACAGTAGCCTGCCAGCGCGTTATTGTCTGTTATTAACGAATACATGCGCTTCCTTGAAAACAAAAGCCGGCAGTTAAGCCGGCTTACACTACAACTGAGACTGCAGCTATAGGCTAGCCGCGAAGTTCCCGCCGCAGTATTTTACCTACATTAGTTTTTGGCAATTCTGTGCGGAATTCTACCAGTTTAGGCACTTTATAGCCCGTTAAATGTTGCCGGCAGTGTTGGATCACTTCCTGCTCCGTTAGGCTGGCATCTTTTTTCACGATAAACAGTTTAACCGCTTCGCCGGTCGACTCGTTAGGTACGCCAACTGCAGCCACTTCCAGCACTTTATCGATCATCGCGACTACTTCTTCAATTTCATTCGGATAGACGTTAAAGCCAGAGACTAAAATCATGTCTTTTTTGCGATCGACAATATAAAAGAACCCTTCGTCGTCCATACGGGCAATATCACCGGTGTACAGCCAGCCGTCTTTCAGTACTTTGGCCGTTTCTTCCGGCCGGTTTAAATACCCCAACATTACCTGAGGTCCTTGAACCAGCATTTCACCTGGCTCACCCGGGGCAACATCGTTGCCTTCTTCATCGACTAAACGAATATCAGTAGACGGAGCCGGTAAGCCAATGCTGCCATTAAAACTGTCCAAGTCGTATGGGCTGATAGTCACCAGCGGACAACATTCCGTCAGGCCGTAACCTTCAACCAAACGTGTACCCGTTGTCTTCTGCCAACGTTCTGCTACCGGACGTTGCACCGCCATACCACCGCCGAGTGACAGCTTAAGCTTGGAAAAATCAAGCTCAGCAAAGCCTGGCGTATTAAGTAAACCGTTAAATAAGGTATTAACACCGGTAATAGCAGTAAACGGAAACTTCGATAGCTCTTTTACAAAACCAGCCATATCACGAGGATTGGTGATAAGCAGGTTGGTACCGCCGTACTTAAAAAAAGTAAAGAAATTAGCCGTTAAAGCGAAGATATGATAAAGCGGCAAAGCTGTAACCACATTCTCGCCACCTTTATTTAGGAAGCTATCCAGGCAGCCACTAACCTGTTCCAGGTTACCTACCATATTACGGTGCGTTAGCATGGCACCTTTAGAAACGCCGGTAGTACCGCCGGTATACTGCAAAAAGGCAATATCAGCGCCATGCAGATCAGGCTTGCTGTAACTAAGCTCGCGACCTTTATCCAGCACCTGATTAAACCGCACAAATTTACTTAGTGTATAAGCGGGTACAAGCTTTTTAATGCGCTTGACAACAAAATTAACCAGAGCACCTTTAAGCAGGCCTAAGCGGTCACCCATGGTAGTAAGAATAACATGGTCTAGCTTTACCTTGCTTTCAATAGCACTTAAGGTATGAGCAAAGTTTTCTACGATAACAATAGCTTTAGCTTTTGAATCATTTAACTGATGCTCCAGCTCGCGTGGTGTGTAAAGCGGGTTTACGTTAACCACTACACAACCCGCACGCAGTACGCCCATTAAAGCAATAGGGTATTGCAGTAAATTAGGCATCATAATGGCAACAGCATCGCCTTTTTTCAGGCCTAGCTCTGTTTGCAGATAAGCAGCAAAAGCGGTGCTTTGCTGGTCCAGTTCACGGTAACTGATACTTTTACCCATATTGATAAAAGCGGTCTTATCCGGATACTGCGCAATGCTTTGTTCAAAAATATCTAATAATGACGGGTAATGATCGGCATTAATTTCTGCGGGTACGCCTGACGGGTAACGTTTTAACCAAACTCTATCCACCGTCCTCTCCTCTTGTCTAAGGTTATTATTGTATAGATATTAAACCTGTTGCACGCAATCTGTTGCCGCGCTTTTATTGCATCAAGTTAATTGGAGTTATTACTCTAACGGCCAATCATCCCACAATTGCTTTGTTAACACAATTGCGGCAGTTACTGCACCGGTTTAATGAATTTAAGCGTCATACGATCACTTTCGCCAATAGCCAGATAGCTATTTTTATCTTCCAGCCCCATAGCCAGCGTTGGTGGCAGTGCATAAACGCCTTTAGGGTAATTTTTTGCATCCAGCGGGTTGGCATTTATCTCACTGCTGGCAACCAGCTTAAACCCGGCCAGTTCGGCAACGTTAATAATATAGGATTCGTCGAGGTAGCCCTCGACAGCTGAACTGGAAATATCTGACAACTTTGCGGCACGGTGTTCCACCATGCCCATTACCCCACCTGGCTTTAACGCTGCAAATAAGGTTTTTAATGTGTCGGCTAAATGGCCGGTTTCATTCCAGATATGTGCATTGCGAAAGGTAAGCACCATATCAAATTGTTCAATGGCTGCCGGATACAATAATGGCGGGTCTAATTCAACAAACAGCGGCTCACCAAAGTGGTCGGTATTCTCTGCGATACGCTGCGCAAGGCGTTGGCTTACACGGGCCCAGAAAATACTGCGGTCATCTTTTAATGAACCATCATTGTGCCGGAACTGCGCCAGCGTTAGTTGCCCCTGTTGTTTTAAAAAAGGTGCCAGTATTTCAGTGTACCAGCCGTGCGCCGGCCAAACTTCCAGTACCGACATAGCGGGCTGCAAACCAAAGAATTGCAGTGTTTGTTCAGGGTTACGGTATTTATTTCGGGCACGGTTTTCACTACTACGCAGCTCACTTTGTGCCAGTTGCTGAAGCTGTATGCTCCAGTCTTCGGCATAAACCTGGTTTACACCACTTATTATTAACGCACTTAACAGGCCAGAACATAGCCATGTCTTTGTTATAGTTTTTATCGACATAAATCATACCTTGTAGAGTGATACTTAAGTGCTGGCTGACTGCCAGCTGAACCGGTAATGGTTTGAGCCTGCAGCTGTACTTCAGTTCCTTTAAAATTGCATAAACCATTTGCCGTTAAACTGATTCAGCGTAAATCGCCCACCAGCCGTCGACATCTGTTGGTCATACCTGATGTATAAAGTACACTAGCAACGCACAACGTCAAACACTAAAAAGGTATTCTGATGCGCCAACATATATTTTCTCTGTCACTGCTATTGGCTCCTGTGGCAGTAGTTTCTGCGCCAAACAATATTATTTATATGATTGGTGATGGTATGGGGCCGTCTTACTTATCAGCCTATCGTTATTTTACTGACGATAAAACAACACCTGAGGTAGAAAACACTATTTTTGATGAGTTGTGGCTGGGGATGGCCAGTACTTATCCGGATGACGATACCTATGTTACCGACTCAGCCGCCGCGGCTACGGCATTGGCCACCGGTTTTAAAAGCTACAATGGTGCTATCGCAGTAAACCGTCAGCATATTCCGATCGGCACTATGATGCAGCTGGCGAAAAAACTCGGCAAAGCCAATGGTATTGTTGCCAGCTCACAAATCAACCATGCTACACCGGCATCTTTTTTAGCCCACAATAAAAGCCGGCGCAATTACGATGCAATTGCCGATATGTACCTGGATTATCGTATTGATGGCAAACCGGTAGCCGACGTAATGATTGGCGGCGGCACTAAATATTTTGTGCGTGAAGACAGAAATCTGGTCAATGAATTTAAGCAGCTGGGTTATCAATACACAGACGATTACACCCAGCTAGACAGCATTACCACAGCGCCAGCGATGATGTTACTGGCTGAAACCGCCTTGCCCGCTAAATTGAACAGCGGTTTCGATGCTATGTTGGCGCCACTAACCGAAAAAGCGCTGTCATTGTTAACACCGGCTAAAAAAGGCTTTGTGTTGATGGTAGAAGGCAGCCAGATTGACTGGTGTGGCCATGATAACGATATCGCCTGCGCCATGGCTGAAATGAACGATTTCGCCAAAGCTATTGCGGTAGCCAAAGCCTATGTGGATAAAAACCCGGATACCTTGCTGGTTATTACCGCTGATCATGAAACCGGCGGTATGTCGCTGGGTGCAGCTGGTGAATACCAGTGGTTGCCAGATGTTGTACGTAAGGTAAAAGCCACCGGCCGCAAAATTGCAGAACAGCTAAAGCAAGCAGACTCTGATGCCGCCGCTTTGGCGTTATGGGCAGAGCTTACGTCAATCAACTTAACTGACGAAGAGCAAAAAACGTTATTGGCTACCCGGCAACAAGATGAAACCACGCTGCGCAAACTGTCAAACCAGTTGGTGGCTAAATACTCTTACACCGGCTGGACGACCGGCGGCCATACCGCTGCAGATGTTGCGGTGCTGGCATACGGTAAAAATGCTAAAGACTTTGCCGGCTTTCAGGATAATACTGAAATCGCAAAGAAGCTGATGCAATATATTCAGCAAACTAAGTAAGTTGCTTTTCGGTAATTACGCCGAAATAAGAACCGATTTGCGCTAAGCTAACCGTTGAAGGCATGGCGCGTTAGCGTGGGCAAACCGGTTCGTTTGTATACTACTAATTAATCGCAATTAATTGGCGGCGCAATTTCGGCGCACTGGTGTTTGGGTGCAACCAAATGTCAAAGAATGCCGCACCAAAAGCGGTATCGTCCAATATGCCGGTTTCAACACTGTTTACATAAAACCTGACACGGCCATCAGCTTCTAATAACGCCGCTAACTTGTCGCCTTCTTTTACATCCTGCCACAAGCTTTGCAGTTGTTGTGCCCACTGCTGTTGCTGCTCTTTACTGCTTTGGCCGAGCTTTTGCCATTCATCTACTGTGGCATCAATAAACTGCTGCCTGGTAATATCGCGTTTATAGGTTAGCTCCAACAACAACGGCGTACTTTGGCTATAACTTTCAAACTGACCGCTCTGTGTCGCTAAGCGCGCATCATACAGCTGCCAAAACAGGTAGCGGTAAGAGCCCTCGCCTACTGTCGCCAGCTCCGGCACTGCCGCCGCATTAAAACCAGCTCCAGCCAGACCCAGCAGCAATGCAACACTATACGGCTTTAACATACCACCTCCTGCTTTGACCAAGCGCTATAGCAATCAGCGCCCATACTGCAGTTAACACCAACGCCGAGTATAACGGCTGAGGAAACTGCATAACACCGCCACTTAATGCGGCACCGCCCCAATAAGATAAGGGCCCGCCACTGGCACCTAATATCGCCGCCAGCCAGGGTTTAGTCAGTACTTTTGCCATAAACTCCACCGCTGCCAGGGCAAATACGCCCCAAAGTAATACAAACCACAGCGGCAACAGGCTGCCGCTGCTAAACTGCAGCACATTAACCTGAACCAACAACATATCGACCACTAAGCCGGCGATAAGAGTTATCACAACCGCGATGCGCCCTGCCTTGTTTAACCGCCACATGCCATAACACCAGTACAACAACACCGGAATAACCGCAAGCTGCTGCCAATACACCAGTGCTAACCAGCAAAGCTCAAAACCAATTAACGCCCGCCAATTAAACGTTGCTTTATCATTCATTATTGTTTCATCCGCGTCGCTACACTATTGCGTAAATTATATGGCAACAGCGATAGCAGCTTTAACATCACACTTAAACGCCGTGGGAAACGAATACGGCTTTTGCCTTGTTCTAAGCCGGCAAAAACCCTGCTGGCAGCTTGCTCAACTGACACCAAAAACGGCATAGCAAAATCATTTTTTTGCGTTAAAGGCGTGTCGACAAAACCCGGTTCAATCAAATGCACGCTGATACCACTGCCGGCCAGGTCAACCCGCAAACTGTCAGTAAAGTAGCTGACGGCGGCTTTACTGGCACCATAGGCCTGGCTGCGGGTAAACGGAAAGAAATGTGCCATCGAACTTACGATAGCAAGCTGTGGTGATAATGAGGCTTTTAACAGTGGCATAAAGTATTTAGTTGCTGCCACCACGGCATGAAAATTAATAGCAAAGGTGCGCTCAAAAGCCGCTAAATCCAAATCATACACATCAACATATTCACAAGTGCCGGCGTTTAACAGTACAAGATCCAACACAACACCTTGTTCCAGCAATTTTAAAGCCGAAGTTTGAAGGGCCGTATTGTCCGTCAGATCAAGTGGTAGCGCATGAATGCGAGCATTTTTACTCAGCTCATCAAGCTTATCTGCAGATCGCGCTACAGCGTAGACTGTCCAGCCATTGGCAGCGTAGTGCAGTGCCAGCTGCCGGCCAATGCCGGAGCTGGCACCGGTGATTAAACAGGTAGAAGTCATAACCGTCTCAAAACAAGTAAGTACCGTTTAGGTTACGACAATAACAGAGAATTGGATTTACTCAGGCGTAAAGATCAACACCCAGCATGGCTTGTACTTCACTGCGACGTTGCTCGTTAGCCTGGCTTTGATAAGCATCTATCGCTTGTTGGCTGCGCCGGTCTGTATTGGCAGTGAAACTGGCTTGTTCCCGGCGTTCATCATCCAGCCGGTTTATTACCTCTGAGCTTGCCCGCACACCGCGGCCTGACGGTAACTCTGTTGCGGTGTCGTTGCGCAGTGTTGAACGGCGCGGCTCAGCACCATTAAATACGGTACCAATACTTTGCGTAGCATTTGCTGCAGCGTTAATATTCAGTGTCATAGTACAAAACTCATCCTGACATAGCGCTAATTATAGCCAGCCGCGCCAACAAACCAAGCACTTTTACACTTCGGATAGCCAAACTAATTGACGATGCAGCAAGGCGGCAAGTTAACTCGTCCCCATGAGCATAGTTGTCTATGTGATTGGGGCGAGTTAATGCAGCCAACACCGCTGCAGCTTCAAGTAGGAAGGTTATCTTCCGGGCAGTTTTTGCCAGGTCACCTCATCACGCACATACACCGGCTCTGCCAGCTCAGCGGCAATAAATTGTCCGGCAGCAAGTGCTGGCAGTGCCAGCGTCAGCATATCCTGCGCCGACGGATATAAAATATCATCGGCGATAACAGCAGCCTGCTTTTGCAACAACGCCTTTGTATAAGTCTGCCAACCGGTACCGACAGCATGCACTTCGCCATTAAGGCCAAAGCCGCTGATATCCTGTGGTTTAATAGCAACTTCACTACTACTTGGCTGCATAAGACCGTTTTGTAACACAAAGCTGCCGATATATACTTCCGCCATACGCGCATCTATCGCTGCGATAACCTGTTTTGCATCGTGTAAACGCTGCGCCGCCTGGGCCATCGCCGCCAATGTTGAAACGCCATACACCGGCACATCAGCACCAAAGGCCAGCCCCTGAGTTACCCCCACGCCAATACGCACCCCGGTAAAGCTGCCAGGCCCGCGACCAAACACGATACCATCGAGCTGATTCAAGCTGATCCCGGCTTGACTTAATAGCTGCTGCACCATCGGCAATACACGTTTGCTATGCTGCTGCGGGCAGACTTCGTCCAGCGTTAAGATGTCCGTGCCAACCTGCAAGGCTACTGAGCAGGCTTCGGTTGAGGTATCAAGGGCAAGAAGTTTACGAGTGGCTGTGTTCAACTTAGCTGTCCTGTTTTATCTGTTGTAAAAAGTCCACCGCTTCATCCAGTGAGCGGGTGCGGCGCATTGGCGGCAAGCTGGTTAAAAATACTTCGCCGTACGGCTTGGTTACCAGACGGTTGTCACAAATAACCATCACACCGCGATCGGTAACATCGCGAATTAAGCGGCCTACGCCTTGCTTTAGCGTAATAACAGCTTGCGGTAACTGCACTTGCGCAAAGGGATCTAAACCGCGCATAACGCAGTCTTCACTGCGGGCCTGCAGTAAGGGCTCATCCGGCGAGGCAAATGGCAGTTTGTCGATAATCACGCAGCTTAGCGTGTCACCACGCACATCTACGCCTTCCCAAAAACTGCCGGTGCCGAGCAGCACGGCGTTGTCCAGTTTAACAAACTGATCCAGCAACAAACGCTTACCTATACTACCCTGCACCAACACCGGCTGACGGATCAGATCCGGCAGCTGCTTTGCCACCAGTTGCAGCATGCGGTGGCTGGTAAATAAAAAGAAGCAGCGGCCGTTATTGGCCTCTATCAGCCGCACCGCAATTTGCAGTAACTGCTTTGCCATGCCCTGCTCGTGCGGTTCCGATAAATAGCGCGGCACACACAACAGCGCTTGTTCGCCATAGTTAAACGGGCTTTCCAGCAACAATGTTTTGGCGTTGTTCAGCCCCATCTGCGCGGTGTAATGGCTAAAGCCATGGTTTACCGACAAGGTGGCAGAGGTAAACACCCAGCTCCGGCTATCGGCAGCGACAATATCGCGGAACTTGTCGGCAATACTTAGCGGCGTTAAATGCAGGCTAACGTGCAGGCGGGTGGTTTCAAACCACAGGCTAACGCCGCTTTGCTGCATATCGGTTAACTTTAATAAGCGTGCTTTACACAGCGCTAAACGCTCAAAGGCATTATCAATTAAATCGCTGCGGCCAAGGCTGCTTTTCATCACCAGATACAGCATGTCTATCGCTTCACCTACACGGTTCAACGCGGTTTGCATCTCAGTTTTTTGATAAAGCTCGCGCCAGTTGCCTTTGGCCGGTTCAGTGCCAAACTGCAGCCGCCAGTCTTTAATCAATAAGGCGACTTTATCGGCAGTTTTAGCTAATTGCGGGTGGTCACGCAGCTCGGTTTTGCAGGCGGTATCGATATCACGACATAAATCGAGCAGAAGCCTACTGGAGACATTTTCACCAAAATAGTCGCTGGCAATATCTGGCAGCTGGTGTGCTTCGTCAAAAATAATCACATCCATTTGCGGCAACAGCTCGCCAAAGCCGGTGTCTTTCAGCGCTAAATCGGCAAAGAATAAGTGATGATTAACCACCACCAGATCAGCCGCCTGGGCTTTTTTACGCGCTTTGAGTAAGTGGCAGTCCTCATACACCGGGCAGTCTTTACCCAGGCAGTTATCCGTGGTGCTGGTAACGTACGGCAAGGCTTTGGAGTCTTCGCTGATGTAGCTTAGCTCGCCGATATCGCCACTTTGGGTTTCGGCCGACCATTTTTTGATCAGGCTAAGATCCTGGATCAACTGCTCATCCTGCAGCGGCACATGGTTGTAATGCTGCTCTAAGCGAAATAAACATAAGTAGTTGCTGCGGCCTTTTAACAGCGCCAGCTGCAACGGACTGGCCAGGGCTTTAACTACTTTGGGCAAGTCACGGAAATACAGCTGTTCCTGCAGGTTTTTCGTGCCGGTAGATAACACCACTTTTTTACCGCTTAGCAGCGCCGGTACTAAATAGGCGTAGGTTTTACCAGTGCCGGTACCCGCTTCAACCACCAGGGCGCCCGGTGTTTCAATCACGTCGGCCACCGCTTCTGCCATTTGCAGCTGGGCGTCGCGGGCGTTAAAACCGGCAATATGCGACGCCAAAGCGCCGCCTGGCGCAAAGGCGCTGGCAACCTGCTTACGCATAGCAACTCGATAGATGATTAAATAAACCAGATAGCACTGCAACAACCAACAATAAAATAAGTCGGTTATTATGCCTTAATCGCGGGGAATTTCAGACAAAAATATCCAGATGGCCGTCTTTATCCACATGCTGCTCATCTTCCGGTGTAGTGTAAGGCGCATCCGGGTAGTCTTCCTGACGCCGGTCACGTTTACGCGCCTGTCGGGTTAAAATAAGGTACTTCTGCTCGTTGGGCTTAATTGGGCTTAAACGCGCATCCTTAAACACCGGCACCACCTGGTTTGGATCAGGCTCGACCGGCGTACCGGGTACGCGCTGTATAAAGGGCATAAAAGCGTCCATCGGCTTCTCCTAAAGTGGTTTACCTGTTATCGGCCTAGAGCGTACTAACTTTATATTAGGAGAGAATAACCGCCAGCTAAGTTCCTTTTAGCGGGTTCAGCTAAACGGCTGATCAATGGCCAAAGCGGGCTCAGTAAACCAGCGCGGGCCCAGCTCTGTCATATAAAAGTGGTCTTCCAACCGCACGCCAAACTCGCCCGGCAGCACCAGCATCGGCTCGTTGCTAAAGCACATTCCTGCTGAGAGCGGCAGCTCATTACCCTCAACCAGATAGGGCCATTCATGAATATCCAGGCCGATACCATGACCGGTACGGTGCGGCAGGCCAGGTAACTGATAGCCTGGGCCGTAGCCTTGTTGTTGCAGATAACTGCGCGCAGCCCGGTCTACCTGCTGACAGGGCACGCCAATGGCGGCGGTGGCAAAGGCAGCTGCCTGAGCAGCTTTTTCGTGTTGCCACACCTCACGCTGGCGCGCACTTGGCGTGCCAAACACATAGCTGCGGGTAATATCTGACAGATAGCCGTGCAAGCGGCAACCGGTATCAATTAATACCATGTCGCCGTCTTCAAGCGCCTTGGGCTTAGCCACACCGTGCGGATAAGCCGTGTCGCCACCAAACAACACTATACAAAAATAACTGCCCTCTACCGCCCCTACCTTTCGATGCGCCGCAGCAATAAACGCCTCGACTTCAGCCACACTGATGCCGACATATAAGATGCTGGCTACCGCTTTATGCACGGCCAGCGTCATATCCATCGCCCGCTGCATAATGGCCAGCTCGGCGGCTGATTTACAGCGCCGGCATACCGCGCTAACACTGGCAGCATTAGTTAGCTGCAGCGCCGGGTTTGCGCGTTTTAAGCCATCGGCAATAAAAAACGCGGCACTTTCATCCAGCGCCAGCGTGGTTTTGCCCTGCAGCAGCTGCACGCATAGCTGATACGGGCTTTCGTGCTCTTGCCAGCCATGCAGCTGGCCGGGCAACAGCATTAGCGGCGCTATAGTACCGCGTTCAAACTCGGGAATAATGTAATGCAAGCTGCCATCGGCCAGCAGCAATGCCGCCACCAGACGCTCGCTGGCATACCAGCGCAAACCGGTAAAATAATACAAATTAGTGCCGGCTGTTAGCAGCATCGCATCCAACTGCTGCTGTTGCATTAGCTGGCAGGCGTTAGCCAGACGCTGAGCAAACTCGTCGGCCGTAATTGGCACCACGCCAGCCGTCATATCGTTTAGCTGCGCCAGTGCATCTGCGGCGCTTGCGCCACCAATTTGTTTACTCATTCTGCATCTCCGCTACGTACTGGAAAGTTCTGATAACACAGTGGCCGCAAAAAACGCTGCACCGCCTGGCTGCCTACCGCAGTATACCGGCTGTCGGTAGTGGCCGGAAAGGGCCCACCATGCTGCATAGCGGCACAGACTTCAACTCCGGTTGGCATTTGATTATAAACCAGGCGGCCACAGTGCAACTCCAACTCCTGCACCAAAGCGGACGCCGGGGCCAGTTCCGGCTCAGTGGCATACAGCGTGGCCGTTAACTGGCCTTGTAAGGTGGTGGCCAGCATCTGCATTTGAGTTAGGTCAGCGCATTCAATCAATACCGTGGCCGGGCCAAAAATTTCCTGCTGCAAAACGCCCTGTTGCATAAACGCATTGGCAGAGGTAGCAAACAGCCGCGGCCGGGTATAGCAGGCCGTTTCTTCGCCCTCGCCTTGCGCCAGCAAGCTTACGCCATCCGTTTGCAGTAGCGCCTGACAGCCAGCGCGGTAATGGCTGGCGATTTTCGCCGTTAGCATGGCGCCAGCCTGAGCCTGGCTAAAATGCTGTTTAAGTAACGCCTGTAATGCCCCAGACCCTTTGGGTACAAACACTAAGCCGGGCCGGGTGCAAAACTGACCGCAGCCATTTAGCACCGACTGCGCCAGTTGGTTGGCAAAACTGTCGCCATGCTGTGCCAGATACCGTGGCAACACAAACAGCGGGTTTTGTGAGCCCAGCTCGCCAAAAAACGGAATAGGCACCGGTCGCTGCCAGATCAAGCGTTGAAAATGCATGCCCAGCTGCTCAGAGCCGGTAAAGGCCACCGCTTTAATCGCCGGATGTTGGATCAGCGCTTCGGAAAATGCATGCTGCCGGGCATGCACCAGCGTAAACACACCGGCCGGCATCGCGGTTTTATCTGCTGCCGCTGCTATAGCCCGCGCTGCCAATTCAGACGTAGCCGGATGCGCATTGTGCGCTTTAACAATCACCGGACAGCCGGCTGCCAGCGCTGAGGCAGTGTCGCCACCGGCGACCGAAAACGCCAGCGGAAAATTGCTGGCGGCAAACACCACTACCGGGCCAAGCGGCACTTTGCCAAGCCGCAGCGACGGCCGTGGCAAGGGTTGGCGCTGCGGTAACGCTGGCAGGCTGCAATCGCTGGCTGGCGCGCGCAGCTCAGTGGCAAATAACCGCAACTGGTTGCAGGTGCGGCCAAGCTCCCCTTCTGCTCTGGCTTCGGGCAGCGCCGTTTCCTGCACCATAGTGCTGATAATCTCGGCTTTACGCTGCTCCAGCTCAGCAGCAATTGCATCAAGAAAATCAGCTTTAGCGGTGTTTGTTACATAACGATACTGCGCAAAAGCCGCCGCTGCCTGCTCTGTCAGGCTATGCAGTTCAGCCTGCCCCGCTTCGGCAAAGCACCATGGCAGCGCCGCATTTTGCGCCGGATTGAAAGCAGTGTTTTTACTTAGCGGCTCACCACACCAGTGACCGCCGATATAATGTTGTCCTGTAATCATCATTACCTCACCAGAAAACCTTCGGCGTAGGGATCGGCATCGTCGATGCGGATCTGGTTATAACCATAAACATGCGCCCAGCCTTCAATGGACGGTATTATTGCCGTGCAACCGGCAACTTCAGTTACCGCTTCCACCACACCGCTAAACTGGCTGCCGATAATGCTCTCGTGTACAAAGCGCTGGCCCTGCTGTAACAAACCACGGGCAAAACGCTGCGCCATACGGGCACTGGTGCCGGTACCACAAGGCGAGCGGTCGATAGCGCCATCACCATAAAAAACCGCATTGGCGGCATCAGAGCCGGCGGTTTTCGGCGCACCGGTCCACAGCACATGGCTAACGCCGCTAATACTGCTATCGAGTGGATGCTGACACTGATAAGCACTGTTCATCGCATCGCGCAGCAGCGGGCTGAAATGCAGCACTTTATCTGCGCTCCAGTGCTCTAAACCGGGGAAATTTGCTTGTGGCTCGACAATGGCATAAAAGTTACCGCCATAAGCAACATCGATGTTCAACTCCCCCAGCCCCGGCACTGTAACGCAGGCATCAGCGATAGCCAGATAGGACGGCACATTGATAATTTTCACCGCCAGCACTTTGTCGCCCTGCTGGCGATAACTGACCTGAATTTGCCCTGCCGGCACATCCAGCACCAACTCGCCCGGCGTTTTCGGCTGGATTAAGCCCGCCTCTATCGCGGCTGTTACGGTGCCTATGGTGCCATGGCCACACATCGGCAAACAGCCACTGGTTTCGATAAACAGCACCGAGGCATCCGCATTGTCTGAACAGGGCGGGTACAAAAAGGCACCCGACATCATGGCGTGGCCGCGAGGTTCAAACATCAGGCCTTTGCGGATCCAGTCATGGTGGGCGAGAAAATCCAGCCGTTTTTCACTCATCGTACTGCCGCGCAGCACCGGGTGCCCACTGGTTACCAGCCGCACCGGATTACCACAGGTATGGGCGTCGATACAAAAAAAGCTTCCTTTTAACACCGCCAGCCTCCGCTTGGTTATTGCGCCAACATGGCGTCATACTTGGCCAGATCTGGCCGGGTGCGCAGCGCCTGGGCAACCACCTGTTCAACATAAGCACGCTCTGCGCCTTCCAATGCCAGCCGCGGTAAACGCACCTGCTCACTGCCACGCTCCAGCAATTGCTCAGCCAGCTTAATGCACTGCACTAAGGTTGGAATGGTATCCAGCCGCAGCAGAGGCATAAACCAGCGGTAAATTTGCCGTGCCTCGTTAATACGCCCGGCGCGGGCCAGTT
Source organism: Rheinheimera gaetbuli (assembly GCF_054781935.1). Taxonomy (NCBI): domain Bacteria; kingdom Pseudomonadati; phylum Pseudomonadota; class Gammaproteobacteria; order Chromatiales; family Chromatiaceae; genus Rheinheimera; species Rheinheimera gaetbuli. The sequence continues at coordinate 172,957 of NZ_BAAGTL010000028.1, forward strand.
TAAATAACATCACCGACTCACGCGGAAACACATTGGTTAAACCGGAGATCCAGCCGGTAGCGCCGAGGAATATTGATTCCAGTGCGATATCATCGACGCCGCAAAAAATCTGAAACCGCTCGCCAAAACGGCTTTGCAGCTCGGTGATGCGGCGGGTATCGGTGGTGGACTCTTTAATAGCAACGATATTCGGCTCTTCTGCCAAAATAGCGGTCATCTGCAGGTTAATATCCACGCCATAGCTGACCGGATTGTTGTATAGCATAATCGGCAATTTCGTCGCCCGCGCCACGGTTTGATAGTGCACCAGCACTTCACGGTCGGTACCGCGGTACACCACTGCCGGTAGCAACATAATGCCATCTACGCCAATTTGTTCAGCGGCTTTAATATAATCAATAGCCTGGCCGGCACTGTGCTCTGTGCAACCGGCAATTACCGGAATACGCCCGGCCACCGTTTTTACCGTTTGCTGCAAAAACTCCCGCTTCTCTGTCGACGTCAGTGAGGCATTTTCGCCCACGGTACCCAACGCAATAATGCCGTCAATGCCATCAGCTATCAGCTGCTCTAACATTCGGGCATTGGCCGCGTAGTTAATGCTGCCATCTTGCTGAAATTGCGTGGAGATTGCCGGATAGACACCTTGCCAGTTTACTTGCATCTTTTTTAACCTCTATCATTGATGTTGGATAAAGAATATTGTATACAATCTGCATTATCAAGTGATTTTGGAGTTTTGCTGTGCAACAGGTCTGTATTATCGGTGGCGGTATAGTGGGATTAAGCAACGCCTTGTTTTTGCAACAAGCCGGATTTGACGTGCTGTTGCTCGATGCCAACGGTATTGGCCAGGGCTGCTCAGCTGGCAATGCCGGCCACTTTGCTACCGAACAGGTATTCCCGCTGGCGCAACCGGCGCTGTTAAGCCAATTGCCGGCCATGCTGCTCAATCCACTTGGGCCCTTGCGTATTCGCGCCAGTTATTTACTGCAGGCGCTGCCGTGGTTCGCCCGCTTTGTCGCCAATATGCGTAAAAGCAAGCGCGATGCCCATCAACGGGCGTTAAGTGGCTTAAACCATGCCAGCCTGGCCAGCTGGCAAAAACTGCTGCACAGCTGTCAGCTGAGCCAGCAAATCCAATATAACGGCGCGCTGCTGGTGACAGAACACCGCAATATCAGTGCACTGCAACAGCAATATCAGGTTTATCGCAGCGCTGGCATAGATGTGCGCTGGTGTGACAGACAGCAACTGCAGCAGCTGGAGCCGGCATTGGCTGCCACGCTGAATGCCGCACTGGATTTTACTGAAGTGGCACACAGCAGCGATCCTTTAGCGTTATGCCAGCAACTTTATCAGCAGTTTTGCCAACTGGGTGGCCGTTATCTGCAGACTGAAGTGCGCCAAGTCATTCCTGGCCAAAACCGGCACCAGCTTATCTGCGTCGACAAAGAAATTGTCTGTGAACAGCTGATTATTGCTGCCGGTGCGCATTCAGCGCAATTTACCCGGCAGTTAGGCTGGCGGGTGCCGCTGGAAGCCGAGCGTGGCTATCACCTGATGCTGGCCCCGGTGGCACTGAGCCGGCCGGTTAGCTCACTGGAACGCAAATGCATAATGACGCCCATGCAGCACGGCTTGCGTCTGGCGGGTACGGCAGAATTTGCCGGCCTGCACACCAAACCCGATTATCAGCGCGCGACCGTACTGCAGCAACATGCCGACCAGTTACTGCGCCAGCGCACAACTGCAGTTAAACCAGCAGAAGCTGACTTATCTGCTACCCATGCGGTCTGGGCCGGTAACCGGCCATCATTACCCGATTCATTGCCGGTGCTGGGCCCCTGCCCGCGCCATAGCGGCATTTATTACAACTTTGGCCATCAGCATCTTGGGCTGACGCAGGCAGCCTTTAGCGCTGAACTGCTGACCAGCTGCCTGCTGAAACAGGCGCCAGCATTTGATTTGACACCATTTCGCATAAATAGATTTTAAATTATATTGTATACAATATACACATTAAGGTATAACAAAGCTGCTTTTTTGCACAACAACACAAGAAAACAACAGGAAGAAGGAAACATTCATGCAACGCGCAAAATTACCACTGTTAATCACGCTACTGCTTGGCTCAACGCATTATCAGGTGTTGGCATCAGCCGAACAGGACGCCGACCAGCTAGAACGTATTACCATTACAGGCTCACGTTTGAAACAGGTCGATATGGAAGGTGCTAGCCCTATCACCGTGATAAATGCTGCAGATGTAATTGCGGCAGGCTTTAACAATGTTGGCGATGCGCTCAGAGCATCCAATTTTAACTCTTTCGGCTCTTGGGGCGGTGGTGCCAATAATTCCTGGGCATCACAATCGACGGTATCAATGAAAGGCTCTGGTTCAGAGCGCACCCTGGTGTTGCTTGATGGCCAGCGAATGGCCAAATCGCCTGTTATGGACGGCGGTTCAGCTAATCTCAATACCTTGCCAATGGCTGCTGTAGAACGTATCGAAGTATTAAGTGATGGTGCTTCAGCAATTTACGGTACTGATGCTATGGCTGGTGTTATTAACATTATCCTGAAAAAAGATTACAACGGCAGCCAGGTTAGTCTTCGGCGCGAAACCACCAGCCGTAGCGGCGGCGGCGATAGCTACGATTTTTCCATGACCACAGGTTTTAGCGATAGCAAAAGCAATTTTATTATGACCTGGGAGCATAAACAGCGCGACGCTATTAGTATGCGATCGCGCGACTATGAAGCCCCCTATCTGGTTGCTGGCGGTAACCTAGGCCTGATGGATGACTGGCGTAAAATATGGGAGTGGGGCCGCACCATCGTTAAATCATCTGACGATTCATGGGCCTACCAAACACCGTTAATGAATGACGATTGCAATGCCTACAACAAAAACGGCCAGAATGCCTTTATTGGCCCGGTATCGTCACTGGATTACCCCGATGATCGGGCCTGCCTGTATGATCATTCCGTTGCTGCCAACATGAATTCAAGCAGCAACCAAGATAACATCCTTGTTATGTATAATCGCGAACTTACTGCAGATATCAAACTCAGTGCCAGAACCTATTGGGCCAACAACCGCAGTAAAGATGTTTCCGCCCCCGTTCCCGGCACCATTATTTTCCCTACCGCCCTGCCCTCATATACCACTGAGGCCGGTCATACGCTAAGAGCAGTAGAGGCCGGAGATCGGATATATTATCGCTTCGACTCTGCGGGTGACCGTGTTGCCAGGCATAACGACAACATCCTCGATTTTCTGCTGAGTGTAGAAGGCACAACCCGCTGGGGCTTTTGGGAGTCCGCTATTAACGTCAACCGGTACAACAACTTTACCTGGGGTACGGGATATCTATACACCGACGCAGTGCAGAAATTAATTGGTAGTTACGACGATACTACCGCCACCTTTACTGGCTGGGACCCTCGCGATCCTAACTCTGATGTTCCAGGCGGAGCCGCCGCTAATATTGATAAATTCTCTAAAGCCAGAGCGGTGGATTTCAGTGCCGGTGCTGGCGCTGATTTATTTGAAATGGCCAGTGGCAGTGTTGCGGCTTATATTGGTGCTGCTATCCGCAAGGAGCACTTTATGTCAGATATCGACGCCTTAACCAAGGCTGGGAAAATATTTGGCGGTAGCGGTGGTGCGGGCGGCAATGGTGAGCGAACCGTAAAAGCGGTCTACGGCGAATTATCCGTACCTGTTTTTTCTCAACTTGAAGCCAATATTGCCGGTCGTTACGACCACTACAGTGATTTTGGCGGGACTTTTAATCCACAGCTAGGATTACGCTACACCCCGCTGGATAATCTGTTAATTCGTGCTTCTTATGGCGAAGGTTTCAGAGCACCAACGCTGGCAGACCTATACCGTGGCCCAACCCAAGGCTGGTACACCATCACCAACTACCCGCTATGCCATGCAACAGCTGGTGAGGAAATAACCGGCTGCACCCGCCGCGATAGTATTTATGTTGATATTGGCGGTAACGACAAACTAAAAGCTGAAACCTCAAAAACCAGCAATATCGGTGTTGTTTGGGATATTTATGACAACGTTAGTTTAACCGCTGATTTTTGGGAGCTGAAAATTGATAATATTATTAGTCAGTTAAGTCCGGGTCTGATTGCCTATAGCCAGGCAAAACTATGGGAAGCTGCAGACGCCGCAGGCCAACCCCGTCAAGATATTTCTGCCCTGTTTCCCAATACGGCAATTAGCTTTTTGCCAAACGGGCGTTTGGAAAGCATGAAAATTACTACAACTAACCGAGGCTTCGAAGAAAAGCGAGGCATTGACGTTAAAGTAAGTGGCAGGTTGGCAACCGACATCGGCGAATTTAAAGCTGACCTGGGATTATCCCACATAGCTCGCTTTAAACGCTCGCAATCGGTTGAAAGCAACATGGGTGAGTTAGAACTTGGTATGAATGAAATCGGCCGCATCGATTATCCTTCAGATCGCATTAACCTAACCCTCAGCTACAACCAGGGTAATCACAGCCTGACTTACTATGGCAATTACATCAGCGCGCAAAAGGATAAAGAACTTAACGCCGAGCAACAATGGGTGGTAGATAACCGGGTGGGTTCACTCGTTACTCATAACATCTCTTATCAATTAGAGCTGCCCTGGCAAGGTAAAGTCAGTCTGGGTATCAACAACCTGACTGACGAAGATCCGCGCTTTGATAAATGGGGCGGTTACTCGCGCAGCCTATACAGCATCTATGGCCGCACCCTTTACCTGGGCTATACGCAAAGTTTCTAACCCCTGGAAATCAAAAGATGGCAAGCCTGCATCTTTTGTTGTTTACTCCTGGCTAACTAGCCAGGAGTTTTTTGAGACTCCCCGCGATGAAACATTACTTGCAAGAAAAGATGCTGCTCCTGGCATTAACTGTCTGTGTGTCGTTAAAGGCCACACCAAATCCCCTAACACCAGCCGACATAGCCAGCGAAAAACCCACGTTGTCGCAATACCAAAGCTTTGCCGGGGATATCGATGTTACCTACAACCCGCACACCTGATAAATGATGAACAACACTTTCATCACCTGCAAATTAACAAGCAAGGAATTAAATAAAAATGGACAAAATATCTAGAGGTACAGATCTTTGGGGCCATCCTAAAGGTTTATTTTTGCTGTTTGGCACCGAAATGTGGGAACGTTTTTCCTACTACGCTATGCGCGCTTTGCTGGTGCTGTATCTGGTAGACACCGTTCACAGTCAGGGCGGCGGCTTAGGCTGGGACCAGGCAAGTGCATTAAAGTTATATGGCACCTTTACCATGCTGGTTTATGTTACCCCATTACTCGGCGGCTGGCTGGCAGATCATCTGCTAGGCCAGCGCCTGGCAATCATACTCGGTAGCATATTAATGGCGCTGGGCCAATTTAGCCTGGCGTTGCCGCATCATTGGTTTGCCGGAATCGAGCTCTACCCTTTTTATGCCGGGCTGGCGTTGCTGATCCTGGGAAATGGCTTATTTAAACCAAACATATCCACTATGGTGGGCGATTTATATGCGGCAGGTGATCGCCGCCGCGACGGCGCTTTTACCATCTTTTATCTGGGTATTAATGCCGGTATGTTTTTAGCCGGGATCAGCGTTGGCATTGTGATTGATCAGTTTGGGTTTCAACACACGGTTAATGGTGACCTCGTCCATGTCCGCAATTATCAGGCAGGCTTTTTACTGGCAGGCTTAGGTATGATATTGGCGTTAGTGCTGCAAATGACCTTGGCAAAAGTGTTACTGGGTGACATTGGTATTGAACCGGCGGCCAGGCGTGACAGACGTTTGTCTGAAGCAAAACGTACGGCGCCCTTAACCAAACAAGAAGTTGACCGGTTAAAGGTGCTGTTAATAATGGGGTTGTTTACTATTATTTTCTGGGCAGGCTTTGAACAGGCCGGCGGCCTGATGAATATATACGCTGACCGATTTGTTGACAGAACCGTTGCTGGCGTTGAACTTAACCCCACTTATTTTCAATCACTTAACCCACTTTTCATAATGATTTTTGCGCCGCTATTCGCCATATTATGGCTGCGCTTAGGAAAGCATGAACCCAATTCGCCACTGAAATTTGCCATAGGCCTGGTGCTACTGGGTATCGGCTTTTTATTTATGGTTGGCGCTACAATGCAGCAAGGTGATGGCAGTAAAGCGAGTATGTGGTGGCTGGTGCTGGCGTATCTGTTTTTTACCCTGGGTGAACTGTGTTTATCACCTATTGGCCTGGCAATGGTAACCCGCTTATCGCCGCTGCGCATGGCATCTTTATTAATGGGCGCCTGGTATCTGTTTTTAGCCGCCGCTAACAAATTAGCCGGTTTAATAGGTTCTTTAATAGGTACCGATAAAGGCACCTCTGACGAGGCCATGATAGCCAACGCTTTTGCCATTTTCAGCGGCCTGGCAATAGCCGCCTTTATTGCGGGCCTACTGCTATATTGTCTGGCCGACAAACTGGTGTACTGGATGCACGGCAAAGCCTGATTGGTAAAGCGGCGCGTTAATTTTCGCTGAACTAACGGGCGCCGCGTTATTTTACTTAGTTGCTGTTGATGTGGAAAAACGCTGGTGGTGCTTGCTCAAGTAAATGCCGGACAAAATAATCCCAACGCCGGCGGGTAAAGTAGCTGTCTTCGCGCAAATCGTGATCTTTATTCGCTAACAGCAATAAATCCACGTCGCGGTTTGCTGCCTGAATGGCTGCCGCCAGCCGGAAACTGTTGGCCGGATTAACATTATTATCTAAATCCCCCGTGGCTAATAACAGCTTGCCGCTTAACTGATGCGCCAGCGTCATATTGCTGTTGCTGTCATAATGCTCACCTTCTTCCGGCATACCCATCCACATCTCCGGCCACCAGGCTTTAGACATACGGTGATCGTGATTACCGGCCGAGGCCACAGCCACCTTATAAACATCGCCGTATTTCAATAGCGCCCTGGCGGCATCATAACCGCCGGCAGAATGGCCGTAAGCGCCAACCCGGCTTAAATCCAGGTAAGGCCGCTTGGCAGCAAGTTGCTGCAAACCGCTGATAAAATCTGGCCCGCCTATATCACCGAGATTTTTATAACTGTGCAGGTGAAAAGCCCGCGAGCGATGCGCTGTACCCAGCGGATCTAGATTCAGTACCACAAAACCCAGTTGCGCCAGCGGTGTTTCGGTATTGGCAAAGCCGCGCGAGAAGCGCTTGGCGCTGACGATAGTATGCGGGCCGGCATACATATGCTGCACCACCGCGTAGCGTTTGGCCGGGTCAAAATTGGTTGGTTTATACAGCAAACCATACAGCGGCGTTTTGCCATCGCGCGCCAGCACACTAAAGGGCTCCGGTGGCTGCCAGCCAGTGGCGCGCAGCGCACTGTCATCGGCTACCGCCAGCGTTTGCAGCACCTGGCCATCCATACTCTGGCGCACTGTGCTGATGGTCGGCAGATCAACACGGGAATAGCTGTCGTAAAAATGCTGCCAGTCTGGCGATAAACTCACCTGATGATCGGCATATTCCGGTGTTAGCAGCGTCAGCGCACTGCCATCGAGGTTAATACGATACAAATAGCGAAAATAAGGATCGCCACGCTCGCGACCGGACGCAGAGAAATACAGCTGCTGGTTTTTATGGTCTACGCCATGCAGCTGGCGCACAACAAAGTCACCCCGCGTCAGCTGGCGCGTTTTACCATTGCGTTGCTGCAGATATAAATGGTTCCAGCCATCGCGTTCAGAGCTAAACACAAACTGATCAGCGTCCAGCCAGGCAATACCGTGTTTGGCATAATCGAGAAACTGTTCGCTGCGCTCCTGCCATTTTATGGTTGCCACCCCCGCGGTATCAATTTGCCATAATGTCAGCGCCCGCATGCCGCGGTCGCGCGCCACCAGATAGAAAAAGCCGTCGTCATGCCAGCTGACATCGCCCCAGTTTTGCGTGGTTTCAAGCGGCGGCAGCAGCGTCATGCTTACTTTGCCGCTATGCGCATCAACAATCGCCAGTTGATAATGCGAGCGCTGATCATTACCCGGTAAAGCGCGTTTATAAGAGTGCAACACTGCGCTGTGGCCCTGAGCTGGCAGGTTTTGCAGCATATGTAGCGTTGGCATAGTGCGTCTGTCCAGCACAAAGGTGGCGGCGTAGCGGCTATCACCTGACCAGACAAACTGCGTATTGCGTTTGGGCGCTACCGCCGCGCCATTAATCTGGTCCAGCTGATACCAGTCATTTAATTCGCCCCAGGCATAATCGCCACTGCCATCTGTGGTCAATTGCTGCGTCCGGCCCGAGCTGAGATCAGTCAGTAGCAGGTTATGCGCTATGCTAGCCAGCTGCCAGCGCTTGTCTGGCGACATTACCGCTGTGGGCTGTGCCACCACCTGGCACTGATAAACCGATGCCAGCTGACAACGCCAGCTTTGCTGCTGGTATTGCAATGTCGCCTGCCAGTGCTGTTCAGTGCGGTTAAGCCTTATTTGCAGCTCATCAGCATCTAGCGCGGAATCCGCTGCCAAAGCTCGGGAAAGTTCAGCCATATCTAACTGCTGCGGCGTTTGCTGCAAGCTGTCTGCAAAGTAAAAGTTGCGGCCATCGGCTTGCTGGCGGCTAAACCAATAGCCTTGCTGTTGCCAGTAAAACGGCAGCTCGGCATTTAGCACTAAAGGCCGCACATTGGGGTAAAAATATTGCTGCGCCTGCTGGTAAGCAAGCTGCATAGCAGGAGGTTCAGACGCTAACGCCGGTGTCGCCAGTAACGCGGCTGTCAGCAGTAAATATCTGGCTAACATACTCAGTCCTAATGTAAAAATGGCACTTGAGCATAACAGCACACAAAACTGCATACAATATCCATTATACAATTTACCTATTATGGTTAGGTCAAAATAACATCAGAAGTAACCTAATGTATAAGCAAACAGTCTTTAAAGGATATTGTATACAGTATTCATTACGTTTAGATTACAAAAGCCCGCGATGGCAAAAATAACATCTAATGCACAGGAACCAGACATGAGAACACAACAACAAAAATCATTGAGAACAAAAACTGTATTAAGCGCATTGGCACTGGCCATTAGCGCTTACAGTTCTGTTGCTTTGGCAAATGATAAACCTGCACCGCAAGCGCTAAACGCAAATTCAGTAAATCCAAGCTCGGGCAGCATAAAGGCGCCTGTTGAGCCACTACCTGACGCCTTGCGGCTCAAACATCAACAAGAGCAGGAATTTTACGAATCTCATACCGCAATCCAGCTCAGCCGTTCGGGCGAGGCAATAATGAGTGCCGTAAACTGCGACTCAGTATATAGCGGTTATGGCAATAAAACCGGGCAGGCATTAGTTGACCATATCCTGGCCAACCCATCATCGTGTATTAATGCACTATTTAACGGTGATGCCACCGCAATAGCGGCATTTCAGGCTGACAAAATGTATACCGTAGCCAATGCGACGGCAGCTTTAGCGAGCAGCTACAACCCTGGCACTGCAACTGAAGAAACAATAGGTAAGCTTTATTACTTTTTACGCACCGGATATTACGTGCAATATTATAACCCCAGCGCCATCCCGGCTTATCCTGCCTGGGTTAAAACAGCTGTCCATTCAGCGCTGGATAATTTATTTGCCAATCCTCAGTTTTATAGCAGCTCAGACCTACATGGCAGAAATATTCAGGACGCTTTAACACTTATCGACAGTGCCGGTGAAAATGCGCGTTATTTATATGTCGTAAAACAATGGTTGACCCGCTGGAACAGCAATATGGCTGAGAGCTGGAATATGCGCTCGGCTGTTAATTCGATATTCACGGTGTTATTTCGCGGGCATTACGACAGCGCTTTTGTAGAGGCGGCAACAAACGACAGTCAACTGATACAGCAATTAGGCAACTTTGCCACATCAGACTGGATGCTTAATTCCAACTCATCATTTATGCAGGAAAACGCCGCCGCCGAACTAAGCCGCTTTTTGCAATACAGCAATACTGCAACCTCAGTAACTGTTGATAGTGAAGTGGGCAAAATTTTAAGCCGTTACAATATGAATGGCGTTGGCGCTAATGTATGGATAAAAACAGCAGCTACTGTTGATTACTATGGTCGTTGTGCAGCGTTTAACATTTGCGGTTTTGCTGAGCAATTGGAACAACAGGTGTTAAACACGCGTCATTCTTGTAATGATTCTTTAAAATTCCGTGTTCAGGATATGACGTCTAACCAATTTAACGAATCTTGCAACACCTTAGTTGCACAGGAGAGTTTTTTCCATCAGTTCCTGGTGACAAATAATCAGCCGGTGGCAGATGACCTTAATAGCAACCTGGAAATGGTAGTGTTTGACAGTAGCGACGACTATGGCCTGTATGCTGGATTATTTTTCGGTATAGATACCAATAACGGTGGCATGTACCTCGAAGGTAACCCGGCACAGGCAGGAAACCAGGCACGTTTTATAGCCTATGAAGCTGAATGGCTAAGGCCAGATTTTACCATTTGGAACCTGACGCACGAAATGGTGCATTATTTAGACGGACGTTTTAACTTAAAAGGCGATTTTGGCGACGCCCGGGTTGGAACCCATAAAACCGTATGGTGGATTGAAGGTTTAGCTGAGTACGTCTCAAAGAAAAACCGTAACGATTATGCGGTAAGCCTGGCTAGCTCACGCAAATTTGCGCTAAGCCAAATCATGTCTAACACATACAACAGCGGTACTGAGCGGATATATCACTGGGGTTACCTGGCTGTTCGTTTTATGTTTGAGCGTCAACCTGCCAAATTAAACGAACTGTTAGCTCACTTCAGAACGGGTAACTATGACAGCTATTTAGCCGCGATAAACGCTATAGGCACCAGCTATGATGCAGAATGGTCAACCTGGTTAGGCAGCGTAACAAGTAATGATACTACCCCTGATGTGACATTAACTAATCCAACGGATCCGACAGATCCACCAGATACAAATGAACTCATCTCCGGCCAGAGCAAAACGGGCTTAGCTGCTGAACGCAACGAATGGTTACATTACTTTGTTGATGTACCTGCCGGCCAAAGTAAGCTGACTATTTCTCAGACAGGAGGTAGCGGTGATGCCGATCTTTACGTAAAACGTGGTCAGGAACCCGCTTTACGTAACTATGATTGCCGGCCATATAGAAATGGCAATAACGAAGGCTGCGAATTCACCTCGCCTGCAGCGGGTCGTTGGTATGTTTCAACTCATGCATACAGAGCTTTTAGTGGTCTAACACTGACAGCAACATTAGAAAGCGGGACGACACAACCTGATGCCTGCGCAACGCAAGCGCCGGTAAGCTATATACAGGTTGCGCCGGATAACGAATATTGTGTTGCAGCGGCAAATAATGGCGATTATACGTATTTCTATCTGTACAACACCGTTGCTAATGCACGTTATACCTTTAACCTTTACGGCAACGGCAACGGCGAAGGCAATGCAGACCTGTATTTTAGTAATGTAAGCTGGCCGACATCTGATGATAGTCAACAACGTTCTGTCAGCACGGGCAGTAACGAGTCCATTACCACTGAGGCATTACCGGTTGGTTGGGCTTATATCAGTGTTCATGCTAATTCTGAACGGCCACAGACTACACTCACAGTTACGATGAATTAGATGCAGACAAAACAAGGGCCGCCCCTGGCGTCCCTTGTTTTGTTATTTATGCAGAATATTAACTATTTCCTTCGCCGCGCCGGTAATATGATTTTGCAACAATTGACAAGCCTCTTTCACTTGCTTTTTGCGGCAAAAGTTTAGCAGTGCAGAATGTTCAGGATCAGCTTTATTGATACCCCCCGCCAATAACAGATGCACTCTGATATATCTATCTGAATTAACGATTAAATTTTGAACTATTTCAAAGGTTAACGGCCGATCTGCAGCTTTATACAAACTTAAATGAAAGCGGGTATTTAACTCACTCCAGGAACTCTTAGTTCCTACATCATGAAAAGCCGAAGCCATCTGCTGCAGCAACTGTTCGCTTTGTGCCAGTTCAGCCTCAGTCAGCTTGGGGATCGCCAGCCGCAGTAGCTCACATTCGAGTAAAGCGCGCAGTTCAAATAATTCGGTCACCTGCTCGGCCGACAGCTTAGTTGCGGTAGCGCCTTTATGCGCTTCAAACTCTACCAGACCCTCGGCTTCCAGCTGCAGCAGCGCTTCACGCACCGGAATACGGCTTACTTTTAACTCATCAGCCAGCGCCGCTTGTCGCAGTGGCTCACCCGCTTTAATAGCACCGGTGAGAATTTTTTCCCGGATCGCCTCTACAACTACCTGGGTACGAGTTTTATATTCAACAACCATCACAGAGCCTGCTTTTGCCTTAACATGGTATGCAGTATACCAAATACATCTATTGCTGCAGCAATAACTTAGCCAGGCATTAAAACAGCACTTGCTGTCGTCAAGCATATTGGATATTGTATACCAAAAGGAGGTTGCCAATGCGCTTAGGTAAATTACGCCAGTTAATGGCACAACTCAATTATCAGGCTCTGCTGCTGACCGAACCGTTAAATATCCGCTATGTGTCTGGTTTCAGTGGCAGCTCCGCCAGTTTGCTTATTACCGCCGAGCGGCAATTTCTGATCACCGATTATCGTTATACCGAACAGGCACAGGCTGAATGCGCTGGCGTTGACATTATTTGTCGCGACCGCTCAGCACAGAGCCTGGGGCAATGCCTCGCCGAGCTATTACAGCATCAACCGATAAATCGTTTACATCTGGAATATGGCCATCTGAGCGTCGAATTATTTTGGCAGCTGCAGCATGACTTGCCGCTAACACTGAGCCCGGCTACCAATCTGCCTGAGCAGCTTCGCGCCTGCAAAGATCCGCATGAACTAAATTGCCTGCGCCGGGCCGCCGCTATTGCCGACACCGCGTTAGCCTGGTTACTGCCGCAGTTGCAGGTGGGTATGACAGAGCGGGCGGCGGCAGATTTACTGCAACAAAAAATCTACGCGCTGGGCGCTGATGAACTGGCCTTTCCTACTATCTTGCTATCCGGTGAACGTAGTGCCCTGCCGCATGGCAAGCCGAGCCAACGCCGCTTTGCCGTTGGCGATTGGATCCTGCTGGATTTTGGCGCCCGCGTCGAAGGCTACCGTTCTGACATGACCCGCACTGTGGTGCTGGGTCAGGCCAGTGCTGAACAACAGCAGTTTTATCAAACCGTATTAAACGCACAGCAAGCAGCGTTAGCGGCGGTAAAGCCTGGTATCAGCGGCCAACAGCTCGATCAGATAGCCCAAGCTGTGCTGACCGCCTCGCCTTATGCCGCTTATGTCGGCGAAGGTTTAGGCCACGGTGTGGGATTGGCGCTGCATGAATATCCGCTAATGCGCCGCGGCTGTGAGGTTGTGTTGCAACCCGATATGGTTGTCACCATTGAACCGGGCCTTTATAAGCCCGGCTTTGGCGGCGTGCGGATTGAAGATGATATTGTCATAACCCAGCAAGGCTATCAGCTACTGACACAAAGCCCAAGACAGCTGCAACAGCTACCAGCCTGACTCAGATTGACTATACAACTAGCTTACTTATGAACCAAAAAAGCGGTAAAACCTGACCTAAGCATAAAAATTATTTTCACCACCCGTAGCCACAAAAACAACTTAACATTTAAAAACAATAATTTAATGGCAAGCGCTCTACTATTACAGGCTAAGTTTTTGCTTGCAGTTTAACGCTGCAAGCTTTAAGTTGTATAACATCTTAATGAGTAAGAACTGCGAAATGAAAACTGTCACTGTACTACACCATCATAGCGACTAGCCGTCCGGAATTTTCGGAGGGCTATTTTCTGGCGCTCCGGTGGTACAGCAACAAAAACCCCGAGCCCAGGCCCGGGGTTTTTGTTTATTCGCATTATATATTTTAATTATCGTCACGGAGACCAATATGAGTCCGGCAACAGAATCTAAACGCTTACGTATCGCCATGCAGAAATCCGGCCGCTTGTCGGTCGATTCTCAGGCCCTGTTCACCAGCTGCGGCTTAAAAATCAATCTGCGCGAGCAGCGCCTGATTGCCCATGTCGAGAATATGGATATTGATATTCTGCGCGTGCGCGATGACGATATACCTGGCCTGGTGATGGACGGTGTTTGTGATTTGGGCATCGTCGGTGAAAACGTGCTGGAAGAAGAATCGCTACAGCGCAAACTGGATAACGATAGCTTTGATTACACCGTATTAAAACGGCTGGATTTTGGCGGCTGCCGCTTATCGATTGCCGTACCGCAGGAAGAAAACTATAGCGGTGTTGCGTCACTGGACGGCAAAACCATCGCCACCACCTACCCGCGTTTGCTGGCACGCTATTTAAAAGAGCAAGGTGTCAGTGCGCGTATTGTTAACTTAAAAGGCTCGGTTGAAGTGGCGCCGCGTGCCGGCCTGGCCGATGCAATCTGTGATTTAGTGTCTACCGGCGCGACCTTAGAAGCTAATGGCCTGAAAGAAGTCGATGTGATTTACCGCAGCAAGGCTGTGCTTATTCAACGTAAAGGCTTAACCGATGAGCGCCAGCTCAAGCTGATTAACAAGTTGATGCCACGTATTAACGGCGTAATGCAGGCCAATGAAAGCAAATACATTATGCTGCACGCACCTCGTGCCCGCTTAGATGAAGTGATTGCGCTGCTGCCGGGCGCTGAAAACCCAACTATGCTGCCGCTGGCGGGTAACAATGACATGGTCGCCATTCATGTGGTCAGCAGTGAAACGCTGTTTTGGGAAACCATGGAGCAGTTAAAAGCATTGGGCGCCAGCTCAATTTTGGTGCTGCCAATTGAAAAGATGATGGAGTAGCTATGAGCCGGGTATTTGATTGGTCGCAGTTATCCGACACTGAGCAACAAGCCGCGCTGGCACGGCCTGAGCTTGCCGACTCCGCTGCTTTAAGCGGTCAGGTAAGGGCCATTATTGATACTGTGCGCCAGCAAGGCGATGAGGCTTTGCTAGCGTACAGCCAGCAGTTTGATGGTTTAGCAACTAACCCACTGCGCTTAAGTGCACAGACCAAACTGGCGCAGTTAAACAAGCTATTACCCGAGCGCAAAGCCGCCATTGAGCTGGCGTATGACAATATCCGTAAATTTCATGCTGCCCAGTTACCGCGAGATATCGAGGTAGAAACCAGTGCCGGTGTTATATGCCAGCTAAAAAGCCGCGCCATTGCCGCAGTAGGCTTGTACATTCCGGGCGGCAGTGCGCCGCTGCCATCTACTGTACTTATGCTGGGTGTGCCGGCACAGCTAGCAGGTTGCGAGCGCATTGTGCTGGTTACCCCACCGGGCAAACCGCAAGCGGGTGATATTGCGCCGGAAATTCTGTACGCCGCAGAGCTGTGCGGTATTAGTGAGATTTACACCATCGGTGGTGCTCAGGCCATTGCCGCGCTGGCTTACGGCACGGAAACTATTGCCAAAGTAGATAAAATTTTTGGCCCCGGCAACCGCTATGTAACCGAAGCCAAGCAGCAAGTGAGCCAGGATGCCAGGGGCGCGCAAATTGATATGCCGGCTGGGCCGTCTGAAGTGCTGGTGCTGGCCGATAGCAGCGCCAACCCGGCTTTTGTTGCCGCCGACTTGTTATCACAAGCCGAGCATGGCCCAGACTCACAAGTGATTTTAGTCAGTGACAGTGCGGCGTTAATAGACGCTGTGCAGGCTGAAGTCGCCAACCAGTTAGCCCAACTACCACGTAAAGACATCGCTTCAGCTGCGCTTAGCCACAGCCGCTACATCTTAACTGCCGATTTAACTCAGGCGGTAGCAGTCACTAACGCCTACGCACCGGAGCACTTAATCGTGCAAACCGCAGTAGATGACGAGTTGACTGAACAATTTAACAGCGCCGCCAGTATCTTTGTTGGTAAGTGGACACCGGAGTCGGCCGGCGATTACGCCAGCGGCACTAACCATGTGCTACCCACTTATGGCTACAGCAAAACGGTGTCCAGTTTGTCACTGGCCGATTTTTACCGTCGCTTCACGGTACAAAAATTAACGGCCAAGGGCATGCGAAATATAGGCCCTGCCATTGTCACGCTGGCAGAAGCTGAAAGCCTGGATGCGCACGCCAATGCGGTTCGCTTGCGCCTGGCTGAACTGAATAATGTTGAGGGTTAACTAAATTATGTCTGAGAACACCCCTACTGGCATGAATAATCTGGCCAGACAAATCGTCAAAGATCTGGTGCCCTACGCATCAGCACGCAGCAGCATGAGTGGCGGTGCTGTGTGGCTTAACGCCAACGAAAATGCCCTTGCACCAAGCTATCAGTTAGATGGCACTTTTAACCGTTACCCGTCCTGCCAGCCCAAGGCGGTGATTAACGCCTACGCTGACTATGCCGGTGTAGAACCTGAGCAGGTGTTAGTCAGCCGAGGCGCCGATGAAGGCATAGAACTGTTGATCCGCAGTTTTTGTGAGCCAAAACAAGACGGCATTACTATTTGCCCGCCGACCTATGGCATGTATGCCATCAGCGCCGAAAGTAACCAAACCCTGGTGAATAAAGTGCTGTTGATTAACAACGAGCAACTGGATTTAGATGGCATTTTTGCCACTAACCCGAAGCTGGTGTTTATTTGCAGCCCGAATAACCCAACCGGCGACTTGATCCCACGGCAGCAAATTATTGCGGTACTGGAGCACTTTGCCGGTAAAGCATTAGTGGTGCTCGATGAAGCCTATATCGAGTTTGCCCCACAGGCTTCAGTAGTGAACTTACTTAGCCAGTACCCGCATTTGGTTGTCCTGCGCACCCTGTCTAAAGCCTTTGGCCTGGCCGGTTTACGCTGTGGCTTTACGCTGGCCTCGCCGGAAATTATTAATTCACTGAAAAAGATGATAGCGCCCTACCCGATTGCCGAGCCGGTGGCACACATTGCCGCCCAGGCGTTATCTGCTGCCGGCATAGCGCAGATGCAGCAAAGCGTGGCAAGCATTAACCAGCTGCGCGATGCTTTTATCGCTTTTGCCAAAACGCAAAGCGGTATTAAAAAAGTCTGGCCCAGTAACGCCAACTATGTGCTGCTACAGGTGGACAACGCCGCAGACTGTGTTAGTGCGCTGATTGATGCTGACATTTTAATCCGCAATCAGTCCAGCCAGCTCGGTTTGTCAGAAGTGGTGCGGGTGTCAGTTGGCACCGCGGATGAGATGCAGCGTTTACAACAGGCAATGCAACACTATTTTTCCAATAGCTCAGATACAGAGAGCCTAAACACAAAGAGAGTAAACGCATGAGTGGCCAGCCTATTTTATTTATCGACCGCGACGGCACCATGGTAGAAGAGCCGCCAATTGACAAGCAGCTTGATAGCCTGGAAAAGCTGGCCTACGAGCCGGGTTTAGTGCCAGCCTTATTAAAACTGCAAGCCGCTGGCTACCGTTTAGTCATGGTAACCAATCAGGATGGGCTGGGTACCAGCAGCTTCCCGCGCGAAACCTTTGATGCGCCGCACAACAAGATGATGCAGCTGCTGACATCGCAAGGTATTGTGTTTGATGACGTGCTGATTTGCCCGCACTTTGATGCTGATAACTGCAGTTGCCGTAAGCCCAAACTGGGGCTGGTAAAAGATTACCTGCAACAGGGTAAAATTGACTTTACCAACTCTTACGTTATTGGCGACCGGTTAACCGATGTGCAGCTAGCCGAGAATATGGGCCTGCCGTCGTTTCAATATAACCGCGATAGTTTAGGCTGGAGCGAGATTACTAAACAGCTGTTAAGCCGCGGCCGCAAAGCTACGGTGCGCCGCACCACCCGTGAAACCGACATCGAGATCAGTGTTGATCTGGACAACAGCGGCAATAACTTTTTCGGCACCGGTGTGGGCTTTTTTGACCATATGCTGGAGCAAATTGCCACCCACGGCGGCTTTTCACTGCAGGTAAAAGTTAGTGGCGATTATCACATTGACGATCACCACAGTGTGGAAGACACCGCACTGGCACTGGGCCAGGCGTTAAAACAGGCGCTGGGCAATAAACGTGGCATTAACCGCTTTGGCTTTGTGTTGCCGATGGATGAATGCCGCGCCGAATGTGTGCTGGATTTATCCGGCCGGCCGCTGTTTGTGTTTAACGGCGAGCTGGGCGATGGCGCCGTAGGTGGCTTAACGCTGGAAATGGTGCCGCACTTTTTCCGCTCACTAAGCGATGCCATGCTGATGTCGCTGCACTTGAGCATCACCGAAGGCAATAAGCACCACAAGGTAGAAGGCCTGTTTAAAGCCTTTGGTCGTGCCCTGCGCCAGGCCATTACTGTATCCGGCGAGGCGCTGCCGAGCTCAAAAGGAGTGTTGTAATGCAACTGGTTATTGTTGATACCGGCTGCGCCAATATCAGCTCGGTGTATTTTGCCTTTAAACGTTTGGGTGTTGAGGCCACTATAAGCCGCGATGCCAAAGTAATTAAAGCCGCCGACAAGGTGCTGCTGCCAGGTGTCGGCACAGCCCACAACGCTATGGCCAAGCTTCAGCAAGCAGAGCTGATTGACACCCTGCAAGGCCTGCAGCAACCGCTGCTGGGTATTTGCTTAGGTATGCAAATGCTGACCAGCCACAGCATGGAAGGCGATGTTGGCTGTTTAAACCTTATTCCGGGCGACGTACTGCCAATGCAAAGCGTTGGCTTGCGCCTGCCGCATATGGGCTGGAACACACTGCATAGCTTCAGTGAGCACCCGTTAATGCGCGGTTTTTCTGTCACAGACTATGTGTATTTTGTCCACAGCTTTGCCGTAGCGCCGGGCCGGCACGCATTGGCACTGTGCCATTACGGCAGCGATTTTGCCGCGATTATTGGTAAAGACAATGTCGCCGGTGCGCAGTTTCACCCTGAGCGCTCGGGTA
This sequence comes from Rheinheimera gaetbuli, assembly GCF_054781935.1. NCBI lineage: Bacteria > Pseudomonadati > Pseudomonadota > Gammaproteobacteria > Chromatiales > Chromatiaceae > Rheinheimera > Rheinheimera gaetbuli. The sequence continues at coordinate 191,901 of NZ_BAAGTL010000028.1, forward strand.
AAACCGGCGCGCGTTTATTACAGAATTTCCTGGAGTGGCAGCTATGATTATTCCCGCCATTGATTTAATTGACGGCACTGTGGTGCGGCTGTATCAGGGCCGTTACGACAATACCACCGAGTACGATTTCAGCCCGATTGGCCTGCGTAATCAGTATGCCGGTGCAGGTGCTGACTGGCTGCATATTGTGGATTTGTCCGGCGCCAAAGATGCCACTAAACGCCAATTAACATTACTAACCGAGCTGATGAGCGCGTCACCGCTGCATATTCAGGTTGGCGGCGGTGTGCGCTCTGAGCAGGACGTTAAAGACTTACTCGACGCCGGTGCCGGCCGGGTGGTTATCGGCAGTTTGGCCATTCGCCAACCCGAACTGGTGCAAGGCTGGGTGCGCAAATATGGCGGCGAGCAAATCGTGCTGGCGCTGGATGTGGCAATAAATGCCAAAGGCGAGAAAACCCTGCCGTCGCACGGCTGGATTGAGCAATCCAATATTACGCTGGAGCAGGTGCTGGATGGCTATATTGCCGCCGGTGCACAGCATGTGTTGTGTACTGACATCAGTAAAGACGGCACCTTAACAGGCTCTAACGTGCGGCTGTATAAAGAGCTGGCAGCAAACTACCCGCAAATTCAGTGGCAGGCCTCGGGCGGCATTGGCAAGCTGGACGACATCCGCGCTTTAATTGGCAGCGGCGTCGCCGGCGTCATTTTGGGCCGCTCCTTGCTTGAAGGTAAATTTACACTTGAGGAGGCCATAGCATGTTGGCAAAACGGTTAATACCCTGCCTGGATGTACGCGATGGTAAAGTGGTTAAAGGCGTGCAGTTTCGTAACCATGAAATTATCGGCGATATAGTGCCGTTGGCACAGCGCTATGCCGAGGCAGGCGCTGACGAGCTGGTGTTTTATGATATTACCGCCTCCAGCGATGGCCGCGTGGTGGATAAAAGCTGGGTTAAACGCATTGCCGAAGTCATCGATATTCCGTTTTGCGTCGCAGGCGGCATTAAAACCGTGGCCGATGCCGGCAAAATACTGGAAATGGGCGCGGATAAGATTTCAGTGAACAGCCCGGCGCTGTCCAGGCCAGAGCTGATAAGCGAGCTGAACCATAACTTTGGTCAGCAGTGTGTAGTTATTGGTATTGACAGCTTTTTTGATGTCGCTTCGGGCCAGTATCAGGTATACCAGTTTACCGGCGATGAGAGCCGCACGCAAAAAACGCAGTGGCTTACCCGTGATTGGGTGAGCGAGGTACTGAGCCGTGGCGCCGGTGAAATTGTGCTTAACTGCATGAACCAGGATGGCGTGCGCCAGGGTTATGATATCGCGCAGTTGAAAAACATCCGCAATATTTGCACGGTACCGTTAATTGCCAGTGGTGGCGCCGGTACTATGCAGCACTTTACTGACGTATTTGAAAAAGCCGACGTTGACGGCGCTTTGGCCGCCAGTGTATTTCACAAAGGCATTATTGAGATAGCGGCGTTAAAAGCCAAACTGATTGCTGATGGTATTAGTATCAGGCCATAAAACGACAAATCTCCCCCTGCCCCTCTTTACGAAAGAGGGGGGGAAGCCTCTGCTTTAAAATGCAGATGTGGCGGGATTTGAGCTATTAACCTCCCCCTTTGAAAAAGGGGGAACGAGGGGGGATTCAGAACTAACATGAACAAAGAATCAATTGACCAACTAAGCTGGCCCGATAACCAGTTATTACCGGCAATAGTGCAGCATGCCATCTCCGGCAAAGTACTGATGCAGGGCTATATGAACACAGAGGCGCTTGAGCACACACTGCAAAGCGGCCAGGTGACCTTTTTCAGCCGCAGTAAACAGCGGCTTTGGACCAAAGGTGAAAGCTCGGGCCATACCTTACAACTGGTTAGTATCGACAGCGACTGCGATGCCGACAGCATTTTAGTGCTGGCACTGCCGCAAGGCCCTACCTGCCATGTCGGCACTGAAACCTGCTGGCATGATAACAGCGCCAATAGCCCACAACTGGCGTTTTTATACGACTTAGAGCAAGTGATAAAATCACGTGAAGGCAGCGATCCGGCCAGCAGCTACACCGCCAGTTTATTTGCCAAAGGCGTAAAACGCATTGCGCAAAAAGTCGGCGAAGAAGGTGTCGAATCAGCACTGGCAGCGATGGCCGGTGACAGGGAAGAACTCGCCAACGAAGCCGCCGATTTAATCTTTCACCTGTTGGTATTACTGCGCAGCCAAAAGCTGGAACTAAACGACGTAATTAAGGTGCTGCAACAGCGGCATAAGTAAGCAAAAACTGGCAGCATCACTGTACAGCAGCGAATATAATTTATTTGCGTCAACTGTAGCGGCACAACACTCTGCTCACTATACTTAAGCCGTCATGACAAACAAAACGCCGCATTTACACCGCGAGGCAAACCTGATCCAAATGCTGGACCCTATGTCCACCGACTGGAATCAGGCATTGCCTGCACCTGACAGCACAGTAACCAGTAAGCTGTTTGCTGCGCTGGACTTTTCCCGCTTAAACACCTTATTTGAAAACTTCCTGCAGGTGATGAATGTGTCGATTGCATTGATTGATCTGCACGGTAAAGTGCTGGCATCATCCCGCTGGCAACGGGCTTGTATCCAGTTTCATCGCCAGACCGAGCATACCTTACAGCGCTGCTTAGAGAGTGACCGTGATCTGGCGTTGCAATTAGAGCAAGGTAAAAATTATTCTATTTATCGTTGCCGCAATGGCTTAACCGACTGCGCCACACCAATTGTTCTGGATGGCGAGCATATAGCTAACTTGTTTATTGGCCAATTTTTACTCCACGAGCCAGATCCGGAGTATTTTGGCAAACAGGCAGAAACGGCTGGCTTTAATACCCAAGACTATATGGCGGCGCTGGCAGAAGTACCGATTGTCGATGAAAGCAAACTACCGGCGATGTTAAATATGTTGGCATCATTGGCACTACAAATTACGGAACTTAGTCTGGTTAACCTGCAATATCAGCGCAACTTACAACAAACTGAGCAACAGGTGCAGCAACGCACTCATGAACTGACTCTGCAAAATCAGATTTTAAGCCAGATCAGTGAAGGTGTCGGGCTTAAATGTGTATTGCATAATCTGGTGGCTCAGGTAGAACAACTGCATCCTCATATGCTTTGTTCTATTTTGTTGCTGGACGAAGATGGTAAAACGTTGCGCCATGGTGCCGCGCCATCTTTGCCCGACGCTTATAACCAGGCGCTTGATGGGGTGGTTATCGGCGTCGGGGTCGGCTCTTGCGGTACCGCAGCAAGTATCGGCGAAACCGTCATTGTGGCCGATATAAACAGTCATCCATACTGGCAGCCCTATCTCGCACTGGCAGAAATGGCACAGGTAAAATCCTGCTGGTCACAGCCGGTAAAAAATGCCCAGGGCAAGGTGTTAGGCACCTTTGCTATTTATCAGCGGCAAACGGCGGAGCCATCAGCTGAGCTACTGGAAAAAATTAAAACCTATGGCAATCTGGCCGAACTTGCCATTAGCCGCAGCTTAAGCAGTGCACAAATCCGCCATCTGGCATTTTATGATGATCTCACCGGTTTAGCGAACCGGCGACTTTTAGAAGAACATATGTTACAAGCGATGGCAAATAGCCAGCGCAGCCAGAAATACTGTGGCCTTATGTTTATTGATCTGGATAACTTTAAACCGGTAAATGATATTTATGGCCACCGCGTAGGTGACACCTTTTTGCAAAACGTGGCAAGGCGCCTGCAATCTGTAGTACGCTCTGCCGATACCGTAGCGCGTTTTGGCGGCGATGAATTTGTTGTACTACTGCGCGATATTGACATTGACGCCAAGCGCAGCCAGCAACAAACACAACTTGTTGCAGCCAAAATAGCCCAGGAGTTGTCTCGCCCCTTCCCACTGAACGACCACATTATGCATCAGGGCGCCTGCAGTATCGGCCTGGTATTGTTTAAAAGTGAAACCGACTGCGATGAGTTATTGCGGCAGGCTGATACCGCTATGTATCAGGCTAAACGCAGCGGGCAAAACCACCCTTGCTGGTATAGCAAAGCATAATCTGCCGCTTAACCGTTACTGCACAACGCAACGTTGCCCATATTCGTCGCATTAAAATGTAACAGCCTTTGTCTGTCTATTGACAAGCCTGACGTTGAAAACGACTATAACTGCCGTCTGATGTTTAACACTTCTGTTAACACTAAATAAAAAGAGTCACTATGAAAAAATCTCTCTTAATGTTGGCGTTGACCAGCAGCTTCGCCATGGCCAATGAAGGCATGTGGATGCCGCAGCAGTTGCCCGATATTGCGCCTGAACTAAAAGCCGCCGGTTTAGCACTCAACCCGGCCGATTTAACTAAACTGACCGAATTTCCGGCCGCCGCCATTGTCAGTTTGGGCGGCTGTTCAGCATCTTTCGTGTCACCGAACGGCTTGGTCGCCACCAACCATCACTGTGTTTATGGCAGCATTGCGCACAACTCGACGCCAGAGAATGACTTACTGGCCAATGGTTTTTTAGCTAAAACGCTAAGTGATGAAGTGGCTGCCGCACCAGGTAGCCGGATTTATGTCACCAAGGCAGTTGATAACGTTAGTGATAAAGTGATTGATGCTGCCACGGCTACGTTATCTGGCAAAAAGCGCATTGATGCTATTGAAGCTAACCAGAAAGCACTGGTCGCAGAATGTGAAAAAGATGAAGGCCACCGTTGTACCGTTGCCGCTTATTACGGCAGCCTGGAATATTACCGTATTAAACAACTGGAAATTAAAGATGTGCGTTTAGTGCACGCTCCGGCTGAAGGTGTAGGTAAATTTGGTGGCGACACCGACAATTGGATGTGGCCGCGCCACACTGGTGATTACAGCTTCTACCGTGCTTATGTCAGCCCTGAAGGTAAGTCAGCTGATTTCAGCGCAGATAATGTGCCATATAAACCAGACTTTCATTTAACCCTGGCTAAAGACGGCGTAAAAGAAGGTGATTTTGTTATGGCGCTGGGTTACCCGGGCCGCACTAATCGTCATCGTTTACCCAGTGAAGTAAGTGATACCTTTGAATGGGCTTACCCCAACACTGTAGCCCAGTTTAAAAATACGCTGGATATTATCGGCCGCGAAACCGCCGATGATAAAGATGCCGAGCTGAAGTACGCCAGCCGCGTCGCTGGCTTAAACAACTACATGAAAAACCGTCAGGGCATGCTAGATAGCTTTGCAGACAGCGATTTTCTGGCACGTAAAACAGCTGAACATGCCGAACTGACTAAGTGGGTTAACAGCAGCCGTGATAATAAAAAAGCCTATGCTGATGACTTAAAAACCATTGAAAAACTGCTGAAACAGCGCCAACAGCAAGACCGTCGCGACTATCTGCTAAACAACGCTAAACCACGTTTACTAACCGTAGCTGGCGCGCTATACCGCTTAGCAGAAGAAACCACTAAACCCGATGCTGAACGTAAAGCTGGCTTCCAAAGCCGTGACTTACCGCGCTATAAGGCCTTCGTTGCCGGTATGGAGCGTAACTTTGCTGTCAGCGTAGAAAAGGCTCTGGATTTGTATAATTTAAGCCGTTATGCCGCCCAGCCGAAGAAACAGCGCGATGCTGAATTTGATAAGGTGATGGGTATTAAAGATGGCATGACAGAGCAACAGCTAAAAGCACTGATTGACAGCTGGTATGCCAACACCACGTTAACAGCGCTGGATAAACGTAATGCCTTGCTGGAGATGACGCCGGCACAAATCGCTCAAAGCAATGATGTCTTTGTTAAAGCAGCGGTTGCACTGCATAAGTGGAACTTAAAGCAAGAAGCGGCAGAAGAAGAGCTGGCCGGTAAAATCCAGCAGGCTTATGCCAGCTATATGCGCGCTAAAATTGCCTTTATGCAATCTAAAGGTCAGGCAGTTTACCCTGATGCCAACAGCACCTTACGTGTTACTTTCGGTAACGTAAAAGGCCGTGGCCATGGCAACGAAGATGGTAATGCCTGGGCGCCATTTACTACCTTGCGCGGCATCACGGCCAAAGCCACCGGCGAAGGTGAATTTAACGCACCGCAAAGCCAGTTAGACGCTATCAAGGCGAAACAATATGGCCCTTACAAGGTAGACAGCTTAAATTCGGTACCGGTTAACTTTTTAGCCACGCTGGATATTACCGGTGGTAACTCGGGCTCGGCGGTACTAAACAGCAAAGCCGAGCTGGTAGGCTTAGCTTTTGACGGTACGCTGGATTCCATTATCTCTGATTGGGATTACAACCAGAACAACACCCGCTCTATTCAGGTAGATCACCGTTTTATGCTGTGGCAAATGCAGCTGGACGGCGCTGAAAACCTGTTAAAAGAAATGGGTGTTAAATAAACATCCGAAAAGGGCCGCAAGGCCCTTTTTTATTGCTTTTCCAATAGCTCCGCCGCCAACCTGACAAAATCCGACGACGTCAGAATACCTTTTAGCTTATTGTTTTCATCTACCACCGGCATACAACCATGGCGGTTCTTGACAAAAAAGCCAGCCACATCTTTTAACGACTGCTCAGGCGTAACGGCAGCAAAATCGGTCGCCATCATATCGGCTACCAGTTGCTGTTTTTCTTTTCGCTCCAGCGCAGTGGCACCGTACTGCGCCATTAAGCCCATTACTTTGGCGATCATAATTTTTTGCGTCAGCATGCCCACCAGTTCGCCTTTAGTGTCAATCACCGGAATATGGCGGATATTTTTCCCGCGCATTAAATCATGCGCATCTTTTAAGCTGGCATCGCGCGTTACACACAGCGGATCTATCGTCATTAATTGGGCAACAGTAGTGATAGCCATACATAGCTCCTTTAGCAGTATCTGAGTAATAACTAATAGATATAGCGAAAAACTGTCGCCGTTGCACCGAACTGGATCAAGTTTTTCCGCGTACGGCCAGCAAAACTATGTAGTTTAGCGAATACAGAAAAATATAAATCTGATCTTATTCCGTCGAGGTGGCGTTTTTATAAGCGAATTTTTCGTCTAACTTTGTGCTAAAAAAGGAAATATTATGAAACTGTCACACTTTATTACCGGTTCTTTGTTACTCGGCTCACTGCTGGTTACAGCCCAGGCGCACAATCACAAAATGAAAGCAGATATTGTTGACACTGCTGTTGCTGCCGGCAACTTCTCTACCCTGGTAACTGCAGTACAAGCTGCTGAACTGGTTGACACATTAAAAAGCAAAGGTCCGTTCACGGTTTTTGCACCAAACGACGCAGCTTTTGCCAAGATCCCCTCATCAGATTTAAATGCGTTGGTGGCAGATAAAGCGGCGCTGACCAAAGTACTGACCTACCATGTTGTCGCAGGTAAAGTAATGGCTGCCGATGTAGTAAAACTAACATCGGCTAAGACCGTACAGGGCCAGGATTTAGCTATCGAAGTAAAAGACGGCAAAGTCTATGTTAACGGTGCTCAGGTTATCGCTACAGACATAGAAACCAGCAATGGCGTAATCCACGTATTAGACAGCGTAGTCATGCCTAAATCTTAATAACACAGCTATACGTCCTCTGTGGCGGGCTTCGCCGCAGAAGGCGTTAACGAGCTCCCCAGTGACGCCATAATCACTAAAGCAATCGCCAGCCACTGCCATAACGTTAACATTTCAGCCAGTATCAAAAAACCCGCCAACGCCGCTATCGCCGGCTCCATGCTCATAAACACACTAAAGTTTTGCGATGTCATATTTCTAAGCGCTACCATCTCCAATGAATACGGTAACGCGCTGGATAAAATACCTACCACCAACCCCAACGGCAATACATCCCAACTCAGCAGCGCCATACCCTGGCTTATTGCACCAACAGGCACCAGAAAGGCTGCAGCCACCGTCATGCCCAGCGCTACCGTAATACCACCTGATGCCTGAGAGTTGGTTTTTTTGCCAAATAAGATATAACCGGCCCAGCACGCTCCCGCCGCCAATGCCAGAACCACACCCACCGGGTCTAGCGCGTCCACGCCACGCATATCCGGCAGCAGCAGTAAAATACCGGCGATGGCAAAGCCAACCCAGATCAAGTCTCGTTTACGCCTTGAGGAAAACAGTGCCACAGCCAAGGGCCCGGTAAACTCCAGCGCCACGCCAATGCCCAAAGGAATACGCGCAATAGCTAAATAAAACAGAATATTCATCCCCCCCAAACACATGCCATACACGATAATTGCCAGCCAATCGCGGCCTTGCGGTAACGCACGCCAGGGGCGAAATACCAGCCACAGCACCAGTGCCGAAAACCCCAGCCGCAGTGCAGTAGTGCCCTCAGGGCCAATTAGCGGAAACAACTGCTTGGCAATGGAAGCACCAGATTGAATGGTAATCATCGCCAGCAAAACACTTACAACAGCGACAACAAGCGTGCGATTTACTGAGACAGGCATAACACTAAGATCCGAAAGGACGTACAAGACGCGAACCTGCTAATTGTAGCCTTTGCAGCAAACAAAACGTAACCAGCCATGCACAGTATTGCGCCATCTGCGCATTATTTCGGGGCAAAGTTCCACTCCATACAATATAAGGCCAGTCGCAACGACATTAAGACGTCAAAAAAATATCATGCTATAGCAACTATTTAGCGGCAAATTAACCAGCATGCTAGCACCAACGCAGTACTGGCATGGCAACTGCTAACCACAGTTATCGGTATCCGTGCTCATTTTTTTCGTTATGTGATACAGGAGCATACTATGACCGGACTACATAACCGCAGCCATCCCCTGCGCGACGTGCTGGATAAAGAATTACAACAGCGCACTTTTCCGGCACTCAGTGCGCCGTGTCGCTTGTGCCAGTTTATGCTAACGGTGTCAGCGGCATCACGCAGTAGTGAGTTGAGTTTTATGCAACAGCTGGCTACAGCGCAAAGCAGCCATTTCAGTGAAACCGACCACGATATCAATCTGTCGCTGTTTGGCGGCACTTTACGCTTTGAAAAACATGGTGAATTTTCCAGCTATGTGTTTATTCAGTATGGTAACGACAAGCAATTGTTTAACGATCCATTGGATTTTTTGCCCAGTAAAGACTGGCTACAAGATATCCCGGGGCAGGTTTTTCGCGTAGTGCAGCTCAGTGTCGTCACACCGGCGCAGCTTAAAGCACAGGGTAATATTGATATGTTATTTAACCCGGACAATTGCATCAGTAGCATGCTAGCCGGGCAAAGAGCACGTATCTGGACAGACTTTCAAAAACATGCAGAAGGCGCTGGCCGTATGCTGTTGCTGGATCAGGGCTTAAGCCCTTCAGCATTAGGCCGTTTAGTACAACAACTGTTCGACCTTGGCAACTATCGCAAACTGTCTTTACTAGGCTGGCCGATGTCACGTCAGGCGCTGGCAAAACTTAACTTACTTGAGCAACAGCTGTCAGACATTACCCAGCGCATTGAGCACCAGCGCAGCGATGACGAACGCCTGCTAAATGAAATTACCACAATGGCAGCGCAAACCGAGCATCTAATTGCCGAAACCAGCTCACGCTTACAGGCAACAGCCGCTTACTATCAACTGACACTGGACCGGATAAAAAGCTTAAATGAAACGCCGATAGAAGGTTTGCTATCACTGCAGGATTTTACCGAACGACGCTTAACGCCGGCGTTTCGTACCAGCGAATCGGTAGTGTTTCGCCAAAATGCGCTGTCGGGCCGGCTGGGCCGCTCAACAGAATTGTTACGTACGCGGATTAACTTAAAATTAGAGCAGCAAAATCAGCAATTATTGGCGTCAATGGATAAACGCGCCAGGCTACAACTTAATATGCAGCAAATGGTAGAGGGTTTATCACTGGTGGCTATCAGCTATTACGCTGTCCAGCTAACTGACAAAGCTATTACAGCGCTGAATCATTTTATACCGCAACTGGATACCGACCGCTGGCAAAGTATCAGCATGCCGTTGGTGATAGTGCTGGTTGCTGTGGTGCTATTTTGGCTTAACCGCAAATTGCACCATGATAAAACCCGCTGAGTGCTTGAGAAATTGCCATTGCAGTGCTTTACTTGCGATCCTGTTAAAAATATTGGATTAACACGTGTTGCGTGGCGTAATGGTCGTCAGTTTTATCGGTTTTGCTTGTACCAGCATAGTGCAGGCCGATCCGGCTGACACGAAAAAACAACTTAAGCTGGCACCAGGCCAATCATTACATCAGGCAGTACCTGCAGCAAAGCGCCCTGCCGCCGCACAAATAGCAGTGTATAAATCAGTAAAGCAAGATGGCTCGGTACTGTTTTCTGATCGCCAGCCACTAAACCGGCCATATCAGCTGATGCGCTTTGATTGTTTTGCCTGCGATCCGGTATCAAATATCAACTGGCATACCGTACCGCTATACATTAAACCTTACAATCGCATTATTGCCAAAGCGGCTAACATGCATCAACTGGACCCGGCATTGATCCGCGCAGTTATCCACGCAGAATCGTCGTTCCGGCCACAAGTAGTGTCAAAAAAAGGGGCTGTAGGTTTAATGCAATTGATGCCGCAAACTTCCGTTGAATTGGGCGTTGAAGACGCCCACCATCCGGAACAAAATATCAATGCTGGTAGTCGTTATCTGGCACAGTTGCTTAAACAACACAATAACGAGTTAACACTGGCACTGGCCGCCTACAATGCTGGCGCAAGCAATGTTAGACGCTACAAGGGCGTTCCCCCTTTTGCTGAAACACAGGCCTATGTTGAGCGGGTAGTTATCTTACATAAGCGCTATCAGCAGCAAACTTAAGCTGTAGCCGGTTTGTGCAGTGCGGCGCGCATTATATCTTTCCAGGATACCAACCCAAGCAGATGCTTATACTCATCAGTGACCGGCAGGCAGCTGATATTGTGCTGCAACAACAACGCAGCAGCTTGTTTCACACTGCTGTGTTCAGTCACAGTTATTACCGGGCTTTTCATTACCTGATGCACTTTGCGCGAACGGATAAACTGCGCAATAGTAGGATCGGTAGCAGAGTCCATTACCGGACTTACCTCGCGAAAGTAATCTTTTACCGAGACAATACCAACAATACGGTTGGTATTGTCAACCACCGGTACGTGCTGAAAACGGGCCTTAGCAAATACATCACGCAAGGAGGCCAAGCTGGCGTCAGCCATGGTGGTTACCAGCTTACTACGATGCGTCATAATATTCGCTATACTCATTACGGCCCTTTTTTAACTTATTCGTCTTTGTTTTCAAAGCCTTCAATAGTAACGCCTGACAGAAAGCCCGCCCCTTTGGTATCCCCGCTGCGCAGTTTGATCATCAAACGTAGATCGTTCGGTGAATCAGCATGGTGTAGCGCATCGGCATAACTAATGCGACCGGCCTGATACAAATCGTACAACGCCTGATCAAAGGTTTGCATGCCCAACTCACGCGATTTTGTCATTACTGCTTTAATTTCACCCATGTCACCGCGGGAAATTAAATCGGCAATCAGTGGCGAGTTAAGCAGTACTTCTATTGCTGCCACCCTGCCCTGCCCATCGGCTGTTGGTACCAGTTGCTGCGCAACGATGCCACGTAAATTTAATGACAGATCAAACAGCAGCTTCTGGTGCATTTCTTTGGGTACCAGGTGCATGATGCGATCGATGGCCTGGTTGGCGTTATTTGCGTGCAACGTAGCAATACACAGATGGCCGGTTTCAGCAAAGGATAGCGCATATTCCATCGTGTCCTGGCTACGAATTTCACCAATCAAAATGACATCCGGCGCCTGGCGTAATGAGCTTTTCAGGGCTGCCTCAAACGACTCGGTATCAATGCCCACCTCACGCTGGGTGATCAGGCTTTTATGATGATCGTGGACAAATTCAATCGGATCTTCAATGGTAAGAATATGGCCCTTGGCGTTTTTGTTACGATAGCCCAACAATGCCGCTAGTGACGTAGACTTACCGGTGCCGGTGCCACCAACAAACAGCACCAGACCACGCTTGGACATGATCACTTCTTTCATAATGGGTGGCAGGCCCAAATCATCGACATTAGGAATTTGCGTTACAATTCGACGCACCACCATGCCAGCGCAGTCGCGCTGCCAAAAAGCAGATACCCTAAAACGGCCCACCTCGTTAGCAATAGCAAAGTTACATTCTTTGCTGGTCATAAACTCTTGCTGTTGTTTATCGTTCATCGCCGATAACACCAGTTTTAACGAGGTTGCATCGGTAAGCGGCATTTCATCAATAGGCGTCATTTCGCCATTAATTTTTGCTGCTACTGGCATGCCTGCAGTAACGAACATATCGGATGCCCGCATACTGACCATTTTTTCTAAAAAATCATCCAGTTGCATAGTGATTACATCCTACCCATCGCGCCAAAGGTGTTTTTATCCTGCGCCTTTGCTGCGGCGTCTTGCTGGGTTATCCGGCCGCGGTTTACCAGATTCAGCAGGCATTGATCCATTGTTTGCATACCATGTGCCGCGCCGGTTTGGATAACAGAGTACATCTGGGCAATTTTATCTTCGCGGATCAGGTTGCGAATAGCCGGCAGGCCGACCATAATTTCGTGCGCCGCGATACGGCCACCACCAATTTTCTTTAGCAGGGTTTGCGATATAACGGCACGCAATGACTCAGATAGCATTGAACGCACCATATCTTTTTCTTCACCCGGAAACACATCAATAATACGGTCAATGGTTTTCGGCGCCGACGTCGTGTGCAAGGTACCAAATACCAGATGGCCGGTTTCTGCCGCCGTCATTGCCAGACGAATGGTTTCAAGGTCACGTAATTCACCCACCAGAATAACGTCAGGGTCTTCACGCAGCGCTGAGCGTAAGGCGTTACTGAAACTGTGGGTATCGCGGTGCACTTCACGCTGGTTAATCAGACAGGATTTATTGTTGTGCACAAATTCTATCGGATCTTCGATGGTTAAAATATGGTCGTGGCGCATGGTATTGATGTAATCAATCATTGCTGCCAGGGTTGTCGATTTACCCGAACCGGTCGGCCCGGTTACCAACACCAGGCCGCGCGGGTTTTCTGCAATAGTTTTAAAAATATCCGGCGCACCTAAATCATCCAGCGTCAATACCTCGCTGGGGATCGTACGGAACACAGCAGCCGCACCGCGGTTTTGTACAAAAGCGTTAACACGAAAGCGCGCTAAACCGGGCACTTCAAAAGAAAAATCCGATTCCAGATGTTCTTCGTACTCTTTACGTTGTTTATCAGTCATAATCTCGTACACCAAAGCATGTACTTCTTTATGAGATAATGGCGGTACGTTAAGTTTTCGCACGTCGCCATCAACGCGGATTAGCGGCGGTACGCCGGCTGAAAGGTGTAAATCTGATGCTTTATGTTGCACACTAAATGCTAGTAACTCGGTAATATCCATGACAACTTCTACTCCACTTTGCCAATTGATATGAATAACATAGCAGAACAACTACAGCTCGCCTATCACAACCTGACACAAAAATGCGCTCAGCTGTCTGTAGACATTACTAAGGTGCAACTGTTAGCCGTTAGCAAAACCAAGCCGCTCAGTGCAGTTTTAGCCGCTTATCAGGCCGGGCAACGTCACTTTGCTGAAAACTACCCGCAGGAGCTGGCAACAAAAGCGTCCGCTTTGACACAGCACAATGATATCCGCTGGCATTTTATCGGCCCGTTACAATCAAATAAAACCAGGCTGGTGGCTGAGCAGGCGCACTGGGTGCACAGTATTGATCGGCTTAAAATCGCCCAACGTCTGAACGAACAGCGCCCGGCAACTATGCCGGTATTAAAGGTATTGCTGCAAATTAACATCAGTAATGAAGACAGCAAGGCTGGCATCAACCCGGCAGACATGCTGCAATTGGCCGCCGATGTAAGTCAGTTACCTCAATTACAACTGCAGGGCCTGATGGCAATACCGGCACCAGGTCAAAGCGAAACCGCCTTTGCAGCGATGCAGATCTTGTCGCAACAACTACAGCAACATTACCCGCAAGCGACTGAATTATCGATGGGTATGACAGATGACTGGCCTTTGGCTCTGCGATATGGCGCAACTATGATACGATTGGGTACCGCAATTTTTGGCGCAAGAGATTAACAAAAGGAATGACGACACAGATGAATGACAACACAGTCGCCTTTATTGGTGCCGGCAATATGGCGCGCTGCGTTATTGCCGCCATGACAAATGCCGGCTATCCGGCAGAAAACATCATTGCAGCCAACCGCAGTCAGCCAAAACTAACGGCGCTGGCTGCCGACTTCGGCATTCAAACCACGCTGGATAATATTGAAGCGGTAACCAAAGCGGATGTTATCGTACTGGCAGTAAAACCACAGATGATGCAGGAAGTATGCGAAGCACTGATAAGCGCGGCGCCTGAAATTGTCGAAAAACTGTTTGTTACCCTAGCCGCGGGTATCGTGGTGGCGCGTTATCAGCAGTGGCTGGGTAACATCCGTTTGGTACGCGCTATGCCAAATACGCCCTCTCTGGTTGGTCTGGGTGTTACTGGTTTATTACCGTCAGGATGTTCAAACTATGAAAAAGCCTTTGTCGACCATATGTTCAGCGGCACTGGCATGAATGTCTGGCTTGAAACAGAAGCGCAAATTAACCATGTAATTGCCGTTACCGGAAGTTCTCCAGCGTACTTCTTTTTCTTTATGCAAGCGATGCAACAAGTAGCAGAGCAACTAGGCTTTGACGCCACGCAAGCCAAGCAGATGGTAGCGCAAACCGCACTGGGAGCGGCGACTATGGCGCTGAACAGTGAACATAGTTTTGCTGATCTGCGTGCGCAGGTAACATCAAAAGGTGGCACAACTCATGAAGCGGTTACCACTTTTGCCAATCAGGGGCTTGAAAAAATGGTCGCTGACGCCATGTATGCGGCAATTGCCCGAGCTGAAGAAATGGCGAAAAGCCTGTAATTACTAACGGAGAAACCCGCAATGCAAGCTATGCTGTTTCTGATTGACACTGCCTTTAGTCTGTACCTGATGGTAATGATCCTGCGCTTGTGGCTGCAACTGGCCAGAGCCGACTTTTACAACCCGTTTAGCCAGTTTGTGGTAAAAGCAACTAACCCTCTGGTACTGCCTTTGCGCCGCATTGTGCCCAGTATTGGCAGTTTAGACAGTGCGTCTTTACTGTTGGCCTATGGCATAACTTTGGCTAAGCTACTGGTATTACAAATGTTATCGGCTGGTCAGATTGTTCTGGTACCCAGTTTGATTTTTGCGGTTATCGTACTGATAAAAGAAATTTTCACATTGCTGTTCTGGATTTTAGTGATCCGCGCCCTACTAAGCTGGTTTAGCCAGGGCCGCAGCCCGGTAGAATATGTGATGCACCAACTTACTGAACCGGTATTGAGGCCGATACGCCGTATTCTGCCGCCAATTGGCGGGCTGGATTTATCGGTACTGGTAGTATTGGTTGGTTTGCAGTTTTTAAATATTTTGTTCAGCAGTTGGATTGGCGGCATTTGACCGCTGTAAGCCTTACCGGTGAAGACATTCGCTTGAAGTTATACATTCAACCCAAGGCCTGTCGCGACAATTGGGCAGGCCTATATGGCGACGAGCTGAAACTGGCTATTACTGCTCCGCCGGTGGATGGTAAAGCCAACACCCACCTGCAAAAGTTCCTGGCCAAAAGCTTTGCGGTAGCAAAATCACAGGTAGTGATAGAAAAAGGTGAGCTGGGCCGACACAAAACTGTGCTTATCATCAACCCTAAACAACTACCGGAACTGATAAAAACCCAGCTGGGAATAGCATGAGCCACTATACTTACCCCCCAAGACCTACTAACCGAGGTGGATTATGAACCGTGTTATTACAGCCCTGCTACTGGGCTTAATTGTTAGCTTTAGCGCAGCTGGCGAGCAAAAAAAGCAATTGGGCAATTGGGATGTACATTATATTGCTTTTCCCTCCCCTATACTGACACCTGAAGTAGCACAGCAATATAAGCTACAACGCAGTAAATACAACGGTATTGTTAATATTTCAGTACTGGATAAAACCACACAGCAAGCACAAAAAGTGGCCATTAGTGGCAGTGCCCGAGACTTACAAAGCCGTCAGCGCACGCTTGAGTTTACCGAAGTTATTGAAGGTGATGCGGTGTACTATTTGGCGCAGTTGCCATTTCATCATGAACAACGCTACAGCTTTACAATCACTATTAGCAGTGGCAATCAAACGCAACAGCTTAAATTCGACCAGGTTTTTTACGTAGACTAACAATATGACGAATAAAATTGTGCTGGCCAGCGGCAACAAAGGCAAAGTAGCAGAACTGAGCCAAATGCTGGCACCGTTTGACCTGCAAGTCATACCGCAAACAGAGCTAGATGTAACAGATGCAGATGAAACCGGCTTAACCTTTATTGAAAATGCCATTATTAAAGCACGTCATGCAGCCTTGGTTACCGGCTTACCGGCCATTGCCGATGATTCTGGCCTGGCGGTCGATGCCTTGGGCGGCGCACCGGGTATTTATTCGGCGCGTTATGCCGGTGAAGCGGCCAGCGATAACAACAATATCGACAAACTGCTGTTGGCACTAAAAGATGTACCCGATAGTCAGCGTACTGCTCAATTTCATTGTGTGCTGGTGTACCTGCGTCACCCAGAAGACCCTACACCGTTGGTGTGCCATGGCATCTGGCATGGCAGCATCACGCGACAGCCTGCAGGCTGCGGCGGTTTTGGTTACGATCCGGTGTTTTTCATCGACAGTGAAGGCTGTACCAGTGCTGAGTTAAGCCGCGAGCGCAAACAGCAACTTAGCCATCGAGGCAAAGCCCTGGCACAGCTAATGACACAACTACAACAAAAGAGCCTGTGATAGTGGCCCTGCAATTACCGCCATTGGCGTTGTATATTCATATTCCCTGGTGCATTGAAAAATGCCCATACTGCGACTTTAACTCCCATGCGGTAAAGCAAGGCATTCCCGAGCAGGAGTATATCGCCCATTTACTGGCCGATTTAGATCAGGATTTAGCTCTGGTAACTGGCCGCAGCATTAGCAGCATCTTTATCGGAGGTGGCACCCCCAGTGTGTTTTCTGCAGCCGGCATCGGCCAGATTTTAACCGGTGTAAAACAGCGCCTGGCCTGTGACGATAACATGGAAGTAACCATGGAGGCCAACCCCGGGACTGTTGAAGCCGAGCGCTTTGCCGGCTATGTTAGCGCCGGTGTAACGCGGTTTTCTATTGGTGTGCAAAGCTTTCAAACAGCTCAGCTAAAGGCTCTGGGGCGTATTCACGACAGCAGCGAAGCCGTGCACGCGGCAAAACTTGCCAGCACACTACTACAGGGGCAGGCACTGCAAAGTTTTAATCTGGATTTAATGCACGGCTTACCGCAACAAGATCTGGCAGGTGCTTTGGCCGATTTACAACAAGCGATAGATTTAGCACCGCCACATTTATCCTGGTATCAACTTACCATAGAGCCCAACACTGCTTTTGCTTCACGCCCGCCAATACTGCCACCAGACGATACCTTGTGGGATATTCAGCAGCAAGGCCTGGCATTGTTATCGCAGCACGGTTACCAGCAGTACGAAATTTCAGCTTATGCCAAGCCCGGCCAGCAATGCCGGCACAACCTGAACTACTGGCGTTATGGCGACTATTTAGGTATTGGCTGCGGCGCGCACGGAAAAATTACCCTGCCATCGCGCAATGCTATTTTACGTACAGTAAAAATTAAGCACCCTAAGGGCTATATGGATATCAGCCGCGGTTACATGGACAGCCGCGAACAGGTAACAGCGGAAGATCGGCCGTTTGAGTTTTTTATGAACCGTTTTCGCCTGCTTGAGCCCTGCCCGATTGCCGACTTTGCCGCTTACACCGGTTTGCCACTGAGCAGCATTAGCAGCGCTATTGTAGAAGCTGAACAAAAACAGTTGCTGACAGTTACCGACACGCATTGGCAAATTACCGCCAAAGGCGCGCGCTATCTAAACGACTTACTGACCTTGTTTATCTAGCCTGATTAACCTGTCAGCGCGATACTTGGCCTTTTAATCAGCACGTAGTGGCGTAGAATACAGCCAGTGTGCTAACTAATAAGCCCAGTCAGACAATAACAACAGGAATTGATATGACACCATTTTTGCTCCAGCGCGCGTTACTGCCAATAGCAGTAAGCGCAGCGTTACTAACCGGCTGTGGTCCGCAGCAACAAACAACACCACCGGCACAGCCAGCCATTGTAGTGCAGCAGCAAACAGAATCTGACAAAGCCAATGCGCTGTTTGAACAGATATTTATGGATAATGTGAGGCGCAATCCATTGTTACAAACCCGGCTGGGCATAAAGGATGATTATGACAAATGGCATGATTTATCAGACGAGCATTACAACGCTACGCTGCAGCTGGTGCGCCAACATCTGATGATGTTGCAAGACATTGACGTCAATAAACTGGACGACAATAGTCGTATTAGTTATTTGTTAATGCAGCAAGATCTGCAACAAGAACTGGACGATGCTAAATGGCACTTGTATAGCTATCCGGTAAACCAGATGTCTGGTAGCCACTCGCAGGTGCCGTCGGTGCTGATAAACCAGCACAGCATAACAACTGAAAGTGATGCTAAAGCATACATTGCCCGCCTGAACGCGGTACCCAAATTATTCAGCCAGTTGCAACAACAGCTACAGGCGCGCGCTGAAGCGGGTATTATTGCACCCGCCTTTGTGTTCCCGCATGTTATCTCGGCCAGTGAAAACGTGATTAAAGGTGCGCCGTTTGACGATGGCCCCGACAGCACTCTGTTGGCTGACTTTAGTAGCAAAATTGCCAAACTGGAACTAAATGAGCATGCCAGCAAGCTACTGCTGGACGAAGCTAAAGTAGCACTACTTACCAGTGTAAAACCGGCCTACAGTAGCCTGATTAATTATCTGCAAACGCTGCAACAAAAAGCCGGAACCATTGATGGTGTCTGGCGTTTTAAAAACGGCGAAGCGTTTTATAATAACGCCCTTCAGCGCACCACAACAACTACGCTGACAGCAGCAGAAATTCACCAGATTGGTTTAGATGAAGTGGCACGTATCCACAGCGAAATGCGCGCTATTATGCAGCAAACCGGCTTCGACGGTGATTTAAAAGCCTTTTTCAACTTTATGCAGACTGATCCGCAGTTTTACTATCCGGATACTGCTGAAGGCAAAGCAGCATACTTAGCCGAGGCCACCGCGGTGATTGACCATATGCGTTCACGACTGGATGAGCTGTTTCTAGTCAAGCCCAAAGCAGAGATGATCGTAAAAGCGGTTGAGGCGTTTCGTGAGCAAAGTGCCGGTAAAGCCTTTTATCAACAACCATCAATGGACGGCAGCCGGCCCGGCATTTACTACGCTAACTTGTACCGCATGAGTGATATGCCTAAGTACGAGCTGGAAGCGCTGGCTTATCACGAAGGCCTGCCCGGCCACCATATGCAGCTGGCTATTGCGCAAGAGCTTACCGACATGCCCAAGTTCCGCCGTTTTGGTGGCTACACCGCTTATATTGAAGGCTGGGGTTTATACACTGAACTGTTACCAAAAGAAATTGGCCTGTATCAGAACCCGTATTCTGATTTCGGCCGCCTAGCCATGGAACTGTGGCGCGCCTGCCGTTTGGTAGTAGACACCGGCATTCACGCCAAAAAGTGGAGCCGCGAAGAGGCTATTCAGTACTTGTTAGACAACACGCCCAATACTGAAACTGCGATTGAGAAAGCCATCGAGCGTTATATCGTCATGCCATCTCAAGCTACGGCGTACAAAATAGGCATGATTAAAATTATTGAACTGCGCGAAAAAGCTAAAGCTGCGCTGGGCGATAAGTTTGATATCCGTATGTTTCACGACGTAGTGCTGAAAAACGGCGCCGTGCCACTGGATGTATTAGAGCAATTGATAGACGAGTATATTGCCGCCAACCAAGCCTGATCGCCTGCAATACTTTAAAACCAACAAGCCGGTCGTTGGACCGGCTTGTTTTATCTGCACCTGTATCATTTCCCTGTGTGTTCATTTGTCCGTTTTTAACATTATTACTTTTGCTGGCTATCACAGCATTTCGTAAAACTTAAAAAAGGAAATCCAAATGGCAACTTTGATAAATATCACCGAAAAAACGCCCGATGCAATTCAAATCTGGGGCTTTCACCAACTGTGTAATAAATATGACGTAGCCAAAGCAGTCGAGCATATTGCTTCACAGTTAAACGGAGCTAATCACACCATTCATATTATGTCAGGCACACACGGCTACTGTAACGGAAGAATTGGCGCAGTAGCAGATCGGGAAGAAAAATTTGCTAAAGAAGACCGGTGCCTGGCCTCTCCCGTAACTGCAGATGGTAAAGCCGTTAAATTAAAAGTACACGACTTTAATACTGACAAACTCCAGGCACCTGATTATGTCAGCGCTGCCATGGCTAAACTTAACTCCGATATAAGAAACATTGTGCACAGTAGCAGCGGGGTGAACACTTTTATCCTGGCGTATTGTTGTAGCGCCGGAACAGTCTAAGTCAACCCCGTCTTACTGCCGCTGATAAACGCCTAAGCTCTGCCTTCGCAGAGCTTATATGCGTCGGCGCCAAACAACGCTTGGGAGAATGTAAAGCAAGTATTTTATCCGGGAACATTTTATGTTGATGCCTCGTCTTCTGCATAACTTGTATCAGCGTTACTACCGCAAGGGTTGCGGTAGTAATAAGCACAACTGTAACCATTTATGGCACCTGGCCGGCAGTTTATCGGATCTGTCATTTTAACGTGTTGTTGGCAGCGTACACTGCAGCGGATTTTTACAACCAGACCACACATATGACATTTTCCCGGATAGTACAGTTTGCTCTGCTTTTTAGCCTGCTGGTTAGCTTTGCCGTAAAAGCGCAACCCGACAGCGTGCTGTTGATTTCTATCGATGGTTTTGCCAACCACTACCTGCAGCAATACCCTGCTGCCAATATTAAAAAGCTGGCACAGGAAGGCCTTAGGGCACAGAGCATGCAGCCGGTGTTCCCCACCAAAACCTTCCCCAATCACTACAGCATTGTTACCGGCCTGCACCCGGCTAAACACGGCATTGTTGAAAACAACATATTTGATGCCGACTTTGATGCTATTTTCCGGCTAAATAAGGCCGAAGAAGTGACCAATGCGCGCTGGTGGCATGGTGAGCCAATATGGGTTACTGCTGAATCTCAGGGCGTAAAAGCGGCTACCTATTTTTACCCGGGTTCTGAGGCCGCGATAAAGAATGTGCGCCCCAGTTACTGGCAACGCTATGACGGCAACGTAAGCCATAACGACAGAGTCGACTCGGTGCTGCAATGGCTGGATTTACCCGGGGCAGAGCGCCCGCGGTTTTTAAGCTTGTATTTTAGTGCAGTAGATGATACCGGCCACGCTTACGGCCCTGACTCGGTAGAAGTAGCGGCAGCCATAGCAGAGGTAGACCAGGCGATTGGCCGTTTACTGGCAGGCTTACGCCAACGTGATTTATACCACAAAATAAACATTATGCTGGTGTCAGACCACGGCATGGTAGAAACGCCGCCACAGCAAGTTATTGCGTTAGATAAGTTGTTTAACAGCCACGATGCCCTGCTTACGCTGTGGACAGCAGAAATTGTTTCTATCTTCCCGCGCGAAAGCAAACTGGACAGCATTTATCAGCAGTTAAGCCGCAGCTTACCGCCACAAGCCAAAGTGTATAAAAAAACCAACTTACCCGCACGCTGGCGCTATCAGGACAATAAACGTATAGCGCCATTGTTAGTAGTGCCGCAGCCTGGTTGGCTGTTAATTCAGCAAAAAGCCGCGGCAAAATACCGGCAAATGGCCGCTGAAGGCAAAACCAGTGGTAGCCACGGTTATGATAACCAGAGCGACGCTATGCAGGCCATGTTTATCGGCCACGGCCCGGCATTTAAAGCCGGCAGCATTATTCCTGCTTTTAGCAATACCGAGCTGTATAACCTGATGTGCCGCATTTTGGGCTTAACACCCGCCGCTAACGACGGCAACCCGGCCTGGCCCGATACCGTGCTGAACAGCACAACAGGGCCGTGAATATACCACTGCAACAAAACAGAGTAATTACCGGCGTTGCCGTGTTAACCACTTTTCCAGCTCCAACATAGCAAATAGCGCCATACCCACACCCGCACATATTAAGCCGTGGCTAAACTGCAACGGCTTAGTGCTGAACAGCTGTTGCAGCAGCGGCAGGTAAGTAAACAGCAGTTGCAGGCCAAGCACTATGGCTACCGCTATCAGTACCGGTTTAGTGCCTTTAATACCCTGAAGTGACAGCGATGGCCCCTGCATATAGCGCACGCTGAACAAATACCAGACTTCCATCGCTACCAGAGTGTTCACGGCCATAGTGCGGGCGTAGTCGATACTTAACTGCTGGGCTATGGCCCAGTTAAATACGCCGAAGATGCCTGCGGTAAACCATATTGCGCCGCTCGGCCAGCACCACATCTGCCGCCAGTGCTGCAGGATGTTTTTCTACCGCCACCGATTCACCGGTTAATGAGGCTTCCTGTACCTGCAGGTTATACACCTTTAGCAAGCGCATATCGGCTGGCACTTTGTCGCCGGCTTCGAGTATAACAATATCGCCCGGCACCAGTTCGGCGGCGTCTAACAGTTCGGTGGTCCCGGCGCGCAGTACCCTGGCCCGGCTTGACAGCAAAACGCCAATCGCCAGCAGCGCTTTTTCAGCCTGGCCTTCCTGAATAAAGCCGATGATGCCATTTACCAGCACCACAGCTAAAATCACCGCCATATCCAGATATTCTGCTAATACCGCCGCCAGCACAGCGGCAACCAGCAGCACGTATATCAGCAAATTATTAAACTGGCGTACAAATCGTCGCCAGACCGGCAGTGGCGGTTTGGCCGGTAACAGGTTGGCGCCATACTGTTGACGCGCTTGCTCTACCTGCAACAGGTCTAAGCCATGCTCAAGATGCACCGAGAATTGCCGGTACAGTGTGTCGGCTTGCTACTGGTGCCACTGCGTTTGCTTACAGTCAGTCATCATAGTTTCCTCAGTGGCAATTGCTATGTCAAAAGCCTTGCCAAGCGAAGCGGGGCCGTGGTCCTGATAATCGGTTGAGTCAGTGACACAGCATCAAATTTAATTGAAAGCACGAATGCCAACAACAAGTAAATATCAGGTTAGGGATGTTTCTTTAATCTTTGCTGTACCAACAGCAAATTGTCGTCAATACACTGTTTGAGTATTTGCCCGTAGCAGGCATTTATAGGTATGCTGTAGCTATGCGGCAACGGCTGGACAAACTCTATGATTTTACTTAGCTATTTTGAACCAGAAACCAGCAGCTGGCGCGACTACACCACTGCACAATTGCCTGCCACTTTGCCAGCAGATGCGCGTGTATGGATCAACCTCAATGAGGCAACCCAAGACGAGCAACAGCAAATATTGCAGCGCTTTGCTATAGAGGCAACCTTAGCAGAAGATTTCAGCCGTCAGCGCCACCCGCCCAAAGTCGAGAGCCAACCCGATTTTACTCTACTGATTTTGCGCGGCTATGCTGATGCCGACTTTAGTGAATACACCCGCAGCGCGCAGGTAAATTTGCTCTATTCAAAGCAGGTACTAATAAGCAAAATACACAGCCATAACCCGGTACTGCTAAAACAATTGCAACCACAACTGCAGGCGACCCTAAGCAGCAATATCGCAGACTGGATAAAGCAGAGTATTCTGGCGGTTTCAGCCAGCTATCTGGAAAAACTGATCAGTTTTGAAGATGAACAGAGTGAACTTGAAGATGTTATGCTGAGCAGCGGCAACGATGAGAAGATGGCGCTGATTATGCGCTACCGTTCGGTACTGCGAAAAATTAACCGTAATCTGGCTTATCAGAAAGATATCTTTTCTGATGCATTGTATGAAGAAAATAGCCCCTTGCAGCGGCAGTTCAGTACGGCTGAAATACGTGATTTTTACGAGAAATTTGAACGGCTGCACAGCATGACAGAGATGTACTACGATCAGCTAAGTGATCTGGTAGAAGGCTATTTGTCGACAACGTCACACCAGATCAACGAACGGATGAAAGTGTTAACTATAGTCAGCACCATTTTTATTCCGTTGACTTTTGTCGCCGGCATTTACGGCATGAACTTTATTTATATGCCCGAGCTACAAATGCCCAACGCCTACTATATTGTCTTAAGTCTGATGGCAGTTGGCGGTGTATCAGGGCTGATTTGGTTTAAAATTCGCGGCTGGTGGTAATGCCACCTCAGGCAAGGGAGTAGTATATGGCTGAAAATCAACCGCTTGATATTGAAGAAATTGTCCGTGACAGCTTTGATGAAAATGAAGCCGGCCAGTTAACCGGCAAACTTAGTCAGCTGGAGCCGGAAGAAATTGCTATTGCCTTAGAGGCCATGCCGGTAGAGCAACGGGTCAGTGCCTGGTTGGGTTTGCATCCTGATGATCAGATTGCTGCACTGACTTACATGCGGGTTGACGCCCGTGACAACGTTTTTAAGCAACTAGATGAAGCGCAACTGCGCAGTCTGGTTGAGGGTATGGAAGTTGATGATCTGATTGAGCTACTCGATGAGTTGCCTCTGCGCATATACAACTATGCCTGCTCCCGCCTTGATGAAAGCCAACGCCGCTGGCTGGATACCGCTTTGGCGTATACCGACGATCAATGTGGCCGCTATGCCGACCACGATATGCTCATTATCAATAAAAATGCCAGAGTTCGCGACGCCATCCGGCTGTTTCGCCAACTGGCAGATGACGCTGAATATCACGATGCATTATTCGTTGTAGACAGAACCGGCCGTTATGTTGGTTTAGTACACGCAACGCAGTTATTAGGTTTAGGATCGCACCTGCCGGTAGAAACGGTAATAGATAAAGATGCTCCGCTGGTAGAGGGCGAAATGGATTTAGACCAAGGCTCAGATATTGTTTCACGCTCTGGTTATACCGCACTGGCAGTTGTAGACAGTGAAGGCAAATTACTTGGTCGCCTGTCTATTGGTGAAGCACTGGAAAACGTACGGCGTAGCCTGGAAAGCCAGTTTATGCATACCGCTGGTCTGGACGAAGAGGAAGACTTATTTGCACCGGTCGTTGATAGCGCCAAACGTAGGGCATTATGGCTGGGCATTAACTTACTTACTGCTTTTCTGGCGGCCTGGACAATTGGTTTATTTGAAGCCACTTTACAGCAAGTTGTGGCACTGGCGGTGCTAATGCCAATTGTGGCCAGTATGGGCGGTATCGCCGGCAGCCAAACATTAACCCTGATTATCCGTGGCCTGGCGCTGGAACAAATTACGCCACAAACATACTTAACCTTGCTTCGCAAGGAACTCGGCGTCGGTGCTATTAATGGTCTGCTTTGGGCCATAGTCATTGCCGTTATTACTTATTTTTGGTTTGGTGATTGGATTATCGGCGCTATTATCGGCTCAGCTATCATCATCAATATTGTAGTGGCGGCTATCTCCGGCGTGTTAATTCCGATTTGGCTGGAAAAACTAAATATTGATCCGGCGTTGTCCGGCTCAGTAATTTTAACCACCGTAACCGATGTAATCGGCTTTTTTGCCTTTTTAGGCCTGGGCTCACTATTCTTGCTCAGTTAAAAAGCAAGTACTTTATTTTGCCTCAGACAAGGTATTTCTGCTGCCAGGCTATACACAGCCTTTTACAATAGCAGCCTTGGTTTTTGCTTATCGGAGAGCGCATGAAAATTGCGATTTTATCGCGTAACGCCCAGCTATACTCTACTAAACGACTAGTAGAAGCGGCAACGGAGCGTGGCCACGAGGTGCAGGTGATAGATCCACTTGCCTGCTATATGAATATTAACCGCAGCAATTCCTCTATTCACCACAAAGGTGAAGTGCTGGCAGGTTTTGATGCCGTGATCCCGCGTATTGGTGCTTCTATTACCTTTTACGGTACTGCGGTACTGCGGCAGTTTGAGATGATGGGTGTGTATAGCCTGAATGAATCAGTAGCCATTAGCCGGGCACGCGATAAACTGCGCAGTATGCAGCTGCTTGCTCGTCAGGGCATTGGCCTGCCGGTTACCGGTTTTGCCGATAAACCCGGCGATATTCCGGATTTAATTGATATGGTTGGCGGTGCACCTCTGGTGATAAAACTGCTCGAAGGTACTCAGGGCATTGGCGTAGTTTTAGCAGAAACACGTACCGCAGCAGAGAGTGTTATAGAAGCCTTTATGGGACTAAACGCCAATATTTTGGTGCAAGAATATATCAAAGAGGCCAGTGGCGCTGACATTCGCTGTTTTGTGATTGGCAATAAGGTGGTAGCAGCAATGAAACGTCAGGCCAAAGCTGGCGAATTTCGCTCAAATCTGCATCGCGGTGGTACAGCATCCACTGTGCGGCTAAGCAAAGAAGAGCGCAGCACCGCTATGCGGGCCGCCAAAACCATGGGGTTAAATGTGGCGGGAGTAGATTTGCTGCGCTCTAACCATGGCCCTGTTGTGATGGAAGTAAACAGCTCGCCGGGGTTGGAAGGCATTGAAACGGCAACAGATAAAGATATTGCTGATATGACAATAATATTCCTTGAGCAACAAGTCGCCCGGCATAAAAGCCGACGTAAACTGAACACAAAAGGAACCGGCTAATGCAGGTAGGCAGAGCAGCCTTTAGTCTTGGCAACAGCAGTATTCCACCTGGCAGCCGTGCGGTGGTAGATATTCCATTTGGCAAGCTTTACACCCATACCGAGCTAAACATTGGCGCCCATGTTATACATGGACGTAAAGAAGGCCCGGTGCTATTAGTGGCGGCAGCTTTGCATGGTGATGAGATTAACGGCGTCGAAATTTGCCGCCGCCTGTTGAAATTACCGCGGCTTAGCCAACTTAAGGGCACACTTGTCGTCGTGCCAATAGTAAATACTTACGGCTTTGTGCAGCAGTCACGCTATTTACCAGATCGACGAGATTTAAATCGTAGCTTTCCAGGCAGTGAAAAAGGCTCGCTTGGCAGCAGGATGGCATTTCAGTTTACCGACAAAATTTTGAAAAAATGCACCCATGCCATAGACCTACACACTGGTGCGATTCACCGCTCTAACCTACCGCAGGTGCGTGCCAGTGCCAAAGATAAAACAGCACTGCGAATGGCAGAAGTATTTAACGCGCCCATTATTATCAAAGCGGCTTCGCGCGAGGGCACCATGCGGGGTACAGCTAACAGTTTAGGTATTCCTATTCTACTGTACGAAGCAGGCGAAGCTCTGCGGTTTGACGAACAATCAATTAATATCGGCGTGCGCGGCATACTCAATGTTATGACAGATTTAGGCATGCTCAGAGCCGGCCGGCGCAAACCCGCCACTCGCTCATTATTTTCGAAGAAAAGCAGTTGGGTGCGCGCTGAACACGACGGTATAGCGCGTTATTATGTTGGCCTGGGGCAAACGGTAAAAACCGGTGATACCATGGCGCATATCTACTCGCCCTACTCAGATTTTGAAGTGACAGTATCAGCTACCTTTGATGGCATTGTTATTGGACGCAACAACCTGCCTTTGGTAAACGAAGGCGAAGCACTATTTCATGTTGCAGAAGTGAGTTCTCTGGATGAAGCCGAAAAAACGCTGGACGCAATTAACGACGAAGTTGACAATGCTATGCCGCCAGTGTTGGGAGAAGAATATGGTGTGGTCTAGCCTACGGCTTTAATGCCAGAACATCATAAGGTTTTAATGCCGGGACCCGCTGCTGCAACGCTTGCTCCACCTGGTCCAGCTCCTGCATCCGTTGACAAAATAACGCCGACTTTGCTTCCATTTCTACCACCTTGGCATCTAACCCAAGGTTTATTTTATCAACTAATTCCCCGACTGACTGCCACTCCTGGCTATCGGCTCGCTCAAAATTGCTATCGGAGTGACGCAGCGCATCGCGCAGCGCCCCCCAAACTGCACCAACCGTATGTCTGGCCAGATTATTTAACTGAGGCTTGAGTTCGTCGTTAAGAAAATAATCCAACTCATTCAAACTTTGTGGTGCAAGGTAAAAATGCTCGTTGGTACGGACAAAGCGCGACATCCACTGAAAAGTCGTTTCGCGAACCAGCTCACGCCATTCAGCCTGCTGGGCTTTACTGCCAAGGCCAGTAAACATGGCTTCAACACTAGACAACCCAAGCTCCACGCCATCTACAGCAATACTGACTATTTCCGGCACAAACTTACGTAAGTCCTGACTATATTGTTGCAGCAGCACGGTGTCTGCATCAGCCAGCGCTATCCATTCCCCACGGATAAACAACTGTTTGTCGGCGTTAATCTGAACATGGGTGCGGTTATTTTGTAGAATGCGAATATGATCTGGCGCGATAAGAATACCGTGTATAAAAGCCATATTGCATTCAGCAGCCTTCAAGCCAAAGGGTGACAACATTGCAAGAATTAACACAGATAACAATTTCACGCTGTAACACCTTACTGCAGACATTTAGTCTAAGCGTACGCCAATACCAAACCGGGCGCAGCTGAATGCACCGCACGCAATAGACTGATTATCGCTAAAACTATCAGAAAAACGCTTCTATCGCCGGGCTACCGTCGACCAGCAGGATTTTTGACGGGCCGTATTCACGCCGGCTACGTATCTGGTCAGTACCAAAATGCACTTCGACGGCAGAGAATAATTGCTGCCGCACTACTATCAATGCTTCAGACAGCCTTTGCTGACGCTGTAACTCAAGTTGTTTGACATCGTTAATCAGGGCCAGTGCCACAGTTTTATGTTCTTCAAACTCGGCGGTTAGCTCCTGCCGTCGCGCATCAATTTGGGCATTGCCTTCTATCTTTTTCAGCTTTTCCAGTTGCTCGCGAATATCCTGCATATCTTTTTTTGCTGCCGTGATACTGCTGCGAAGTACGTCTTGCTTTTCAGCTATCGGGTCTATCATGCGGTTAAGTTCGATTAACACATTGCTACTGGACGGCGCGCCCAAATTACCGGTAAAAATGCCATAATCGAGGTAAAAATAGCCACCGATAACTTTGCCATTAGGGTTGTCTTCCGGTCCGGCATAAACCTTAGCCGCAGCCACTGCGCAGTGCATAATTTGTTTATTGATATATAGGTTACCTTCAGCGGAAAACCTGGCATATTGCGCCAGATTACACTGAATGTCGCCCTTTGCTTGAAGCGTGGTGCTGTAGCTGCTGTCTTTTTCTGCTGAAGCAAGCTGATGACCAATAATAGACCCACCCACGGTAATATCACCGCCTGCTTCAATCAAAATACCTTCAACAAAGCCTTTTACAAATACGTTGCCTCCGGCTACCACTTTCATGCCTTCGGTAACATCGCCATTGACTACCACCGAACCCTTGAAAATAATATGCCCGGTAGCCAAATCAACATTCTTAACCGTAAAGACTTCATCAACCGTGGCACCATTTTCAACCATACGTGGTAAACCATCTCTGGCTGCAACTAACAAATCCGGGTCATGTGCAGCCAACTCGACGCCTTCGCCCAGGTTCCACTCTACCGCCTGGCCAGGCACGGCAGCTATTAGTGTGCCCGTTACTGACATACCATCTACACCGGGTGTAGGTGGATGGCGTCGCACTAAAGGCTCGCCTGATCTAACAGCAGGAATAACCCCAAAATCACGTAAGTCGGCTTTATCGTCAGACTGCACCAAAGGCCGGTTACGGCGGCTCTGCATTTCAGCAATCATGGGTTCAAAACGCGAGTTTTCACCATTTTTAACCGGGCGCCCTTTGGCTATTACCAGTTTGACTCTACTACCAGGCTCTGCCTTACTGGCATGAGTAACCAGTTTAACAATGTGATCTTTACTAAAACCAAACACCACACCAGCTTCCTGTGCGCCTTTTACCAGCGAGTTTGCCGATACCGGTGCACCGCCCCAGGCTGCTGTTATTACAGCTGCAGCTGAACTTTGATCTTCAGCAATTTCAAAACTGAGTTCCGCATCTCTTTTTTCTGCAATACGATAGGTAAGCTGCGTGCCCGCTGGCTGGAGTTGTTCTTTAATTTTTTGCTGAATTTGCTGATACTCAACCAGCAAATTAGTGAGTTGCTCCTGAATAATCAAGCAGCGGGAAAAACCGGCCTGCTGTATCGCAGCATTCAGATCATTAGCGCTCAGCGCGTCCAACGTTACAGGCACGGTTATTTTTATACTGTTATTTTGCTCGGTAAATTGCATATGGCTTCACACTTTAAGGTTACTGCACTAAAGCATATCTACTGAAACAAATAACCGGCCCAAAGGCAAGCACTGCATCTGCTGAAAACGTAATTCTATTGCTAATTATCAGATATAGTTTTCCTGATGGATACGGATAAACAAATCTGAATCCTTTTTACTGTAGTCTACTTTGTACTCTTTGTTATTAATTGCCTGAATAAACAACAGTGTTTTTGCCTCACCAAAAACGTCAGAGCTGGAAATATCCACCAATTCCAAATAACGCTCTTTTGCCTCGGCGCGGTTTGTCGGCACGGTCTCAGTAAAGGGTTTCACGCCGTGACGCGTCACCAACACCACAGGATCATCGTCATCATTAACAACCACTAAATCCAGCTTTTTATTTTTGTGGATTAAAGTATTACGGCCACTTACCAAAAACGCTTTTTCGAAATTATTCATTCACAGACCTGCATTACATAAACGGATAGCAATATTATGATACAGACACTCTGTAGTGTCTAGGTTACTGTATTACGTATTAATTGTAGCCTGTATTGATTAATTTGCCGACACAACTGCTGAGCGTCGGCATCAGCAAAGCTTACTGGCACAAAGATATCAAAGCCAGTTGCTGACGCCAACCGTTGCATACGCCAGGCAAATGCTGCAGTAACGCCGTGATAGCGCTGTTTTGCCGTATCAAAATAATCTTTCTCACTAAGCAGCTCAGTAGCACATTGGCCTTGAGCACAACCTAAACGCACAGCTTCCATGTAAAGTGGTCGCTGTTCTGTCATCAGTTTCACCGCCAGGCGCAGCGGTATATGTTTTAACAAAGCATCGTAGTCAGTGACTTTAAACGCTATAAACGCCATGCTCTGCTCATTTAGCTGCGGTACGCCGCTATACAAAAAACATTGCCAGGGCAAATGCCAACTACCCAAACGGTGAAAAAAGCGCACGCCATCATCATCAAACTGCAAAAAAAATTTTGGCTCAGCCAGTTTGGCCCAACCAGCAAAAATCCCAAGTACGCAGGCTACAATCAACAAGGCAAACCACCAGCTAATTTGATCCAATGCGCTGGCGATCAGAACAAGTATCAACATTGTCGCTGAACTGGCCAGCAGCAATTTTGCACCGCCTTTACTAGAGTTAGCCTCAATTTGCACAGGTTGCATTAAGGTCTCCTTATTCACATTATCAAAGCACAGCGCTGTATAAATTTTGCACGCATAACGAAGATTATTACCAGTTAAGCATAACGGTATTGGTGTATCAAGCGACCAATGCCGCAGTCATTGCGATAACAGGAAATCTAAAACCCGGTTTATTCCATACAATAAGGCAGTATATTAAAATTAGCTGGTACACGGGGTTATAGTGGCAAAATTACATTCTAAATTAATCTGGACAATACTGTTTGCATTGCTGCTGTTTATTGGCTATCTGTATGTCGTGCCAAATCAGCAGCAAGATACCCAGCGCAGGGCAACGGTGGTTGCAGTGAGTACTGCAATGGTCGAAACCAAACCGATGATCCGCAGCGTTAGCTCACTGGGTACCGGCATTGCTAACCACTCTATTAGTCTGATTGCACCGACCAGCGACTTTATTACCGAACTCAATGTGCGAGAGGGTAAAGCGGTTAAACAAGGCGATGTAATAGCACGCTTGCATGATGTGCAAGAGCGCGCACGGGTAACAGAACTTGAAGGCGTGCTGGATGAACAAAAACGTCAGCTAAACCGGTTGAAAAACCTCGCTACCACACAGGCCACAGCACAGTCATTGCTTGATGAACAAAAAACCAAAGTAAACACTACCCTGGCCCAACTTGAGATTGCCAAAGCACAGTTAGCAGAAATGACTATTGCAGCGCCGTTTAATGGCTATCTTGGTTTACGGCAGGTTAGTGTGGGCGCTTACGTCAGTAGCGGTACTGTGATTACCACGCTGGACGATTTAAATACCTTGCGGGTGGCTTTTAGTGTGGCAGAGCATTATCTGGCTGACATTAAAGTGGGTATGCCGCTGTCTGTCACCAATGCGGCCTACGGCGATATCCGGTTTAACGGCATGGTCAGTGCCATTGATACACGGATAGATCCTGTCACCCGCACCGTAACAGTGCATGGCGCCCTACCCAACGAAGACCTTCGTCTGCGCCCTGGTATGTTGTTAAATGTGCTACTTGAACTGGACAACCGCATGGCAATGCAGATTGCTGAGCGTGCACTGGTGCCACAACAACAAAAACAATTTGTCTATAAAGTCGCCCCAGATAACACCGTCAGTCAGGTTGAGGTAGTGATAGGCCAGCGTACACCAGGTTGGGTAGAAATTATCAGTGGGTTGAAACAAGGCGACGAGGTGGTTGTGGAAGGCACGCAGAAACTGCGGTCCGGCGTTACCATTAACCGGGTTGGTGGCTGATTATGTGGCTATCTGATACTTCAGTTAAAAGGCCGGTTTTTGCCACGGTTGTTAATTTGCTGCTGCTGGTATTTGGCATTGTCTGCTTTACTATGCTGCCGCTGCGCGAATACCCGGATATCGACTCCCCTATCGTCAGCATTAGCACTAATTACCCCGGTGCGTCAGCAGAAATTGTAGAATCGAAAATTACCCAGCTGCTGGAAGACCGCATCAGCGGCGTAGAGGGCATTAAAAATATCACCTCGACCAGTCGCAATGGCCGCTCTAATATCTCGATTGAGTTTAACGTGGAGCGCGACATAGACTCTGCTGCCAACGATGTGCGCGACAGAGTATCACGGGCGTTGAATAACCTGCCCGATCAAGCTGATCCGCCTGAAGTATCCAAAGCCAGTGACGACGAAGACACTATTGCCTGGTTTGTACTTAACAGCGAGTCGATGACGACACTGGAACTTACCGATTACGCCAAACGTTATATCGTTGAGCGTTTCTCAGTAGTTGATGGTGTTGCCAGGCTACAACTTGGCGGCTCGCGCGATTATGCTATGCGGATCTGGCTGAACCGCGATGCCATGGCTGCGCGCGGCGTAACCGTGCAAGACATAGAAAACGTGTTAAGAGCAGAAAATGTTGAACTGCCAGCCGGTAATGTTAAATCTGACGACCGTGATTTTACCGTGCGGGTTGAGCGCAGCTATAAAACCCAGCAGGATTTTCGCCGGCTGGTGATTAAGCGCGGCGCCAACAACTATCTGGTGAGGCTGGGCGAAGTAGCTGACGTATTACTGACCTCTGAAAATGAAGAAAGTGAGTTTCGTGGTGATGGTAAAAACCTGCTTGGCATCGGTATTATTAAGCAGTCTAAAGCCAATACACTGGAAGTTGTCAGAGCTGCGCGAGCTGAAATGGAGCGCATCAAACCCACACTGCCAGAAGGCACCACTATTGAGCCGGGTTATGATTCGTCGTTATTTATCGCTGAATCGATAAAAGAAGTATACAACACCCTGGCTATCGCCATGTCGTTGGTCGTGGTGGTGATATTTCTGTTTTTAGGCAACATCCGCGCTACCTTTATCCCGGCGGTTACTGTGCCAGTAGCATTGGTTGCCGCCGTAACCGTATTGTTTGCCCTTGATTTCTCCGTCAACCTGTTAACTTTACTGGCAATGGTGCTGGCTATTGGTCTGGTGGTTGATGACTCTATCGTGGTGCTGGAAAATATTTACCGAAGGATTGAACTGGGCGAACACCCTTTGTTGGCGTCCTATCGCGGTGCCCGTGAGGTCGGTTTTGCCGTAGTGGCTACAACACTGGTGCTAATTTCAGTGTTTGTACCGCTGGTGTTTATGCAGGGCCAACTTGGCAAACTCTTTACCGAGTTTGCCCTGGCTATTGCTGCAGCTGTAGCCTTTTCCAGTGTCACAGCCCTTACGCTGTCGCCGATGCTCTGTAGCAAGCTGCTGACGCACCAAAAGCGGGAAAGTAAGTTGGGACTATGGCTACATGCCGCCTTTCACAAACTCGAAGCCGCCTACCGCCGTCAACTTGACGTAGTCTGTGGCACACGCTGGCCGGTGATGATAGTCGTCAGCTTATGCTTTGTTGCCAGCTACATGCTGGTGCGGTTGCTGCCCAGCGAATTGGCGCCGCAAGAGGACAGAGGCACTTTTTTTGTAATGATGAGCCCGGCCGAAGGCGCCAGTTATAGCAGCAACAGCCGTAATATGCGCTTGATAGAAGACGTCCTGATGCCGTACTACCACAATGGCGAGTTTAACCGGTTGCTAGTACGGGTACCGGGCTGGGGTAACAGTGGCGGCGTTGCCATAGTGGGTGCAGAAAACTGGCACAATGGTAAACGCCGCACTCAGGAATTAATGGCAGAGGTTGGCCCAAAATTAAATGCTATACCAGATGTACGCGCCTTTACCTTTATGCGCAGTGGCCTAGGTGGCGGTGGCGGTGGTAGCCGGCCCATTCAGTTGGTGTTGCAGGGCAATACCTATGAGGATCTGGCGCGTTGGCGCGATATCGTTATAGCTAAAGCGGCAGAAAACCCAAATATCCTGATGATGGACCACGATTATAAAGAAACCGTGCCACAAGTGCTGGTTGAAATTAACACTGAACGTGCCGGCGATCTGGGGATTTCTGTCGGCGCTATCGGCCGCTCACTAGAGGCTATGCTAGGCGGACGCCGGGTAACCACCTTTTTAGATCGCGGCAAAGAATACGATGTGATCATTGAGGGCC
This sequence comes from Rheinheimera gaetbuli, assembly GCF_054781935.1. Classification (NCBI taxonomy): domain Bacteria; kingdom Pseudomonadati; phylum Pseudomonadota; class Gammaproteobacteria; order Chromatiales; family Chromatiaceae; genus Rheinheimera; species Rheinheimera gaetbuli. The sequence continues at coordinate 226,906 of NZ_BAAGTL010000028.1, forward strand.
TTGATGAAGACTTCGCCGCACCAGGCACTATCACCAATGTCTACTTGCGCTCTGACACCTCAGGCGAGCTGATCCCACTGGACAATCTGGTGACGTTGCGTGAAGAAGCTACATCATCCAGCCTGAACCGTTACAACCGGATGCGCAGCATTACGCTCACTGCCAGCATGGCGCCGGGATACAGCCTGGGTGAAGCATTAGAATATTTAGAGAATGTGGTGCAAACCGAGATTCAGGATACAGTAGGTATTGATTACAAGGGCGAGTCATTACTGTATCAGGAAAGCGGCAGCTCAACGTTAATGGTGTTTGTGTTGGCGTTGCTTATCACCTATCTGGTACTGGCCGCGCAATTTGAAAGCTTTGTTCACCCACTGGTAATCCTGATCACGGTACCACTTGGTCTGGTTGGTGCCTTATCCGGTTTGTATTTTACCGGCATGACACTGAATATTTATAGCCAGATAGGTTTGGTAATGCTAATAGGGCTGGTGGCTAAAAATGGCATCCTGATTGTGGAATTTGCCAACCAGTTACGTGATGCTGGTGTTGAATTCAGCAGCGCGATAAAGCAAGCGTCTAGTCAGCGCCTGCGCCCTATCGTCATGACGGCGTTTACCACAGCAATGAGCAGTATCCCGCTGATAGTCGCCAGCGGCCCTGGCTCAGAAAGCCGGATGGTAATAGGCATGGTTATCTTCTCAGGGGTAGCGCTGGCCACACTCATGACAATTTACGTAGTACCGGTAACCTACATGGTTATAGCGGGCAATACAGGCTCACCGAAGCGACTTGAGCAAAAACTGCACCGGCTGGAACGTGAAGCGCCCGACGAGCATGCCGCAGATGAGGTTAATCCTCTGTAAATCTGAAAGGGCGCTGCACAGCGCCCTTTTTACTGGCTAAACTAAGATGAATTACAGCTAACATGGCAGCAACTAATCAGAGGATTTATTATGTCGATACAAACCGCAACCTTTGGCGCAGGCTGCTTTTGGTGTCTGGAAGCCGCGATGAACCAGCTCAATGGTGTTATCCGTGCATTAAGCGGCTATATGGGCGGTGACGCCAGCAGCGCGAGCTACCGCCGTGTTTGTGATGGCGATACCGGCCACGCCGAAGTGGTACAGGTAGAATTTGATGACAGCATTATTAGTTATCAGCAACTGTGTCTGGTATTTTTTAGCTTGCACGACCCAACGCAGCTAAACCGTCAGGGTAATGATGTTGGCACGCAGTACCGCTCAGTTATTTTTTATCACAACGCGCAACAACAGCAAATTGCAGAACAAATGATACTGCAGCTGAGCGAAAAACGAGTATTCAGTAAAGCTATTGTCACGCAACTAAGCCCTGTGTCAGCGTTTTATCTGGCCGAGAGCTATCATCAGGGATACTTTTTACAACACCCGGAGCAAGGCTATTGTCAGGTGGTAGTGGCGCCGAAAATGGCAAAATTCAGACAAAGCTATGCTGAGCTGTTAAAATCAGCCGCATTAACACCCTGAGTAAGTTGCTGTGCAACATATTGCAGTGCTGTAAAAATCGAGAACACTATGACGTACCCTATTGTGTTGCTGCTTTGTCTTAGTTTGTTATTAGCATTTGTAACGCGGGCAGAACACAATGTCACACTGACATTTTGCTACGAAGACAAACAACTACTGCCCTATTATACCGGCGAGGGCCATGTTACGCCCGCTCTACCCGGCGTGACTTTAGAGCATTTGCATGCCACTGCTGCAGTGGCCGGTAATGTTAAACTGATCTTTGTCCGTTTTCCCTGGCGGCGTTGCCTGCAAAAGCTCGAACAAAATGAAGTAGATGCGCTGGTAGCCACTTATTTACCGCAGCGCAGCGAGTTTGCAGTTTACCCCACTACTGCAGACGGCAAGCCAGACCCCGGACGCGCCATGAGCAGCCATGCTACTTGCCTGGTTCACCGGGCAGACAACGATATTCAACAGAAAATCACCCAGCAACATGGCAACCTGGTCTTTTCCAGGCCGCTTGGCTACTCTACCCCAGATTATCCAGCGGGTATAAGCGTGGTGCCTGTGCGCTCACAGCAGCAGGCGTTAGAACTGGTATTGTCCGGTCGGGTTGATGCCACCACCACGCTGTGTAAAGTGAATGATGTTGCCGGCGCTGACTTGCTTAGCCAGCGTAAACCACTGATTGTAGTGTATCCCCCCTTGTATGAGACCACCGGTTATCTGGTATTTAGCCAGGCCTTTTATCAGCAGAATACAGCACTGGCAGAGCAATTATGGCGGCTTCTTAACAGCACTATTCAACCTCAACGCTATTACGATTACCTGCATTATCCGGATATGGCAGCACAATAACACTTTGCGGCAACCAGCCAAAAACAGAACCTGTGGATAAACAAGCATGCGATAAGCATGCTTGTTTAAGCCCAACCCGGCTATTGCGGCGTATAGCTAACACTGATACCAAAGTTAGTACCGGCCGTGGCATAGCCATGATTGGTGTAATAATCCTTGTCGAACAGATTGTCCACCTTGGCGCGCACTGTAAGTGCTGCTGAAACCGTATAACTGGCACCTAAGCCCCATAAAGTATGAGCAGGTGCATCAGGGAAATTACTGCCGCTTGCCCAGTCAAATGGCTGCCTGGTGCGGCTTTGATAATCTGCCGTGATAAAAGCTGACCAACTATCGGCGTTAAAACCACCACGCCAGTTGATACTGTTTTCCGGACGCAGTAACAACCGGGCATCATTTGACTTGTCGCGCGCATCCAGCCAGGTGTAAGCAAAACGTTGCGACCACTGCTGCCACTGATAAGCCATACTAAATTCTATGCCTTCAATATCAGCTTTAGCGATATTTTCCGGCTGCGTAATAACCCATTGAATAAGATTAGTTACGTCGCGGTTAAACCACGCCAGGCTTATTTGCGCAGCCGCTGTTGTGAAATCTAGCGCCAGTTCATCGGCAATTGCGCGTTCCGGCAGTAAATCCGGGTTGCTGGCACCCGGGAAATATAAGTCATTAAACGTCGGCGCTTTAAAAGCCGAACCGCGGCTGGCGCGCAGTGCCCATTGCTCGTTGAACTGATAACCAGTCGCAAGTTGCCAGGTGTTATTGCTGCCATACTGAGTTGCATTATCCTGTCTCGCGGCAACTTCAAGCTTTAACTGACTCAGCTGGTAACTAACACCGGTAAACAGCGCGCGGTTAGTACGATTGTCACGCTCAAAGCTTGGTGCGGCTTTTGCCACTTCTTCCTGATACCAGTTAACCCCCAACAATACCGCCAGCTTGTCGGTAAGATCCGTTGTGGTTTGATAGTTAAACTCATCACGTTCGGTAGTAAACGGGCTACTGGACACCGGGCCGAAACTCACATCACGATCTAACTGCCGGCTTAGCTGAGCCTGGTGCTGCCATGAGCCTGTTTGATGACCCCAGCCGAGTAAATAGGTGCGGTTTAAGGTATCGGCTTGATCTTCTGTACCCCAGGACGTATCAAACTCATAATAGCCGGAATTAACATCAACCTGAGCCGTCCATAAACCCAGTGCTGTTTGATAGTCTGCCGCCGCTTTCATAAACTTCTGATTGTATCCATCCCGATCCGGATCTTGTGCAGGCTGGACATTAAAACCATCAGCACGGCTTACCCCTGCAGTAGCCCGCAAGGTTAACTGAGCTGCACTGTGACTTAAACTGATATCAGTACCTGCCTGGCCGTAACTACCAACATTAGCATTTAGCTCAACGGTATTGGCACGTCTTGTGGTAATAGCGATAACACCAGCCAGTGCATCTGAACCGTACCAGGCTGCACGCGGGCCACGGATAACTTCGATACGCTCAATCAGCTCTAAAGGCAGCATAGCCAGTGATTTTGCGCCAGCCGTAGCCGAACCAGTGCGTACGCCGTCAATTAACACCAGAGTGTGCTTGGTTTCGCCACCGCGTACAAAAAGACTGCTCAATTGGCCGCGGCCACCACTTCTGGCCAGATTGATACCCGGCAGTTGCGCCAGTAAGGCCGGTAAATCGTTGGCCTGGCGCGCGACGATATCTTCGCGCTCCAGCACTGTGACACTGGCCAGCACGTCTTGTTGTGCCACGGCGGTGCGGTTAGCGTAAATACTAATATGTTCGATGTTCTCAGCAGCAGCTGAAAAACAGGATGCGACCAACAAGGCCGCCAAAGCAGGTTTAAACATGTAAGCTCCGAAAACGTGCCCGCCGCACATTTAATATGGTTGAAGGATTTTTCTGGCCGGTCTCCGGGCTGACAACCTGCTTGCGCCTGCACTCGCCTTCCCATCTTGCGACAGTGGCTATGAATACAGCTCAGTTGTTTACCGTTGCGGGGGCAGCTCTGGATTTACACCAGATTCCCGTTTAACTGCAGTTGCCTACAGCACCAGAAAAAGCGGCTCCGTGTTGGAGCCGCGTGCAGTTTACGCAATCAACCTAAAATGTCAACAGGTGTCTGGACGGCTAAATATAACCTGTTAGTCGCGAAAGTTTTTAAACTGGAAAGGCTGGCCCAGATCAGATGTGCGCACTAATTGCATTACCGCTTGCAGATCGTCACGCTTTTTACCCGTTACCCGCAACTCTTCTCCCTGAATAGCTATCTGTACCTTAATATTGCTGTCTTTAACCAGTTTAATGATTTTCTTCGCCATGTCTTTGTCAATGCCTTGCTTAATGCTGACATAGCGCGTTACGAATTTACCATGACGGTCTTCTTTTTCAATTTTGAAACTACTAACATCAAGCTGCAGCTTACTGGCTTTAATGGCAAAAATATCAAACAACTGCATCACTTGCTGATCTGCTTCAGCGGTTAGTTCAATCTGTTCTTTGTTTAGCTCAATTTTGGCGTCAACGCCGCGAAAATCAAAGCGGGTCTCAAGCTCCCGCTTAGCATTTTCTACCGCGTTTCTAGCCTGGTTCATATCAATTTCTGACACGATATCGAATGAGGGCATTAAAATCTCCTTAGCATAAGCCATTCTGTCTGCTGGTGATTATAACCAGAAAACTGCTACAATCCGAGCGCCGTTTCTGACAGGGGGTAGCTGTGTCGCAGGTTTTTTATCGTTGGGTATGTGTATTGTGCTTTGCGCTGGCAACTGCCGGCTTCCTGGCTGAGCTAAGCGGCCATCGGATTGGCGGTGGCTTTGCCCACATGGACAAAATTGCCCATTTCGGTATCTTTGCTGTTCTCACTGCCCTACTGTGGAAAGGCTTTAAACTCAGCGCCTGGCCAGCATTTTTGTTACTTGGGATTTATGGCGGCGCAGTAGAGTTAGCCCAACACTACTTTACCCGGCGTAATGGCGATTGGTGGGACTGGCTGGCCGATATTGGCGGCATTGCCAGCTTTTACTTGCTTAGGGCACTATGGCACACATTACGCCCCCGCAGTCAGCGTTAAGCTGGGTAGTCGTTGGCCAGGGCGCTATTGGCCTGCTGGCGGCAAGCCGCATGGCACTGTGCGACGAGCCGGTATCTTTGTGGTTACGCCAGCGCACAGGGCTTACTATTGATTTTATTAAAGCCGATCAAACAAAACAGCTAAATTTCCCCGCCGCAACCACGCCGTTAACCGCAGTATTACTGCCGGTGAAAAGCCATGCTGTTATCTCCGCGGTAAGACAGTTATTACCACACCTGAGCCCAACGGCCCAGCTGGTGCTAAGTCATAATGGTATGGGCACTATTGAGCAGGTTTTACCCCTGCTTGGCGCAGCGCAGGGTTTGTGGTTTCTCAGCACTACGCATGGTGCGTTGCGCCGGCACACCGCCGCCATTCATAGCGGCAACGGACAAAGTGTACTGGCACCGCTTAGTGACGGCGCATTACCCTATAAAACGCAGGTAGAAGACGCCATGGACAAGGCATTGGGGCCACTGCTTTACGTAGATGATATTCAGCCTTATTTGTGGCAAAAGCTGGCTATTAATGCCGTGATTAACCCGCTCACTGCGATCCACAACTGTCGCAATGGCGAGCTGACACAGCCAGAGTTTCAATCACAGATCGCCGTTATAACGCAGGAAGTGTGCAAAGTAAGTGCAGCTTGCGGTTATGAGCTACCGTATCAGGCGACACTCAACAGAGTGCACCAGGTCATTACGGCAACTGCACAGAACTTTTCATCGATGCAGCAAGATATCGCCTATCAACGACGCACTGAAATCGATGCCATTAGCGGCTATATTGTGCGCCATGCGGCACGTTTTGGCATTGCCGTGCCGCAAAATGCTAAACTGCTGCAACAAGTGCAACAGCTTGAAAGCGGCGGTTAAGGCCGGTATACCGCAACATTACTAAAGCCTTGCTCTTGCAGCACTATCGCTTGCAACCGGCTCATTACACCTCGCTGGCAGTAACAAAAATACTGCTGGCTTTGATCCAGACTGGCAAACTGCGACGCTAAACGGAAAAACGGCATTTCAATAACCTGGTGCCCGGCAACTGTCAGCGGTTTGTCATCTGTTTCTTCCGGGGCTCGAATATCCAACACTATTGCATTGGCTGGCAGCTGGGCCAGTTCAGTCACTACATGCGCTTGCTGTTCAGCCTGATAATCTACCGTACGAATATCTAACACTTTGGCCTCATTTACGGCCTGCTCCAGCACACTGAAATCAAATTGCAGTTCAGTTTGCTCTACCTCTGATAACACCGCGTTGACTGTTGGCCTTTTTGAGATAACGCCACAATATTCCGGCATACTCTTAGCAATATCTTCGGCACCGATTTTACGCGCCAGGTCGATAATTTCCTGCTTGTCCTGATAAATCAACGGCCGCAATATCAAGGTATCGGTAACTCTATCTATCACGTTAAGGTTAGTAATGGTTTGGCTGGAAACCTGACCAATACTCTCACCCGTAACCAGCGCTTTGATACCCAGCCTCTCAGCAATCTGGCTACCGGCTCGCATCATCATGCGTTTTAACACTACCCCCATCAGGCCACTATCGATGTTCTCTAAAATTTGCTCTACTACGGGGGCAAAATTGACACTGACAAACTTTACTTTATGCGACAGGCTGTAACGCTGCCAGATATAAAAGGCCATCTCCCGTACACCTGCTTCATGCGCCGCACCCCCCAGATTAAAAAACAGATAATGGGTGCGCAGGCCTTTACGGATCATAAGATAACTGGCAACGGCGGAATCATAACCACCTGAAATTAATGACAGTACATCAGATTGAGATGGAAGCGGAAAACCGCCCATTCCCGCGTGCATCTGCCGCACCATAATCAGCATGTCTTTTTTAATTTCCAGAGTAACAACCAGATCAGGCTTTTTAAGCTGTACTTTGGCACTGGCAACATGTTGATTTAAACCACCGCCAATGTAGCGTTCGGCTTCAATCGAGCTGAAGTCGTGATTGCCAGTGCGGCGCACCCTAACGCTAAAAGTTTTATTAGTCAGCTGTGACGCATATACCGTCAGTACCTGTTCAAAAATATCGTGCAGACTGCTAAAAGTGCTCGATTGCATCTCCGCAAAGGCCACGATGCCGGGAATACACTCCAACCGCGCAATTAAGCGTTGGCGCAGTGCGTCATCATCGCTGTCACAGCGCACGGTAAGATGGTCAAAGTTATTGGTAACCTCTACGCCAGAATCAACCTGCAGCAGGATCGTTTTTAGATTGCGCTCCAGAAGTAATGTCTGGCGTTTACGCACCGATTTACTTTTAATAGCGATTTCAGGGTGTAATTTAATAAGAAATTCAATCATCAGCAGGCAGCACAATTTAGCAGAAAAAAAAGTGGCGCAGATTATAGCGGATCTGAAACTAAAGACCTAATCTGCGCGTTGTAACAAGTCAGTTTTGTGGTGCCGGTTCCAGACTGATAGGTTCAGATTCTTTTGCCTTACCTTGCATTATCGACACTTCTACCCTGCGATTGCGTCGCCGGTTGAGTTCTGAATCGTTTGGCACCAACGGCTTAGTATCAGCATGCCCTACTACCACCAACCGTTTACGATCAAAGCCCGTTGCTTTTACCATTTCGGTCGCCACCGATACCGCACGCTGAGCAGACAAGTGCCAGTTATTGCTGTGTAGTTCATCCGACACCTGAATATCGTCAGTGTGACCAGTAACGGTAATTTCACCCGGCACGTCGTTTAACAGCTCACCAATGCGCTGCACTATGGGCTTAAACCGTGGCTGTAAAAATGATGAGCCTGACGGGAAAGAGCCATTTTCCCGAATGCGGATAATTATTTGCTGGCCCAAAGACTCCAATTCTAATGCCCCGTCGACAATTTGCTTTTCCAACTGCTCAGCCAGCTTTTTCACCATTTCATTGGTTTGTTGCTGCATAGCCTCAGCCTCAGCCTGGGCAGCAGCCTGTTCACCGTCCATAATTTCTTCAGCATTACTTACCGATTGGCCGCCGCTAAGATCTTCACGCTGCTCTTGCCGACCACCGGCTGAGTCTTCCTCACCGGCCTGAAACTCAATCACTTGCTGAGTAATTTCCATCGTTTGCTGCTGCAGGGTTTCTATTGGTGTCGGATCTGGACGGCCGGGCCGAAACTCCATCGCTATCACGCTGGTGCCTTTAGGAATATCTTCTACTTCAATTTTATTTTGCACGCCAAAGGCAAATTTCATCGAGCCAGCTATTTGCTTAAACTTCAGCACGTCCATCTCAGAAAACGCCAGTAACAACACAAAAAAACACATCAGCAGTGCCATTAAATCAGCAAAGGTGCCCATATAGGCTGGCAAGCCTGGTGGTGGGCATTTACACTCTTCGGCTTCATCACTCATAACTTACTCCGCTGCTGCAGGCTCGCGCTTACCCTGGGCTAAATAGTTACGTAAAATACCTTCAATTACTTTCGGGTTCTGGCCATCCTGAATGCCGAGTATCGCATCGAGAATTAACTGATTATTCGTCTTCTCCTGTAAGTTACGCACCGCCAGCTTGTCAGCCAGCGGAATAGCAATAACGTTAGCAATAAAAGCCCCGTACAAGGTGGTTAACAGTGCCACCGCCATTGCCGGCCCTATCGCTTTAGGGTCGTCCATGTTGGATAGCATCGCCACCAAACCAATAAGAGTACCAATCATGCCCATAGCCGGCGCGACATCACCGAGGTTTTTAAAGATAGCTATCGCCGTTTCATGGCGTTTTTCTGTCAGACTAATATCTTTGAGTAACGTGGCCCGCACTACATCGCCATCATGGCCGTCTACCAGCATATTTACGCCTTTTTGCATAAAGGCATTAGGGATCTCAGCTTCTTCCAGCGCAAGAAAACCACCTTTACGGGCTGAGTCAGCCAGTTGCACGGCTTTTTCTATCAACTCTTCCGGTGATTCAATTTTGAACATGAAAGCCTTTGCCACGGCTTTGCCGGAACCAAAAAACTGGCTAAGGGTAAATTTGGATAACACTACGAAAATAGAGCCCACTACGACTATCAAAATTGATACAGTATCCATAAACATACCAGGCGCACCGTTGCTGCCTAGTATCATCGCCATGATAATAAAACCTATAGCGCCTAACATACCGACCAGGGTGGCTATATCCACTGTTTTCTCCTTAACTGTATTGCTGCTGCGGCAAAGATGTTATCAGTTTATCTTAGACGATAGCTGTTTATCGACAAATGCGCTGGATCATTGAATATAAATTGTATGAAATTATCAATTTAGCCTTTCACAACCGCTTTCTGATTGACCATAATAGCCTGCTAGGGTAACTTTGCGCACACTTTTGCAGGGGGTTGTATGAGCAAAAAAAAAGCCGACTTGAGCCAGTTTGAACAAACGTTGTCCGAACTAGAGCAGATAGTGCAACAACTGGAACAAGGCGAGCTGTCGCTGGATCAGTCATTGCAACAGTTTGAACGTGGTATTACCCTGGCCCGGCAAAGTCAGCAATTGCTGCAATCGGCCGAGCAAAAAGTGCAGTTATTAATGCAACAGCAACAACAAGAAAGCCTGCTGCCATTTGAACCAGAGCAGGGAGATTAAGGTGCTGGTGCAACAATTACCCCTTTACCAGCAGCGAGTTGAGGCACACCTGCAGCACGTGCTGGCGAATAAACCGCACACCGATGCACGTTTATTGAACGCGATGTCGTATAGCTTGCTACTCGGAGGCAAGCGGGTGCGCCCCTTTTTGGTCTATGCCTGTGGTACCTTGTTAGGCGCTAATCTAAATGATTTAGATGGTCCGGCAGCAGCACTTGAGGCAATCCACAGTTACTCTCTTATTCACGACGATTTACCCGCGATGGATAACGATGATTTACGCCGAGGCAAACCGACTTGCCATAAAGCTTTTGATGAGGCGACAGCGATGCTGGCCGGTGATGCGTTACAAGCACTGGCATTTGAAATTATTGCCAGCCACCCGTATCAGCAAGTCTGTAGTACGTCAGTGGTAAGCATGTTGCAACAGTTAGCGCTCGCTTCTGGGTACAGTGGCATGTGTGGCGGGCAGGCGATAGATCTGGCGCAGACAAATCAACGTACTGATCTGACACAGCTGGAGCGAATGCACCGGCTGAAAACAGGCGCCCTGATAGAATGTGCTGTGCAGCTGGCGTGGCTATGTAGTAGTAAACAAGCGCCAGCGGAGCTTGCTGCCTTACAGGCTTTTGCCCGAGCATTAGGGCTGGCTTTTCAGGTGCAGGATGATATTCTCGACATTGAAAGTGACACCCAAACTTTGGGTAAACCACAGGGCTCAGACACCAAGGCGAACAAAGCTACATACCCGGCGTTGCTGGGGCTGATACAAGCCAAAGAAAAAGCATTGCAGCTATATCAGGATGCGCTAGACGCGCTGGCTGCACTACCTTATAACACCGATGAGTTACGAAGCTTTGCCCAGTACATCATCGAACGCAAGTTTTAATACAGGCACCCATTATGGCGTTAGATATTAACGATTACCCACTGCTGGCCAAAGCTAACTTCCCAGAACAGCTACGACAGCTGCCACAGGATAAGTTGAGTGCACTGAGCGATGAATTGCGTAGCTATTTACTGCGCAGTGTAAGCCAAAGCAGCGGTCATTTTGCTTCTGGCCTTGGCACCGTGGAACTGACAGTCGCTCTACATTATGTTTATAACACACCATACGATCGGCTTATCTGGGATGTCGGTCATCAGGCCTATCCGCATAAAATTTTAACCGGCCGTGCAGATAAAATGCATACCATCCGGCAAAAAGATGGCCTGCACCCGTTTCCATTTCGGGAAGAAAGCGAGTATGACGTATTGTCAGTTGGTCATTCCAGCACGTCAATCAGTGCGGCGCTGGGCATGGCAATAGCGGCTCGCCAGGCCCGTTCTAACCGTAAAGTGGTTGCCGTGATTGGCGACGGTGCTATTACCGCAGGCATGGCGTTTGAAGCACTGAATCATGCCGGAGAAGAAAGGCCCGACATGCTGGTTATTCTGAATGACAATGAAATGTCTATTTCGGAAAACGTCGGTGCATTAAACCGTTACTTTGCCCGTATTTTATCCGGCAGCTTTTACACCAGCCTGCGCGAGGGGGGTAAAAAAATCTTAAGCGGCGTACCACCACTACATGAGCTGGCCAGCCGGGCAGAAGAACACTTTAAAGGCATGGTAACGCCGGGCACCTTTTTTGAAGAATTGGGTTTTAACTACATAGGCCCGATTGATGGCCATGATGTTAACGGCCTGGTCGATACTATCCGCAATATGCGCAACCTTAAAGGCCCGCAACTACTGCATATTGCCACGAAAAAAGGTAAAGGTTACGCACCGGCCGAAGCTGACCCTATTGGCTACCATGCGGTGTCAAAATTTAACCCTGACGAGATAAAACAGCCGGCCAAAAAAGCCAGCCTGGCCAGCTTTTCTAATATTTTTGGCAACTGGATTTGCGATATGGCTCAGCAGGATGAACGGCTGCAAGCTATTACACCTGCCATGCGTGAAGGCTCCGATCTGGTGCGCTTCTCCAAAACCTACCCACAGCGCTATTTTGATGTTGCCATAGCAGAACAACATGCGGTGACGTTAGCCGCAGGTATGGCAATTGAAGGCTTAAAGCCGGTAGTGGCCATTTACTCCAGTTTTTTACAGCGCGGCTACGACCAGTTAATTCACGATGTGGCATTACAAAATCTGGATGTGTTGTTTGCCATTGACCGGGCCGGCGTGGTGGGAGCAGACGGCCCCACCCATCAAGGCGCATTCGACATTAGCTTTATCCGCTGCATTCCAAATATGCTGCTGATGGTGCCATCAGATGAAGACGAATGCCGGCAAATGTTATACACCGGTTATCAGCACCCTGGCCCGGCAGCGGTGCGCTATCCGCGTGGCAGTGGCACAGGCATTACGCCTCAACAGGACATGCAGTTATTGGCTATAGGCAAAGCTAACGTAGTGCGTCGGGGCAAAAAACTGGCCATACTGGCATTCGGCCCACTGCTTAGCGCCTGTCAACAGGCCGCTGAGCATTTAGATGCGACGTTGGTAGACATGCGCTTTGTCAAACCGCTGGATGAAACCTTACTGCGTGAGCTGGCAAACCAACATCAGCATTTTATTACGGTGGAAGACAACGCTGTTATGGGCGGCGCTGGTTCAGCCGTAGCAGAATTTGTTACTCAGCAGCAGTTAAACGTGAAACTGAGCATGCTGGGTTTGCCGGACCATTTTATTAAACACGGCACGCAGCAGGAAATTTACACTGAGCTCGGGCTGGATAGCGCCGGCATCCTGGCGAAAATATCCGCGTTGATATAAACAAAAAACCCGCAACAACTGCGGGTTTTTTGTTAACGCTCACTCGGGCTCTTCATATTGAAATGTGCCAGGCCGGCTGATAACAATCGCTCAACCTGAGCCTCAACATGAGACGAGTCTTCAAATTCAAAGGCATCTACTTGCTGATCAAAACTTATCGTTGCCACACCATTTTTACCTGCGTGCTTAACATGATGTAACGCCATCTCTGCCAGTTGCAACGAAATTTCCCAGTTAATTAACTGACCGCCTAACAATTCAAGAGGATAAATAGCATAACCAACCGAACAGGTTAATCGGGTTCGATGTCCATCAGGCAAATTAAACACCGTACGGGCGACCAGCTCATTTAAACGCTGGCTGAACTCAGCCACCAGCTCAGTTTGAATATCGCGCAATACCAGTACAAACTCTTCACCGGCAAACCGCACTACGTAATCAGAACCACGGGTTTCGCGAATTAATAATCCGGCAACTTGCTGAATACAGCTATCACCAGCGCTGTTACCGAACTGATCATTGGTTTGCTTAAAGTTATCCAGATCCAGATGGATCAACGCGACGCACTTGCCCTGGGCAAGCATAGAATCACGATTACGCTGAAAGTGTTCAATGTCTTTAGGCAATTGTTCAAACAAGAACCGCCGGTTGCGCAGCCCAGTCAGGCTGTCTTTGTGCGTCAGCAAGGTTAGCTGCTCATTTAGCTCATTGAGTTTGACATTACTGTTTTCCAGCTCCTGCGTGCGTTGCTTTACCAAACGTTCCAGTTGCTGCTGCTGATACATGCTGTTACGCCGCATCAGCCACATTAACCAATACAAACAAAATAAAGCCAGAAGCAGCCATAAACCACGATAGAGTAGGGTCTCGTCAAAGCGTTTTGGTACGGTAAGCGTTAACCGCGCCGAACGTGCATGCTGCCAGGATTCGTTGTCAAATCGCGTTTGCAACACAAACTCAAATCGCCCGGGTGTCAGGTTGGTATATACCGCCTCACGTCGATCGGCAACATCGTGCCAATGCTGATCGAATCCTTGCAGCTTATATCTAAACCGCAGTGCCGTTGGTTTAACAAACTCTAAGGCAGAGTATTGGATGCTCAGGTTACGGTCATCCAAGTCCAGCACCAGATGTTGCAAACCATTATCTACTACATAATTCTTTGCCCCTAGTACCTGCTTAATTACCGGTTGTAATTGCCGGCTTGGCAAGGCGGACAAATCTGCTGTTACTGCTACTACCCCTTTTAGCGTCGGATACCAATATTGCTGCTGCCAGAAAGCAACTTTGGCATGCCCTGCGCCATTACAACAACGTCCGGGCACTGTGCCTAGCTGACGGTCGTGCGGACCTAACACTTGCTGCGCCATTAGCTCAGATTTACTCAACTGCGCTAAGTCTGCAAGATGTACCCGGAAAATACCTTTGTGACTGCTTACCCATAAGTACTCACTGGCAACATCGAAGATCAAACTGACAACCGGGCTATGAGGTAAACCATTAGCACTGTGCCACTGCAGCCACTGTTGCTGCTGCGGTAAGCGAACAAAAACACCATCATCCAGTGTCGCCGCAACAACGGTACCGTCAGGCATTAATTGCAGTGCAGTGATATAACTGTTGTACAGCGCGCTGCCAATACCCAACCGGACTAATTGATTATCAGCGTACTGATATAAGCCCCGGGTCGTGCCGAAAACCAGTGATCGTTGGTATTGCTGCATCGCAGTAATATTACGTGACTCCAATTCATTGTTATGTGAAAAGGCTGTCAAACCAGCGCCCTGATAATGAAATATACCCATTACGCCGCCAATCCACAGGCCATCAAGGCCATCGGGCATCAATATGCGGACAGTATATTTATTTAACTCTGGGAATTGGGCTGACAGCTTAGTGTCACCGCGAAATAATCGCTTAACACCGCGATCTGTAGCCAGCCACATTTCTTCAACTGATGGCCAAAATACGTCATGTATAGTGTTAGCCCCGATGGCCGACGCATCCAATAATTTATGATAGCTGCCGTCAGCCCGAAGCTCACCCAAATCAGACTGTCCGGCCAGCAACAAATGATTCTCAGGGGTCACAGCAACACTGCGAACCACCGGATCAGCGCTTTGAGCCACGATACGACGAATATTGCCGCTGGACGCCCGATATAAGCCATCACTAAAGCTGGCTAACCAGATGTTTTGCTCGCGGTCTTCAAAAATATCACTGAACCAGGGATAGCTTCCGAGTTCATCGCCGGTAATGTGTTGCCATTCCTGATTGACATGTTTGTGGAACAGCTTGCGGTGCGCAGAAATCCAGTTGTTACCTGAACTATCTTTTAACAGCTTATACACCGCCGTATTATTGTTATCTGGCAATTGGCATTGAGTTACTGTGCCGTCGGGTTGCAGATGAAAAAAACCAGCCTCTGCCGCAATGTGCAACCGGTCTTTGCTCCAATACAAATCATATACCGGCGTTTGCATCAGCTCAGCAGGTAAATTAAAACTTTGCACATCGCCATCAGGATTAAGCAGGTAAAGCTTTTCAGTGCTACTAACCCACACCTGATCGCCCACCAATTCTAGCTGACTCACCTGCGCTTTTATTTGCTCAACCCGGCTAACCTTGCCGTCGACCACACGAAACAAATGATCTGCCGCTACCCAAACCTCGCCCGGGCGAACTTCAATTATCGAGGTAACCTCAGCCAATATTGGGTAGCGGTCAAATGTCAGGGATAGTGGATCCAGGCCCGATAATCCGGCTTTCGTTCCCACCCACATGTAACCTCTGCTGTCATGAAATAAGCGGGTAACCGCATTACTTGCAAGATGGCGGTGCTGCTCCATGGTAAAGTGCTCGAACTGCACACCATCAAACCGGTTCAAACCATATAATGTTGCCAGCCAGATAAAACCTTGCGAGTCTTGACTAACTGACCTTACCGAGTTGCTCGACAGCCCGTCGCCACTGTTCCAGTGTTTAATATCAAAATCATAGACGGATTGTTGTTGATAGCAGGCGACACCAAAACTGCAGCAAAATAAAATTAACGACAGCAGATATTTCATTAATGGCAACCTGTGTTCATCGGTTAACTCAGTGGCAGAAATGGCAATAGCAGCTGTAAAATAATCAGCGCGAAGATGCCGGCAACAATATCGTCCAGCATAATACCGACACCGCCATGCACTTTAGTGTCAAGCCAGCTGATAGGCCAGGGTTTTACAATATCAAACAGCCGGAATAAAACAAAGCCCATCAGCAGTGCTTGCCAATGCAGCGGTGCCCATAACATGGTAATACTAAAGCCGATAATTTCATCCCAGACAATGGCGCCATGGTCATGCTCGCCGACATCTTTTGCTGTCTGTCCGCAAAGGTAAACACCCAACACGCCGCCTGCCAGCACAAACGTCAGTAAATAGTATTGCCCCAGCCACAACAGCACGGCCACCAGCGGCACTGCAGCCAAAGTACCAAAGGTACCCGGTGCTTTGGGGGCAAGGCCACTTCCAAACCCCAACGCCAGGAACTGATACCATTTTTTCAGATTAAATGCTGTCTTACTCATGGAAAGTGCGTAAAACCATGATGCTGATAAACATACTGCTGCTCAGCTTGTTTTAGCTCCAGCTTACCGGCGACGCCAGTAATACGGCCGATACAGCTCAAAGGGATGCCATAAGGCGACAACAGTACATCCAGAGAACCGCGTCGTGCCTCTGGCACGGTAAACAACAGTTCGTAATCCTCACCACCTGACAACGCCAGCTCAATTGCTGTCGCCGCATCGCAGCTGTCTTTTAGCGCCTGAGACAATGGTAGCTTAGCAACATCTATACTGGCCCCTACCTTGGAGCGCGCCAATATATGCTGTATATCGCTGTATAAGCCATCCGATAAGTCCATCGCGCTGCTGGCAATATTGCGTAATGCCTGGCCCAAGGCCACGCGCGCAGAAGGATAATGAAAGCGCTGCAATATGTGAGTCTGGTGTTTTTTGCTAACCTGATGCACGCCTTGGCACAAACGTAGCCCCAGGGCTGCGTCACCTAAAGTTCCGGTTACGTATATATAGTCACCCACGCTGGCACCGCTGCGGCTAATCGCCTTACCCCGCGGCACTATACCTTTAGCAACCATAGTCAGGCTTAACGGACCACGAGTGGTATCGCCACCAATGAGCTGGCAATTATAGTATTCTGCTGTTTCATGCAAGCCTGCAGCAAAAGCACTAAGCCAGTTTTCATCGACCTCAGGCAACGTCAATGCCAGCGACAGCCAGGCTGGCTCGGCGCCCATGGCCGCCAGATCACTAACGTTTACAGCTACCAGTTTATGCCCCAGTGCTCTTGGGTCATCGTCCGGAAAAAAATGCGTCCCCGCCACCATCGTATCTGTGGTGACAATAAGATCATAACCGTCACGCACCTGCAAAACGGCCCCATCATCACCAACACCTATAGTGGTATCACTGCGCTTGGCGCCACTGCAGGAAAAATAACGGGAAATAAGCTCAAATTCGCCCATAAGACTAAAAAGCCGGCGTATGCCGGCTCTCCTTTAACTTGGCCGTAAAACCCGCACAGCCTTATCCAGAATGCCATTAACGAACTTATGGCTGTCATCTGCAGCAAATGCTTTGGCCAGTTCGATGGCTTCATTAATAATCACTTTGTACGGCACATCCAGCCGGTATTTCAGCTCGTAAGCTGACACCCGCAAAATGGCCTTTTCAACCATATCAATTTCTTCAAAGGGTCTGTCCAGATACGGCTTTAATGCGTCATCTAACGTAGTGTGATTTTTTACCACACCGCGCACTAAATCCTGAAAATAACCAACATCCAGATGTTTGACATTGGTTTCCAGCATCAGCTGCTGTTCAATTTCAGTAATAGGGTTTTGGCTGACATGCCAGCTGTAAATTCCCTGTACGGCAAGTGACCGTGACTGACGACGGGCGTTCGGTTTCATTAACGTTTCTCTTCCTGTTACAGCTGGTTCAGCAGGTTAACCATTTCCAGCGTAGACATCGCTGCTTCACTGCCTTTATTACCGGCTTTGGTTCCGGCACGTTCAATAGCCTGCTCAATACTGTCAACGGTTAACACGCCAAAGGCAACTGGCAGGCTAAACTGCATCATCACCTGCGCAATACCTTTAGTACATTCACCAGAGACATACTCAAAATGCGGCGTACCACCACGGATCACCGCACCTAAGGCGATAATACCGTCATATTTTTTACTGGCGGCGACCTGCTGTACTGCCAATGGCAACTCAAAAGCGCCCGGCACGCGGATCACCGTAATATCCTGTTCAGCAACGTTACCAATCCGCTTTAATGTGTCTATTGCACCGTCTAACAGGCTTTCGACAATAAAGCTGTTAAAACGCGCGACAACCAGCGCAAATTTTTTCCCGTTGGCAGCATATCCCGCTTCAATCACCTGCATGAGTTACCCTCAAAAAATAACACCGCTAAAAATTAGCCGTGCATAATAGCACAAGCTTACCAAAACCGGCAGCGTCTTTGTGCGAACGCTGCTGCGGTTTTAACTACCACTATTCGCTGACGTAGTCGACCACTTCCAAACCAAACCCAGATAAGGCGTGATATTTTTTCGGCTGGCTTAACAATCGCATTTGCTTTACACCTAAACTGGCTAGAATTTGTGAGCCTACGCCCACATTGCGCGATGTACCATTCCAGGGCGCTGTGCGTGGCTTCTCGCCTTTGTCTTCAGCTTCAAATGCCTGTACGGTGCGAACAAGATGCTCGGCAGTTTCATGCTTGCCAAGCAACACCAACACCCCTCCATCACGTGCTATGCGCTCCATTGCAGTATGCAGTGGAAAGCTGCGGTTAGCTGCCCGGTTTGCCATCAGTAAATCACTGAACGTATCGTGCAAGTGCACCCGAACCAGCGTTGGCCCGTCGGCACTGATCTCGCCTTTTACCAGCGCAAAATGGATTTGGTTATCGATAGTATCTCTAAACGTCACCAGCTTAAAATCACCAAACTCTGTCGGCAAATGGCAGCTGGCTACCTGCTCGATAGTTGTTTCGTTCAGGTTACGGTACTCAATCAAATCGGCGATAGTGCCAATTTTAATACCGTGCTTTTTGGCAAACCTTTCCAGATCTGGCCGGCGTGCCATAGTGCCGTCATCATTCAAAATTTCAACGATCACTGCAGCAGGCTCCAGCCCTGCTAAACGGGCTAAATCACAGCCAGCTTCTGTATGGCCGGCGCGCACCAGCACGCCGCCATCTTGAGCCATTAACGGAAAAATATGTCCGGGCTGCACAATATCGCCCGGCCTGGCATCACGGGCCACTGCTGCCTTAACCGTGCGGGCACGGTCTGCCGCAGATATACCGGTGGTTACGCCCTCTGCCGCTTCAATCGATACGGTAAAGTTAGTAGAAAAAGGTGACTTATTGGCGTCGACCATCAACGGCAGCGCCAACTGGCTACAGCGTTTTTTGGTCAGTGTTAAGCAAATCAGGCCGCGACCATGGGTAGCCATAAAATTTATCGCTTCTGGCGTAATATACTCGGCAGCCATGAGCAAATCACCTTCGTTTTCACGGTCTTCATCGTCCATCAGGATCACCATTTTGCCCTGACGGATATCTTCGATTATTTCAGCTGGGGAATTCAGTTGCATAGCAAGCCTTCTTTATAAAAATCCGCGCTGAGCCAGCAGCGCTATACTGACACCGCCGCCGCTGGCGCCGCTGTCTTTGTTCAGTAAACGTTCGAGATAGCGGGCAATAATATCGACTTCCAAATGCACTGCAGTGCCCACTTTTAATTGTGCAATAGTCGTATTTGCCAGAGTATGCGGCACTATAGTCAGCCGAAAAGCGTCCTTCGTCAGCTCATTCACCGTCAGACTAATGCCATCTATTGTCACCGAGCCTTTTTGCGCAATGTAATGCGCCAAATTTTTCGGCAACGCCAACCAAACTTGCCACGCCCGGCCATTTTGTTCAATTTTAACCACTGTCGTCACACCATCAACATGGCCACTAACAATATGGCCACCCATCCGCGTGGTCGGCAGCATGGCTTTCTCCAGGTTAACAAGCTGGCCGGTCTGATACTGACCAAACAGCGTATACGCCAGTGTTTCAGATGACACATCAGCATCGAAACTATGCGGACCCAGCCTGGTTACCGTTAAACAAACGCCATTGCTGGCAATGCTGTCCCCCAGCTTTACATCGCTGAAATCCAACGTGTCGCTGTAAATGGTTACGCTGATATCTGCTGCGCGCCGCTGTATGGCATTAAGCTTACCTGTGGCTTCAATAATACCTGTAAACATACTTATCCCGTTTAGCCGTTACATTCAGGTAAGTCGGGCAGTAAGGCGTAAATCCTGCCCAACCATGCGTACATCGGTCCAGCTCAACTGGGGCACTGTAGCCAGTGTATTAAACTGTGGCAGCACTGCCAGTGGCTGCGCCATGCTGCCGAGTAATTTAGGCGCTATATAAACAATCAGTTCATCTACTAATTTCAACTGTATTAAGGTACCGGCCAGGGTGGCACCGGCTTCTACCCACAATGTATTAATATTTTCCCGCATGGCAAGATGCTCCAGCAACAGCGGTAAATCAAATTGGGCATTGTTATCCAGCGGACAATGAATTTGTCTGGCGATATTGGGCAACTGCCGATTGTTTTCAAGCTTGCTTACACACAGCAACACTTCACCGCCGTCATCAAATATCGCCATTTTGTTATCCAAAGTACCATTGCGGTCGAGGATCACCCTTTTGGGTTGGCGCAGCCCGCCGTTCTCCATAGGTGTAACGCTACGCAATAGCTGCTCTGCGCGCAGATTTAACCGCGCATTGTCAGCAATAACAGTGGTGGCTGTAGATAAAACGGCACAGCTTTGCGCGCGGTAGTGCTGTACATCGGCACGCGCGGCATCACCGGTTAACCATTTACTGTCGCCGTTGGCCAGCGCAGTGCGTCCATCCAGACTGGCAGCCAGCTTTAATTGTACATAAGGGCGCTGCCGTTCCATCCGGCTTAAAAAGCCCGGGTTTACAGCCCTAGCCTGCGCCTCCAGCAAGCCAACCTCAACCGTAATACCGGCAGCGCGTAACATGGCCACGCCACGGCCGGCCACTTGCGGATTGGGATCTTGCATCGCCACCACAACACGGGCAACACCAGCGGCAATTAATGCCTCTGCACAAGGCGGTGTGCGGCCATAGTGGCTGCAAGGCTCTAAGGTAACATAACAGGTTGCTCCTTTGGCCGCAGCGCCAGCCTCACGCAGCGCATACACTTCAGCATGCGGCCCGCCGGCTTGTTTATGGTAGCCGCAGCCAATCACAGCGCCATCTTTAACCAGCACAGCACCTACATTCGGGTTTGGGCTGGTGGTATAACAGCCAAGCTCAGCCAACCGGATGGCTTGTGCCATAAAAGCCGAATCTGCAGCACTGAACATCAGGCTTTTTCCCCTAAACGGGCAATTTCTTCGCCAAATTCGCGGATATCTTTAAATGAGCGATACACCGAAGCAAAACGCACATAAGCAACTTTATCTACTTTAACCAGCTCATCCATAATCAGATTACCCAGTAACTGACTGCCGACTTCACGCTCACCGGTAGCACGCAGCTGAGATTTAATTTTATTTATCAGCTGTTCAATTTGCTCGGTTGATACCGGCCGTTTTTCCAGTGAACGCAGCAAACCACTGCGTAATTTGTCTTCATTAAACGGCTCGCGCGAGCCATCACGTTTAATAATACGCGGCATTACCAGCTCCGCCGATTCAAAGGTGGTAAAACGCTCATGGCAAGCCAGACATTCACGGCGACGTCGCACCTGATGGCCGTCTGCTACCAATCGGGAGTCGATTACTTTGGTATCATCAGCATTACAAAACGGACAGTACATAATAAAAATCCTGCTAAACCGTCAAAAAGCGCGATAAAGAAAAGGCCGGATAAAGAAATGGCCGCAATAGCGGCCATCATAACACTTAATCAGTGCTTAGGCATAAACAGGGAAACGGCCACACAGCTCAGATACCTGGCTACGTACTTTATCAATAACAGCAGCGTCGCCACGACTATCTAATACATCGCAAATAAAGTTTGCTACAGCGCGGGCTTCGCCTTCGTTGAAGCCACGACGGGTAATTGCCGGCGTACCGATGCGCAAACCAGAAGTAACAAATGGCGAACGTGGATCATTTGGTACCGAGTTTTTATTCACGGTAATGTGCGCCTGCCCCAACCAGGCATCCGCTTCTTTACCAGTAATATCTTTGTCGATTAAATCCATCAAAAACAAGTGGTTTTGCGTACCACCGGAAACAATCTTATAGCCACGCGCCATCATCGCATCGCACATCGCCACAGCATTTTTCAGCACTTGTTGCTGGTAGGTTTTAAATTCCGGTTGCAGCGCTTCTTTGAAGGCCACGGCCTTGGCGGCAATAACATGCATTAACGGACCGCCCTGCCCCCCCGGGAATACCGCAGAATTCAGTTTTTTCTCAATCTCTTCGTTTTTACGCGCCAAAATTAAGCCACCGCGCGGGCCAGCCAGCGTTTTGTGCGTAGTGGTAGTTACCACATCTGCCACTGCTACCGGGTTAGGGTACAGGCCTGCGGCTACTAAACCGGCAACGTGCGCCATATCCACCATCAGATAGGCACCGACTTTGTCGGCGATATCACGAAAGCGCTGCCAATCAACAATACCTGAATAGGCAGAGAAGCCGGCGATAATCAGCTTTGGTTTGTGCTCCAGCGCCAGTGCTTCAGCCTGATCATAATCAATTACGCCGGTTTCAGGGTGCAGGCCATACTGCACTGCGTGGTAAAGCTTGCCAGATGAGCTGACATGGGCGCCATGTGTTAAGTGGCCACCGTGTGCCAGACTCATACCTAAAATAGTGTCGCCAGCGTTTAGCAGCGCCAGAAATACAGCCGAGTTAGCTTGCGAACCCGAATGCGGCTGCACGTTGGCATAATCGGCGCCAAACAGTTCTTTAGCGCGGGCTATGGCTAAATCTTCTGCAACATCAACATATTCACAACCGCCATAGTAACGCTTGTGCGGATAACCTTCGGCATATTTGTTGGTCAGTTGAGAGCCTTGAGCCTGCAGTACGCGTGGGCTGGCGTAGTTTTCTGAAGCGATAAGCTCAATATGGGCTTCCTGACGGTCAGTTTCATTTGTTATGGCTTGCCATAATTGCGGATCAAAATCGGCAATATTCATATCACGCTTTAACATGCTCTCTCCTGGCGCGGCTTAACACGCTTAGTCTTAATAAAGTCGGTCTTAAAAAAACAGTTTTTAGTAAAAATGCAGCACAGCAAAACGGGCTGGTAAAATTGGCCGCTATTCTACCGCTAAATAAGCTTTTATGCACCCAGAATTTAGCCATCTAAACGTCTGAACATAAAATACCTTTGCAGCGCTTACTGCCGCAGCGTGACGCAGACTTTACAATGGCAGTATTGCTGCCTAATATACTGTATATATAAACAGCCAAGGCGAACCAATGCGCAAGATAATACACATTGATATGGACTGCTTTTTTGCCGCTGTAGAAATGCGTGATAACCCGGCACTAAAACATCGGCCATTGGCTATTGGCGGTTCAAGACAAAGCCGTGGCGTGATATCCACCTGTAACTACCCGGCCCGCGCTTTTGGTGTACGTTCAGCCATGCCAACCGGGCAAGCATTAAAGCTTTGTCCGCACCTGACACTGCTAAGCGGAAATATGGATAAATACGTTAGTGCAAGCCGGCAAATTCGCGCCATATTTGCCCGTTACACCGATCAGATAGAGCCGCTTTCCTTAGATGAAGCCTATTTAGATGTTACCGACTGCGCGCTGTTTCAGGGCAGCGCCACCCGGATCGCCGACGACATCCGTCGCAATATTTTTTTAGAGACAGGCCTGACCGCCTCTGCTGGCGTAGCACCCAATAAATTTTTGGCCAAAATTGCCAGCGATGAAAATAAGCCCGATGGCCTTTTTGTTATTACGCCGGATGCAGTCAGTGATTTTGTCACCACCCTGCCGTTAAAACGCCTGCCAGGCGTAGGCACAAAAACAGCCGAGCGTTTAAGCCAACTTGGTTTGCACAACTGCGCAGACATTGCCAAAGCGCCATTGCCGCTACTGGTAAAACATTTCGGCGCCCAAGCCGACAATTTACTTAAACGCAGCCAGGGTATAGACGATAGGCCGGTATGCTGCAATGAACAACGCAAGTCTCTCGGTGTAGAGCGCACCTTAGAGCATGATTTAACGCAGTATACAGAGTGTGTTGAAACCCTGAGCCAGTTATTGCCGCAGCTACAACGCCGCCTGGAGTATTACAGCAGCACTGCTGCAGGGCGATTAACACCAGTGCAAAAGGTAGGGGTTAAACTAAAGTTTAGTGATTTCCGCCAAACTACGGTAGAAAAGCAAGGGCAGCCATTGCAATTGGATAAACTATTACCGCTTTTGGACGAAGCCTGGCAGAGACGCTCTGAGCAAGGTGTAAGACTTATCGGCTTGCAAATAGGTTTTAGAACCAATGCTTTGCAACAACTCTTACTGCCCTTTTAATACAAAAAAGTGACTGCAAATAATTATGCCGCAATTAAAAACAGAAAACCGGCTAAAAGCCGGTTTTACGCTAACCTGACCGGAATTATCCGATTACAGTTACGTTCTCAGCCTGAGGGCCTTTCTGGCCTTCGGTGACTTCGAAAGTCACTTTCTGACCTTCAACTAACACCTTACGGCCGGTGCCATTGATCGCACGGAAGTGAACAAAAACATCTTTGCCACCTTCACGCTCAAGAAAACCATAGCCTTTCTCATCGTTGAACCATTTAACTGAACCGGAAATTAACTGTGACATAACACTCTCTTACATTAACTAAATTTGCCAGTGTGCTGGCGTCTTAAATATTACCGGCCATATCAGGTAGCTAGTACATATTTTGCCCTTATTATCAGTTAAGCAATACTAAGGGGTCAATAAGCTAACTAACTGAACAGAGAAATTTTCTCTGTGGCCGTATCAGCCAACTCACACTAAGGCTGATAACCCTGTGTAATCAGCCTGGCTGAACACACAAATTTAGTGTAGCAGCATTAATGCTGAAAAAATAACCAGAAAGTGCAATTATTTTTTCCGCTTAACGGGTGCTAAACCATCATCGCCGCCCTCAAAGAAAGCCGGCTTAGCTTTAACTGATTTTTTCGCACCTTTAATAACAGCGTTGTTCGCCGGCCTTTTTTTCCTTGCCGGCACCGCGACTTTTACAGGTGTCGCCTGACGCACGTCCTTTTTCGCTTCCAGCCCGGCTATCTGACTAAACTCGACCTCAGAGCGAAGTAACGCTTCGATCCGCTGCAACGACGGCGCATCTTTGGGACCAACTAATGAAATAGCATCACCTTTATGCCCAGCCCTGCCGGTGCGACCAATACGGTGAATGTACTCTTCTTCATGTTTAGGTAAGTCAAAGTTCAGCACATGCGATACCTGCAGCAAGTCTAAGCCGCGAGACGCCAGATCAGTAGTTACCAAAACCTGATACTTACCCCCGGAGAATGCCTGCATTACGTTGTTGCGCTCTGTCTGACTTAACTTACCACTTAAACTAACAGCCGTTAAACCGATACCTTCACATAATGCAGGTAAACGCTCAGCATCGGAGCGGGTGGCCGTAAAAATAATCAACTGTTTAATACTTTCCTGCTGCAGCAAATGATGTAACAACGCCTCTTTATGGCTTAAATTATCTGCCATATAGAAGCGCTGTCGAATATCCTGATGCTGCTGATAGCTGGTACCCACCGCTACCCGGTAAGGGTTTTTCAACAACGTCAATGCCAGCTCACTAACTTCGGCATGATCCAGCGTGGCCGAAAATAATAAAGTTTGCCGCAGCCGATGATCTGCTGCTTTATTGATCATACTTAGCTGTGGCATAAAACCCAGATCAAGCATACGGTCGGCTTCATCCAGGATCAGCACTTCCAGGCCGTTAATAAATATCGACTTATGTTCCAGGTGATCGGCAAACCGACCGGGCGTCGCAACAATAATATCGGGCTCGCGCTTTAGCAGCTTTTCCTGATCATTGAAATTTTCACCACCCACAATCAGCGCAGAGGTCAACGGCGTATTAGCAACAAACAATCTGAGCTGGGCATACACTTGCTTAGCCAGCTCACGGGTTGGCGCCAAAATCAACGCCCGCGCATCGCGCTTAGACAGCGGCCGGCTTTTTAGTAAGCGTTGCATCATCGGTAGCAAATAAGCCAGGGTCTTACCAGAGCCGGTTTGCGACGACACAATAAGATCACGCCCTACCATAACTGCTGGTATAGCTTCGCGTTGGATCTCAGTTGGCTTAACAAAGCCAAGGTGCTGTACAGAACGCAATAAGCGCGGATCAAGCGATAAATCTGTAAACAAAGTAAACCTCAAAAAACGGCATTAACTGCTATATGATAACCGATGCAGCGTAATCGCGTTAGTTTGATTTCTCCAACAGCAGGCTTTGCGCTACTATAAGCACAGCATAAAGCGAGAGAGTAACTATAGGACAATACATGAGTAACGCGTTAAAAGAGCAGCTACTGAAGGCCGGCTTGGCCGATGCTAAAAAGTTAAAAGCAGTTAAAAAAGCCAAACATCAGGAAAAAGTTCAGGCAGGTAAGAATAAAGCTCTGGTAAACGAAGCCAGTGTACTGGCCGAACAGGCCCGCCAGCAGCAGGTTGCGCGCGACAAAGAGCTTAATCAGCTAAAACAGGCTGAACTACAAAGAAAAGCCGTCGCCGCTCAGGTAAAGCAGCTGATAAATAACAATACCATCAGAGCTCAAGGCGACGTAGCCTACAACTTTACTGATGGTAAATTAGTAAAACGATTATATGTTAATAGTAAGCTGCACGATGAACTCAGCCGCGGCTTACTGGCCATAGCCAAACAAGACGAACAATATGCCCTGGTTCCAACAGCTGTTGCTGAAAAAATTCAACAACGCCAGAGCGAAAGCATTATTGTATTAAATGTGAAACAGCAACAAGTTGATGAAGACGATCCCTACGCAGACTATCAGATCCCTGACGACTTAATGTGGTAGCACACTGGTGTTTATGAAACAGCAAATACCTGTACAACTGGTGCTGGCGAGCGTCAATGAAATGCACCAATTACAAAGCTGGTTCAACAATGCCGGGCAACAACACAGCTGGGGAGGTGATAACTTTTGCTATCCCTGTTCTGCGTCACAGTTTTTGTCACAGCTGTGTCGTCCGGCGACCGACAGTTACAGCTTGATCAATAGAGAAAATGCCAGCCTTGTTGGATTCGGCCAGATTTGCGATCGTTTTGGTTGCCATCATCTTGCACGTCTAATTATAGCACCGTCGTTTCGCGGACAAGGATTAGCCAAAGCCTTGATATGTGAATTGATAATCAAAGCCCTGAGCCAGCTGCCACGGACGTTCTCGCTGTATGTGCACCGCCACAACACTATCGCAGTTAAACTTTATACTGATATCGGCTTTGTTGTTACCACACAACCAGAAGCTGAGAATAAACGGCTTTTCTTTATGACACTTGGCCCAGAGCAGGCGATCAAGTTGGCGAGCAGCTATCTGCAACACGTTAATCGCAGCGTTGACGTGCACTAACGCCTTTAACTGACCGGCTAAATGCAGGCTCGGGTTGCCATTTAGGTCTGACGGGTGTAAGCGGTAACTCACGTTTACGTGCTATCAACAAATAACTACTACCAGCAAAGTTAAGATAGCGCTCCAGCCACGCTTGATAGCGGCTTTGTGCATGCTGTTCTGCCAACATTGCTGAGCAAAAAAAACGTTGTTCTGCCAACACTTCAAAGCCCACCAGATGCAGCCAGTCTTTCACGCGTGAAGCACTGAAAAAACGGCCTTGCCAGGGATAACGATTGCGACACGCTGGCCATATCTTCATTACGCCAACGGCACTAAACGGATTAACGCCAGTAACGAGTAAATACCCATCAGATAGCAATACACGGTGTGCTTCACGAACAACATGATGCGGATCAGCCGCAAATTCAAGACAATGACTTAACAGCACTGCATCGACAGTATTATCGCTGATTGGCAATGCATCCGGCTGCGCGCGCAGTGTCAGCGCCTTGCTTTGAATACCAACAGCAAGATGCTGTTGAACCTTACAGGCGCTGGTATCAATTTCACAACTAAGATCGCCTACCTTCAACAGGTAGTAGCCAAAAATTTGCTGCCACCATGGTGCGAGCTGAGCCACTATAGCGGCAGACAGCGCGTCTCCCTGGCGAAACTGATGCCAGCCCGAGGGCACAATATGGTCTTTTTCGCTCAGTGCCGGTTTCATGCTACATTGTTATCAGATTTAATTATAAAGAACATCATTATGCTTCAGATTACACCGATACCAGCATTTGAGGATAACTATATTTGGGCTTGCTGTCAGCCTGACAAGCCATATTGTCTGATTATCGACCCGGGAGATGCAGCAGCCGTGCAGCATTTTCTGGCAAATAACGACAAAATACTCGACACGATATTAATTACGCACCACCATCGGGATCACACCGCCGGTATAGCTGCACTGCGGCAGAGCTTCCCTGGCGTACGTGTTATAGGACCAAAAGCAGAAGGCGGTTTAATTGCCGGCCTTACCGAGCTCGTTAGTGACGGTGATATCGTAAAAATACCAAAACTGGATAGCCAGTTTAGCGTTGCAGCCATTCCCGGGCATACTTTAGGGCATATTGCGTTTTATTCAGCTCCGGTATTGTTTTGTGGCGATACACTTTTCAGCGTTGGTTGTGGTCGTCTGTTTGAAGGCAGTCCGGCGCAAATGTGGCAATCGTTAACATTGTTGCAAGCCTTACCGGACGATACCCGCCTTTACTGCAGCCATGAATACACTTTAGCGAACATCCGGTTTGCTTTAACTGTAGAGCCAGATAACAGAGATCTGCTTGAATATGCAGCACAGTGCCAGACTTTACGACAGAAAGGTCTGCCAACATTGCCTGCTGTTTTAGCAAAAGAAAAACAGATTAATCCGTTTTTACGGTGTAATAACAAAGCGTTACAAGAAGCCTGGCAGCAATTTTCTGCCCTGACGTTGTTTACTGCACTCAGACGGGCAAAAGATCAGTTTACCAGTTAACTTGCAATCAGTTACCGAACAGGTAACATTTGGTTTTTTAGAAGTGGAATAACGTGATGTTCAAAAGATTATCTGCTGCAGTTATGGTAGCTTTACTCTCCGGCTGTGTTAGTACCAATACGCAAGAAGACGCCGCCAGTCAGGCGGTAGAAACCAGCCCCAAGGCCCCGGCAGATTTTCATAAACACGCAGCAACAGCAGAACAAGTTGCTTTAAGATTGTGGTCAGGGAAAGCTACAGACATCGCTGCAGCTAAACCTGATGCAACTGAGCTGGAAGATTTGTGGCAGCGCATTCAATTACAGCTGACGTTTGACGTGCCCCAAACCCGGCCAATCGTTGAGCAACGAAATTTTTATAGTCGTCATCAGGCCTATCTGGACCGTGTGGCCGGGCGCGCACAACCTTTTTTATACTTCATTGTACAAGAGATAGAAAAACGTAATATGCCGCTTGAGCTGGCACTACTGCCGATAGTAGAAAGCGCTTTTGATCCCTTTGCGTACTCTCACGCAGCCGCTGCAGGAATGTGGCAATTTATGCCAGCTACAGGAAAGCGCTTTGGTTTAAAACAAAATTTTTGGTATGACGGCAGACGCGATGTTATAGCGTCAACCCGCGCCGCACTAGACTATCTGCAGTTTTTACATGACAGGCTTGAAGGTGACTGGCTTAATGCGATAGCAGCGTATAACTCCGGTGAGGGTCGTATATTAGCCGCGATTAAACGTAACAAGCAAAAGCGGCTACCTACTGATTTCTGGTCGCTGGATTTACCAGCAGAAACAACCGCGTATGTACCTAAATTACTAGCTTTGGTTGATATATTAAAACGCCCTGACGATTTTGACATTGTGTGGAAATTTATTGCTAACGAACCCAAAATTACCGTGGTTGAAGTAGGGGCACAAATTGATTTAGCTATAGCAGCAGAAATGGCAGGTTTAAATGTGTCTGAGTTACAAGCACTAAACCCGGGCTTTAATCAGTGGGCAACAGATCCCGACGGACCTCACTATCTTGCTCTGCCACAACAGAGCGTGGCAGGGTTCCAACAAAAACTGGTCCAAACGCCAAGCCAAAATTGGGTACGCTTTAAACGTTATACTATTGCCAAAGGCGATACTTTGGGCAAGATTGCCCAAGCACACAATACCAGCACTGATGCAATACAGCGTATAAATAAGCTAAATAGCCATACTATTCGCTTGGGGCAGCATTTACTTATCCCTACCGCATCATCAGACGAATCTGACTATGAACTAAGTGCTGCAAATCGGGTAGCACGGGCACAACAACAGACAACAGGCAATAAGCTGACCTATACTGTACAACAAGGCGATACCCTATGGGATATCAGCCGGGAACATAAGGTTAGCGTAGAGCAACTAACAAAATGGAATGGTATAGCAAAACGCACGCCTCTGCGGACCGGGCAAAAGCTGGTAATCGTTGAGCAAAGCAAGTCGGACGGCCATAGTGCTGGCATTTCCCGCACTGTTACTTACAAAGTACGTAAAGGCGACTCACTGGCACGCATAGCACAACGCTTTAGCGTCAGCGTTTCAGATATTGTTAAATGGAATCAAATTGATACCAACAACTACCTACAGCCGGGCCAACAACTGAAGTTGATAGTCGGCGTTACTCAGGTATAACACGGAGTAGCATAATGAAACTCTGGCTGCTTGCAGCATTGTTGTTTACATTGCCCGCGCAGGCGCAGTTTGATATTGCTGGCGAAGGCAAAGTTTTTCTGCAAAATGGCAGCCAGCAAGCATTCGATTTCGGCTTTAGTTTTTTCCGTCAGGACGGTACTTATCGTTTTATTGTAGGCCGTCATAGCCTTGACGTTCATACTGTCCCTAAAAAATATTCACTGTCCGTGATACTGCAAGACGATAAACAGGTTTGGGTGCCCGATTTCATTAACGAACCTTTGCTGGGGTTCGAGCTACACATTGAACAGTATTCTTTGCGTTTATTTCAG
This sequence comes from Rheinheimera gaetbuli, assembly GCF_054781935.1. NCBI lineage: Bacteria > Pseudomonadati > Pseudomonadota > Gammaproteobacteria > Chromatiales > Chromatiaceae > Rheinheimera > Rheinheimera gaetbuli. The sequence goes on from NZ_BAAGTL010000028.1 coordinate 257,913, forward strand.
GATCCTGAAACTAACTCCAGGGGTAATTTCATTTTGCAATTGAATGACGAACGCTTTCATTTTAGCCGAGGGCCCGGACAAATAAGCTTTCTGTTTACCGAAAAGGGTATTAAAGATGTAAGAGTAGAAGGCATGTTTAAGCCAAGACGCTAGAAGGGTTCCTTCTGCAGTTGTAACACTGGCACGACACCAGAGCCAACACACAACACCGGAGCCAGCAAGGTAAACCACCAACCAGAATAAAACGGCACCCCATGCCATAGCATAAATAACGCAGCACACAGCTGAAATACAACACCAAATATGCCAGCATAAAGCAGCCCCCGATTTAACCATCTTTTTGGAGCACGAAATATCATCATCTGTACCACTAACAACTAACAAACGTCATAACTACCACTTAGCAAAAAAACCAGCAGGCATTAGCCGGCATTAATCCATTTTTGCACAGCTGACGTCAGTTCGTCCGGGTGAAATTTTGCAATAAACTGATCAGCACCTACTTTAGTTACCATGGCCTGATTAAATACGCCACTTAAAGACGAATGCAAAATAATATGAATTTTACGCAAATTTTCGTTAGCTTTAATTTCACTGCACAGAGTATAACCATCCATTTTCGGCATTTCGATATCAGACACCAACAGAGGGATCTGCTGTACAAACTTATCGCCGAGCTCCTCTGATTTTCTCATCAGCCACTGTAACGCCTCACTACCATCGTTAGCCAGTTCTACCTTAACCCCTATCGCAGCCAGCGCTCTTTTTACCTGGTTACGTGCTACTGCCGAATCATCCGCCACCAATACCGTTATTTGTGATAAGTCTACCGTCGACACCTGCTGTTTTACACTTTCGCTTACTTCTTCATTAACCGGGCAAATCTCAGCAAAGACTTTTTCTACATCAAGAATTTGCACCAGCTTTTTATCAATTTCGGTTACCGCGGTAAGATAATGCGACTTGCCAGACCCCTGAGGTGGCGATTGTATTTGCTCCCAGTTCAGATTGACAATACGATCTACACCGCCAACCAAAAAGCCCTGAGTATTGCGGTTGTATTCCGTTACCAAAATATAAGCTGATTTTAGATCCTGTAATGGTTTGCCCCCTGTAGCCTGGCTCATATCAATAACCATAACCGGAACGCCCCGCAAATGAGCAATACCACGAACACAAGGGTGCGAACCAGGCATGTCGGTTAATTCAGGGCACTGAATCACCTCGCGCACTTTGAATACATTAATGCCAAAGCGTTGATCGCCATGCAGCCTGAATAACAGCAACTCCAGTCGGTTTTGTCCGACCAGATTAGTTCGCTGATTCACCGATGCCATTAAATTACTCATAATTCTCGCCTTTTCGTGAGCAAATGCTTAATTAGAATAGTGCCAGTATAACCAAGATGCTAGCAGAACACACAAGGATAACCCGACTTTTTTATAAGCATAGGTGACATTAGCTAATCGTCTAGCTAAACATGACGAAAGACAAATGCCAGCCGCATGACTGACATCTGCTGAAAGTAGCTATTGTGCGTCAGGTTGCTGCTCAGGCGCAGCCAGTGCAAAGGCAGCCAACTGCTGACAATGATGATGAATAGCAGCAATAACGGGGTAAGCTGTCATATCCAACGAAAAGCGTTGCGCATTATACACCTGAGGTACCAGGCAGATATCAGCCAGGGTTAGACTATCACCAAAGCAATAGTGCCCTGCACTGCAGGTTAAGCGTTGTTCCAACGCGTTGAAGCCGGTATGCAGCCAATGCTGGATCCAGGCGGTTTTTGCCTCATCCGTCAGCGCCAGCGTACCGCTAAGATACTGCAATACGCGCAGGTTGTTCAGCGGATGAATATCACAGGCTATATCCAGTGCCAATGCGCGTACTTTGGCTTTAGCAGCCGGCTCTTGTGGCAGTAGCGCGGGTTCCGGGTGCATCTCTTCCAGATATTCAATAATCGCCAGTGATTGATTCAGGCTGATATCGCCATCTATAAATGTTGGTACAAGCTCTGCCGGGTTTAACACTTTATAACTGTCGCTGTGTTGTTCTCCGCCATTTTTAACCAGATGCACCGGCAGATTTTCAAAGCTCAGCTGTTTTAAATTCAGTGCTATACGCACCCGATAAGCCGCAGATGAGCGCCAGTAACCGTAGAGTTTCATTGTCATCCTTAAGATACCCTGCTTTGAATTCGCAGCTGCTGCGTACATTTTTTCTGCGACACGCCGTAAACCCATCCCTGGGGCTCGTTTATGAATTTCGTCCCTGAAATTCACCGTTCCGGCCAGCGACGCTGTTCAAATTCGCTCCCGGCGAATTTGTCAGGCCATCCGGGCCTTCAACGGTCGCAGAAAAAAGTACATCCGCATCCGCTTACTATCGCTTAAGCTTTATACTGCACCACTTGCTGGTCAATAGCACCAAAGATGCTGTTGCCCTGCGCGTCCAGCATTTCCATCCGGATAGTATCGCCAAACTTCATAAAAGCAGTAGACGGCTTACCGTCACGAATGGTTTCTATCATACGGATTTCAGCAATACAGCTGTAGCCTACGCCGCCTTCATCAACCGCAGTGCCATACTCAGTACCCTGCTTATTCGATACCGTGCCGGAGCCGATAACCGCACCGGCACCCAAATTGCGGGTTTTTGCCGCGTGAGCAACCAGTTGGCCAAAATCAAACGTCATATCGATACCGGCATTGGGCTTACCAAACAGCTTACCGTTATAGGTAGATAACAACGGCAGATGCACACGGCCATCACGCCAGTACTCGCCCAGTTCATCTGGTGTAACCGCTACCGGGCTGAAAGCAGAAGCCGGCTTGGACTGGAAAAACCCAAAGCCTTTGGCCAGCTCGTTCGGGATAAGGCCGCGCAGTGACACGTCGTTTACCAACATCAGCAAGCGGATTTTGCTGCGGGCTTCGTCGGCACTGCACGCCATTGCTACATCATCGGTAATTACCGCGACTTCACCTTCAAAGTCAATGCCATAGTCTTCGCTGACCACTTCGACGTTGTCACGCGGGCCGATAAAGTCATCAGAGCCGCCCTGATACATAAGCGGATCGGTCCAGAAGCTTGGTGGCATTTCAGCGTTACGCGCTTTGCGTACCAGCTCGACATGATTAACATAAGCGCTGCCGTCGGCCCACTGGTAAGCACGTGGCAGAGGTGATTCACACTGGCCTTGCTCAAACGCCATTTCACCATCAGCCTTACCGCTGTTCAGTGCATCGTACACTTCGTTAAGCTTAGGGCTTAACTGTGCCCAGTTATCCAGTAGCTGTTGCATAGTGCTTGCTATTGCCGGCACGGCTACGCAGCGGCTTAAATCACGGCTAACGACTACCAGCAAGCCATCGCGGCTGCCATTTTTTAAACTTGCTAACTTCATGGTTATTCCTTTGCCTGCTGTGGAGCTACTTTCCAACTGTTAACGTATTCCGGGTTCTCTGTGGCCAGCGCCGCTTCGCCCATTTCCAGCGCATCGCGGGTATCCAGCATTACCGCTACTTCATCGGTAAACTTCTTTTTGTACTCACGCCCGGCCGCAAAAGCTTTCGGGTGCGGGCCATGGGTAAAACCGGCAGGGTGGAAGGTCACCATACCTTTTTCAATATTATCGCGGCTGAAAAAATCACCGGCATGGTAAAACAGCACTTCATCATAATCGTCATTGTTATGATAAAACGGTACTTTTAATGCCCCCGGATCGCTTTCAATCGGCCTGGGCACAAAGGTACACACCACAAAACGCTGCGCGACAAAAGTGGTGTGCGCCGACGGTGGTAAATGATAGCGATGGCTCATTAACGGGCGGATATCACGCCAGTTAATGCGCATTACTGCTAAATCGCCGTGCCAGCCAATGGCATCCAGCGGATTATACGGATAGGTTATAACCGACACCTGACCATGACGTTTTACTTCCACCTGCCACTGGCTTTCGCTGTATTGTGCTTTGAAAACATCATCAATTTTTGGCGTATCCAGCATAGCCGGGTCAAAAATAGCATGGTTACCTACCAAGCCCTTCTCCGGCAGCTGATAGCTGTCGTTGGTGGCTTCTATCAACAGGATAAACATCGGTTCTTTTGGCTCTAAACGCCACATGGTAGAGCGTGGGATCACGATGTAATCGCCATCACGCACTGTCATATGGCCGAAGTCACAATACAAATCAGCGCTGCCTTCGTGGATAAACAACAGCTCATCCCCGTCGGCATTGCGCACCAACTTGCTCATATTGTCTTTAAGGCGCCAGGTGCGCATTTTACAATGCGCGTTAAACAATAAATCCGGCACTGCCCATGGCGAGTTAGTGTTATCTGCACCAACCTCATTAAAGTTAAACAGGTGAGGCCGCAGTGGCCCTTGCCAGTCGGTCCAGCCGGTTGGCGCATGGAGGTGATGAAAGTGCGTGGCCGGGCCAAAAAAACCACTGCGGCCGGTTTCACGCTCATATATCGCCTGCTCAGGAAAATCTGCGTGCGCCTGTCTTGATACATCCCCCTCCTTTAACGGAAACGATGCCCATTTACGCATTACTTAACACCCCGCGTTGGATTTGATCTTCTTCGATAGACTCGAACAGTGCCTTAAAGTTACCCTCGCCAAAACCTTCGTTGCCTTTACGCTGGATAATTTCAAAGAACACCGGGCCAATTACCGTTTTGGTAAATATTTGTAGCAAAATGCCGTCTTTCATCGGTGCACCGTCGATCAGAATTCGTAAATCACGCAGTTGGTCTAAATCTTCATCATGGCCCACTACCCGGTCGTTTACTTTGTTATAGTAGGTCTCTGGCGTTGGCATAAAATCCATACCACGGTTCCGCAACGTGCGCACCGTTTCGTAGATATTTTCCGTAGTCAGGGCAATATGCTGAATACCTTCACCTTTGTATTCACGGATGAACTCTTCAATCTGTGATTTATCATCAGAGGATTCGTTAATCGGAATGCGGATTTTACCGCACGGCGCTGTCATCGCCTTTGACACCAGCCCGGTTAACTTGCCTTCGATATCAAAATAACGAATTTCACGGAAATTACCGATATTCTCATAGAAGCCGGCCCAGACATTCATATTGCCGCGCATCACGTTGTGAGTTAAGTGATCCAGCACTTCCAGACCAACACCGTGTTTGGTCATGTCCAGTTGCCAGTTATCGTAATATTTAAAGTCGATGTCATATACGCTGCTGGCACCATAACGGTCAACAAAGTACAGCAAGCTGCTGCCGATGCCGTATACGGCCGGAATATTTAGCTCCATCGGGCCAATCTGGTTTTTATATTCTTTAGCACCATTAGCAACCGCATGTTTTAACGCATGGGCAGCATCTTTTACCCGAAAGGCCATGGCACACACGCTGGGGCCGTGCTCACGGGCAAATTCTTCCGCTTGCGAGTTTGGCTCAGCGTTAACAATAAAATTAATATCGCCTTGTTTGTATAACCAGGCTTGCTTAGAGCGGTGCTTGGCCACTTCAGTAAAACCAAGCGAATGAAATAAATCTTTTAATTTCTGAATGCCATCAGCATCTGCGGCGGTATATTCAACAAATTCAAAACCATCAGTGCCCAGTGGGTTTATTTTATCTAACATCAGTTTGTTCCCTGCTACGTCTTCGATGGCGCTATGATGCGCCAGCGGAAAAAAAAAGGAAGAGGGCGGCACACGACAGCATTGAAGCCCCTGACAACTGATTTTGTAAAGTTGGCGCTACGAAATTCAACTTCTGCGGAAATACGATCAAAAAGGGCCGCCAAATCGCTTTGGCAGCCCAGCACTAGTACAGTTTTACGCACAAAGTGTAGTTAAATTTTTACACTCTTCCGATTGATACCGTAATCACGCAGTTTATTGGCGATAGCGGTATGGCTTAAACCAAGCTTTTTCGCCAACTGACGCGAGCTGGGGTAAGCCGGAAATAACTTACGCAACAGGTTAGCTTCAAAGCGTTTTACCGCTTCGTCCAGAGTGCCGTCAAAGTCCTGCTCTAAGTAACCAAAATCGTTGTTGTAGCTTGGTAATTGCAAATGTTCTTTATCCAGCTCAAAGCCTTCCAGCAGTGTAATAGCGCGGTACAGTGCATTTTCTAACTGTCGCACATTGCCGGGCCAGGGATAATTCTGTAAAAAGTTCGCACAGTTGTCGGTCAGTTTCGGTGCCTTGCGGCCCAGCCGCGCCGCAAAACGGGCGATAAAGAACTCAGCCAGCGGCAGCACATCCTGCTTACGCTCTCGCAGCGCCGGCAACGCCAACGTCAGTACATTCAGCCGGTAGAATAAATCTTCACGAAATTTGCCTTCCTGAACCATACCGGGTAAATCTTTTTGCGTGGTGCATATCACCCGCACATCCACTTTTACTTCATTCTCATCGGCGACACGGCGAAAACTGCCGTCCTGCAAAAAGCGGATCAACTTGGTTTGTAATGAATGCGACATCTCACCGACTTCATCGAGAAATACCGTACCGCCATTGGCTTGCTCGAAAATCCCCTTTTTACCTTCGGTGCTGCCAGGAAAGGCATTGCTACCATAACCAAACAGTTCAGACTCGGCCACATTATCAGGCAATGACGCACAGTTTAGGGCTAAAAAAGGTTTGCCAGAACGGCTGCTCGCGGCATGACAGGCGCGCGCCAGCAATTCTTTACCGGTGCCGGTTTCCCCCACAATCAGAATAGGCGCATCAAGCTGTGACATTTTTTTCGCTTCACGCACAACTTTACGCATTAAATTACTGTGTGCTTGCAGAGTATTAAAGCTTTCCTGATCGCCTTTTTTAAAGGCCACCATATGCTGGCCCAACCGGCTTTCAGATTTTAAGTTGATAACCGCACCGGCCAGAATTTCATGGCCGGTTTCATCCGGCACCATTACCGGTAAAATATCAGCGACAAAGCGCTTGCCGTGTATTTCCAACCTTCGTGTCTGCGCCAATACGTCATCGCCTTCTAACCAGCGCTGAAAATTAAACCCCTTTACCATTCCCTGTAAGGATTGTCCGGCTATGGTTTCATGAGCAACCGCCAAAACCTCTAATGCCGCATCATTGATAACCGTAACATTCGCTTTAATATCAATGGCAATAAGGCCATCAGGCAAGGTTTTTAGCAAGGTAGACAGTTCATTATGTTCACGCTCTGACGGCATAAAGGCTGTGGTTTTTACATCTTCCACGCCGGCAATGCGACGCATTTTTGCCATCAGTTCCTGAAACTTCTCAAAATTTAACGTCGGAAACGATACATACATTCGCCCCAAACTGGGGTCAACCTCAATCCCACGCAGATCCAGCTGATAGCTTACCAATACATTTAACACTTCCTGCGCCAGCCCAAGCCGGTTCTGACATTGAATTTCTAATCGCATATAGGCAAAAGTTCCGCACGATAATAATGAGCAGCATAATACGGTATTATGCTAATAACAGACCAGCTGTTTTGTAAAGATATGTGAACAAATACGGTGATATGCAGCTTGGTGCGACTAATAGCGGGAAGATTAAAACAACACAGCTGCCATTTGCTGGCAGCTTAGCTTCAACAATAACGTAATTTAACCAACCAGCAGTGAATCGGTTTTCGCTGCACAGATAAAATCATTTTTGTGCAAACCTTTAATTGAGTGCGACCACCAAGTCACGGTTAACTTACCCCATTCCAGCAACAACGCCGGATGGTGGCCTTCAGCTTCAGCCAGTTCAGCTACTTTACTGTGAAACGCCCATGCCAGCTTAAAGTTTTTAAATTTAAACTCACGCTCCAATTGCAAAATACCATCGCGGGCTACTGGCGTCCAGTCGGGGATCTGGCGCATTAATTCAGGTAATTCGGCATCAGATACTTTAGGCGCGTCGGCGCGACAGGCTTCACATTGCATTGCTTTTAATTCAGACATTCTGTAATCCTAACTTGCTTGTTTTTCTTTTGGGGGAAATTTCGGTGCATGTAATCCGAGCGTTTTGGCTTGCTCAACCAATGCCATCATATCCAGATGGGCAATATCAAACAGCTGGTCAATACGCTCTATCATAAAGTAAATTGGCTGCATAATATCGATACGGTAAGGAGTGCGTAGCACGTCTACCGCATCAAAGGCTTTCCGTTCAGGTACATCAGACTCCAGTGCATAGGTCGTTTCACCTGGCGACGATAAAATGCCACCACCATAAATACGCAGCCCCTTGTCGGTGTTTAGCAAGCCAAATTCAATGGTAAACCAGTATAACCTTGCCAGGTACACCCGGTCTTGTTTACTGGCTGCCAGGCCCAACTTGCCATAAATGTGGGTAAACTCGGCGAAAGCCGGATTGGTAAGCATCGCGCAATGGCCAAATATTTCATGGAAAATATCCGGTTCTTGCAAATAATCAAATTCTTCCCGACTTCGAATAAAGGTAGCAACCGGAAAGCGTTTATTTGCCAGCAGTTCAAAAAACTTATCAAAGCTTATCAATGCAGGCACTTCCGCACATTCCCAGCCGGTGGTAGCGCGCAACACCTTGCTGACTTCTTCCAATTGCGGAATACGGTCAGTGGGTAACTGCAGCTTTTCTAGGCCGGCCATATATTCATCACACGCTTTGCCTTCAATAACACTCAGCTGACGGGTAATAAGCTCATGCCAAATTTGGTTTTCCTCGTCTGACCAGGCAATAACGCCATACTCGTCAGACTGACGGGATACATATTTACTCGACTTACTCATAAACAACCTGTTGAATAATTGGTGGTACGGGAGTGTCCCGCTTATCCGCGCATTGTTAGTAATATTTTTAGCAGCAGACAATTAGTTAACGCGGATACTAAGCGATACTGATGCAGCTGTTAATCTGTCATCAGATTTTGTTCAGGCTCAAGGCGTAAAGAATGGGTTACAGCGTTGGATAAAACAACGCAAAGCAGCAACACAAGGCTGCTACTTTGCCTGGGGTTGCCGTTATTGCTTGGCGGTCTTACTGGCTTTTAATAACTCAATCTGACTTTTCGACAAACGGATAACACTACCCGGATAAGGTCGGCCACCAGCGTAGTCCCAGTCTTTAGGCCGGCTTTCCTCGACAATTTGCTTAAAATGATTACAGATGGCGCGTGATGGCGTCATTCCCAGCTTTTTCGCATAAGCTGCCAAATAATTAGGCGCGGCACCTTCATTACTCAATAAACAATAGGCCTCGGTGGAATACACCACTTCCTGCTCGGTTTCAGCATTCGCGGCGCCCATCAACAGTGCCACGGACAATACAACACAGGTTTTTATCGTTTTCATAGTTATCCTTCGCATTCAAATACCGACGCAATCAGCCGCGTCTCATTAAAATTAGTCTAAGTTCAATATATTGCTACTGCTGTTCGTCTGATTTTTGCTGTTTGTCGATCATGCGATGGAGTGCCTGCTCCAAGTCAGCAATAATATCTTCGATATGCTCCAGCCCAACAGACACACGTATTAAACCATCGCTGATACCCGCCATTTGCCGCTCTTCTGCCGTGTACGGGCTGTGTGTCATCGACGCCGGATGCTGAATAAGCGATTCGGCGTCGCCCAGGCTGACGGCCAGGCTAAGTAACTGGCACTGGTTAATAAAAAAGCGACTGTCATCGAGGCTGGCATTGAGCTCAAATGCCAGCACGCCGCCGGCAGCTTTCATCTGAGTACCAATAAACTTAAAGCCCGGGTGCGACGGTAAGCCCGGGTAATACACCTCGCGCACGGCACTATGCGCCTGCAAAAATTCGGCGACAGCTTGCGCATTGCTGCAATGGCGCTCGAGCCTTACCGACAGCGTTTTTAAACCACGGATAATCAGCCAGGCATCATGCGGGCTAATGGTCGCCCCCATGTCTTTTAACGTGGTGAGTTTAATGGTTTTTATTGTTTCAGCATCAGACACGATAAGACCGGCAACAACATCGCCATGGCCATTCAGGTATTTAGTGGCACTGTGGATCACAATATCGATGCCATAGTCAGCCGGCTTTTGCAGCAACGGCGTCATAAACGTATTATCGATAACAGAAATCAGCTGGTGCCGGCGGCAAAAATCCGCCAAAAAGGTTAGATCCAGCACCACCATATTCGGGTTAATCGGCGTCTCAGCAAACAACATTTTGGTGTTCGGTTTAACAGCCTGTTCCACTGCCGCATGGTCTGTCATATCAACAAAGCTGACATCAATACCATAACGGGCAAACATATGGTTAAACAACGCAAAGCTACAACCATAAATGGCTTTACTGGCGATAAGATGATCGCCCTGTTGCAAAAACGCCATCGTACTGGCGGCTACGGCGCCCATGCCGGTTGCCGTGGCTGCAGCATCTGCCATGCCTTCCAGCGCGGCAATTTTCAGCTCCAGTTCGCGGGTGGTAGGGTTACCCAGCCTGGTGTAAATATAACCCTCAGCTTCACCGGCAAAGCGGGCAGCGCCTTGCTCAGCGTTATCAAAAATAAAGGTGGAGGTCTGATATAACGGTGTAGCTAAAGTACCGTGTTGATTTTTTTCTTTACCAGCGTGAATACACAGGGTCTCGGCTTTTTTATTATTGTCATGCATAAAGTTACTGCTACTGAAAGTTAGAGTCGCTGTAACAAATAGCAGAAACACATATTAATGGAAGCACGCCAGACATCTTGCAGTCCGGCGCAGCTAAATAGCCTGACGTTTAACTGTCAGCTTTAGTTTGCACTGCACCGTTAAAACGCTGTAGTAACGCACTGCTCAGCGCTTTAATACTGACTTTAGCCGTTTTGCCGGCCGGTAATGGCCGTAATTGTTGTTGCGCTAAATTACCTAGCCTGGCGACCAGTAAACCTGCAATCACGCCCTGGCCGGCACGGGCAGATAGTTTTGCCGTCAGCTCGCTGCCGATAACGTCTGACGCCATATCCAGTGCCAACTCTGAACCACCGGCCCACAGCAATGCTGCCATAAAACGTTTTAGCAACACCAGACTGCGCAGTTGCCCTATAGCGCCGCCATACAGCTGAGCCAATTCACGCAGTAAACGGCTGCTACGCCACAGCACCAGCAACATGTCAGCCAAGGCAAAAGGGCTGATTGCCACGGCAAGGCTGGTATCAGTTGCCGCACGGTAAACCAGTTGCTGCGCCTGTTTATCCAGTTCAGCCAGCACAAAATGTTCAAACAGTTGCAGTTGCTCTTCGTCGCTATGTTGCGGTTGCAGTGCACCTTGCCAATGCTGCAGCGCTGTGGCTATAGCCGGGCTTGACGGCAAACTGGCAGCAACCTGACGGCATAAGGGTTCAGCCTCGCCAAACTGCACACTATGACGAATACGCTGCGCACTCTGCTGCCATTGCCGGTTGCGTGCTAATCGGCGCCACAACGTTAACTCGCGCCATAATACTGTTGTTAACAGCACAACCACCGCCGCACTAATCACACTTAGCAGAGCGCCGTGCAGCACACTGTTTTGCCAGCTTTGTTGCACCAGCACACTCCATCGCCAAACAGACAACAGTACTATTGCCAACAGCGTAATACCTGCCAGGCGCCACCACCAGTTGTTTGTCTGGCGCAGCGCTACCGGCGGTTTTGCAGCATTTACCGCGACAAAATCGTTATCATGGTAGTAACCTGCGGCTTTTAACCTTACCGGCTCCTGCTGCGTTTCTGCTGTGAGGCTTTGATGGTCAAAATGCTGCGCCGATTTTAATTCACTCATCCTAGTTTATCTCCCAGCAAAAACTGCAATACATGATCCATCCGCACATGCGGCAGCGCTTGTCCTTCGTGCCACGGCAAAGGCCGCAGCGGTATAAAATCAAATTTATGTGTGGCAAACAGCGCGCGGTTAGGCACAGTGGCCGGCACTTCCCCCGGGAAATACGTTAACGCTTGTTGCGCCAATCCTGTACCGCTAATGCAGGGTTGCGCCAGGCTATCGACGCGGACAAAACCACTGTCACTGGCACGAATGGCGGCAATGGCCATGGCTTCTGTGGTAGCAGCCTGATATTGGCTGTGCTTTAGCGGTTGTTGCAATAATTGCTGTAATAACAAGGTTAGGGCTTTGTGCTGCTCTGGCGTAGCATGATCAGCCTTGCTGGCAGCAAACAAGACCTTACTGATTCGTGGTTTGAATAGCCGGCTTAACAAACTGGACGGGCCATAGTTAAAGCTTTGCAATATCAGCCGCAACGCTTGCTGCAACTCTTGTGTGGCAGCGTAGCCGGCATTTAACGCCGACAAACAATCGACTAAGATTACTTGACGGTCTAACGCAGCAAAGTAGCGCCGATAAAACGGCTTAATCACATGTTTACAGTAGCTGTCGTAGTGCCGCGTTAACTTAGCGACCAAAGCCGTGTTTTGTTCTGCCTGCTGCGGCAACAGCGGAAACAACTGCAACATAGGGGCGCCGGCCAGCGGGCCCGGCACTAATAAACGGCCGGGTTGGTTTAAATAGGCGCCCGGCAAATCATGATATTGCTGTAACAGCTGTTTATATCTGTCGGTAAGTTGCTGTACATACAGCTCGCCGTCGTTGGCTAAATCTGCGTCTTGCAGTTGTTGCAAAAACGGTTGAGCCAGTGCAGCGCGGTGCTCACGGTTAAACAATTGCCAGCTAAACTCACACCATTGCCGATAGCTCATGTCCAGCAACGGCAAGTCCAGCAACCATTCTCCGGGATAATCAATAATATCCAGCGCTAGCTCACTGTGCGACTGCAGCCGCGCTCGTAATCCGGCGGCGGCTTTATAACGCAGTTGTAAACCCAGCCGGCTGCTGCCAAGGGTGGATGGTGGCCATTGTGGTGGCTCTTGCTGCAGGTATTGTAGATTCTGCTCCAGCGGAAAACGCGGCATATCGGGCAATTGTGCCGCCAGCTTCCCGCCCAGATAGCGCTGCTCACGCACCACATCGAAAAATGGCAAATTAGCTGACGCGTCGCCCTGCGTTAATTGGTGTACAAGCGAGGTAATAAAGGCCGTTTTACCCGAGCCACTAAGGCCGGTAACGCCCAAACGAATATGACGATCAAAGGCACGATGGGTAAGATCGTGCCGTTGTTGTTGAATTTTTTGCAATAAACTCATCAGGTTATAAAGCCCCCTAAAGGCTATTAAACTCGCGGTTTAGCTGAAACTTCGCCGATGTAACATGGCGTTCCAAATCACGTAAACGCAGCTCCAGGTTATTAAACTGTGTGCTTAGATGCTGCAACGCTTGTTTTGGCGCTTCACCGCGTTGCCAAACGCGGGTTTTCACTTCAACTGGCCGTTCCGCTGCCGGTTTAAAGTCAGCTGCGGTGTCAAACTTCGCAGCAGCCTTCGACTTTTTTTCCAGAACTACCCAAGCAGCAATGTACAGTACAAAGACAAAACCTCCGGCGCCAAGGAAAAAGGCAGATACAGTAATAATACGCACCAGCCATAATTCCCAGCCAAAGTAGTCGGCGATACCGGCACAAACGCCGGCAATTTTGCCATTGGCATCGTCACGTAACAGCTCGCGTTTGAGCTTAGTCATGTTGCGACCTCCACTTCGGACTTTCCGCATCTAAAATCGCTTCCAGTGTTTTAATGCGGTCGGTCATTTTCTCTGCCCGATGAGCCAAATCGTTTAGCTGCAACAATTCCTGGTCTGACAACCCCTGGCCAATCTTGTTCTTACTGCGGTAATGCATTATGACCCAAATTGGTGCCACAAAAATCATGAACAAGATTAGTGGTACAAAAATTAACTCATGAATATCCATTTGCAACTCCCAGACACCTGCTTATCAAGCGTCTTTGTCTTTCTGATTAACTTTAGCCTTTAATGCCGCCAGCTCATTATCAATTTTGTCCTGAGCAGCCAGCTCAGCAAACTCGTCTTTTAAGGTCTTCTTACCTAAATCATAGGCTTCAACCTGAGCTTCCAGCGTATCAATTTTTTGCTCGTAACGCTCAAACTTGTACATCGCGTCGTTAATACGATTGCTGTCCAGAGTCTTCTTCACTTCCAGCCGTGACGCTACTGTTTTCTGGCGCATTAACATCGATTTCTGCCGCGCTTTGGCATCGGCCAGTTTTTCCTGCAACTGCCCTACCTCGTCCTGCAACTTGCCGATATGCTCGTCCAGATTAGCAATGTCTGCTGCAACCGTATCAGCTTGCTCTGCTGCTTTTTGCCGCTCAATTAATGCTGCACGCGCTAAGTCATCCCGCTCTTTGCTAAGTGCCAGCTCGGCTTTTGCCTGCCAGTCGGCCACTTCTTCCTGCAACCGGTTAACCACACGCTGCAACTCTTTTTTCTCTGCGATAGTTTTGGCAGAAGATGAGCGTACCTCAACTAACGTATCTTCCATTTCCTGAATAATCAGCCGTACCATTTTTTCTGGATCTTCGGCTTTATCTAACAGGGCGTTAATATTTGAATTCACAATATCTGAGAAGCGTGAAAAAATACCCATAATGTTTACCTCTTAAATTGACTGATTAAATACAATCTAGCTTATTCAGTTTCCTTGCCAACTTTGCAAATTAATTTAAAGCCATGATTTATATTGTTTTTTAATTATTTCACTTTAGTGCTTCAGCTTGCTGACTATATGAAATACACTACTAATTAGCCAATTTAACTAACTAATAGCACGCCATGAGCCGAAAATTTCAACAAGATAATCTGATAGGCCAGTCTAATAGTTTTCTAAACGTACTAGACCAAGTGTCACAAATAGCACCTCTAGACAAACCGGTGTTAATTATCGGTGAGCGAGGTACAGGCAAAGAGCTGATCGCGGCACGCCTGCATTTTTTGTCGCCGCGCTGGGATCAGCAGTATTTAACACTGAACTGTGCCTCATTAAATGAAAACCTGTTAGAAAGCGAATTATTCGGCCATGAGGCCGGTGCATTCACCGGCGCGAGTAAGCGTCACGAAGGACGCTTTGAGCGTGCTAATGGTGGTACACTGTTTTTGGATGAACTGGCCAATACACCCGGCTTGGTGCAAGAAAAGCTACTTCGGGTTATCGAGTATGGCGAATTTGAGCGGGTTGGCGGCAGCCGCTCAATAAAAACTGACGTAAGGCTGGTATGTGCCACCAATGAAGATTTACCGACATTGGCAGAGCATGGTGAATTTCGTGCTGACCTGCTAGACCGTTTAGCGTTTGATGTTATTACTTTGCCGCCTATGCGTGAGCGACGCGAAGACATACTGCTGCTAGCGGAGCATTTTGCTATTAATATGGCGCGGGAACTGGGTTTAGAATTGTTTAGCGGCTTTAGTGAAAAAGCCAAACGCACTTTACTCGATTATCACTGGCCGGGTAATGTACGCGAGCTAAAAAATGTGGTTGAACGCTCGGTGTATCGCACCAATAATGGTTATGTACCAGTGCATGACATTCAACTGGATCCATTTGAGTCACCATTTCGGCCGACCCAACGTATTAAAGCAGTGAAAACTGCAATAATACCGCATATCGATGCAGAGCCAGTGCCAACCAACACGTCTGCCAGTGCGGCAACGTCTGCGACAGAGTCACTGGATTTTACCCAGATGCAAGATTTTAAAACCCTGTCGCAAGACTTTGAGATTAACCTGATAAAACAAGCACTGGCTGCCAGCCAGTACAATCAGAAAAAAACCGCTGATTTACTTAACCTGACCTATCATCAGTTACGTGGTTATATGAAAAAATATCAGTTACTGGACAGCCAGCAAACATGAAATCTGTTATAGGTGCCAGTGCGCGCCGGTTAAGAGCAGCTAGAACTAGCGCGTTCCTGTATGGCGTTATGATGCTTAGTGCTTGCCAACCGCAACTGCCAGAGACTATGCGCGCCGGCCTGGTATATTGCTCAGAAGGCTCGCCGGAGTCTTTTAATCCGCAGTTGGTTACCTCAGGTACCACCATCGATGCCATCAGCCAACAACTATATGACCGTTTGCTGGATATCGACCCACAAACTGGTGAGCTAAAACCTGCATTGGCCAGCAGTTGGCGGGTAAGTGACGACGGTAAAGTCTATCATTTTAGCTTGCAAGACGGTGTGCAGTTTCACCAGACGGAGTATTTTAGCCCCAGCCGCGCACTTAATGCAGACGACGTACTATTTACCTTTAACCGGATTATGCAACAGCAGCATCCGTTTCATTTTCAAGGAGGCGGGAACTATCCTTTTTTCCAAAGTGTTGACTGGGCGGGACTTGTTGCTGATGTAAGCGCCGACCAGCCGTTATTGGTAACGTTTGAACTGAACCGACCCGACAGCTCATTTCTGTCTAACCTGGCAACTGACTTTGCGGCTATTTTGTCTGCTGAATATGGCCAGCAACTCTTGCAATCTGGTCAGTTACACCGAATAGACAGCCACCCCATAGGCACTGGTCCGTTCCGATTTCGTGAATACCAAAAAGATGTGCTGATCCGCTACTATCGCCATAACAACTATTGGCGTGAACTGGCTAAACCTGACCAGCTGGTGTTTGATATTGTGCCGAATAATGCCAGGAGAATGGCCAAATTGTTTACTCACGAATGTGACGTAGTCGCATTCCCACGTATTGCCGAACTGGAATTGATCAGCAAACGCGCAGATGTAGACGTTCAGGAAAGCACAGCGATGAATATCGGTTTCTGGGCTTTTAATACCGCCAAAGCACCTTTTAACAATGTTAAAGTGCGTCAGGCGTTAGCTATGGCAATTAACCGCGATGCTATTTTACAGGCGGTGTACTTTGGCCATGCCACCGCAGCTAACTCGGTACTGCCACCCACTTCATGGGCATATAATGCCGACTTAGAGCCCCTGCAATACAATCCTGTTAAAGCCAAAGCATTGTTAGCAGAAGCCGGCTATGCGTCTGGATTTAGTATGGATATTTGGGCAATGCCTGTACAACGGTTGTACAACCCAAACGCGCTGAAGATGGCAGAGTTGATGCAAGCAGATTTGGCTCAAATTGGCGTGCGGGCTTCTGTCGTATCATATGAATGGAATACATTTCGCCGTAAACTAGGTGACAATGAGCACGACTCAGTACTGATTGGCTGGTCGGCAGATAATGCCGACCCCGACAACTTTTTTCGGCCTTTACTCAGCTGCAGTGCTGCGCAAACCGGAAGCAACAGAGCTAACTGGTGTGATGAAAACTTTGACCGCTTGATCACACAGGCCTTATTAACTGCAGACCAAAAACAACGCCGTAGCTACTATATGGCAGCACAGCAGTATCTGTCAGAGCAAATGCCACTATTAAGTATTGCCCACTCACAACGTTTTCAGGCGCTAAACAGCCAGATTAGCGGTGTGCAGATTAATCCCTACGGCGGCATTGCCCTGGCAGGCGCAAGCAAGGACGCCAAATGATACTGTATTTACTACGCCGTCTGTTTTTACTGGCATTCGTGTTCATTGCGCTAAGTATCCTGGCCTTCAGCCTGGGCTATCTGTTTCCTGGCGAACCACTACAAAACTTCACGGGTTTGCGTACTATTCCAGCAGAACAGTTATCGCATTTAGTTAGCGAATACCGCATGGATGAAGGCTATATACAACAGTATATTGCTTATCTGCAACGCATAATCAGCGGTGACTGGGGGCTTTCCTTTGCCAGTCAGCAACCCCTATTACTTGAAATAAAGCTGCTGCTACCCGCCACACTGGAGCTGGCAGCATACGCATTATTGATTTCATTTTTTGTCGGCATACCGTTGGGGATTGTCGCAGCCATTAAGCCAGATGGCATTGTCAGCAAAAGTATATCTTCAATAGCACTCGCCGGTTACTCACTACCTATTTTCTGGTGGGCGTTGCTGCTGATCATGATATTTTCACTATGGCTCGGCTGGTTGCCCACCGCAGGCCGCATTGGTGTGCTATATGAGATCCCATACAACACTGGCTTCATGTTGGTCGATATATTACTGGCACAAAGTCAGTATCAACAAGAAGCATTGCTCAATGCAATACGGCATTTATTGCTGCCAACAATAGTGCTAGCTACATTTCCAACCACAGTAATGATAAGGTTTACCCGTGACTCTATGCTGGAAGTATGGGAGCAGAGTTATATAAAAACGGCACGAGCGAAAGGCCTGAGCAGAATCCAGGTGCTTTACCGGCATGGTCTACGCAATGCGTTACTACCAGTAACACGGCAAATTGGCTTGCAGTTTAGTACCTTGCTCACGCTGGCCATGATTACCGAAGTCATTTTCTCTTGGCCCGGTATTGGCCGCTGGCTGATAGACAGTATTTATCAGCGGAACTTTCCTGCCATTCAGTCCGGCTTGCTAGTGATATCAACGTTGGTTATCAGCGTGAATATGCTTACTGAAGTACTGCATACTTTATTTAATCCATTAGCCAGGAAACGCTAAAATGGCACAATTTGGTGTAATTTCTGCGGAGTTACTTGCCCGTTCACCAGCCAGGCAGTTGTGGCGAGATTTTTCCGCTCAGCACAGTGCTGTTGCTGGCTTAGTGCTGTTCACAGCTTTCTTCGTACTGGCGATACTCTCACCTTTGTTAACGCCACATAATCCGTACCTGCAAAACGACAGTCTATTGTTACTAGCACCGTCATGGTCAGAACTTGGTTTAGTGCAATACCCACTTGGCACAGACGATCTGGGCCGGGATATTTTCTCCCGTTTGCTAATAGGCGCACGTTATACTTTTGGTATAGCCGTTATTACCGTAATTGGCGCACTATTGATGGGGCTGCTGTTGGGCACTCTGGCGGGCATGAGCCGGGGGGTAAAATCCAGCGTATTTAACCATATATTAGATTTAGCACTAACAATACCGTCGTTGTTGCTGGCTATCATTATCGTCGCTATCCTCGGCCCAGGTTTATTAAACACCACCTGGGCAATCATGTTGGCTCTGTTGCCACAGTTTGTTCATGGCATCCGCAATGCCATCGCCGAACAGTTAAATCAGGACTACGTCATTGCTTACAGCCTTGATGGGGCTAATAACTTACAAATATTTAGTCGCATCGTCCTGCCGAACATATGGGAAAAACTTACCTTGATGGCAACAATGGCATTGTCTACTGCCATTCTTGATATTGCCGCCTTGGGTTTTCTTGGTCTTGGCGCACAAACCCCCACCGCAGAATGGGGCGCCATGATGGCAGACTCACTGGATTTAATCTATCTGGCGCCATCAGGTGTTGCAATGGCCGGATTGCTGATCTTCCTGGCAGTATTATGTGTCAATCTGGTGGGTGACGGGCTGCGAAATGCGATTAAGAAACGGCGGGATAGCTAATGCTGCTACTTGACATAAAAAACCTGACCATTGAACTGTCGACAGCTAATGGCTTGATCCGGGCAGTAGACCGGGTAAATCTCAGCTTACGCGAAGGCGAGACCAGAGGTTTGGTTGGCGAGTCAGGCTCTGGCAAGAGTTTAATAGCTAAGGCTATTGTTGGCGTGCTAAACAAGCGCTGGCAAGTGACCGCAGACCGCTTCAACTGGGCAGGTAAAGACTTAATCAACCTACCCTACGAGCAACAGCGTAAGATTATTGGCCGAGATATCGCCATGATCTATCAGGAGCCTAGCCGCAGCCTTGACCCAACGGCAGTTATTCTTGAACAACTGGAAGAGGCTATCCCGGGGCATGTGCTGGAGGGGCCATGGTGGAAAAGACATTATCTGCGCCGTCATAAAGCCATAGCTTTACTGCATAAAGTCGGTATACGAGACCACCAAGCTGTGCTGCAAAGCTATCCTTATCAGCTATCTGAGGGGATTTGCCAGAAAATTATGATTGCTATGGCCGTTGCCAAAAGTCCAAAGCTGTTGATTGCCGACGAACCAACCACTGCACTGGAAAGTACTACTCAAGCACAGTTGTTCCGTTTACTTAGCAGCATTAATCAGCTCAAAGGTACCTCAGTGCTGCTTATCAGTCATGAATTAGAGAGTATCGCCCGTTACACCCAAACTCTCAGTGTACTTTACTGCGGCCAATTAGTTGAAGCCGGAGAAACCGCCGCAATCCTTAAACAGCCATTTCATCCATACACCAATGCACTAATAAAAAGTGTACCGGAGTTTCAACCAGACCTGGTACCAAAAACCCCTTTGTATGCCTTGCCTGGCAGTATACCAGTGCTACAACATCTACCGATTGGGTGCCGGCTGGGGCCGCGCTGCCCAAATGCCCGGAAAGAATGCGTAAAAACGCCTGCCATAGAACGACTACAAAACCATTACTACAGTTGCCACTTTCCATTAATTGGTAAAACATAATGACTCCACTATTAGACGTACAGCAACTGAGTAAAAGTTACCGAAAGCAAACCAGCTTATTTCGCTATCGCACGGTACAGGCTCTGCAAGATATTAGCTTTACATTACATAGCGGTAAAACACTGGCAATAGTTGGTGAAACAGGTTCAGGCAAAAGCACACTTGCGCGCTTACTGGTGGGCATAGAAAAGCCTGACCACGGTGATATCCTGTTAGCGGGTGATACGGTAACTACCAGTCACTACCGGCAATACAACCATACTATCCGCTTTATTTTTCAGGATGCAGCTAAATCACTTAACCCCAACCAGAAAATTGGCCAAATGCTGGATGATGTTTTGCGGTTGAATACCGTATTTGATGTCACACAACGCGCACAGAAAGTACGTCTGACGCTGAAACAGCTGGGTTTACTAAATGAACATACAGATTACTATCCGCATATGTTTTCCGGCGGTCAACTGCAGCGTGTGGCTCTGGCCCGAGCATTAATTTTGGACCCCAAATTATTAATTCTGGATGAAGCTTTAACCGCACTTGATCCCTCGTTACGTGCACAAATTGTAAATTTATTACTGGAATTGCAGCAAAAATCCGGCCTGGCTTACTTGTTAATCTCGAATCATTTACGTTTGGTTCGACATATCGCCGACGATGTATTAGTACTGTATCAAGGTAAAATGCTTGATTACGCCGCCGCCAATGAGGTCTTTAGCAACCCGCAATATGACTATACTCGTAAGCTTATCAGTAGTTCACAGGCATAAAAAAACCGTAGCGAGCTACGGTTTTTTTAGTCACCAGACAGATATCACTGTTCTGTACTTTGCATTGCTCGCAGATTACGGCTGATATCCGCATCCGCTTTTATCGCGGCTATCATTGCGCGGTATACTTTCTCCGCCTGTTGATCTGCGAGCGATTCTAACTGAGCTGCATCAGCAACTGCGGCCACTTCAGCATCAGTCACCGCCGTTACGGTTACTAACACAGCGTCGCCGTTAATCAGCTCAACCAGCTCCACTGAGGCTTGATCTGCCTTTGGCCGTGGCATCGCAAAAGCTTTAGCCCGAATTTGACCATCAAGTGAACCACCAAAGCGCGGCGTTGATAAAGCACTTTCTAACGTCTTACCTAATTGCTCAGCCTGCGCAGCCAAACTTGTCTCTAATGCGACTACCTGCACCTTCTCAGCCTGACGCTTCGACAACAACGCGCTTTGCTCTGCTTTTACTGCGGCTTCAACCTGAACTTTTACTTCGTCCAAACTTTGCGTACGTGCTGGTAGCTGTTCCTTAACACGAACAACTATGGCATGTTCCTTATCCAGCTCAATCAGCTCACTGTTTAAACCTTCAGCGATAAAACCAGCATCAAAAACCTTATTCAGTACTGCCGGTGTTGCCAGAGGTGGTGTCACTTCACTGCGGCTAAACAGCGGTGTAGTGATGACCTTTTGACCAGTAACCTGAGCGGCCTCTTCTAACGTGTCAGGTACTTCAAAGCTGACCTCAGCCAGACGCTGCTGCAACTCGTAGAAAGCGCTGCTAGCACGTTCTTGCTTGATCCGTTGGGAAATATCGTCAGCAACTTCTGCCAGAGGTGTAATCTGGGCTGGCTCCAGTGCCTGCAGCTTAATAATATGGTAGCCATAGGCGCTTTTTACCACACCGCTCAGGTCGCCCTGTGCCGCTAAAGCAAACGCTGCTTGCTCAAACTGCGGATCCATATCACCGGCAGCTAACCAGTCCAACACACCACCATTTTCCGCAGAAAAGGTATCAGCGGACTTTTCTTTCGCCAGCTCAGCGAAATCGGCACCGGCATTAAGTTGTGCTAATAAAGCCTCGGCCTGTGCTTTTACTTCAGCGTCATCTTGCTCTGATTCCAGCATAATGTGCGCAACCTGACGACGTTCTTGCCGACTGTAACGTGCTTTATTCGCCTGGTAATAAGCATCAACTTCTTCGACTGTTACAGGAACATCAGACGCCAATAATGCAGAGGAGATCTCGATATATTCAACCGCAACCTTTTGCGCGGTTTCAAACTGTGACAAATTCGTAATGTAATAGTCTTGCAACAGCTGCTCGGTAAGCTCCACCTGGTCTGCAAAATCAGCCGCGTTAAACCGCAAGAAGGCAATATCACGTTGCTGCTGTTGTAACTTCATCAACAACTGCATTTCAGCCGCAGTAGCAAACTCGCTACCAACCATACCTAATAGCAATTGATTACGCGTCATTTGCGAGCGCATTAATTCCCGGAACTGGTCCGGCTGATAACCTGCTTGGCGTAGTAACGCTAAATAGCGGTCGTTGTTAAAAACACCATCAATCTGAAACTCTGACATGCCACGCACGGCTTCACGTACTTGCTCGTCGCTGACGCGTAAACCCAATTTAGTGGCAAGTTGTTGCTCAAGCCTTTCGTTGATCAGACGCTCAAGCACATCATTGCGAAAATTGTTCATATAAGCTGTATCTGCAGCTAACGCAGCATACATTTCGCCAAACTGCTGTTGCATTCGGGCGCGCTCATTTTGAAACGCTTGATCAAAATCCGCCCTGCTGATTTTTTCGCCGTTTACTTCAGCAACATTTTGCTCTGCCGGCGTGCTTAAATAACTACCAACACCCGCAAGGGCAAATGTCAGGATCACTAAGCCTAAAATAGACTTGGCAATAATTCCCTGTGAGCCTTCTCTGATTTTTTCTAACATCTTAGTGTCATCTCTTTATTCAACTTTACGCGGCAAGGAGGCATTGACGCCGTGGTCATTGCCGTAAAAAAAAACGCATCTTAGCAGATGCGCTTTTTTTAGAGAAGCCTTGGGAGGCATTGCGAAACCGATAAGTTATCTTTATTGCGCTCCCAAACTGTATGTGCCGCAAGCGACACTATCACAGCTTAGTTGCAAGCGTCTTTTAACGCCTTACCTGGCTTGAAAGAAGGAATTTTCGCAGACGCGATTTGAATAGTAGCGCCAGTTTGTGGGTTACGGCCGGTACGGGCTGCACGCTCGCGTACGCTGTAAGTGCCAAAACCAACTAATGCTACAGAGTCGCCTTCTTTAAGAGCTTCAGTAACAGCGTCAATGAACGAATCTAAAGCACGACCAGCTGCCGCTTTAGAAATGTCTGCACCAGCAGCAATTTTGTCGATAAGTTGAGACTTGTTCACAATATCATCCCCTTCAATTGTTATTATTTTCAACAACTACACTTTACTAGTTCTGTAAATTAGCCCGATCGTTATAACAAGCATCTTTTATGCTTGCAAGCAAAAGAAGCGACAAAACTAATATTTCTGGCTTTGACTGCAGCCCTTGTATAACAAGGGCTTGGTCGAAACTTTCCATAAGTTAGCACAGCCAACAGGAATGAAAAGCCCCTATACCGGATTTTTTTCCGTTTTTTTGCTTTTGGCAGTACTTTTTGTTGTTTCTACAGGCGAAACGCGCTCAAGCGGCTCTTGCAGCGCCAGTTGTAACACTTCGTCAATCCATTTTACCGGGCAAATTTCGATGTCACCTTTCACATTTTCCGGGATGTCTTTTAAATCACGAACGTTATCATGCGGAATAAGTACCCGCTTAATACCACCACGATGCGCCGCTAGTAGCTTCTCTTTTAATCCGCCAATGGGTAGCACCTCACCACGCAAAGTAATCTCACCTGTCATGGCTACATCAGCTCGTACCGGGTTACCCGTCAGGCTTGATACCAATGCAGTGACCATAGCAATACCAGCACTGGGGCCATCTTTGGGGGTAGCACCTTCTGGCACGTGCACATGGATATCACGTTTTTCATAGAAGTCGGCATTTATGCGCAGCAACTCTGCCCGGCTGCGAACCACAGTCATCGCCGCTTGAATGGACTCTTTCATCACGTCGCCAAGCGAACCAGTATAGGTTAATTTACCTTTACCGATAACCGATGCAGCTTCTATCGTTAGTAAATCCCCCCCAACTTCAGTCCAGGCTAAGCCGGTTACCTGACCAATCCGGTTGCTGTCTTCGGCTTTACCATAGTCATAGCGCTGTACACCTAAGAATTCTTCCAGGTTTTGTTGGTTGATCACCACCTGCTTCAGGTCTTTTGTCAGCAGTATTTGTTTTACCGCTTTACGGCACAGTTTTGAAATCTCACGCTCTAAACTACGTACACCGGCTTCACGGGTGTAATAACGGATAATACCGATAATAGCGCTGTCTTCGATAGCAATTTCATCTACTTTCAAACCGTTACGACCAATCTGTTTGTTTATCAGATGCTGTCTGGCGATGTTCAGTTTTTCGTCTTCGGTATAACCGGCCAGGCGAATAACTTCCATCCTGTCTAACAGAGCCGCCGGAATATTCAGACTGTTTGATGTCGCAAAGAACATGACATCTGACAAATCATAATCCACTTCAAGATAATGATCGCTGAAGGCCGTATTTTGCTCTGGGTCTAATACTTCCAATAGCGCCGCCGCCGGATCACCACGGAAATCTGACGCCATCTTGTCAATCTCATCTAGCAGAAACAGCGGGTTTCGCACCCCTACTTTCGCCATTTTTTGAATAATTTTACCCGGCATGGAGCCGATATAGGTACGGCGATGACCGCGAATTTCTGCTTCATCACGCACACCACCTAACGCCATGCGCACATATTTACGGCCGGTTGCTTTTGCTACCGATTGCCCCAGTGAGGTTTTACCTACGCCCGGCGGGCCTACTAAGCACAGAATAGGGCCTTTTAGCTTATTAACCCGCTGCTGCACCGCCAGATATTCAACAATACGCTCTTTTACCTTTTCCAGGCCGTAGTGATCGGCATCCAGAATTTGCTCTGCTACTGCCAGATTCTTTTTAACCTTGCTACGCGCTTTCCAGGGTACCTGCGCCAGCCAGTCAATATAGCTACGCACTACTGTCGCCTCAGCTGACATAGGTGACATCATCTTTAGCTTTTGCAGTTCTGCTTTAGCTTTATCAGCCGCTTCTGCCGGCATCTGTGCATCAGCAATCTTTTTGCTTAAGGTTTCAAACTCATCCGGCGCATCTTCCAACTCACCTAATTCACGTTGGATGGCTTTCATTTGTTCGTTCAGGTAATACTCGCGCTGGCTTTTCTCCATTTGCTTTTTAACCCGGCTACGAATTCGCCGCTCTACCTGCAGGATGTCTATCTCACTCTCCATCATCGCCATCAGGTATTCTAACCGCTCAGTGACATTGAAGATTTCCAGCACTTTTTGCTTATCTTCGACCTTCAATGGCATATGCGCGGCCATGGTGTCTGCCAGACGCGCAGGCTCATCAATACCGCTAAGCGCTGTAAGCACTTCTGGCGGAATTTTTTTATTTAGCTTGATGTAACCTTCGAATTGGTTAATAGCTGAACGCAAAAACACTTCCTGCTCGCGGCTATCTATCTCAGCAGTTTCAATCATCTCAACATATGCAGTGAAGGCTTTATCGGTTTCTGTAAACTCAGTCAGACGCGCTCTGCGGCTGCCCTCGACTAACACCTTTACCGTGCCATCCGGTAATTTCAGCAGTTGTAAGATGGTCGCAACGGTACCAACCTGATACAGATCGTCAGCAGTGGGATCATCCAGCGTAGCGTCTTTTTGTGCTACCAGGAAAATCTGCTTATCATTTTCCATAGCGGCATCAAGGCACTTGATAGACTTAGCTCGTCCGACAAACAGCGGAATAACCATATGCGGGTAAACTACAACGTCGCGTAGCGCCAACACCGGCATATGCAAACGTTCAGCGTGTTCAGATGTCATTGATCCTCTCTTGAAATTTAGTTACTGCAGGCGCAAATATGATTCAGTATATGGGGTTCGTTTTAAAAACTTCAATTGCAGATACGAAAAAGGAGCTAATTCAGCTCCTTTTTTCAGTAAAATCACGGCTTAATGTGATTCAGCCGCCACTGGCTCACTACTTTGATAAATAAGAATGGGATCACTCTCACCACGGATCACAGTTTCATCAATCACGACTTTAGACACGTCCTGCATCGAAGGCAGCTCATACATTGTATCTAACAGTACACCCTCGACAATAGAACGCAGCCCGCGGGCACCGGTTTTGCGTTCCATAGCTTTTTGTCCGATAGCTTTTAACGCATCCTCACGGAACTCCAGCTCCACATCTTCCATAGCAAACAACGCAGCAAACTGTTTCACTAACGCATTTTTCGGCTGACTTAGAATTTGCACTAATGCATCTAAATCTAGTTCTGTCAGCGTCGCCACTACCGGCAAACGCCCAATGAACTCAGGGATCAGGCCATACTTTACTAAATCTTCCGGTTCAACATCACGAAACGATTCGCTTAAACTGCGACTAGATTCTTTACTACGCACTTCAGCACCAAAACCTATGCCTGAACCTTTAGCGCAGCGTTGTTCAATAACCTTATCCAACCCGGCGAAAGCGCCACCACAAATAAACAGAATTTTTGAGGTATCAACCTGTAAGAATTCCTGCTGAGGATGCTTGCGTCCACCTTGCGGCGGTACTGATGCCACAGTGCCTTCAATCAGCTTAAGCAACGCTTGTTGCACACCTTCACCCGATACATCACGTGTAATAGACGGATTATCCGATTTACGGGAAATCTTATCTATCTCATCGATATAGACAATTCCACGCTGTGCTTTTTCAACATCATAATCGCATTTTTGCAGTAGCTTCTGGATGATATTTTCAACATCCTCACCAACATAACCGGCTTCAGTTAACGTCGTCGCATCTGCCATAGTAAAAGGCACGTCCAGCAAACGGGCTAAGGTTTCTGCCAGCAAAGTTTTACCACTACCGGTAGGCCCGATTAGCAGGATATTACTTTTACCCAGTTCAACGTCTTGCTTATGCTGGGCACTACGTAAGCGTTTATAATGGTTGTATACCGCAACCGCCAGTACTTTTTTTGCATGTTCCTGGCCGATAACATAATCATCCAGATGAGTACGGATCTCACGCGGCACGGGCAATTTATCCGCATCCCGTTTTGGGGAAATATCTTTAATTTCCTCACGGATGATGTCATTGCATAAATCAACGCATTCATCACAAATGTATACCTGTGGGCCTGCAATCAACTTACGCACTTCATGCTGTGATTTGCCACAAAAAGAACAGTACAACAGTTTACCGTTCTTATCGCCGTCAGTGCGGTGATCAGACATGTAACTACCTCTTTCACTACGTTGCCACTCTGTGATGCAGAGCGGCCAATATGGTTACTTCGATTCTCTATTGGTTAATATGGCATCGACCAGGCCATAATCCAAGGCTTGCTGCGCACTTAAGAAGTTATCACGCTCAGTGTCTTTACACACCTGCTCATAGCTCTTACCACTGTGCTCTGCCATTAACCGGTTTAGCTTTTCTTTTATACTTAAAATTTCCCGCGCATGGATCTCAAAATCAGTTGCCTGGCCTTGGAAACCGCCTAACGGTTGATGAATCATTACTCGGGCGTTAGGAAGACAGTAACGCTTACCTTTAGTACCACCAGATAGTAAAAATGCACCCATACTGGCGGCCTGACCAACACACACCGTAGCAATATCCGGCTTGATATAACGCATGGTGTCGTATATTGACAAACCAGCCGTTACCGAGCCACCTGGAGAATTAATATAAATATAGATGTCTTTTTCCGGATTTTCCGACTCTAAGAACAATAATTGCGCCACAATAAGGTTCGCCATGTGGTCTTCGACCTGACCGGTCAGAAAAATCACCCGTTCTTTTAGCAGACGTGAATAGATATCAAAAGAGCGTTCACCTTTTGCGGTTTGCTCAATAACAATAGGCACCAGAGCATTAACTATGTCATTCAGATGATGTGGCATAGACATATTACAGAATTCCCTCTTTCAGACTGGGTTTTTGCGGGGGCAGAAAATAAAATGGCCCGAACAGTTGTTCGAGCCATTAAAGCTGTCAAGCCAACAGAAGTCAATCCTAGTTGGCTGCCTTAGGATTCATAATCTCATCAAAAGCCGCTTTTTGTTCAGTTACTTTAGCTGAAGCCAGAATAACGTCTATGGCCTGCTCTTCCAACGCCACATTGCGCATGCTTTGCAGCAGCTCTTTGTTACTGTTGTAGTACTGAATCACTTCTTGCGGGTCTTCATAAGCAGAAGCAGCAGTTTCTATTAACGCCTGCACTTTTTTATCATCTACTTTCAGTTCGCTATTTTTGATAACCTCGCCCAACAACAAACCTACTTTAACACGATCTTTTGCCTGCTCTTCAAACAATGAGGCTGGCAACTCTGGTAATTGCTTAGGATCCAGGTTGTTGCCAAAACGCTGCAATGCTTGCTTGCGCAACACTTCAACTTCGCCTTTGATCAGCGCTTGTGGCACGTCAACGTCGTTGTTCGCCAACAGACCTTTAATAACCTGCTCTTTTACTTTAGCTTTAATATTCTGGTTTAACTCACGTTCCATGTTTTTACGCACTTCAGCCTTTAGCGCATCAACAGTGGCGGTTTCCAAGCCAAACAAGGTAGCAAATTCATCATTAAGCTCAGGTAAAACCTGTTGTTCAACAGCTTTTACTGTTACAGCAAAGCTGGCAGCCTTACCCTTTAAGTTCTCTGCGTGGTACTCTTCCGGGAATGTTACGTCAACAGTAACTTCTTCACCGGCTTTTTTACCTACGATGCCATCTTCAAAACCAGGAATCATTCTGTTTTGGCCCAGTTCCAGAGTGAAATCAGTTGCTTTGCCACCGTCAAACTCTTCACCGTCGATAGAGCCTACAAAATCGATTACAACACGATCTGCGCTTGCCGCTTTATCAGCTTTTGCTTCCCACTTAGCGTGTTGCTTACGCAAGGTTTCCAGCATTTTGTCTAAGTCAGCGTCAGCAATTTCAACCACTGGCTTGTTCACTTCGATTTTGTCCAGATTTTTAACTTCAACGTCCGGATACACTTCAAAAGTGGCTTTAAATTCTAAATCTTTGCCTTGTTCTAACTGGCCTGGTGCAAAAGTTGGGTTGCCCGCTGGTGTCAGCTTGTTAGCGATAATGGCTTCGTAAAAATGGCGCTGCATTTGTTCGCCGGCCACTTCCTGTAATACTGCCAGACCATAACGCTTCTGGATCAGTGCAACCGGAGCCTTACCCGGACGGAAACCGTCGATACGCTGACGCTTGGCCAGATCACGTAAACGGCTTTTTACTTCAGTATCAATTTTGTCTGCCGCAACCGTGATTGTTAACTGGCGCTCTAAACCTTGAGTGGTTTCCACAGAAACTTGCATCTTGTTACCTCAAATTCAAAAACAGGCGTGTAATTGACGCCTTACTGGTGTGATCTGGTATCAAAACGCAGCACTGAACCAGACCTGTTATAAAATAGGACGCGGCATTATAGCGGGCTAAATGTCTGACGTCGAGCCCCTAACTTTACTACTGCAAACAGCTAAAAAAAACGCAGCACAGTCAGTGAGATAACTATACTGCGCTCGTTTATTAAGCCGCTTTTTATCAGTTAGGTACGGGTTTGGCCGCTGCCGGTTACCACATATTTTTCCGTGGTCAGCGCTTCGAGCCCCATTGGGCCATAAGCGTGAAGTTTACTGGTTGAAATACCGATTTCGGCCCCCAACCCCAGCTCGCCACCATCTGAAAAACGCGAAGAAGCATTATGCATTACCACTGCAGAATCGACCATACGGATAAAACGGCTGGCATTGACTACATCTGCGGTACAGATCACTTCAGTATGCTGGCTACCAAACCGGTCAATATGCGCCATGGCCGCATCAATGTCATCAACTATGCGAACTGCAATTTCAGGCGCCAGATATTCCTGGCCAAATTCGTCATCCGCAATTGGCTGTGCTTGCTTAAAATAACCAAGGCTGTCTTTACAGGCATGCACAATCACATCGTGCTCTGATAAAGCATTGGCAACCAGTGGCAGAAAATCAGCAGCAATATGCTTATTTACCAACAAGCCTTCTAATGCATTACATACGCCCGGCCGCTGCACTTTGCCGTTTAGTAGCAGCCCCAATGCCATGTTTAAATCAGCGCTTTGGTCAACATACAGATGACATACACCTTTATAATGTTGTATCACCGGAATGCGGCTGTGCTCAGTAACAAAACGGATTAAGCCTTCGCCGCCGCGCGGAATAACTAAATCGATAAACTGGTCTTGTTTTAACAGTGACAGCAATAAATCACGATCCGGATCAGGCACTATGCTTATTACTTCTGCCGGTAAATTGTGCTCACGCAGCGCCAGCTGCATCGCAGCAGCTATCGCCAGACTGGTTTGTATGGCTTCACGGCCACAGCGCAAGATAACGGCATTGCCTGCTTTAAAGCATAAAGCGCCGGCATCAGCGGTAACATTGGGCCTGGCTTCATAAATCATACAAATAACACCCAGTGCAATGCGGCGTTTTTCAATATTAATACCGTTTGGTCGCTGCTCGATATGCCGGCTGGCGCCAACAGGATCGGGTAAAGCTATGATCTGCTCTATGGCTTTAGCCATCGCATCTATGCGGTCATTATTCAGCGTTAAGCGGTCCAACATCGCCGCACTGGTGCCATTGGCACTGGCAGTGGCCACTTCATCTTTATTCGCATTCAAAATAGCAGTGCTGGCGGCACGAATATGATTCGCCATACTTTGCAGCACAAAATTCTTTTGTTCGGTGGTTAAATTTGCCACAGCTTTAGCAGCGTGTGACGCTTTCGCGGCTATTTGCACCGCAACTTCGGTAGTCATATTCTCTCCAGTAACATCATTTCACTGCGATGGATCACCGCATCGCTGCCGGTAGGACAATAACCAAGGCAAGCGGCAATATCACGACTTTGCTGACCTTTTATGCTAAATAATTCACTGGCACTAAAACGGGTGACACCCTTGGCAACTTTGCGCTTGCCATTGGCGCAGCGCACCAAAACTGCATCGCCTGAGTCAAATTCGCCATTAATGCTGACAATACCACTGCACAGCAACGACGCGCCCTGACGGCACAAGGCTTCAATGCAGCCATCATCAACCCAGATCTCACCTTTAGCTCTTAACGTGTGACGCACCCAATGTTTTTTAGCCGGTAAGGGTTTGGCCTGGCCAAAGAAAATAGTCCCCGGATTTTTACCCGCTAAAATACACTGAAACCCATCAGGTTTATGGCCGTCAATAATCACCGTATCAATGCCGTGCGCTGTGGCTTTTTCTGCTGCTTCAATTTTCGTCAGCATACCACCGGTGCCCACTTTAGATGAAGCGCCACCGGCTAAACCATATATATACTGATCAATCTGACGCACCTCGGCAATTAAAGTTGCCGCGGGATCTTTATTAGGATCTGCGGTGTAAAGCCCGGCTACATCTGAGCAAATAATCAAAGCATCTGCATTAGCTACAGTGGCAACCATTGCGGCCAAATTATCGTTATCGCCTACCTTAAGCTCTTTTGTCGCAATAGTGTCGTTCTCATTGACGATAGGCAATACCTGATGGTCAAGCAAACGGCGTAAGGTATTCTTAATATTAACGTGGCGCACACGGTCACTTAAATCGCCATGCGTCAACAATACTTGCGCACAAGGAAAATCAAAGCATCTGCTCCAGAAATTCATCAGTTGATTCTGGCCCACAGCAGCCATCGCTCTTTTTAGTGCGATAGGCACGCGTTGATGCTGAAAGTTAAAATGATGGCGGCCAGCGGCTACGCTGCCAGATGAGACCAGGATAACTTCAAGACCCTGTAGTCGGCATTGCCGGATAAATTCGGCTATGGGACGCAAAAACTGTTCGCTACACCCCTGGTTGTCTGGCGCTATCAGGGCACTGCCGACTTTAAGTACGACCCGCCGCCAGGATGGGTTAATCATAACTCCTCCAATGGTTGTTCCGGCGGCTATAGTAGCAAAAACTGTAACCCGATTCCACACGGGTTACAGTTTCATAAATTTAAGCTGCACACAAATACAGCCCAAGCATTTGTTTTAATTAAACTATAAAGGAGGTGAATATTTACTATTCAAAGTACGCAAGGCAACAAAATTGAGAATTTATGTAATTTTATTACAAAACTATGCAAACTGGCCACCTTGGTCGTGCATCATGCGTATAGTTGTACCGACTCGTTTGATGGCAACATGGCAACCATTTTTTCAAATTGTAGCCCAAGGCGGGTCAGCACTTTAATAGATGCAATGTTGCCGGCGCTAACCAAACCAACAATTCTGGGTAAATTAAGCTGACCGTAGCCAAAATGCATTACTGCCGACGCCGCTTCAAACGCATAGCCCCGGCCCCAGAATTCAGGTAAAAACGCAAAGCCTATATCCGTTTCCTGTAAATGTTGACGAAACAACAAACCACAAAACCCCAAAGCAATTGCGTCGGTGCTGCTTTCTACTAAGAATAAACCGTAGCCATGCTCCCGATAGCTTCGCACTGGCCCATCAGCTAAATAGCGCACCGCATCCAGTTCAGTGCGCACACCACGATCGGCCATGTTGGCGATAAAGGAAGGCTCATTCAGCAAACGGCAGGTAAAAGCGGCGTCATCTGACACCAGATGCCGGATCCGTAACCGGGGAGTTTCGGCAATAATCAAAGCGCAGTCTCCAAAAATATGCTTTGTAACGAGCATATATCAGAGCAAATAAAAATGGGAATGAATAGATGACAATAAATTCTGATAAAAATCTAATGAAGTAAATTATGCAGAAATTTCAGAAACATCAGGCAGAATGGTCGTTAATGCAGGATTTAAACCTGCAACCCGTGGGATTAAAAGTACCCAAACCAAGTGCGCTGTTTTGCTTTAAAGATGGGAGAATGGTCGGTGATGCAGGATTTGAACCTGCGACCCCTTGGACCCAAACCAAGTGCGCTACCAAGCTGCGCCAATCACCGACTGTAAAACTATGTAGAAGATGGGGTGGATGATGGGGTTCGAACCCACGACAACCGGAATCACAATCCGGGGCTCTACCAACTGAGCTACAACCACCACTGAAACTGCTTTGCGCTTGTTATGGCGCGCCCGATAGGATTCGAACCTATGACCCACGCCTTAGAAGGGCGTTGCTCTATCCAGCTGAGCTACGGGCGCACTATCGAAAGCCCTACCAAGCTATAAATATAATGGTCGGTGATGCAGGATTTGAACCTGCGACCCGTGGATTAAGAGTACCCAAACCACGTGTATGCCAAACCATTTTAAAGATGGTCGGTGATGCAGGATTTGAACCTGCGACCCCTTGGACCCAAACCAAGTGCGCTACCAAGCTGCGCCAATCACCGACATTGCTGCACTGCTGCAACGGGGCGGAATATTACAGCTGAGGGGCTATAGCGTCAAACCTTTTTTTGCACAAATCAACTGATTGCCTATTATTTGAACCTATTGTGCTAAGACTACTGCAGGATGGCGTTCAGCGGGTAGCTGTGCGAAAATATAGCGCAGTAAAATCATGGCAGAGACGTAAGCAAATGACAGCACAAATTATTGATGGCAAAGCCGTTGCCCAGGCAACAAAAGATAAAGTTGCCGCCCAGGTTCGCGCCCGGGTTGCCGCAGGTAAAAGAGCACCGGGGCTGGCCGTTGTGCTGGTAGGTTCAGACTCTGCGTCACAGGTCTATGTGGGCAGTAAACGCAAAGCCTGTGAAGAAGTAGGCTTTCACTCAGTGTCGTACGACCTGCCCTCTGATACCTCTGAACAACAGCTGATTGAGTTAATTGATAAGCTGAACAACGACAACACAGTCGACGGTATCCTTGTACAGCTGCCGTTACCGGCCGGCTTAGATTCTTCTGCTATTTTAGAGCGGATAAACCCGCACAAAGACGTCGACGGCTTTCACCCTTACAATATCGGCCGCTTAGCCCAGCGGATGCCGGCCCTGCGCTCTTGTACCCCCAAAGGCATTATGACACTGCTGCAAAGCACCGGTGTTAATGTAAAAGGTATGGATGCGGTGGTAGTAGGTGCCTCTAACATCGTTGGCCGGCCAATGGCGCTGGAGCTGTTACTGGCCGGCTGCACAACTACGGTGTGTCATAAATTTACCCGCAACCTGGAAGCACAGGTGCGCCGCGCCGATTTATTAGTCGTCGCCGTAGGCCGGCCGGAGTTTATCCCCGGTGACTGGGTAAAACCGGGCGCTTTGGTCATTGATGTCGGCATTAACCGGTTAGACAGTGGCAAGCTGGTCGGTGATGTGGAATACGGCACAGCAGTAAAACATGCGCGTTATATCACGCCGGTGCCGGGTGGTGTAGGCCCGATGACAGTCGCCAGCTTAGTAGAGAACACCCTGGAAGCATGCGAGTTGTATCACGATAAGCATTAAAGCTGACTGGCAGCGGCAGTTTCAATTGCAGTAGCCGCTGCCCTTGCCCCCTTAAATCTGCCTGTTCCTACTTAAATCTGCCATTACCCAGCCTCATAACACTTTCACTACTTTTTGTTTTTACTGTTAGTCCGGCTACTGTTAGCTTGTATTGCGCTGCAACCAAACCCTAAAGCCGTTTTGCACGTATTAAGTGACTGGTTTCAGCAAAGAGGACTATTTATGCGAGCTCGTATCATGGTTAAAACATCAGCCGCAACCGCATTTATTGTTGCTTTGCTGTTCTCTTTAACCGGATGCGCGCAAAAACCGGTAGCCGATACTGTTGTCTGGCAACAGCAACTGAATTTGCCCTCGGTAAAGTACTCAGCTGAAGTCGCTGAGCGCTTGTGGCTAAATATTGAAGAAATTAGTTTTGACTGGCTGGACCAAAGCAGAGACCGCGTTGTGCCGGCGTTGCTGTTTAAACCTGCGCGTCAGCTAAAAGCCAAAGCATTAGTTGTGTTTTCTCATGGTTTGGGTGGTTCGAAAGAGCGCTACGCTTACCTGGGCCAGTATTGGGCCAGTCAAGGTTATGCCAGCTTGCATGTACAGCATGACGGCAGCGACAGAAAAGTCTGGCGCGGCAGTAGACTAACACTAGCTTTTCGTTTGATGGACGCGGCAGATTCAACCGAAGCCTTAGCCAGAGTGCAGGATGTTAAGTTTGCTTTGGACCAGATATTAGCGTCAACCCATGCCGCTGCTTTTGATAACCAAACGATTGTGATGGCCGGCCATTCTTATGGTGCCAATACCGCCATGTTATTAAGCGGCGCCCTGGTTAAGCAAAACGGTAGCCCGGTTAACCTGAAAGATGATCGCATCAAAGCAGCTATTTTAATTTCAGCACCGCCTTTTTATAACGATCAACCGCTGGATAAAGTGCTGGCTGAGGTGAAGATCCCTACTTTGCATATCACCACCACCGAAGATGAAATTCGGGTACCGGGTTTTTATTCATCGCCACAAGACAGATATGAGTTGTATAACGCCATGGCCAGTAGCTACAAAGTGCTGGCGGTGTTTCGCTCGGGCAGCCACAATATTTTTTCCGGCTGGCGTGGCAGCAAAGATACCAAGCCACAGCAGCAGGTGATCAAAGCCGCTACCCAGGCGCTGTCCAGTGCTTTTATTGCACAAATAACCACTGACGACAGTCAGGCAATAAGCCTGTGGGCCCAGCAACATCAAGCTGTGTTATCTAAGTTTATTCGCTCAGACTTGGTTGCGATGGTCGAGTAAGCCATAAAAAAACCGCCAACAGGCGGTTCTTCTAATCAACGGTTGTTAAATCAGCCTTTACGCCAGCTGGTTACGCCGTTTTTATCTTCTACGATAATACCTTTTGCCGTTAACGCATCGCGGGCGGCGTCTGCTGCGGTCCAGTCTTTGTTAGCGCGGGCGGTGTTACGCTTAGCGATCAGCGCTTCTATTTCGGCTACATCATCATCTGACGCGCCTGATTGTAAGAACTGCTCAGCATCGCCTTGCAACAAGCCCAGCACACCGGCTAAAAGGTTTAATACACCAGCCAGTTCGGCGGCCTTGGCCGGTTCGGTTTCTTTAAAGCGGTTTACTTCACGCGCCAGTTCAAACAACACCGGTAAGGCTTCCGGGGTGTTGAAATCATCATCCATTGCCGCTTTAAAGCGCACAATGTACGGGCTGTTTAAATCAATGCTGTGGCTTGGCGTTACATTACGCAGCGCGGTGTATAAGCGGCCTAAGGCAGCATGCGCCTGGGTTAAGTTCTCTGCCGAATAGTTCAGCTGGCTGCGGTATTGGCTGGATAATAAAAAGTAGCGCACTGCCTCGGCGTTATACTCTGCCAGTACGTCTTTTACCGTAAAGAAATTGCCTAAGGATTTAGACATTTTCTCTTTATCTACCTGCACCATACCGGTGTGGATCCAGGTATTTACGTACTTGTGGCCGTGGGCACAGGTCGACTGGGCAATTTCGTTTTCATGGTGCGGGAACTGTAAGTCAGAGCCGCCGCCGTGAATATCAAAATGCTCACCTAAATGTTTGGCGCTCATGGCGGAACATTCAATATGCCAGCCCGGGCGGCCATTGCCCCACGGTGATTGCCAGAACGGTTCGCCCGGCTTGGCGCCTTTCCATAATACGAAATCCAGCGGATCGTCTTTATTGTCGGCCACTTCTACCCGCGAGCCGGATTGCAGCATCTCCAGGTTTTGCTGGCTAAGCTCGCCATAGGCTTGGTATTTGCTAACGTCAAACAATACATCGCCATCGGCCGCGACATAGGCATAACCTTTGGCCACCAGGGTTTCAATCAGGGCGATAATTTCAGCCATATGGGTAGTAACGCGCGGCTCGATATCGGCCGGCATTAAGCCCAGCGCCGCAAAATCGGCGTGCATGGCTTTGGTAAAGCGTTCGGTTAAGGCGTCGCAGCTTTCGTTGTTCTCGGCGGCGCGCTTAATAATTTTGTCGTCTACGTCGGTAATATTACGCACATAGGTTACGTCGTAACCCAAAAAGCGCAGGTAACGGTTTATTACGTCAAAGGCAACATAGGTACGGGCGTGGCCGACATGGCAGTAATCGTAAATGGTAATACCGCAGACATAGAGCCCTGCTTTACCGGGTTCAATTGGTGTGAAAAGTTCTTTTTTTCTGCTTAAGGTATTATAAATATGTAACATGTCTTCCCCGAAGTCCTTTGACTAAAAACGCTAAACCAGTGCTGCTGTAGCACCAGCGCGCTAGTGTATCACCAGCACCGTAACGCGGCTATCCTTGCTTTATGATTTGGCTCAGCTGCTGTAGAATGACAGCACTTTGAACTAAGGACTCCTTATTATGATTAGCTTACACACCAATTACGGCGTAATTAAATTAAACCTGTTTGCCGACAAAGCCCCTGCTACAGTAGAAAATTTTATCAGCTACGTAAAAGACGGCTTTTACGACAACACCATTTTCCACCGTGTTATTAATGGTTTTATGATCCAGGGCGGCGGTTTTACTGTCGATATGGAGCAAAAGGACACCAAGGGCCAGATAAAAAACGAAGCCAACAACAAAGTGCAGAATAAAAAAGGCACTATTGCTATGGCGCGCACCAATGACCCGCACTCTGCCACCTGCCAGTTTTTTATCAACGTAGCAGATAACGACTTCTTAAACTTCAGCTCAGAGACCGGCTCTGGCTGGGGTTACTGTGTGTTTGGTGAAGTAGTTGAAGGTATGGACGTAATTGACGAAATTAAGAAAGTAGCCACTGGCCGCAGCGGTATGCACGCTGATGTGCCGGTAAAACCGGTAATTGTTGAAAAAGCCGAATTACACGCCTAAGCACTGTTGATGTCTGAACCGCATACACTGTTTATCGCCGATCTGCACTTAGCTGCAGATCGGCCAGATATTACTGCCGCCTTTTTGCGCTTTTTGCGCGAGCACGCCGTAAAGGCGGATGCGCTGTATATTCTGGGCGATTTATTTGAAGTCTGGATTGGTGATGATAACCCCGAGCCACTGCTGAATACCGTAGCAACGGCATTAGCCACCCTTAGTGCCCAGGTACCGGTTTATTTTATTCACGGTAATCGTGATTTTGTGTTACGCCAGGGCTATGCCAATCGTGCCGGTATGCAGTTGCTACCACAGCAGCAGGTTATCGACTTGTACGGCACGCCTGCGCTGATTATGCACGGCGACAGCCTGTGTACACTGGATATTGCCTACCAGAAATTTCGGAAATGGTGGAACCAGCCGTGGTGGCAATGGTTACTGCTAAAAACGCCGGTTAGCTTTCGCCAGGGTATCGCCGCTAAGGCACGGCGCAAAAGTGCCGCGCACAAGGCCCGCTGCGCTTCTCAGCAACAGCCGCAAATTATGGATGTTACCCCGGATGAAGTACCCAGAGTAATGGCAGAAGCCGGCGTGCTAAAGCTGATCCACGGCCATACTCACCGCCCTGCGGTACATCAGCTGGAGGTTAATGGCAAAGCGGCTGAGCGTTATGTATTGGGCGATTGGTACAGCCAAAGCAGTTATTTAGCAGTCAGCGCCAGCCAGTGGCAACTACATTTTAACGCATTGTCAAGCTAAGCAGATGTGACCTTTTAAGCAAAACATGGCAGGCACAAGTGAGTTAGTGGCTTCGTACTGTGTAGTCTTATAATTTTATTGCGGTACACCGCTGTGAAATTTAAAGTCGTTATCAGCTGACAAGATTAGTTCAGCTTCCTGCTCTGCGAAGAAAGCTATACGATCATGGATAGCGCCCTGAGCTACTTCGCAAGCCAGCGCAAGGTAGTCCTGATAGTGCCGGGCTTCTGATCGTAAAAGTGAAATGTAAAAGTTCGCAATCTGCGGTGGCAAAAGTGGCGCTAATTTGGCAAATCGCTCACATGAGCGCGCTTCAATAAAAGCACCGCAAATCAGTTTATCGACCATCGCTTCTGGCTCGTAGGTACGTACGTGTCGCAGCAAGCCTCTGGCATAACGACTGGACGTGATCTTGTTGTACTGAATGCCATTGTCGGCCATTACCTCAAGCACTTGATAAAAATGATGCAGCTCTTCTTTAATCAATAGCACCATCTTCTCAATTAAGCTCTGTCCATAAGTAGAGCTGGCTGCAGGTATCATGGATTTTTTTAAACTTAAACCGGCCAGCTCACGCCAGTGACCTTGTTGGCGATAGGTAAAATCTTCAAACGGCTTTAGCCACTGCAACAGCGCCTCACCACTTGACTCGTCCACAGCATAACGGCGGATCAGATACATTGCAGACTGAGCTGCTTTTAATTCACAAATTAAATGGTCTTGCAGCAATACTGGCAAACTGTCTGGTCGCGCGGCCACACTAAGCCAAGCATCGGGTGTATCACATTGCAAAAACTGCTGTACCGGCTGTAACAGTTGAGTAATTTCAGTGCTTAGCATGACAAAATTCTACGCTATAAAACAGGGGCGCATTATAGCCAATTGCCAGGCTGACACCAAGTAACGGTGTCGACACAATCGGGCTTAGGTTAATTTTCAGACAATATGCTTGACGAAGCGCATTATATTGGCCATAACTGATGTAACGGCTAGCATTTCGGCCTGGTTGTTCAGACGTAGTGACAAGGATAATAATTATGATATTGAATCACTTATGGGGACTGTATGCACACCCGAAAGAAGAGTGGCATACAATAGATGCTCGACATGAAAGTTTTCGTTATAGCCTGATACACATTTTGCTGGTAGCGCTTATCCCATCAGTATGCGCTTATTATTCCGCCGTACATTTAGGCTGGAGTATAGGTGTCGGTGATCGCATTATGCTAACGCATGAAAGCGCATTAATGCTTTCTATCGCAATGTATATAGCGTTAATTGGCGGCGTATTTGCTCTGGCGTTGCTGGCACATTGGATGGCACACACCTTTGGCGCAGAACCTACTTACACTCAAACCTTAGAGCTGGCAGCCTATACCTCTACGCCATTGTTTATGGTTGGCTTTGCCGGCTTATATCCCGAACTATGGGTGGTAATGACAGTTGGATTGGCTGGGTTAGCGTATTCAGTATACCTTTTGTATGTTGGCGTGCCGATATTGATGCATATTCCGGAAGAGCGCGGTTTTATTTACGCCAGCTCGGTAGTTACATGCGGCTTAATTTTACTGGTATGTATTATGACTGCTACGGCCATTTTATGGAGTTCTGGTTTCGGCCCAATGTTTACCCATTAACCAATATACCACTTAACTGTGCAAGACAAATACAAAAGGGAGCATAAGCTCCCTTTTTCGTCCGCGGTTACCCAATATAGGTTAACCTTCGTTATAGGTTTCCAGATTAGTGGCCATAGCCGCCTGAGACTTCGCTTTACTGTCGTCATTACGCATCTGATCCAAGCGGTTCAGATAATCCTGATCGATATCATTGGTAACATAATTGCCATCAAATACCGAGGTTTCAAAACGCCTTATTTCCGGATTTTCAGAGCGCACCGCTTCAATCAAGTCAGGCAGCGATTGGAAAATCAAACCATCAGCGCCAATAATATCGCAAATACTGTCAACATCATGGCCATGTGCGATAAGTTCGTTAGCTGACGGCATGTCAATACCGTACACATTAGGAAAACGAATTTCCGGTGCGGCTGAGGCAAAATAGACTTTCTTCGCGCCCGCTTCACGAGCCATATCAATAATTTGTTGTGACGTCGTACCACGAACGATAGAGTCATCAACCAACAACACGTTTTTGCCTTTAAATTCTTGTTTGATGGCGTTGAGCTTACGCTTAACTGATTTTTTCCGCGCTTCCTGCCCTGGCATGATAAAGGTGCGACCAATATAGCGGTTCTTTACATAGCCCTGACGATAAGGTAAACCTAATACCGTGGCTATTTGCAGGGCCGCATCATTGCTGGTTTCCGGGATCGGAATAACCACATCAATATCGAGGTGCGCCCATTCACGCTTAATCTTTTGCCCCAGCATCGTACCCATTGCTACACGCGAGGCATATACCGAGATATTATCGATAGTTGAATCTGGCCGGGCAAAATAAACATACTCAAAAATGCAGGGCGTGTAACTTGGGTTTTCTGCACATTGAAAGCTATGTAGCTCACCTTGTTCTGTAATGTATACCGCTTCGCCAGGCGAGACATCACGCAGCACCGTAAAACCATCTGCGTCCAAAGCTACGCTTTCTGAGGCTACCATGTACTCAGTGCCCAGCTTGGTTTCACGTTTGCCCATAACCAGCGGGCGTATACCGTTAGGGTCGCGAAAAGCCAGCAAACCATGGCCGATAATCAGTGCCACTACAGCATAACCGCCTTTTACCTTACGATGCACATTAGCCACTGCGCGGAAAATATGCTCGGGTTGCAGCTCCATT
Organism: Rheinheimera gaetbuli; assembly: GCF_054781935.1. Taxonomy (NCBI): domain Bacteria; kingdom Pseudomonadati; phylum Pseudomonadota; class Gammaproteobacteria; order Chromatiales; family Chromatiaceae; genus Rheinheimera; species Rheinheimera gaetbuli. Next base: position 299,463 of record NZ_BAAGTL010000028.1, read on the forward strand.
ACCCCACTGTTATGCAGCTCATGCGCCAACACATTTAACAACACTTCAGAATCTGAGGTCGTATTAACATGGCGGCGGGCAACCCGAAAGATTTCTTCTTTCAGTTGATGTGAATTGGTCAGGTTGCCATTGTGTGCCAGCGCAATACCAAAAGGGCTATTCACGTAGAATGGCTGTGCTTCAGCCGTGCTGGATGAACCGGCCGTTGGATAACGGACATGACCAAGGCCAATATTTCCAGCCAGGCGTTGCATATGGCGGGTCTCAAACACGTCTTTAACCAAGCCATTCGCTTTGCGCAGGCGCAGCGTGTTGTGGTCTACGGTTACAATGCCTGCAGCGTCCTGTCCCCGGTGTTGTAACACTGTTAAACCGTCATACAGAGCCTGATTAACCGGATACTTTCCAACAATACCAACAATACCACACATGGATTTTTTTCCTCGCCAACGCTAGGGCTTTTGCATAAAACTGGAATGGTGCTGCAAATATTCGAAGAACCATTCGATGATAAAACCAAATTCAGGGATCAATGTAGAACTCTGCCACCAGTCAGCACTGGCAACAGGCGTAAAGGCATCCAGAAAAAATAACACAGCACTGACAACCAGCACGCCACGTAGCGCACCGAATACCAGCCCCAACACCCGGTCGGTACCGGATAAGCCAGTAGAATGCACTAGTTTTCCAATAACAAAGTTAATCAACGCGCCAAGGACCAGGCTGCTAATAAACAGAATGGCGATAGCTGACGCATTGCGCAGGGTTTGATCCTGCATAGAAGTAAAAAGCCCGGCTAAATGCGGATAGTATTGGCTGGCAATAAAAAACGCCAGAACCCAAACTGCAAGTGAGATTGCTTCTTTAACAAAGCCGCGTACCAAACTGATAACGGCAGATAACGCTATGATTGCCAATATGGCAAAATCAACCCAGACCATTTGCTACCAAAGGTTGTTTGATGACGGCGCGCATTCTACCAAACACAGCCTCTGCTTGGCTAATTATTTTCTACCGGCTGATAACTCATTACGGTTAAACGCTCCAGACCAGTTAATTGTTGCAGTTTAGGCAGCTGTTGTTCTAACTTTTCTTTACGCAGCTCAGGCCCTACCAATACACTGGTCAGTTGTAGTCCTTGCGTGTTGGTAATATTGCGGGTAAAGGTGACAAAGCCAGACTGGCGCAGCTTGGCCACCAGCGCGTTGGCGTTTTGCGCCTTACTGAAACTGCCCACGCGCACTACCCAGCCTGCCTGTGCCAGTGCCGGATTACCCTGATTTGCCGCTGCACCGTGTTCCACCGTTACCTGAGCCAATTGTTGTGACGGCAATGCAGGTTCTGGTGCTTGCTCTGGCGTAGTTTCATCCAACGGCTGTTCGTCAACTATTTGCGGGTTTACTTGCTGCTGAAGCTCAGTAAGTTTTTTACTATCCACAGCTTGTTGTTGCTGTACACCTTTAAACTCTGGCCGGTCCGGGATCACTTTAAAATCATCTTTCACTACTTGCTTTTCACCATCAAGCAAGTCTGGCAAAAATATGATGCCAGCCATCAGCAGTATCGCAGTGCCCAGTAAACGATGTTTAAATGCGGCTGTCACCTTGCCTCCTGATGGTCTGCCAACACGGCAGACACGGTGTAAAACGAACCAAACACCACCAACAGCTCATCTGTTTTTAATGTTGCGTGAACATGGCCAAACGCCGTTAACACATCATTATGCAGTGTAATATCACTGACAGTATCTGGCAGGTATTTGACTAAATGCTGTGCGGTTGCACCGCGTGCACCAGTTAAAGACACAAGATGCCATTGATCAAACAGCGACGTCAAGGGCGCAAGCGTCTTAGCAATGTCTTTGTCTTTTAACATGCCTACCAGCGCCTTTACCCGGCTAAAACCGGGTTTTAATTTTTGCAGCTGCTCTGCCAGATAACGTGCAGATTGCGGATTATGCGCAACATCAATTATTACTGCAGGGTTTTGTTGCAGCCACTGCATACGCCCCGGCAGCGTCAGAGCGGCCAATACAGCCGCAGTCTGTGTTGTTGTCGGTAGACACTGCAACTGCTCAAGCACCGCCAACGCACAGGCAGCGTTTTGTACCGGCATAGCCGGGTAAGGCAGTGCATTAAGTTGATTGTACTGCCCGCGCCAATGCCAATGTGTCCTGTCTTGCTGATAATGGTATTGCTGGTTCACCAACACAACCTGGCAACCTTGTTGCGCGGCGTGTGCCAGCACCCTTGCTGGCGGAGACAGCTCACCAATAACGGCGACCTTACCACTGCGGAAAATGCCCGCCTTTTCAAAGCCAATAGCCTCGCGGGTATCCCCTAACCAATCTTGATGGTCTAAATCCACTGTGGTAATAACACTGATTTCCGGCGAGATAATATTCGTTGCATCCAGCCTGCCACCCAACCCAACTTCAATCAAACAAAAGTCGCATTGCAATTGACGCAGCAGATAAAACGCTACCAACGTGGTGAACTCAAAATACGTCAGTGCTATATCACCGCGTAACTGTTCAACGAAAGCAAAACCGGCTGCCCATTGCTCATCAGCAACATCGGCACCGTTTATGCGCAAGCGCTCATTAAAATTTAATAGATGTGGCGAGCTGTACACGCCGACTGTATAACCCTGAGCCAGCAACAGCTGCTCCAGACAACGCGCGGTTGTACCTTTACCATTAGTGCCACCAATTAAGATGCTGCGCCCTGGCAATTGCTGCAAACTGGCACGCTGTGCCACGCGTTGCACCCGCTCAAGCCCAAGCTCTATTTGATGTATAGGATGACTTTGTTCTATATAACAAAGCCAATCGGTCAGCGTTTGACACGATTGGCTATCAGGAGTTGGTGTTGACATTTAACCCTTAAGCGGCGCTGTGCTCCGATTCCGGAGCGGGCAACTGCATAAATTTAGCAACAAGACGCGCAATTGTATCGCGCATTTTACGCCGGTCAACAATCATATCAATAGCGCCGTGTTCCAATAAGAATTCACTGCGCTGGAAACCTTCAGGCAATTTTTCCCGTACCGTTTGTTCAATGACGCGAGGACCGGCAAAACCGATTAAGGCTTTAGGCTCACCAATATTAACATCACCCAACATGGCTAAACTGGCAGACACCCCCCCCATGGTCGGATCAGTTAGCACAGAAATGTATGGCAGACCCGCTTCGCTCATTTTTGCCAATGCAGCACTGGTTTTAGCCATCTGCATCAATGAAAACAGAGCCTCTTGCATCCGCGCACCGCCGCTGGCAGAAAAGCATACAAAGGGTACTTTGTGTTTTAAGGCATGCTCTACGCCGGCAACGAACTTAGCGCCAACTACAGATGCCATAGAGCCGCCCATAAATTCAAATTCAAATGACGCTGCAACAATCGGCATACCTTTTAAAGTGCCGTGCATTACCACCATAGCATCTTTTTCATTTGTGGCTTTTTGCGCCGCAATGATACGGTCTTTGTAGCGCTTGCTGTCTTTAAACTTCAATAAATCTTGCGGTTCTAAATCTGCTGCCAGTTCTTTACCTGAGCTAGTATCAAGAAAACTGTGCAGGCGGGCGCGGGCAGAAACGCGCATGTGATGATCGCACTTTGGGCAGACGCCTAAATTACGATCTAAATCGGCCTTATATAATACCGCGTCACAAGAGGTACACTTAGTCCAGACACCTTCCGGGATATTTCGACGCGAGGAAGAAGAGGATGTTCTGGGCAGGATCTTTTCTAACCAACTCATAAATATGTCCTATTGCTACGCCATAACAACATGGGTTATGGCGAAAAAACGTTAAAAAACGCCGAAATTCAGTAAACCGGCGCTATTAAAGCATAAAACACGCGGTGTCGAATACTGAAAACTGGTCTTAGTAGTTCTGCTTTAGCTTGCAATGAACAGTGGGCCGGAGGCAACTCCGGGCAAGTCAAAGTGCGCAGGATAGTCAACCTCCACCAGATACAAGCCGCCAGCTTTAGCAGTTGCGGCGGCCAGATTGCGATTTTTTGCCGCCAATAGCTGCGCTATCCATACTGGTGGGCGGTTTTGCATGCCGACTTCCAGCAGGCTACCCGTGATATTGCGCACCATATGATGCAGGAACGCATTGGCTTTAATATCCAGCACAATGTAATCGCCCTGCCGCGTGATATGTAAATGATGAATGTTGCGATTAGGACTATGCGACTGACATTGCACAGCTCGAAACGACGTAAAATCCTGCTCACCCAGTAAATAGCCCGCGGCCTGTTGCATAAGATCTACATTAAGCTGCTGATGATAGTGGCTTAAACCACTGCGCAAAATGGCCGGCCGGTACTTACTATTGTAAATAATATAGCGGTAACGGCGTGCCGTAGCACTAAAACGGGCATGAAAGTCGTCAGGTACCTGCTTTGCCCAGCGCACCGCTATGGCATCAGGCAGCTGGGCATTTGTACCCATTATCCAAGCTTTATCATCACGCACCGCTGTGCTATCGAAATGCACCACCTGACCCGTAGCATGTACACCGGCGTCAGTGCGCCCGGCACAGGATAACTCGACACTGTGATTAGCCACTTTAGACAGCGCGACTTCCAGTTCCTGCTGGACGCTGTTTACCTCACGCTGACGTTGCCAACCATAAAACGCTGTGCCGTCATATTCAATACCTAATGCGATGCGCATGCCTTACCCTCTTGCTAAACGGCAGCAATTATACCTTAAGCCAACACCTTTTAGCACTGGTCAGCTTTTTAGTCGTTCAGCTTCGGCTTTGACATGCTCAGGAGCATCAGAGGTTAGAATTTCATCCAAGATAAGCTCGGCACTTTCTGTATCTTCAATCTCAATATAAGCCCTAACCAGATCGAGCTTGGCCGAGTAACCGTTGTCTTCAGTGTCTACATCCCGCTGCTCGTGTACGCCAATGATATCTGCGTAGTCTTCCAAACCAACATCAACATTCAGGTTATTAAATCGCTGACTATCATCTTGTGACGAGCCTGCACTGGCCAACAAGCTATCAATCTCGACGAAGTCGTCGTCAACAAAGTTGTGCCCCGGCTCGGCCTGTTGCTCCAATTCAGCCAGTAAATCATCATTGGCCTGCTCGGTACTGTTGTCCTGTTCGGCTTGGTCTAAATTATCGGCCATCGCCTCTAGTTCAGACATCAGCGTATCAAACTGTGCCTCTGGCACAGGGTCTAATTCCAGCTCAGGTATGCTATCTGAGTCATTCTCAATAACAGATACGTCATCTAGTTCATCGAGCAACATATCCGTTGTTAGCTCTGACAACAAGTCATCATCTGTTAGCTCCAACTCAGGGTACTGCTCCAGCATCTTACTTGGATTTTCAACGGATAACGCGGCATCTGTGAGCTTTTGCACCGAATCATCTTCAGAGCTGCTTAAATCCAATGCAACCAGCGTTTTATCGTCATCTGATTCGGGGGCAATATCGTCCAGCAATAAAATGTCATCGTCAGGCAGCAACGCGGTATTGCTATCAGCGAAATTCAAATCTTCAGTTACCGCATCTGGCTCTGCGACAGGCATCAGTTCGCTGGCTTGGTCTAACAGCTCAGATAATTCTGCACTGAGCAGGTTCTCGTCATCTGTTAATTCAATGTCGAGGATTTCACTACCTTCATCAATATCTGGAGACCGCTGGCCATCAGAACCTTCAACCGCCAGACTCTCGGCAAAGTCATCCAGTTCGGTTCGATCAGGGCTATACTGCTCAGCGTCAGGCACAGTAGCTTCAGTTTGGGTGATAATATCTTCAGCAATGTCGTCGACCGGCTCGGTTAGGGACTCCTCTTGTGCAACCTCAACCTGACTTAATGCCGCTGATAGTTGTTCAGCCTGCGAAGGTTCATCAGGCACCAGCCTGTCCGGCTCGTCTAAATCAATTTCTTCTATCAGCTCATCAATATCAAAGCCGATATCATCATCTGCTGCGCTGGCCAACGACGTGTCATCATCCGTTACCCGGGCCGGCTGTTCTAAATCAATCTCGCTCTCCTGGCTGCTTAGCTCAGACAGAAGGTCATCATCTTGCCCGGCCAAATTATTAAGCTCGTCTTGCGCCTGGCTGTCGTCTGCCAGCTCAATTACATCATCGTCATCATCTGCAGCAGCCAGCAATGCCGACAAATCGTCATCTGATAATATATTCTCGGGGTCAAACTCATCGGCTATAACGTCGTCGTCATTATGCAACGGTGCCGAATCTGCCGGCAGCAGGCTATCATCATCATCAAACGACAGAGCATCGTCAAACTCAAGCAAATCGTCATGTAACTTTTGCTCTTCTTGTGCCGGTGGTTCATTAAAGGCATCTTCAAGTAAGGCGTCATCGATTTCAAACAGGCTTTCGTCTACATCGGCATTATCATCAAGCGGCGGTAAGGGTGATTGATAAGCAGGATTAGCCGTCGCTTCGTTTGTCGCCGCATTTACCACTTGCTCTGTATGCTTACCACGCTTTTTTACCCAGAACAACACGCCCAACAACACCAGTAGTGCTGGAATACAGGCTGCTAAAATCCACATCAAAGGATGGGTTAACCAGTCAGACCAGTCTGATTCAGCTAGCTTTGCTTCCTGCTCAGCCTTTTCTTGCAATGATTGTTGTTGCTGCTGTAATAGCTGCTTTAACTGTTGTTGAATCTCACTGTCTTCACCTAGCTGTGCTTTTAGCAACTCGAGATCATGCTGTACTTTGGCCAGGTTGGTTTTTAATTGCAGATTCTCACCCACAATGGTTTCAACCAGCTGCATTGAATCGGCAAACTGACCGCGTAATGCATCCAGATCCTGGCGCTGCTGCTGGCTTAGTTGCTCCAACTCAGCACGCCATTGCGTTGCAGGTGTTACTTTAGGCTGTTGGCCTGGCACGTCAACTGCTGAAGCTTGCGGCTCAGTGGCAACTTTTTGCCGCCTTGCCCAGCGCTCGTCGTCTAGTTCCGACTTTTGCCGTGCCAGATTAACGTCAACTTGTCGCATCTCACTGGCAGTCGGTAATAACAGCACAGATCCAGGACGCAGATGATTCAGGTTGTTGTCGATAAAAGCATCAGGGTTTTTCTGGTAAAGCGCATACATCACCTGATACAGGCTGATATCTGCTTGTGGTCTGATACGGTCGGCTACCCGCCACAGCGTGTCAGAGGGCGCTAAAGGACCAATAGTCGGTGGAGCAGGCAACGTATCGGTGCTGCGCGGGCCGCGAAGTTTGATTGTCGTTTCCTGCGCCAGAACAGATGACGAAAAATTGACAAACACCATAATAATAACAACGAATAGCAAAGGCATTAAAGGTTCCTACCCAGATCCAGGCACAAATACATCAAGATGTCGGCGGCAAAGCAGCCTGTCTTTAGCCGCTGTGCAAACTATATTCCAGTTTTCTTAGATGTCAGTGTAATCAAAATATAAAGCACCCGGGCAATTATCACCAGCACTTAAAGCAACGCATTGAAATTAATAGACTAAAAGATAAAAATAAACAGGCCCTTTCGGGCCCGTTTTATTACAGAAAATCGCGGATTAAATGTTCAGCAATCTGAATACTGTTGGTGGCTGCGCCTTTGCGGATATTATCTGCCACCACCCAAAGGTTAATGCCGTTTTCGTGCGATAAGTCTTGCCTGATACGGCCGACAAATACCTCATCTTTACCGGCCGCACTGCATACCTGGGTTGGGAAATCAGCATTGTTTTCCAGCAACACCACACCAGGTGCATTCGCCAGCAAGGCTTTTACCTGCTCAACGCTGATCGGCATCCGTGTTTCAATATGTACTGCTTCAGCATGGCCGAAAAACACCGGTACCCGCACTGCGGTGGCGTTAACTGAAATACTGTCATCACCGAAGATTTTTTGTGTCTCCCAGTGCATTTTCATTTCTTCTTTGGTGTAGCCGTTATCCATAAACACATCAATTTGCGGAATAACGTTAAACGCGATCTGGCGGGCAAACTGGCCTTCGTTTTCAATCGGCCGGCCATTCATCAGCTGCGCCGCTTCATGAGCTAACGCCTCTACCGCGTCTTGTCCGGCCCCACTGACCGACTGATAAGTGGCGACATTAATCCGGCTGATGCCAACGGCATCATGAATAGGCTTTAACGCCACCAGCATCTGAATAGTCGAGCAGTTCGGGTTAGCGATAATATTGCGGTTGCGATAATCAGCAATGGCATGCGCGTTCACTTCCGGTACAACCAGCGGAATATCCGGCTCGTAGCGGTAGTGTGAGGTGTTATCAATCACCACACAACCGGCATCAGCTGCTTTGGGGGCATACATAGCAGATACATTGCCACCGGCAGAAAACAAGCCAATTTGCGCCTGCGACCAGTCGAACGTTTCTGCATCGATAACCTTAATCTTCTTGCCTTTAAATGTCACGGTGCCACCGGCAGAACGGCTGCTTGCTAACGGAAACAACTGCCCTACCGGGAAATCACGCTGTTCCAGAATTTCAATTAAATGTTGTCCTACCAAACCTGTTGCGCCCAAAACGGCAACATTGTATTGCGAAGCCATGACAGTTCCTCTTGTTATTGTGCGAGGCTAAAACCTAATTGCGGCAAAAAGTCAGGGATGACGTTGCCACACAGTTGTAACGAGCTGAATTCTCGCCGCGGCGGGTATGACTTTCTGAGCCAGTCAAAACCCTTACTTTGCAAGTAATGCCGAAGCATGGCATCGTCACGGCGTACATCATATAACAGTCTTGCCAAGTTTTGGACATCCGGAAGCCCAAAATTTGCACTAATTTGCAGTTTTTCCATTGCTGGTACCGGCAACAACTTTTGTAGTTGCTGTTGCAGCGGCTGTTGCAGCAACGCCGCACAGCGCTGATACAGCATTTCTGTGCCGCGGGCTTTGCCTTCAATACTGTGGCCGGCAATATGCGCGGTAGCAATATCCACATAAGGCAGCAATGCAGTAAGAATATCCGGCTCTTGCTCCCAGACGTCTAACACCACAGCACGGCGTGTGGCCGCACGGCTTAAATCCTGCAGCAAAGCCTGGTTATCAATCACCGCACCGCGTGAGGCGTTAATCAGCGCACAGTCAGGCTTTAACTGCGCTAAGGTCTGGGCATTAAGTAAATGCTTAGTGGCATCACTGCCGCTATTTATCAGCGGGGTGTGAAAGCTGATAATATCGGCCTTGGCACACAACCGGGTAAAGTCGGTATGCTCAAAGCCTGGCTCGTTGCGGGCCCGCAGCGGATCGCACAGCAGCACCTTAATATTCAGCGCCTGCAGCGCCTTAGCCAGCCGGCTACCAATATTACCCACGCCAACGATACCGACGGTTTTGTCTGCCAGCTGCCACTGATATTTATCTGCTAAACACCATAAGCTGCTAAGCACATACTCCACTACCGACTGGGCGTTGCAACCCGGGGCACTGGAAAACACCACCTGCCGCTGGGCCAGATACGCCTGGTCAATATGATCCATACCAATGGTAGCGGTGCCGACAAAGCGCAGTTTGCTGTTACGTTGCAACAACTGTGCATTGACATTGCTAACCGAGCGCACCAACAGAATATCAGCATCCTGCAACTGTGCGGCGCTGACATTGCGGCCATCAAACAAGCTAACCTCGCCAAACTGGCGAAAAAACTGCTGCACCAACGGCATATTTTCATCGGCAAAAATGCGCATTAACGGGTCCTGCTAAAGCTAAAAAGGCGAAGCGCAGTGTACCAAATAGCACAAAGCCAGCCTATTGAATTTGGCTGGCTTTGTATCGTTAACGCCACAGCGGCTACGGCAGGGCGACCTCAAAGGTATAAGTAACAGATTCGCGCACCTTGTCAGCCAGCGCGGAATTGCTGTCGGCTGAATAAGAGGCTTCAATCAGATAACGCCCTGCTGTGGCGGGCGTAAAGCTGAACCGGCCGTCGGCATTGGTTTCAAATTCAATCCGCCCTGCGTCGTTGCGATAAAGCTCGCCTTCATAGGACAGCACGCCTTTTACCCCAGCTTGCGGTTTGCCATCGAGGTTAAACACCAACTGCAGGTTTTCTTCTGCTACTACATCAGCCGGATGCACATCACTGCTGATCTCAAGCCCGACGCCCTGCAGTTTCACTACGCTATAGCTGGGGCTGTTTACCGTTATATAGGTAAAATTGCGGCTACGCATTTGTGTGGTTTCCACCTTAGTGGCACCTTTTGGCAATTGCGCCGTGCGTTCCTGCTTATTGGCCTGCAGCCGTTTACGATCTCCGTTTAACTCATAACTGGTAAAAAAGCGCAGTGGGTTGGCCATTTCCAGCCGGTAAGTACCGTCGCCGGCCAGTTGTACATCAGCCATTGATTTACGCTTACCCTGATGCACTGAGCTGACATCCTGTACTTTGCCATCCGGCAAATGCAATTTCAGGCTTTGCAAACCAATGCCTTTGTCAGGTACAAAGGTCATATTAGCGGCAGACGCATCCACGCTTACCCAGCTGTCCTGCTTCGACAATACATAATGGCTTGGTACCAGCCACAACGTGTGGGCACTGATACTGCCGCTGGCAACCAGGCTGGTTAGTAAAACTGCTGCTTTTTTAAACATAACAAAACGTCCTTTTTTAACTCTGAATGCGGCGGCGCCGCGATTAACGGATAGTGGCTTTAACCGCGCCTAATTCACCCTCTGCTGCAATATCAATTACGGCACCTTGTGACGGCCGGCTAAATTCATGTTTGACCAGGCTGCGCCCGCCTTGCTCGCGTGCCGCCTCAACAAAAAGTGTGTACTGCCCTGCTGCTAATGCTGCGCCATTGTCATCTTTACCGTCCCAATTCAGGGTATAACTACCAGGCTTTTGCGTGGCACCACTTACTGCATCAACCAGGGCAGTATTACTGCGGCCGATTTTTCGCCAGAAACGGCGTAGATCTTTTAACCAGTCCGGCTTTTCTACCCACAGCGCAATCAGCTTTACCGGCTGTTGTTGTGCATCTTCTACCCATACCGCAACATAAGGCCGGTGATACTGGCTGGTTTCTATTACCGGCAATTCCAGTGCGATATCACTTGACGCAGCTGCAGCCGTGTTATGACAAAAAAGCGCCGCAATACACACTAATAAACAGGCCCCGGGTAACTTCATAGTACTTCCTCTGTTGACGCGCCCTGCCCGGCGCTAATGCAATGACAAAATATAAGCAAATAAACTGATAAAAATACCCAGCATGGCCAGGCTGTTACCAATACTGCGCCGTGATGGCTGCTTTAAAATCAACCAAAAACCAGTAAGGGAGAAAATAATGCAGGCCAGCGCGGTAATATCAATCAGCACTATCCAACTGGTGCCGGCGTTGCGGCCTTTATGTAAATCATTGAGCAGTGCCAGATAACCGTTAAATTCCAGTTCCAATTCGGCTGTGTGGTTAGAAAAATCAACAATGGCAGTGGCATAACCAGCAGGGCGTTTAAAATCCAGCTCCAGCAGCAGGTCGTCCGGTTCAAACAGATAACTGAACACCGACGCCTTAACCTGATACTCGTCACTTAACCAGTTACGAAATTGCTCTGCTATCTCTGCCTGCTGCCCGGCATTGTGTGGTAACTCTGCATATTGCAATGCAGCGGGTAGCTCAAGGCTACGCTGCACACTCTGCTTGCCTACTGAGCTGTAAATCAGGTCTGGGTGATTAAGTGTAATACCGGTTATCGCAAAAAATAACAACAACACCAGCACCAGCATAGAACTGTAGCTATGTAATAAACGCATGAATTTAGATAACTGCAGGGATCGCGAAGGCTGGTTCATAACAATGGTTTCAGACACATCAATTACTGATTATGATACTGATAACAATTCTTATTTGCAATATAAAAGTGCCCACTAAGGGCACTTAACAAACAACGGCTAAATATTACCGAACTGGCAGGTCAAAACTGGCAAACATTCGGTCTATCTCTTCCTGATTGCGCAGCATATTGGCTTTCTCAACCACATCTTTTGTCAAATGAGGTGCAAAACGTTCAATAAAATCATACATATAGGTACGTAAGAATGCACCTTTGCGAAAACCAATTTTAGTAGTTGAAGCGTCAAATAAATGACTGGCATCAATTGCTACCAAATCTTTATCCAGCTGCTTATCCATTGCCATCGACGCAATAACACCGACACCAAGGCCAAGACGCACATAGGTTTTAATCACATCGGCATCGGTTGCGGTAAACACTATTTTTGGCTCAAGTCCTTTAGCGGCAAAAGCTCTATCCAACTCGGACCGACCAGTAAAACCAAATACATAGGTAACGATTGGATGTTGGGCAACATCTTCAACGCTAATTTTATGGCCAAGTTGCAGTAACGGATGATCGTGCCGCACTATGACACTGCGGTTCCAGTGATAACAAGGCAACATCACCAGATCGTTATATAAATGCAGTGCTTCGGTAGCAATGGCGAAATCCGCATCACCACGTGAAGCCGCTTCCGATATTTGCTGAGGTGTCCCCTGATGCATGTGTAGCGATACTTTCGGGTACTTTTGCATAAAACCGCTTATTACGGCAGGCAAGGCATATCGTGCCTGCGTATGAGTGGTGGCTATATTCAGCTTACCTTGGTCCGGTAGCGTATGCTCTTTTGCTACCGCTTTTATGCTCTCAACCTTGGCAAGGATCTGCCTGGCTATATCAATTACATCACGCCCGGCCGGGGTGACATGGGTAAGATGTTTACCACTACGGCCAAACACCTGAATACCCAGCTCGTCTTCCAGCATTCTTACCTGTTTACTAATCCCCGGCTGCGAGGTATACAAGCTCTCTGCTGTGGAAGAAACATTCAGATTGTGGTTCAGCACTTCAACTATGTAACGCAGCTGCTGCAATTTCATGTGTCACAGTTCCGTTTATGGCATATCATTGCTCAATATACCTGTCTGGCGGGATATTCCAACTTATTTTTAATTTGGAAAATGCTATAACAAATAGTAGCTAAAAACAGACGGGTTGCCAGCGCTAGATACTGTTGCCAGCGCAGCTATTTTTTCAGGAGATATTATGAGCCAACTGCCGCGTGCCATAGATTTTGCCTCTGTGCTGGCCTCTACAGTGCACGATATGAAAAACTCGCTGTGTATGCTGATCCAATCTGCAGAGTTGATCCAGCAGGAAGGTAGCCAATTATCAGAACAAGCCAAGGATGAGCTGGCCAGACTAAGTTATGAAGCAAACCGGCTTAACTCAAATTTATTGCAGCTGCTGTCATTATATCGTCTGGAGCGTAATCAGCTGCCTGTGCAGATAGATGAGCACTACCTGTCAGATGTGATAGAGGAAGTGCTATTAAAAAATGAATACTTTAGCCAGCAACGAAAAGTAAGCGTGAGCGTCGAGCAGCAAACTAACTTGTGTTGGTTTTTTGATTACGATTTGATTATCAATCTGCTGAATGATGCTGTAGCCAACGCTCTGCGTTATTGTAAACAACAGGTGTTGCTACGAGTGAGTCAGGAACACAACAGCTTAGTAATAGAAGTGCATGACGATGGCCAGGGCTTTCCTGATTTTATGCTGCGACATGACGCAATGGATATGAATAGCCCCGATCTGGCGAACAACCACACCGGACTTGGAATATTTTTTGCTAAACTAATAGCCAGCGCCCACAGCAATAAAGGCCAATCTGGCAAGGTAGTTTTAAGTAATGGCGGGCACTTTGGTGGTGGCGTGTTTCGGCTAACGCTGCCTTAATAGCGACAGATTACTGTTATTTCAGTAATTTTGTGATTAATATGCGGACTGAGGTCTAACCCTGATGAGGTTTCAATGCTGTTAACCTTGATCATAACACTGGTCATTGCACTGATTGTTATCGCCGTGATTGTGAATGCTATTCAACAACATAAAGAGCGATTAGCAACATTAAAGCGGGCAGAATTCAGTAAACTGCGCGCTATATTGGAAGATACCGAAGAGCTAATTGTTAATTCGGCAAATGTGCCCATGTCTGTTGCAACCAGCAAAATGCTGTTAAAACGCATAGCCTACACCTTGGGCGCTATGGTCGAACTGGAACCGGGCGCTAAAGATATTAAGCAACGTTTGCAAGAAACAGAAAAACGCCTCAATGACAGCAGTGAAACTGAAGCGTCGCCAGCAGAAAACGTAACCTTGCCTGACAATGATCAACAGCTTATTGGCATGATTAAAGGTATTAAAAAGCTCAGAACAGTACTCAGAGCTGAGCATGCCAGAGGTAATGTCGATACGCAGGTAGTGATACAGGAAGACAAAAGACTTGAAATATTGCAACTAAGAATAAATGTCGAAAGTCAGATAAAACGCGGTAATCAGGCCCGTAGCAATAATATGCTTGGCTCAGCACGGCAATATTTTGAAAAAGCACTGACATCACTGAGCAGCTCGCCGCACCAAGACGACTACGTTATGACGCGCAAATCAGAAGTTATTCAAGCGCTTGAGGACGTTGCCACGCAACTTAAAGAGGGCAACGTGCGTGATCGCGAGAAGAAAGAAGAGAAAGAAAACAAAGACTTAGATGAACTTTTTGCGCCAAAACGTAAGTGGTGACACAAACACCTTAAAACAAAACGGGCCGCTATAGCGACCCGTTTTGTTATGTACTCAGGTTAATCTTTTGCTTTAACCCATTTGCCGTTTTCATACCAGACAGACCAACCGGTAGCTTTGCCGTCACGCTCTGACATCACGTACTGCTGCTTGGTTTTTCTGCTCCAGCGCACGACTGCCGGGTTACCTTCAGGATCTGTTGCTGGTGCATCAGCCAGATAGTAAAACTTCGGCGATAATTGCGCGCGGTATTTGGCCAACTCTGCCACCAGCGGTGCTCTGGTTTCCCGTGATTTAGGAAAGGTAGAGGCAGCCATAAATAAGCCTGCAGCCCCATCACGCAGCACAAAGTAGGCATCTGATTTTTCGCATTTTAACTCAGGCAAGTGCACTGGATCTTCTTTTGGCGGCGCAGCCTCACCACTACGTAGCAGTTTGCGGGTATTTTTACACTCGCTGTTGGTGCAACCAAAGTACTTACCAAACCGGCCCGATTTCAGCTGCATATCACTGCCACATTTATCACACTCAATAAGCGGACCTTCATAGCCTTTAATTTTAAAACTGCCCTGTTCTATCTGATAACCATCACACGCTGGGTTATTACCACAAACGTGCAATTTGCGCTGTTCGTCAATCAGATAGCTGTCCATCGCAGTACCACATTTAGCACAACGCTTCTTTTGTCGCAGCGCTTCTGTTTCCAGCTCTTCGTCACTAACGTTTACCGCTTCATCACCAGAAACCAGGTTCATCGTTGTGGTGCAACGCTCTTTTGGTGGCAGGTTATATCCTGAACAGCCCAGAAAAACACCAGTTGAAGCCGTTCTGATACCCATAGGCCGGCCACAGGTGGGGCAGCTGATATCGGTTAAGACAAATTGATTCACCCGCATACCGCCCAGCTCAGGTTCAAGCTCAGCTGTTTTTAGTTTGGCAGAGAAATCACCATAAAACTGGTCCAACGCCGAACGCCACTTAGCGCTACCGCTGGCTATATCATCCAGTTTTAATTCCATATTGGCCGTAAAATCATAATTCATCAGGTCATTGAAGTTCTCAACCAGCCTGTCGGTTACAATTTCGCCCATTTTTTCTGCGTAAAAACGCTTATTGTCAACCCGCACGTAGCCGCGGTCCTGAATGGTCGAGATAATAGCGGCATAGGTAGACGGTCGGCCAATACCGCGCTTCTCCAACTCTTTTACCAGACTGGCTTCGCTAAAACGGGCTGCCGGTTTGGTAAAATGCTGCGCGCTGTGCAGTTGTTCCAACTGTAATACATCGCCTTGCTTTACGTTCGGCAATACGCTGTCTTCATCATCTTTACGCTTAACCGCGGGCTGTACTTTGGTCCAGCCATCAAAGCGTAAAATGCGTCCTTTGGCTTTTAACTCAAAGTCAGCGGCCTGCACGGTAATATTGGTCACATCATACTGCGCTGCTGGCATCTGGCAGGCAACAAACTGACGCCAGATTAGCTCATACAGCTTGCGTGCATCAACTTCCATATCTGCCAGGCTGCTGGCCAGCACATTAACATCTGATGGCCTGATTGCCTCATGCGCTTCCTGCGCATTGGCTTTGCTGCCGAAACTCACTGGCTGCTCTGGCAGATACTGTTTACCAAACTGCTTAACAATATAATCACGACACGCTGCAACGGCATCTGCACTGAGGTTGGTTGAGTCAGTACGCATATAGGTAATATGGCCAGCCTCATATAAACGCTGTGCCAGCATCATGGTTTTCTTTACGCCGTAGCCCATTCTGGTGCTGGCTGCCTGTTGCAAAGTAGACGTAATAAACGGCGCCTGCGCCTTACTGCTGCTGGGTTTATCCTCTCGCTCTGTCACGGTAAAAGTTGCATTTTGTAGCTGGGCTACTGCAACGTCAGCCTGAGATTTATTATCCGGCCTGAACGCTTTACCCTGTTGGCGGACTACCTCCAGTTGCAACGCCTGCGCTGCAGTCGTTTGCGTATCTGCGTCAACGGTCCAGTATTCTTCCGGCACAAAGGCTTTAATTTCGCGTTCGCGCTCGACCACAAGCCTTACAGCGACTGACTGAACCCTGCCGGCAGAAAGGCCTCGGGCTACTTTTTTCCATAGTAAAGGTGAAACCATAAAGCCAACCACACGGTCAAGAAAACGCCGCGCTTGCTGTGCATCAACCCTGTCCTGATTCACCTCACCAGGTTGTTCAAAAGCTGCCTGAATGGCATTTTTAGTGATTTCGTTAAACACCACACGCTTAAACTTGTGCGCTTCACCACCGATAATTTGCTGTAAATGCCAGGCAATAGCCTCTCCTTCACGGTCTAAGTCCGTTGCCAGATAAACCGTATCCGCTTTATCTGCCAGCATTTTCAGCTCTTTAACAACTTTCTCTTTGCCAGGCAAAATTTCATAGCGGGCTTTCCAGCCATTGGCAGGGTCTATACCCATGCGATCAACCAGCGCCTGATACTCTTTCTGCTCTTTACTCAGCGTTGTTTTACTGCTGCTTTTTTCTTTGCTGCTGCTGGTGGGCAAATCGCGAATATGCCCCACGCTGGACTTGACGACAAAATCGTTGCCAAGATACTTGTTTATCGTTTTTGCTTTTGCCGGTGATTCGACGATTACCAGTGATTTTGCCATCTTAAATCCTGAGATAACTAATTTTTTAGGCCTGTACCAAGCGCTGCTTTTTTAACGTATATCCGCAAACCGCAGTTGTGACAAGTGAATAACTTCATTATTATGCCAATCAGCTCATTTTAAGAGCTAGCTGGTGAAACCTTCACCAGATCAAATGAAGCATCCTCAGTGGCCGTAAAAATAATAAAAACAGTGCCCAATCCAAATTAAAGGATATAAAGCAAAAATGAAATTCTTTGAAGCAAACTTTGATGGTCTGGTAGGACCAACCCATAACTATGCCGGCTTGTCTGTCGGCAATGTTGCCTCACTATCTAACGCTAAAAACAGTTCCAGCCCGCGTCAGGCTGCCAAGCAAGGCCTGAGTAAGATGAAAGCCTTACACGATCTTGGTCTGGTGCAGGGTGTATTAGCCCCGCAAGAACGCCCTGATGTGTATACTTTACGCCGCCTAGGCTTTACCGGTTCTGATGCCCAGGTTATTGCCAACGCTGCCAAACAGGCACCTGCGGTATTTCGCGCAGTGTGTTCTGCTTCCAGCATGTGGACAGCTAACGCGGCGACTATCTCACCCAGTGCCGATACCGCCGACGGTAAAATACACTTTACCCCGGCTAATCTAACCAATAAGTTTCACCGCTCGCTGGAGCCCATTACTACGGGAAAAATTTTGCAGGCGATGTTTCGCAACCCGGAATATTTCGCGCATCATACACATTTACCCGATAATGATCACTTCGGTGATGAAGGCGCGGCGAATCATACCAGACTTTGCAGTGCTTATGGTAAACGCGGTGTTGAACTGTTTGTATTTGGCCGTTATGCCTTTGACAACAGCAAACCGGTACCCAAGCGTTATCCTGCCCGCCATACCTTAGAGGCCTGTGAAGCCGTAGCGCGTTTGCATGGCTTAGACGACAACCATGTGGTGTATATGCAACAAAACCCGGATGTAATTGATCAGGGTGTATTTCATAACGATGTTATCGCAGTAGGCAACCAGAATGTGCTGTTTTATCACCAACAGGCTTTTGTTGACACCCAAACAAAGCTGGCTGAACTACAACACAAATTCGGCCGTGAAACACAACTGCATCTGATTGAAGTGAAAGACAGCGAAGTAAGCGTGGCCGAAGCCGTTAAAACCTATCTGTTCAACACCCAGCTGGTCGCGCTGCCAGATGGCAACATGGCCATTATTGCCCCAACCGAGTGCCAGGACAGCCCCTCTGTGTCGGCGTACCTGGCCAGTCTTACAGAGCGTAATACGCCAATTAAGCAAATTCATTACTACGACGTTAAACAAAGTATGCGTAACGGCGGTGGCCCGGCCTGTTTGCGTTTACGTGTGGCAATGAGTGAGCAGGAAAGGCAGGCAGTAAACCCGAATGTACTGATGAACGATACGCTGTTTACTACGTTAAATAACTGGGTAGATAAGCACTACCGCGATGAGATTAGCGAAGCCGATCTTGCCGATCCGCAATTATTGCAAGAGTCGCGCACAGCGCTGGATGAGTTAACGCAAATTCTGCAACTGGGTTCGGTGTATCCGTTCCAACAAGGTTAATCAAACCCACTAAAAACAAAGGGAGCCAACGGCTCCCCTTTTTATCACTCAGCTGCTTAGCCCTTTTCACTACAATTCTGACGAACACCAAACGGATTAGCCGGCGGATCAGCATTCTCGTTGGTTAGAATTGCAGCAGACATCGGCAGGTCGTATTCACGGTACGCGACGTTTTCAGTACCGGCAGCCAGGCCGGAGACCTGCAGCCGTACTGTCAACCAAGCACCTGCGTCCTGCGGGTAAGTGACATTGAATACCGCTATACCGGCATCATCTGAAGTTACCGTACGCTCAACAACAGCAATATTGCCTGGGGTAAGCTGGCCATCGCCGTTAATATCTTCACCGCCATCTAAAATACCATTAAAGTTGGCATCTTCACTGACACATTCCTCTGGGGCAATACGCACTGCCGGAGGCCTGCTTCCTGAAGTAACCCACTGTTTAAAGGTTTCTGGTGCCGGAGGGAAGGGAACCCAATACCCTTTACGGTAGCTCACAGACACTACCGCTACATTAAGTTGCTGGTTCGCTACCGGGTTACCCGAGCTGTCGGTAACTATAATCGAGAATTCTTTAGCAAAAGTACTAATTGACGGTACGGTAAGTGTATTGCCGGTACCAAAGCGGAAAAACAGCGTTCTCTTGCCGACAGCGATATCGGTTTCATCAAAAATACTGTTATTGCTTTGCAGCGCGGCTCTTACAATAAGGTTTTCACCTTCTACACCAGCACCGGTATTGGCATCGGCAGTAAACACCGTAGAGGCAACACCCTGCGAGTTAGTTACGGCGGTACCGGTACTAATAACACCACCAGCAGAATTATCCAGGCTAAACACTATAGTCTGGTTTTTTACCGGGTTGTTATTGGCATCACGTACTATGGCACGAATTGCACTAGACTCACCGGCGCCAACCTGGGCTGGAAAGGCCTGGGTCTCAACCTTGGTAGGGTTCACCGCAACAAACTCAATTACCTTTTTCGCACTGACCGCATTAACACCAGTACCGCCGGTGGCACCAATGGTAGACAAGCCGGCAAATTGCGAACGAACTACTGCAACCGCTTTGCCATCCGCGTCGGTTGTGCCCTGTGAGGTTACACCACCGTTTAAGCCAGCTGCAGTAGCGGCAATTTCGCCGCGGGTCGTATTAAAGGTAACCATTTCACCGACGTTTGGCGTATTGTTTACCAACCATTCTACGCCTAATTGCTGAGGCGTGTTCAGGTGAACTTCTAAAACCTGATCTGCCTCGCTAGCGGCTTGCACAAAAGCAAACGCATCAGCACTAATAGACACACTGGCGGTATTGGTTACACCCAAGGCTGTAACACTAATAACATCGGCACCACTATTGACTGCGGTATAAGTAAATGACGCTTTACCGGCAGAGCCTGCAGTTTGTGGTGAAGTATCACTGATGGTGTTGCCCAGCGCCGAGCTAACTTCAACCTCAACACCCTGAATGCCTGCATCGTTCGAATCAGTTAAAAATACGTCTATCGTTGCGGTATCGCCCAGCACTACTGAGGCAGGTGCCGCTAGCTCTAAAGTTGTACCAACAACAGCCACGGTCAGCACTGAACTTTGCTGTTGCACCCGGGCGGTCACCGCAATATCACGAACATTCTTGTCAGTTTGTGTCGTTAACGATGCTTTGGCAACGCCATTGGTGCCGGTTGCCGCATCAATTTGTATCAGCTCGCCGGAATCACTGGAAAAGCTTACCGGAATATCAGCCAACACCACGTTATTACTATCACGTACCAGGGCACTTAATTCAACTTTGGCACCGGCGCCAGAACCCAGCAATAAAGTATCGGCAATCAGTGACACTGAGCCAACCGTGACATCTACCTGGCCACCGCCATCACCAGCAGAGTTAAAACCAGTAGAAGCACTGACCGTACCATAGCTTGCGGTTAATTGGCCCGCACCACTTTGGCCCCCAACCAGTAACGTTAGCGTAGCAACGCCGCTGGCATTGGTTAGCGCTGTAGCTGTGGTATTACTAAAACTGGCCAAACTGTCGTTACTCAGGCTTAACTCTATGACCTGGTTAGCAATATTGCCGTTATTGGTAGCAGTTAACCTTGCCGTTACGGTAAGAGGAGTAGCCTGAGATAAGGCCGTAGACGCCTGACCCGCAGTATCGGTTAGCGTTAGTGCAAGCGAATATACCGGCGTTGTATTGCCACCACCATCAGTACCACCAGTGTCAAGTGTTCCGCCGCCGCCACAGGCTGCCAGCACAGTAACGATTAGCGCAACAAAAAGTTGCTGGATGTTTCTCATGAAAACTCTCCCAAGCTGATTTTTATATAGTTTTTGTTAATTCTGTATCTTAAACCATTAAACTGGCAAACGTCACAGCTATTTTGAAAAAAAAAAACCACCTAATCTGCCTTTCCAAAGCCTAAACTGATACGCTACTCAATATTCTTAATCCTGTAACGCTTATAGTTATTATGACGCAAGATAAAAAGCTGGGTTTAACAGCACGCATTGTTATTGGTATGGTAGCCGGCATTTTGGTCGGTTTTTTCTTCAAATGGCTGCTGGCTGGCCAGGAAGAACGTATACTGCACTTCCTTTCCTTAGAAATCCCACTTAAAGCTTTCTTCGTTGACGGCCTGCTGCATATAGGCGGCGAAGTTTTTATTGCCAGCTTGAAAATGCTGGTAGTGCCACTAGTATTTGTTTCTCTGGTCTGTGGTACCTGTTCGCTATCTGACACCAGCAGCCTTGGCAGGCTGGGCGGAAAAACCATCGGCTTGTACCTGATTACCACAGCTTTGGCGATTAGTCTGGCTATTTTTGCCGCTTTACTAGTTGGCCCCGGCGAAGGCGTGCAAATGCAATCTGACGCCAGCTTTAACCCAACTGAAGCACCGGCTTTATCGCAAGTGTTTATTAATATTTTCCCCAGCAATCCGATAGAGTCAATGGCTAAAGGCAACATGCTTCAAATCATTGTTTTTGCTGTGCTATTTGGTTTGGCAATGGCTGTAAGCGGTAAAGCAGGCGAGCGTTTGTCGCAGGTATTTAACGACCTTAGTGAAGTTATTATGCGCCTGGTAACACTGCTGATGAACCTGGCGCCATATGGTGTTTTCTTTCTAATGGCAAAACTATTCACTACCCTCGGGTTTGAAACCATTGCCAGTCTGGCGAAGTACTTTGCCGTTGTATTGACGGTGTTAATACTACACGGTTTGCTAAGCTACGGCACCATATTGAAACTTCTTACCGGCTTAAGTCCGTTTATGTTCTTCAGAAAAATGCGCGATGCGGCCTTGTTCGGTTTTAGCACCTCCAGTAGTAATGCCACTATGCCGGTAACAATGGAAGCCGTTACCAAAAAGCTGGGTGTAAAAAACAGTATTGCCTCTTTTACTGTGCCACTTGGTGCCACGATTAATATGGACGGCACGGCTATTATGCAGGGTGTCGCCACGGTATTTATCGCACAGGTGTTTGCCGTTGATTTGACAATATCCGACTATCTGATGGTTATTCTTACTGCAACCCTGGCATCGGTTGGCACTGCTGGCGTGCCTGGTGTAGGTTTGATCATGTTGGCAATGGTACTACAGCAAGTTGGTTTACCGGTTGAGGGTATTGCCTTAATCATAGGTGTCGATCGTTTGCTGGATATGACACGCACGGCAGTAAATGTTACCGGTGATGCCATGGTATCTTGCATTGTCGCTAAAAGCGAAAAAGAGTTTGATGTAAATGTGTTTAACGATGCAGACGCAGGTACAAAAGATGAAACCGTTGATTTTCATCACCTGCGTTAAGCGAAGACGCTTCATACATTAGTCTAGAGTGATATGGTAAGCCCGCTCCAGTAAATACCCGGTGGCAAAACGACGCCGGGCAAAGCCCTTACCGGTTTGGTCAAGTTCTGCCAAAAGCTCGATACTGTCGCCGGCAAATAACCGATGGACTTCGGCATAGTCAACGCTAAAAGGCGGTCCGGCTTTTTCATGTAGCGGATACTCGACACTAATCAGCAGTAATTCCGTGCCTGATGGCAATAACGCTTTTAATTTAGCAACATAGCACTGCCGCATCGGTGTGGGCAGGGCAATTAATGCTGCTCTGTCATACACCAGTGTGCAACCAGCAACCTGAGCTGTGTTTAACTGAAAGAAATCACCCTGCCATATTTTAATACGCTCGCTGCGATAACAAACAAAGTCCGCCTGCTGCTGCCGCTGATAGCCTAGTTGCTGCTCGGCAAAAAAGGCATTGCAGGCAATGTCAGACAGCTCAGCGCCAACCACTGCCAGATGCTTTGCAAGATACACCAAATCCGGTGACTTTCCACATAGCGGTACCAACACCTGCTGTTGGTCACGCAACAACATTGGCAGACAATGACGTAACAATGGGTGCGGCTGTTCCAGTTGAAAGCCCAATTCATTATTTTGCCAACGGTAATGCCAGAATCGGGTATCCATCAGCGCAGCCAGTATTGCTGCATCAGCTTTTGCCACCACTGGCTAACAATGCTTGCCGAGCCCATGCCAACTTTTTCAGCAATGCCTTTACGTAACTGATACTTCACTTGCACCACACGGCGCTGTAGTAAGCTGGCCACAATGTAATCATCACTGGTTTGAATACTGTCAATCAGTTGCAATTCCAATGCCTGGTAACCAAACCAATGCTCGCCGCTGGCAACCTTATCTATATCCAGCTGTGGCCTGTGCTCGGTCACAAAACGTTTGAACAACTGATGTGTCTGCTCCAGCTCTTGCTGAAACTTCTGCCTTCCCTTGTCAGTGTTTTCGCCAAATAGGGTGACAGTGCGTTTGTATTCACCGGCGGTAAACTGCTCAAAATCAACATTATGCTGTTTCAACAAGCGGTTGAAGTTAGGCAACTGAGCTATAACACCGATTGAACCGACAATAGCGAAAGGAGCGGCAATTATTTTGCTGCCAATACACGCCATCATATAGCCACCACTGGCTGCCACTTTGTCTATCGCAACGGTCAGTGCAATACTATGTTTACGTAACCGATCCAGCTGAGATGCCGCCAGGCCATAGCCATGCACCACACCGCCGCCACTCTCTAAACGTAGCATTACTTCATCCTCTGATGTCGCTACCGCTAGTACCGCCGTAATTTCTTCCCGTAACGAATCAGCCTCACGTGCATCCATACTACCGTTAAACTCGATGACAAAAAGCCTGGGCTTGTTGTGATGCTGCTTGCTTTTCTCTGCTTTATGCCACTGCTTAAAGGCCTTCTTATCTAACAGATGTTGCTGTAATTCTACTGTTTGTTGCTGATAATCATCGCTAAGATCAGTAAACTGCAGCTGACCTTTTTTCGGTTTGGCACGGCTGATAGCAGCGCCGGCAATCAGGCCAATAATAACAGCCACGGCGACAACAAAAGTGACTACCTTGGCCAAAAACAAGCCATATTCGTATAAAAAAGCCAATATGATGTTCCTTTAACATTGTTTTGCACATTGTAACTACAATTCAAAAAAGAAAAAGCCCGGCAAGCCGGGCTGGTTATTTGTCACAATAGTGCTAGTTTGCCGGTTGTAAAACAGCAGGGTTAGTTACCACGACGCCAGCGCCTTTTGTCATAAAGACACTCACCGCCTGCATCTGCATTTCTGTGGTAGCTGCGCCACTGCTGGCGGGGCTAAGGATAGAACTATGGTCGCCTTCAGTAAATCTTGCAACTGCATTGCCAGGCAACGCAAATTGCCCCGCTGTCGCATTAACCGCGGCTGCACCTAATAAACGCACCAAAGGTTCTGTGCCTGCCAGTGGCATTTTGCCAGCAGCTAATGCCTGTTGTGGGTTTGCAAAACCATTTGGTATCACCTGATCTGGCAGGTTATCGGCATTGCCAACAACTCCAATAACATAGGCCGGGGTTTCACTCACCACCAGACTCTGAGCATAGTTATTTGGATCGCCCGAATCAGTTACCGTCTGCGCTGCAAATGCAAACTGCGAAAACGCAGAACTCAATGCTGTAAGCGCCGCGGTATTACCCGATTGCGCCAAAAACTCGGTAAATGGCGTAAAACAGGCTGCGAAAGGTGCAGCCATCGGACCACCACAACCCTGACTTTGGGTCGCAAAATTGATGTAGTTTTCAGCTGTGCTACCACCTGCGCCGAGTAAAATACTGGCTTTTACTAGCGGGCCAAAGGAGCCTGAATCAAACAGGAAATTAGCTACCGCACCACCTGGCATTGCCAGTACGGTGCTGTTAATACGATACAGCGCATCTAACTGAGCACTGCCCGATGTGGTATTTGCCAAAGCAGCCATCGACGTTGCCGTAATAGCACCCAGAGAATGGCCCAATAACTGCACGTTAGATGTATCTAACTGCACCCCTTGGACAAAATTCAGGCCTAAGCGCAGTGCCAGCATATCAGCAATGCTCTGGCGCAGGTTATCGCGGGTGACCAGCAGATTCTGCAGGTTCATATAGGCCGTTGCCGTGCCCGCCTTACCACAACTTGCACCCGAAGCATTAATAGGCCCAAAACCACGAGCGCCGTGTAATGGATGATCAATAGCTACAGTAGCGAAGCCGCGCGCAGACAAAGCACCGGTTAACGCTAGCATGTTTTCTTTGCAAGAAGTAATACCGTGTTGCAGCATCACTACCGGCCAACCTGCAGCTGGCATAGGCACAACATTGGCGTCAGGTACTGTCATTTGCACCGCTACCTGCTGATAGCTATCTATCTTAGGAACAGGGTTAAACTTCGTTAAATGACGGGCGGCATCGACGCCAAGGTCTCGTAGTAAACCGCCAGGCATGGCCTGACAGAAAGCGTCATTTTCCGACACCGGCGTTTCTGGTTTCATACTGCCAGGTAAAGCCGCGATAATAGCGCCGCTGTCACAACGAGCTGTCCAGCGGCCAACCAGGGGGGCTGTAGGGTTTTCTGCAGTAGCAGCACCAAGGTAGTATGGCAGTCTAACTGTACCCTGATACAAACGCGCCAAGCCGAATAAAGGATTAGTAAAATTCTCACCCAGCTGAGATACCGTCATACCGGTGTCTTGCACCACAAAATTTGCCGGGGCATAACCAGTAGGTGTAGGTGATGCCATCAGGTTCTTCAAAGTCGACAGCACTACGCCAACCGACTGCGTCGTCATAGCTGCAGTATAAATAATAGAATCGCGGTCTACACCGTCGGCAGCAATGGCATCTTCAAAACTATTAATTAGCCTTTGTAGAGCAATTTGCGATGGTAGCGCCAGAGGACGGGTTTCATCATCTTGTTTTACCAGCTCGTAGGTTGTTGATGGTGCCAACGAATTACCATTGTCATCTTCAATTAGCGACGTCAGCACTGTCATATAAGTAGTAGCAGCTTTTAACGGTCGCAGTGGCACTACTGCTATACTGTTGCCGCTGACTGAAGCAATAAAATCCTGGCCAAATGTCAGCTCAGACACTACTTTACAGGCAAAACCACGGTCTGCAGTTGCACATTCACTATCTGTTGAACGCGGATCCTGCATTACCATTTCAAACAAACGAACAGCACCAGGTTGCTGCACAGAGCTTGGCACCAGTGCTGCACCAGGCGCTAAATCAACCGCCAGTGTAAACGGATTTTGTGTCGACCAGCCATCGAGCGCACCAAGTGCTACCTGAGGATTAGTGTAATCTGGGGTGTTGCCGCCGTCAGTTGTTAAGGTACCATCTGTTGTGCCTTGAAATAATAAATCGTTCGGCACAGATAAGCGAGGAACCGCGGCACCCGGGTCAAACACCACGCGGGAATAAGGTTTTACAGTATTGTCACCCGTTTCTTGCTTAATATCATCTAACGACTCACCACCGCAGCCGGCCAAACCTAATGCCAGTGCAACAGCCACACTTAGTGCAAGCTTGTTCATAGTTTCTCCCCTATCCTGACTCTTATTTTTTATATGCAAAGCAATCGCTTACCTTGCTTTTTTTGAAATCTGTTGTTCATATAGCCTGCAACAGCTACGACCAGTTAAAGTTAACCCAAACCAAAAGAAAGCGCTAGCTCAAATATACATAATCCACTAAGAAAGATGCAAAGTTTAGCAATTGCGCGTATGCTTGCGCCGTTTTTGCGCTAACAGGTGAGGATCTATGCACAATTTTCAGCCAGCAAAAGACGAGTTAAAAAACAAAGTTATTTTAGTGACAGGGGCAGGTGATGGTATTGGTAAAGAAGCCGCGCTCACTTACGCCCGGCATGGCGCGACGGTTATTTTGCTGGGTAAAACAGTAAAAAAGCTAACCGCAGTGTACGATGCTATCGTGGCCGAAGGTGGTGCCGAGCCAGCTATAGTGCCACTTGATTTAAAAGGCGCCAGCGCTAAGCATTATAAAGATATGGCAGCAACGATACAGGCCGAGTTTGGCCGGCTAGATGGCGTACTCCACAATGCAGGAATATTAGGCGTCCTCAGTCCTTTTGAGCATATTGACTTACCTAGCTGGCAAGACATTATGCAGGTCAATGTGACCGCAGCAATGTTAATGACTCAGGCATTAATGCCGGTAATGAAAAATGCCGCACATGCTTCAGTTATATTTACATCGTCAGGGGTCGGCCGCACCGGCCGCGCATACTGGGGCCCCTATGCCGTGTCTAAGTTTGCAACTGAGGGCTTGATGCAGGTTATGGCAGATGAATATGCCAGTAGCACAATACGAATAAACTGTATTAACCCTGGAGCTACCCGCACAAGTATGCGTGCCCGCGCCTACCCGGGCGAAGATATTAACCAACTTAAAACTCCGGCCGATCTGATGTGGTTGTATCTGTACCTGATGAGTGATAGCAGCGTTGTGGTGAATGGGCAATCAATTGATGCACAGCGCAAATAATCGCGCAGTTAATTAAAAAAACCCGGCGTTGCCGGGTTCTATTATTTACTAACTGGTAATTATTTCTTAGCCAGGATCTCTTCAGCATTAGCAGCAGCCCACTCGTTCCAGGCACCAACTTTCGCATTGAAATTTTCTACAGCCTGAGCCGTCGCCTCAACAATAAGACTATCAATTTGTTTGGCGTATTTCTTGTCTACCTTAGATACAGGCACTACGTCGATGCCTCGCTCCTGCAAGCCTTTTTTCATTGTATGAGTGCGCAATAACTGCAGCTTGCCGTCTTCAACATAAAAATACTGACTTTCTTTATTTATCGTTTTGAACTTTGGCTTCGTCGGGCGTCTATCAGCTTTAGGTTGCTGCTCTGTGCCCTCAATCACTAATACATCATTGTTCAGCTTGTAACCTAGCTGTTCCAGCGTAAAGCCCTGAGACTTAGCTAACTGCTCTAATTGGGCAATTAATTCAACTTCTTTTTGCCGTTCAGCCAACACGCTGTTTAATATTTCAATCACATCGGTCAGTTTAGCAAGGGTAAGCTCTTTCGCCGCTTTTTTAAGTTCACGCTTATCTAATAAAATCGACATTATTTTCTCCGTTAATATTGCATCGCATAAGCATAATCAATTAACCACACAAAATAAAGTTAACTATTAGATAGTTTTAGCTTAAACACTTTAATCTATTCAGCCTCGGTTAATATTGATATGATTTCTGCGGTCTTTTGCTCCATTAACAGCCTACACCCTCTCGATTCTACATTTAATCGCAAAACATTTTCAGTATTTGAACTACGCAGATTAAAACGCCAGTCATCAAAGTCTATGCTTAAACCATCGGTGAAGTCAGTCTTTCTGGCTTGCGCCATATAATGTAACTTAACTCTTTGCACCGCTAGTTGCGGTTGCGCAATATGAAAATTCAATTCACCTGATGATGGAAAAGCAGTAATCATATCTGCAACCAGCTTCGACAGCGGTATCTCTGTTACTGAAATCAGTTCCGCTACTAATAACCATGGCACCATGCCACTGTCACAATAACTAAAATCACGAAAATAGTGATGTGCACTCATTTCACCACCGTATATGGCATCTTCCAAGCGCATTCTTTCTTTGATAAAAGCATGGCCAGTTTTGCTCATTATGCTGATACCTGCATGTCGTGTAACAATATGCTCTGTATTCCAGTATAAACGTGGGTCATGAATAATTTTTTGCCCAGGGTGTTTCTGCAAAAAAGCTGCCGCTAACAAACCGACGATATAATATCCTTCTATAAACTGACCATGTTCATCAAACAAAAAACAGCGATCAAAGTCGCCATCCCAGGCAATACCAAAATCAGCCTGATGGGCAACAACCGCCGCTGATGTCGCCGCGCGGTTCTCGGGCAATAATGGATTTGGAATACCATTCGGGAAACTGGCGTCAGGTATATGATGCAGTTTGATAAATTCTACCGGCACCCCTGTCTGCAAAAATACCGTCTCTATGGCGTCAATCACATGGCCAGCTGCACCATTGCCGGCGTTTACCACCAGCTTCATTGGTTTAAGTAATACAGGGGTAATAAAACCCAACATGCAATTGATATAAGCGTCTAATATCGACTGTTGGCGCCAGCTTGACTGCTGCCAATTGAAGCTGGCTGTACTGTCTGCCTGCTGACAAAGCCGGTTAAACTGGGTCAGCGGAAAAGGTTCTGCCATTAAAACTATAGCATCCCGCTTAATGTCATTCAGGCCGGTATCACCACTTATCGGCCTTGCGTCTTGCCGCACAAGTTTCATACCGTTGTAGTCAATAGGGTTATGGCTGGCGGTGACTTCTATCGCACCGTCAATAGAAAGATGTTGAGCAGCAAAATAGACTTCCTCAGTACCGGTCATACCCAGATCGATAACGTTTACACCTTCATTTAACAGGCCAAGTGCCAAAGCGCGCTTCAGTGACTCAGAGGTAGCACGCACATCTGAGCCCAATGCCACTGTAACGGGCTGGAAGACTCTGGCGTAGGCGCGCCCGATACACCAGGCCAGATGCTCAGTTAGCTCTTCGCCTAACTTTCCGCGAATATCATAGGCTTTAAAACAGCGCAGTGCGTTATCAATTGCGGCCATACTTATCCTCAAACCTGATAATGTCATCTTCGCCCAAATAGCTGCCAGATTGCACCTCTATCAGCTCCAACGGTATCTTGCCGGGGTTTTCCAGTGAATGAACAGTGCCAACAGGAATGAAAGTTGATTCGTTTTCAGTTACTAAAAACTCTTTATCACCATTACGGACCAGAGCAGAGCCGCTTACCACCACCCAATGCTCTGCACGATGATGATGCATTTGCACCGAGAGCTTGGCACCTGGTTTTACCGTAATATGTTTCACCTGATAGCGGGTACCATTATCAACGGAGTCATATTTACCCCAGGGGCGAAACACTTCACGGTGCAAATCCACTTCTATACGGCCATAACTTTGCAGCTTGGCAACGATATTTTTTACGCCTTGTAAATGCGCTTTGCTGGCAACCAGTACCGCATCTTTGGTCTCCACCACCACGATATCAGTTAAGCCTATTACCGTAACCAAGCGTTCCTCAGCATTTATATAACTGTTGTTGCACTGCTCCAGCATTACATCACCACGACATGCATTGCCCCGCTCGTCTTTAACCATAACCTCCCACAGTGCATCCCAACTACCAACATCACTCCAACCTGCGTCCAATGCTACCATAACGGTATTAACTGACTTCTCCATCACCGCATAGTCTATGGAGTCTGACGGGCTGTTGGCAAAAGCGTCTTTATTTAGACGAATAAAATCCAGATCGCTACTGGCTTGCTGTAAGGCTTGCTCTGCGCAATGCACAATCTCAGGGGCGAACTGTTGTAATTCAGCTAATAAACTACTGGCCTTGAACAGAAACATGCCGCTGTTCCAATAATACTGACCAGAGTTGACAAAGCCTGTGGCGGTGGCTAAATCAGGTTTTTCACAAAATTCAGCCACTGTAAACACCTCTGCAGCTGTTGTTGCCTCAGCATGGTCAGCCTTTCTAATATAGCCATATCCGGTATGTGCACAGCTTGGCACTATACCAAAAGTCACTAATTTACCTTGTTGTGCCGCCGGCGTAGCTAATTCAATAGCACGATGAAAAGCCGGAATGTCACGAATAGCATGGTCAGCGGCCAGCACCAATAATAGGGGGTCTTGTTTGTCCACCAATGCTTTTAGTGCTGCAACAGCAATAGCGGGTGCAGTATTACGCCCAACCGGCTCCAAAATAATATCGGCTTGTTGCATTGACACTTCACGTAGCTGTTCTGCCACCATAAAACGGTGATCTTCGTTGCAAATTACTATGGGCGAAGCCAAGTCTGGCAAACCTTTCAAACGCAAAAGGGTATTTTGTAGCATGCTTTTATCGTTAAGCAGCGGTAAAAATTGCTTTGGTTTTTTGGCGCGAGATAAAGGCCACAAGCGGGTTCCAGAACCGCCGGACAGAATAACGGGTATCATGCTGACTCCTTTCAAGAAATTTCCATTTAACCACAATATAGCGCACAGTATAGCCACAGTCAGTGGCTGTCGTCAGCAGTAGGATCCGACTTTATCTGTAAACTGTAATTTACTGGTTTAGTAATATTTTTAGCTGGTCAGCGCTCTAAAGGCAGTTAAAATCGGCTATCGTGGCGCGATTTTCTTTTCAGGTTAAGTGTATGTCAGATTTTAAACAACTGTTCCTCAACAATAAGAGTTGGGCAGACCGGCTTGAAAAAGAGCAACCGGGTTTCTTTAAGCAATTGTCCGAGCAACAAGCGCCAGAGTATCTGTGGATTGGCTGCTCCGACAGTCGTGTGCCGGCCAACGAAATAGTTGGCTTATTACCAGGGGAGTTGTTTGTGCATCGCAATGTCGCTAACCTGGTATTGCACTCTGATATGAACTGCTTATCTGTTTTGCAGTATGCTATTGATATTCTAAAAGTTAAGCATATTCTGGTTGTAGGACACTATGGCTGTGGTGGCGTAAAAGCTGCTATGACAAAGCAGCGCGTCGGCTTTGTTGATAACTGGTTGCGCAATGTCAAAGATGTTTATTCTATGCACCGCGACGAGCTGGAAAAGGTTGCAGATGGCAGCGAACGCTTAAACCGGCTGATTGAGTTAAACGTCATGGAGCAGGTGCGCAACTTGTGCCATACCAGTTTTGTGCAGGAAGCCTGGGAGCGCGGTCAACCACTCACTATTCATGGCTGGGTGTACAGTTTACGCAATGGCCGGGTAAAAGATTTACGCGTCAGTCACTCCTGTGCCGATAAAATTGACGATATCTACACCTTAGATCTGGCTGACGCCGGCCTTAGCGAAAAATAACTATTTAAAAATAATCTGCTGCGTTATGCCAATACCATTAACGCACTCAAAAAACAGTATCACACTAAGTATTGTCAGGCTCATAGTATTATCCTTGGGGCTTGTTCAGCCAAAATATCAAAGAACAGCACCGCAATGTAACATCACCCATTACAGGATCACGGTTTTATTACCATGCACAAACACCCTGTCTTCAACCACCAGTTGCAGTGCTTTACTCAGGGCTGACTTTTCAACATCACGCCCAGCGCGGGCCATATCCTCTGCACTAAAGTTATGGTCTACCGGCGCCACCATTTGTTGAATAATAGGCCCTTCATCTAAATCATCGTTCACAAAGTGCGCCGTAGCGCCAATAATTTTTACGCCACGTTCAAACGCCTGCTGATAAGGGTTGGCGCCGATGAAGGCTGGCAAAAAACTATGGTGAATATTAATAATTTTCTCTGGAAACTGTGCCACAAAAGCCGGTGTCAAAATTCGCATAAATTTAGCCAGTACCAGATATTCTGGCTGGTAAGGTTTAATCACCTCTAGCAGCGCCGCTTCGTGTTCGGTGCGGCTTAAACCCTGATGGCTGATACAATGGTAAGGTAAGCCAAACCGCGCCGCTAGTTGCTCCAGATCAGGGTAATTACCCACTACAGCAGCAATATCCAGCGCCAGCGAGCCGTCGAACACTTTAATTAAAATATCACCCAGGCAATGTGCTTCTTTGGTTACCATTACCACTACCCGTTTCGCGCGCTGACTGACTAAACTGCGCTCTGAGCCTGTCGGCAAAGCACGGTCCAGATCAAATAATAAGGTAGCGTCGTTAAATACTCCTTCAAGTTCAGTACGCATATAAAAACGTCCGCTTACCGGGTCGACATACTCTGTATTACGGATAATATTAAGCTGGTGTTTGTAGCAAATATTGGTAATTTGCGCGATAAGCCCTTTAGAGTCAGGGCATTCTGTTAGTAAGATCTTACGTTCCATAATGTTGTGTATACCTTATTCATACCAGCCTATGTTTTACCGCATCTGAAGCCAAAGCGTCAAAGACATTTAGACGTCCTGCTTAACTTGTTGTTTCGACAAAAAGCAGCATAATACCGCACATTACCTTTTTCAGTGTCAGCATGGGAGTTTATGCCGTCGTATCAGTTTAATGTGGTGGGCTATATTAAGTCGCCCTACAAGCAAAAATTTGCTATTCCTCGCCAGCCCGGGCTTATTCCTGAAGCCACAGGCTATCTGGTGCTGGAAAATGATTACAGCGATGAGGCTATTTTGCGCGGTATAGACAGCTTCAGCCATTTGTGGCTACTGTTTGTATTTCACGAGACTGCGGATAAAGGCTGGTCACCGATGGTGCGCCCGCCGCGTTTGGGTGGCAATGCCCGTAAGGGCGTGTTTGCTACCCGCGCTACCTTCCGGCCGAATCCGGTAGGGTTATCTGTAGTTAAACTAGAGGGCGTCGTGCGCAAAAGCGGCAGGCTGATGCTGAAAATCAGTGGTATTGATTTACTTGATGGTACGCCGATTATCGATATAAAACCCTACCTGCCTTATTCTGATGCTTTGCCAGACGCAGCCGGCGGTTTTGCCGATGCGGCTCCGCATACTGCGATGACAGTAAGCTTTTCTGAGCAAGCCAGTATTTTTTGCCTACAGCAAAGCCAATATCCTGATTTACAAGTATTTATAACTAAGGTGCTAAAACAGGATCCCAGGCCTTCGTATAAAAAACAACGCGAAGGTGAACAA
Organism: Rheinheimera gaetbuli; assembly: GCF_054781935.1. Lineage (NCBI taxonomy): Bacteria > Pseudomonadati > Pseudomonadota > Gammaproteobacteria > Chromatiales > Chromatiaceae > Rheinheimera > Rheinheimera gaetbuli. The sequence continues at coordinate 333,290 of NZ_BAAGTL010000028.1, forward strand.
AGTTACGGCATGACACTGTATAACTACAATATTAAATGGACCGTAAACGGAGAACATAACCATGTTACTGAAATCCATCAGCTACCTGAGTAGTTTGGCAGCTGCAGCAACCTGCGTTGCTCTATCCGCCAGCACGCTACCTGACTTACCCGAACCGGTGAGCAATAATGCGGTTGCGACAACGTCGGTACGCGGCAAAACCTATATTGCCAGTTTTATGGGGATAGGCCCGGCTAAGCAACATAGCGATATTCACAATAAAGTGTTTATGCATACGCTGGGTGAATTTGGCTGGCAAACACTGCCACCGGTGCCAAGCCAGCAACGTTTAAATGGGCGTATTGCTGCCAGTGCGGTAGCACTAAACAACAATTTTTTTGTGTTTGGTGGTTTTAGTGTTAATGCCGACGGCACTGAACAAACAGCAGCTGACAGCTACCGGCTGGACCCGGTTACCCGCAGATACACTAAGCTAAATGATATACCGGTGCCAGTAGATGATGCTGTCGCATTAACCTATCAAAATCGCTATATCTATCTGGTTAGCGGCTGGAGCGACCATGGCAATGTTAATCTGGTACAGGTGTTTGATAACTTTACCCAACGCTGGTCACAGGCCACTCCGTTTCCTGGTAAACCGGTATTTGGCTTAGCCGGTGCCATGGCAGATAACCAGATGCTGATCTGTGATGGTGTGGCATTACAATACTACGCCGATAAAAAGCGCGAATATAAAAGTGAACCGGCTTGTTACCTTGGCACCGTGGGCGATAACGCTAACCAAATCGACTGGCGTATCGTAACGCACCCTACCGGTACCGCACGCTACCGTATGGCTGGCATTAACACTAAAATTGATGGCAAAGATATGCTGGTGTTTATCGGCGGAACCACTAACCCGTATAACTACAATGGTATTGGCTATAATGGCACGCCGTCAGAGCCGGACAGCAAGGTGTGGCTGTTTTCGTTAGCAGAGCAGCGCTGGCTTAAAGCGGCCGATACCACAGCGGTAATGGACCTGCGCGGCCTTGTCGACATAGACGGCGATATCTACTCCGTTGGCGGTATGCAAGATAACCAGCAAGTCAGCCCTAAACTGATTAAACACCAGATAAAACTCCAATAGAATTGCCCCTGCCGCCTTGCTAGAATGGCGGCAATTTTTTAGCACGACATACGAGAATACGATGCGCAGCAGTCAGTACTTACTATCTACCATGAAAGAAATCCCGGCCGATGCCGAAGTTATCAGCCACAAACTTATGCTGCGTGCCGGTATGGTGCGTCGTGTTGCTTCAGGTATGTACACTTACCTGCCTACCGGTGTGCGGGTATTGCGCAAAGTTGAGCAAATTGTGCGCGAAGAAATGAACAAAGCCGGCGCTATTGAAGTATTAATGCCAATGGTGCAACCGGCTGAGCTGTGGCAGGAGTCTGGCCGCTGGGACAAAATGGACGCGGAGTTGCTGCGCTTTAAAGACCGCCATACGCGTGATTTTGTATTGGGACCAACTCACGAAGAAGTGATCACCGATTTAGTGCGGCGCGAAATCACCAGCTATAAGCAACTGCCACTAAACCTGTATCAAATTCAGACTAAGTTCCGTGACGAACGCCGGCCACGCTTTGGCGTAATGCGCGCGCGCGAATTTTTAATGAAAGACGCCTACTCGTTTCATTTAAGCCAGGACAGCCTGCAGCAAACCTATGACGCCATGTACCAGGCGTACTGCAATATTTTTAACCGTTTAGGCCTGGATTTCCGGCCGGTGCTGGCCGACACCGGCGCTATCGGCGGCAGTATGTCGCACGAATTCCATGTACTGGCCGCGTCCGGCGAAGATGCTATCGCATTTTCCGACGAAAGTGATTACGCCGCCAATATTGAAATGGCCGAAGCCTTAGCACCTAAAGGTGAGCGCGCCGGCGCAACACAAACGTTGGCAGAAGTTGCTACCCCCAATGCCAAAACCGTGGCGGATGTTGCAACGCTGCTGCAACAGGATATGGCGCTGGTAAGCAAAACCCTGATTGTTTATGCCGCCAAAGCCGATGACAAAGCGCCGCAAACCTTGGTCGCCCTGGTATTGCGTGGCGACCACGAACTGAACGAAATTAAAGCCGAAAAACTGCCGCAGGTACAAAGCCCGCTGGTGTTTGCCAGCGAAGAAGAAATTCGTGCGGCTATCGGCGCGGGCCCGGGTTCACTGGGGCCAGTGGGCATGCCACTGCCGGTTATTGTTGATCGCAGCGCGGCGCATTTAGCCGACTTTATCTGTGGTGCCAATAAAGACGGCTACCACTTAACCGGTGTTAACTGGGACCGTGATATCAAAGACTACAGCGTTGCTGACTTACGTAATATCGTTGAAGGTGACGCCAGCCCTTGCGGCAAAGGTACACTGGTGATTAAGCGCGGTATAGAAGTCGGCCATATCTTCCAATTAGGCGATCGCTACTCTCAGGCCTTAAAAGCCGGCGTATTAAACGAAGAAGGCAAACACCAGATCATGACCATGGGCTGCTATGGTATTGGCGTATCGCGCATTATTGCCGCCGCTATCGAGCAAAACCACGATGATTACGGCATTATCTGGCCGGATGCGATAGCACCGTTTCAAATCGCCTTAATTCCGATGAACATGCATAAATCAGTGCGGATTGAAGAAGCCACAGTGCGTTTATATAACGAGCTGACTGCCGCCGGTTTTGAAGTGCTGTTCGACGATCGTAAAGAGCGCCCTGGCGTAATGTTTGCCGATATGGAACTGATGGGCATTCCGCACAGCATCGTCGTTGGCGAGCGTAACCTGGATAACCAACAGGTAGAATACAAGAACCGGCGCACAGGCGAAAAAGAAATGCTGGATATTGCCGGTGCTGTAGCCGCTATGGCGCAAAAGCTGGCAAAGTAAACTAGCAACAAACATAAAAAGGCAGCGAGTTCGCTGCCTTTTTCTTTTTATATCTCAGTTAAAACAACAGGTTGTTACCGAAGAAAATGGTCGATACGGTATTAACGAAGATCAACGCCAGAATAAAGGGGATAAAGGTACCCAGTGAAAAGTTAACGTATTTTTGCAGTAAGGAGCCGGCAAATGTCGCATTGCCCTGACTAATTTCGGCATCAAAGTTATGCTTTTTCCAGCGATAAATTACAAACAAACACAGCAATAAACCGTTTAAAGGCAATATGGTTTCATAGAAGATGTCATACACCAGGTCAAAAAACGATTTATTAATACCACCATAGCTTAGCAGGTTACTGAATACATCAACCCGGCCAAATGACAGAGCGCAGATCACCGCCAGCGCAATCATCGCAGTGCCAAGGGAAAATAATGCAGTACGACGGCTGACACCTTTCCCATCCATTAAACTGCATACCGGCACTTCAATAATCGATACCAATGAAGTTAACGCCGCAAAAAACACTAGCAGGAAGAAAAAGCTGGCAACAAAAGACGCGCCGAAATAGCCAATATCCGCCTGCAACGCCAGAAAGATTTTTGGCAGGAACATAAAAATCATACCAATGCTGGACTCAGATAATTCGCTAAGCTGAATATCCGGGTTAAACGAGAATACCGCTGGCAGGATCAACAAGCCTGAACAACACGCCACCAATACCGACAAGCCCGCCACCATTTTACCGGCGTGCACGATATTGTTGTTTTTCTGAATGTACGAGCCGTAAGTAATTAAAATACCCATGGCCAGTGATAACGAGAAAAATGCCTGTGCCAGCGCGCCGTTTAATACCTTACCGGTTAGCTTATCAAATTCCGGAATAAGGAAAAATTTAACGCCTAACATAGCGTTATCCAGCGTAAATACATAGATAACCAACGCAATTAACATGACAAACAGCATCGGCATTAATACCCGCGCCGCTTTTTCGATGCCTTGCTTAACCCCGCCCTGTAAAATTGCAAACGTCAGGCCAATAACAATCGCCATGTAGACAAACAGCTCGTTGCTATTAATAAAGTTATCGAAACTGTCAGGTGCAGCCAGTTCGGTTAGCTGGCCCATTACCGATTTACCCAAATAACCGAATATCCATACGGTGATCACCAGATAAAACACACCAATCATAAAAGGCGTGATCACCGACATCCAGCCAACCGTGCGCCAGGCGCGGTTCTGGCCTATCTCGGTATAAGCCCCCAGCGGATTTTGCCGGGTATGGCGGCCTAAACTCATCTCTGCCAACATTACAGGTAAACAGATAAAAAATACGAAAAAGGCATACATAATTAAAAAGGCGGCACCGCCATTTTTACTGGCCATTACCGGAAAGGCGACCAGATTACCGATACCCACAGCTGAACCGGCAGCTGCCAGCACAAAGCCTAGGCTTGAACTAAATTGTTCACGTTTCATTGCTACGCGGACTCCCTGAATCTTTCTTATTAGAATGTTTGAGCTAGGCTCATTTTTTTGTAAGCGCCCTGCATGCTAACAGGCTGTTGCCGGAAATCCTAGTCTGTACTGCTCCAATGCGTTCAATGTCGTTGGAACCACGCTAAGGATCTGCTATCGTGCGCCAGTAAAAACCGGCTCTGCAAAAGGACAGCCCACTATGTTCTATATGATTTACTCCGAAGATGTTGCTAACAGTTTAGAAAACCGCCTGGCCACGCGACCGGCACATATAGCGCGGCTGGAACAGTTAAAAAATGAAGGTCGCTTACTACTGGCCGGCCCTACGCCAGCCATTGATAGTATAGATCCGGGCGTCGCCGGTTTTACCGGCTCTTTAGTGGTGGCAGAGTTTGCCAGCTTAACCGAAGCGCAAAGCTGGGCTGATGCCGACCCTTACCTGGCCGCTGGGGTCTATGCCCGCTCAACAGTAAAGCCGTTTAAAAAAGTATTACCTTAAAATGAGCAGCCACAAGGACAGTAGCATGAGTTACGTTTTACTTACCGGCGGCGCTGGTTATATCGGCAGCCATACTGCGCTGGAGCTGCTAAACGCCGGTTATCAGGTGCTGAGCTTCGACAACTTTAGCAATAGCTCAGATGATGCACTTAAACGGGTGCAGCAACTAACAGGTAAACAACTGATCAGCGTTCAAGGCGATATCCGTGACGAAGCGGCGCTGCGCCAGTTGTTTAGCAACTATACCATCAGTGCTGTAGTGCATTTTGCCGGTTTAAAAGCGGTGGGTGAATCGACACAAATACCACTGCACTACTACGATAACAATGTAGCCGGCACTGTTACCCTGTGCCGGGTAATGCGCGACTTTGGTGTAAAACAGCTGGTCTTTAGCTCGTCGGCTACGGTGTACGGTGACGCTAAACAGGTGCCAATCCCGGAAACGGCCCCCCGCTCAGCCACCAACCCTTATGGCCAGAGCAAATTGATGATCGAACATATCCTGGAAGATCTGCTGCGCGCTGAACCTGACTGGGGCATCACTTTGCTGCGGTACTTTAACCCGGTGGGCGCGCATGACAGTGGCCAAATAGGTGAAGACCCCAACGGTATACCAAACAACCTAATGCCGTTTATCTCGCAAGTTGCGGTAGGTAAACGCGATAAACTGAGCGTATTTGGCAACGACTACCCGACTCACGACGGCACCGGGGTGCGTGATTATATTCACGTAGTGGATTTAGCCCGCGGCCATGTTAAAGCACTGCAATATCTTGATAAGCACTGCGGTATTGAAGCCATTAATTTGGGCACCGGTACCGGCTATAGCGTACTGGATATGGTCAATGCTTTTAGCCGCGTAAATGCTGTCGATGTGCCCTACCAGATAGCAGCAAGACGCGCTGGCGATATTGCTACCTGTTATGCCCAGCCCTCAAAAGCCAAAGCATTGCTGGGCTGGCAGGCTGAGAAAACGCTGGATGATATGGTGCGTGACAGCTGGCGCTGGCAGTCGGCTAACCCTAATGGCTACAACAGCTAGCTAATTATCCCCAACTCCAATGCCAGCAATACGGCACGGGTGCGATCGCGCACCCCAAGCTTCGATAATATTGCTGAGCATTGGTTTTTCACCGTGCCTTCAGATTTAAACAGCGCTGCCGCAATTTCTTTGTTGCTGTAACCCGCGGCCATCAATTGCAGAATTTCCAATTCTTTGTCACTTAGCGCATCCAATTGCGCCGGCATAACAAAGTCGCTTTTTTCACCAGCGTCGTTACTGCGTATTGCCCCCAGCAAACGCTCGGTAATGTTGGGCGCAAAACAACTTCCACCGCCGGCGAGGGTTGCAATCGCCTCTACCAGAGTTTCCAGCGACACATCTTTCAGCAAAAAGCCACGCGCGCCTAATGTAATACTTTTTAACACCATTTCATGTTCGTCGAAGGTGGTTAAAATAAGCACCGGAATGTCACTGCCAGCCTGTTTTAGCGCATCCAAAGTTTGCACGCCATTCATTACCGGCATGGAGAGATCCAGCAAAATAATATCCGGTTTATAAACTTTGCAGGCATCTAACACCGTCGTGCCATCGCTACACTCGGCAACTACATCCACTTTGCCCGACAAGCCAAGCAAACTTTTAATACCGTCACGGATCAATTTCTGATCGTCTACCAGCAATACCTTATGCATTTTCATTCCCTTTATACGGTAACATTATGCTAAGTTGCATCGCTTGTTGCTGCGTGCTCAGCGTCAAGCTGCCGCCGCACTCTGCTAACCTTTCCTGCATACCTTTGATACCATTGCCCGCTTGCCAATGCGATGAAACCCTGCCGTTATCATAAATCGTCAGCTGCAGCTGCCCTGCAGCCACGTTAGCTTCAATGCTGACCTCGGTGGCGCCACTGTGTTTCAGGCTATTGCTAAACGCTTCCTGCACAATACACAGCAAGTGCTGCGCCTGTTGCAAGTCGTTAAGCATAATGTCATCCGGGATTTGCAGTTTTACCTCAAATTGCTGAGGCAGTAATTGTATTAACGAGGTTATCGCATCAAGCAAGGAGACATCAGCATACTGGCGCATAGTGCTTACCGCTTCACGTACATCGGCCAATAGCAACTTGGCCAATTGATGGCATTTATCCACCTGCAACTTGGCTTCACCTTCGGTTATATGACCAGCAACCTGCAACTGTATCGTCAGCGCCGTTAAATGATGTCCAACCAGATCATGTAAATTGCGGGCAATACGGGTGCGCTCGCTTTGGCGTGACGCCGCTTGCAGCAATTGCTGGGTTGCCTGTAATTGCTGATGCTTTTGCTCCAGCTCATCTCTGGCCTTTTCCGCATCACGGCTGGCGCTTTGCACCAGCACAGCAAAAAGATTAAAGCTGCCGTAAAGCAGCGCGGTGATCCACACTGTTTTACCCGTTTGCCACGCCACTATGCAATACCAGCTTGCCACAACCAACGCCACCACAAGCACTGCCAAAGTGGTACGCATTACAAAAGGAAGCATCGCCGCCCAGATAATAATCAGGATAGCGAGAAACTCGAACTGCCGTGCAGGTAATAGCCAAAGTAGCGCAAAGGCAACAAGCAATTGCAGGCACAATAATCGCGGGCCAAAACGGCCTCGTAGGCCAAAATCGCAATTATCCCGAGTCAGCACGACAAACAAGCCGCCGAACAACAAAAATAGCAGATGCATCAGCCACAGGCTTTGGCTAGCGGGGCCTTTTTGCAGCAGAAAGATGCTAATGCCATACACCATGAGCCAGGTCAGTGCACCGGCCAGCGTGGCGAAATCAAATTTTGTTTTCATCAGCGCATTATGAGCAACAAAAAAATATCCGCAATAGGCCAAAAGTCATAGTGTAAAATCCTGACTTTTGGCACCTGTGCGCAACAAGCAGTCGCAATACACTTAGTCCAACCACTAAGGAGACTGATTATGTCCGCTTTACACAGCATCTTGTTATACACACACATCGCACTTGGCAGCATTGCATTACTGCTTTTTTGGCTACCGGTTATCGTTAAAAAAGGTAGCAAGTTACATAACAACGCCGGGCAAGTATTTTATTACATCATGCTGCTGGTATCCGGCTCTGGCATGGTGATGAGCGGCTTAACCATCTACGATCCGCTTGCCATCTACCCTATGCCCAATTTAAGCGGCATTGAGCTGCAGCGCTTTTTGGGTTGGCGCGTTGTATTTTCACAATTTTTATTACTGTTAAGCCTGCTTACCTGGGTGTCCGTGCGCCACGCTATTGGTGTACTGTTAGCTAAAGCCAATCGTAGCCTGTTAAAACGCCTTAGTTTTCTTGGGCCAGTATTGCTTATGCTGCCGTTATCGCTGTTTGTCGCCTGGCAGGGTCACAAATTTAACCAGACATTACTAATGATTTTTGCCGGCGTGAGTTTTTATACCGCAGCAAGTATTTGTGTGTATGTATTTAAAGCAGAAATCAAACCACGGCAATGGATTATTGAACACTTCACATCAATGGTAGGTACCGGCATTGCGGTTTACACAGCATTCTTTGCCGCTGGTGGCCGTCGATTGGTTAGCGAGTTATTGCCGGAGCAATGGATGATGCTGACATGGCTGGCAGCACCAGTAATAGGCATTGGCTCTATCATCTTGTTTAAAAGCTATTTTCAGCGCAAATTCAAAGTGAAAATCTCACCAAATAAAAGCCAAATCCATTAAATAAATATTTCCTAAATGCAATAGATTACCTACATTAAATACAGCTTAAAAACATTTGTAGGTTTCTATTGTGCGATGTGTCTTTTTTACTGGTTTAGCACTGTTGCTATTGGTCATTCAGCCATCAGCAGCAGTAAATGCACGAACTGTAATTTTTGCTCTGCCGTATGACAACAGAGACGTGATGCAAGCTTATCACGTGCAGTTGCTGCAAAAAGCACTGAGCTACTCCTCCACGCCCTACACCTTAAAGCCGGCAAAAGAAACCATGGCGCAAAGCCGTGTACTGCGAGAAATAAGCCAGCAAACCGGCATTGTCGACGTGTATTGGAGCATGACCAGCATTGAGCGGGAAAAACTGCTAAAGCCTGTTCGTGTGCCCCTGAGTAGAGGTTTGCTAGGCTGGCGCCTGTTATTTGTAAACGAGAATGTGCCATTTTTATCTGTGCAGCGAAGTAAACAAAACACTCTTTTCGTACAAGGCCATGATTGGCCGGATAGCCAGATTTTAAAAGCAAATGGCTTTAAAATTCATACCACTAATGATTATCACGCCATGTTTACTATGGTTAAAAAGGGCCGTGTTAACGCTTTGCCACGTTCGGTGATTGAGATTGCTGAGGAGCACAAAAACATCGCGGCAAAACTGTTTATTGCGCCTGACCTGATACTGTATTACCCGACGGCAGAATACTTTTTTGTATCCAATAACGATACAAAATTAGCTGCAGCCATAGAGTATGGCCTGACGGAAATGTATAAAGACGGCAGTTTCAATTCGTTGTTTGAACAGCAATATGGCGCCATCCTCAAGCAACTGGCGCAGCAAAAGCGTAACGTGCTCAAGTTGCATAACCCACTTTTGCCTACTGCCACACCGCTGGACAAGCCAGAATACTGGCAGCAACTACCCAGCCACTTCGAGCAAATCAATTGGTAACTCAGCATTAGCATTGAGCAGTTTCAGCTTTACAACACGGCGGTTATTTTTTAAGGTCGTGCAAAAGTAAAACTGAGCATAATGTCTTATGATGGCTGTAAAAAATAAACTCATATGGATAACCGGCGCCTCTGGCGGTATTGGCGAGGCATTGGCCCGCGAACTGGCGGCTGATGGCGCCAGGCTGGTGTTAAGTGCACGGCGGCAAAGTGAGCTGGAACGGGTACGCAGCAGCTTGGCAAACAGCGCGCAGCACTTGTTGCTGCCACTGGATATTACCGACGCTAGCGCAGTTAACAATGCCGTTGACACTATACAACGACAGATCGGCGGGCTGGACTGGTTGATTAATAATGCCGGTATCAGCCAGCGCGCCCTTATCATCGATACCACGCTAAACACAGACCGCCAGCTGTTTGAAGTGGATTATTTTGCCCAGATAAATTTAACCCGTCAGGCGCTGCCGCTGCTATTAGCCGACGGTGGTGGCAAGGTGGTATTTGTTTCTTCTGTCGCCGGTTTAGTTGGCACCCAATATCGCGGCAGTTACTCTGCCGCCAAAGCAGCACTGCATTTATGGGCCAATAGTTTACGCGCTGAATTATTTGAGCAGGGCTTAACTGTCGCGACGATTTTCCCGGGTTTTGTTAAAACCAATGTATCACTCAATGCCCTCACAGGCGATGGCAGCGCGCTCGGTACGATGGACCATGCTCAGGCCAATGCCATGAGCGCAGACGATTTTGCCGAAAAAGCGGTAAAAGCGCTGCTAAAGGGTAAAAACTATATTGTTATCGGTGGGTTAAAAGAGCGCTTAGGCGCATTGGTATCGCGCTTATCGCCGGAGCTGCTGTATAAAATGATACGTAAAAGCAAAGTGCGTTAACTGACCACTGCCTGATAAATCAGCCGTAAACCCAACAGCAACATGCTGATACTGATCAAATGATAAAACGCTTTTTCGCTGAATTTATGTTGTAACACTATGCCAAGCTTTACCCCAAGCCACACCAGTGGCAGGCTGAGTAAGGCATAACCAAACAGTGCTGTATTAAGCTGCCCAAGCAATAAGTACGGCGGCAATTTCAGCAGATTAACCACCGCAAAAAATACTACTGCCGTGGCCAGGTATTGCGATTTCGCTAAGTGTTGCGGTAATAAATACATATTCAGCGGCGGCCCGCCGGCATGGGCAACAAAGCTGGTAAAGCCACTTAGCGCGCCGAGTACACGGCCAGCCCAGGGCGAGGTTAACCGCGACTGGTTCACCAGCTTTAACAGCATATTCAGCGCAAATAGTAGCGTAATAACGCCTAATAGCAAGCGTAAACCGGCCTCATCTAACCAGCCAAAGCTGGCATAGCCAACAACTATACCCAGCAGTGCCGCCGGTAGTAACAACTTTAAATGCGACATACTGTGCTGCCCCCACCACTGGCGCAGACTTAGTACATCGGCAATGATTAAAATCGGCAGCAATAACGCCGCCGCCAGCGCCGGACTTATTACCAGCGACATCAAAGGCACGGTAATACCGCCAATTGCACCGGCAAAACCGGATTTGGAAATCCCGGTTAGCACTACCGCTACAGCGATAACCAGCAAGGTGGGTATATCGATATCAGGCACTATCCAGCCTTGTTTTAGTAAGTGTTTTCAATTACAAACACACTCTGGAAATAACGAGCATATCCGTGGGAACCTTAAACCAGGTTATCGTTACATAGTTTTATTCAAGGTTACAGCGTTAATGAATAGGAAGAATATGTCGTTGTCTGCAAAAGCATTCGCAGTGTTAATACTGCCTTTATCGATCGTTTCATGTAGCGAAAGCACCTCTTATACCGCTGAGTTTTTTAGCGATAAACTCAGCGACGGTACTAGTGGCCCACAGCTAAGTGTTATTCCAGCGGGAAAAGGCATTGCCGGTGAAGAATATACGGCACCAATCAGTTACTTTGGCCCACAACGCACGATAAATAACAGCACAGCTTTCGCTATCAGTCGCACTGAAGTTACTTTTGCCCAGTACGACAAATTTGCTAACGCCACTAATCGCGCCTTACCGGATGACAGAGGCTGGGGTCGTGGCGATATGCCGGTAATTAATGTCAGTTGGATGGACGCTACAGCCTACGCTAAATGGTTAACCGAACAAACTAACCAGCATTACCGTTTACCCTCTGAAACAGAATGGGAATATGCCGCCAGAGCAGGCACAAAAACAGTGTATTGGTGGGGCAACGAGTATATTCAGAGTAAAGAACACTGCGACCGTGATCTTGACAATTGCAGACCCGGCACTGAAGCCGCCCAGCCCTGGATATCCGGCCGCTATAACGCCAACCCTTATGGCCTGTATGACGTATCATCTAACCTGGCCGAATGGGTACTGGATTGTAATGATGATAAAACCCGGTCAAATGATACAACTCCGGTAAAAACCGGTGATTGTGAAAACCGCATTGTTAAAGGTGGCAGTTACTCAGACCGGGCTCACAACACACGATTATCCGCCCGGGATGCTGTATCTATAGACGCTAAGTACCCTTCAGTCGGCTTCAGGTTGGTAAGGGAAATTTATTGATGAAAATGGTGGAATGTCCTACCTGCAACCACAAAGTGAATTTAAAGCAGGCTACCGCAACAAAGAAAGTTAACGGTATCTTTATGCTGCAATGCTCTAATTGTAAGCAATGGAGCCATGAAAACCGCAAAGCGGCAGTGGTAAAAAACCTTGGTTTAATGCTAATGATAACCGGCTCAATGATAGGTTATTTTCAGCTTGGCGGCATTATCACCGGTCCACTGATTGCAGTCATCGGCGGTTTAATTGCGGTTGCTACACTATTTGCTGTGCCCAGAGTGGTTTATACCGGCACTTAACCGCTACTGAAGTATTTCCCAGACACAACAAAGGCGCTTTACGCGCCTTTGTCTTTAGTGCTTAACCTCTGCCTTCGCGGCTGGGCTTCTTACCGTTAGGCTGCCTTGTAGGCTTACCTTTGGGCTTGCCCGGGCCTCTGCGCCCTGCCGGCTTAGCGGCATCTGGTTTGGCCGGCCTGGCTTCACTTGGCTTGCGCTCTTTTGGTGTACGCTCTGGTGTTTTAGCGGCGATATCGTGCTTGCGCACAGCGCGCTTCATACTGGCCATACGGCGGCGGCGCTCGTCGCGGTCTTCCGGTTTTACTAAGGTTGCTACTTCCGGCGCTAAGCTAACTAACTTACGCAGGTAGTTTACTTCGTCCAGCGGATACTCGGCATAGCCACCAGCAGGTAAGTGTTTTGGCAGCAGTAAATCACCGTAGCGCACGCGAATAAGCCGGCTGACTACCGCGCCCTGCGATTCCCACATCCGGCGTACTTCACGGTTACGGCCTTCAGTTAATACAACATGGAACCAGCGGTTGATACCTTCGCCCGGCAGTGCTTTGATTTTTTTAAAGTTAGCTTTACCGTCTTCCAGCTCAACGCCGGTGCGCAGGCGCTGGATCATCGCATCGTTAATCTCGCCAAATACCCGTACCGCGTATTCACGCTCTACTTCAAATTTGGGGTGCATCAGGCGGTTTGCCAGCTCGCCGTCGGTGGTAAACAACAATAAACCTGAAGTATTAATATCCAGCCGGCCAATGGCTATCCAACGCGCGCCTTTAATGTTTGGCAGCCGTGAAAACACGGTAGGCCGGCCTTCCGGATCAGTACGCGAGCATATTTCACCTTCCGGCTTGTGGTACGCCAGTACCCGGCAAATTTGCTGCTCTTCGCTGGCAATTTGTACCGGATGGCCATCTACCCGCACTTGTTGACTTGGGCTGATACGATCGCCCAGGGTAGCCGGTTTGCCGTCAACGGTGACACGACCTGAGCTTATCCATTCTTCCATTTCACGGCGCGAACCTACGCCTGCGCGGGCTAATACTTTTTGTAACTTTTCACTTGCGGCTTTTTCACTCATTAGTGCAATTCTCCTGTCGTCACGACGGTGTCAGCCAGATCCAGGCTAATGGCCTGAAATTCCGGCAAAGGGGGTAACTGGTTTAAATGTTTTAAACCAAAGTAATCTAAAAACTCTTTTGTAGTGGCGTATAAACCGGGCCGGCCGGGCACTTCTTTATGCCCTACCACCTTAACCCAGTTGCGATCCAGCAAGGTACGCATGATCTGGCTACTTACAGATACACCACGGATATCTTCTATCTCGCCGCGGGTAATGGGCTGGCGGTAAGCTATTAGTGCAAGCGTCTCCAATACCGCCCTCGAATAACGCGGCGAGCGCTCCGGCCACAACCTGGCTAAGTAGTCACTTAGCTCCGGTTTGGTAATAAAGCGATAGCCTGAGGCCGTTTCCGTTAGCGTAACACCGCGGCCGGCGTAATCTTGCATCAGCCGGGCTAGTGTATCGTTCAGACGTTTTTTGCTGACATTAAAGCCATCGAGCACTGTGCTTTGTAAATCGTCGCTAGTCAGTGGCTTATCGGCAGCAAAAATCGCCGCTTCAACTAACTGCATTAGCTGCACATCATTAATTTTGTCCGCCATTATGCCTCACCAGCTTTCAGTTTGACATGAATTTGGCCGTAGGCTTCTACCTGAATCATCTCTACCAGTTTTTCTTTGGTTAGCTCCAGTATCGCTAAAAAGGTTACTACTACACCTTCGCGACCTTCTGTGGCGTCAAAACAGGCAGTAAATGCCAAATAGCCTTGATGTTGGCTGAGTAAATCCAATATACGGCTCATACGTTCACGGGTAGATAAATGCTCGCGCTTTATATGATGGTGCTGAAAATCCTTCGCCCGTTTAACAATATCTTTTAACGCCAGCGTCAGCTCAGCTAAATCGACATCGGGCAATATCAATAGCGGCGCAAAGTTGTCGGCCAGCATGGCGTTAGCGTTAAAGTGATCGCGCTCGTCGCGTGGCAGGCTGTCCAGCTCAGTCGCGGCCTGCTTAAACACTTCGTATTCCTGCAAGCGGCGAATAAGTTCGGCGCGCGGGTCAGCCTCTTCGTCTGCTACTTCGCTGTGCCGTGGTAACAATAAACGCGATTTAATCTCGGCCAACATCGCCGCCATTACCAGATACTCGGCCGCCAGTTCAAAATTTAGCCCCTGCATCAGGTCAATGTATTCGATATATTGCAAAGTAATTTCGTTTACCGGTAAATCGACAATATCGAACTTATGCTTGCGGATTAAATACAGTAAAAAGTCCAGCGGGCCTTCAAACGCATCGAGCAAAATCTCCAGTGCATCGGGCGGAATATATAAATCTTCCGGCCTGTCCAGCACAGCTTCGCCACGCACAAAGGCCAGCGGCAGCGGTTGCTGTATGGTTAAACTGTCGGGCAAAGCCTGCTCTGTCATGACGGCGAGTATCTGGCTTACTGAAACGGCGTCGGGTCGCCGCGACCTTCGCGCAGTACCACAGGCTCATCGTCGGAATAATCAATCACCGTGGTTGGCGCTTCACCAATCACACCGCCGTGCATAATCAAGTCAACTTGCTTTTCCAACCGGGCGCGCATATCTTCCGGGTCGCTCTCGGCAAACTCTTCGCCGGGTAAAATTAAACTGGTACTAAGCAGTGGCTCACCAAGCTCAGCCAGCAGTGCCAGCGCAATTTTATTTTCCGGGATCCGCAGGCCGATAGTCTTCTTTTTCTCGTTCAGCAGGCGCTTTGGTACTTCTTTGGTGCCGCGCAAAATAAAGGTGTAAGCACCCGGGGTGTTGTTTTTAATCAGCCGAAAGGCGCTGTTTTCTACCTTGGCATACACCGACAGCTCAGATAAATCGCGGCACATCAGCGTAAAATGGTGATCGCCACTTACCTGACGGATTTGTAAAATACGCGCCATAGCGTTTTTATCACCAACATGACAGCCTAATGCATAACCGCTGTCGGTCGGATAAATAACCACACCGCCCTGCTGAATAATTTGCACCGCTTGTTTGAGTAAACGCTGCTGCGGGGTGTCAGGGTGAATATGAAAAAATTGGCTCATTGTTATTCTTCTTAAATAAAATTAATGTCTTATGCCAGCGTTACTGCACTACCCTGTAACGGCCAGTTCGCCCATACCGGTATCACATCGTCGGTTAAATATAGATTTTTTCCGATATCATTCCAAGTTGTTGCCTGATGAAAATCGGAACCCACCGACGCCGTTAACCCGTGCAACTGACACAGGGCCCACAACTCGCGTTTTTGCACCGGCGTTTGCTGCGGCGAAATCACCTCTATAGCATCGCCACCGGCCGCGGCAAACTGCTCTGCCAGCCGTTTTACCCACTTGGTAGTCAACTTATATTTTAACGGATGCGCCAACACAGCCACACCGCCGGCATCGTGGATCCAGGCAATGGCATCGGCCATCTCTACCCAATTATTCGGCACATAGCCAATTTTGCCGCGACCTAAATACTTTTTAAATACGCCATCCATTGAACTGGCTTTGCCAATGCTGACCAGATGCCGGGCAAAATGGGTGCGGGTTAAGGCGGCGCCATTGGCCAGCGCTAACACCGCCGGCAACACATCGGGGATCTGGCTTTTTTCCAGTCGGCGCGCCATTTCCTCAGCACGCACTAATCTTGCCTGTTGCTGGCTGGCAAGGCGCTGTAAAAACTGCGGGCACTGCGGGTTAATATTTAAACCGACTACATGAATCTCCAGTTGCTGCCAACTGGTAGAAATTTCCACGCCGTTAATCAGCTGCAGCGGCAGTTGTTGAGCGTTTATTGCCTGCAGGGCCGGCGCTAAACCGGCTACCGTATCATGGTCGGTAATAGCCAATACATCCACACCCTTTTCTATCGCACGGGCGACAAGGCCTTCAGGCGATAACACGCCGTCTGAGCATTGTGTATGGCTGTGTAAATCAATTTTCATCAGCACCTCAAAATAAGCTGGCTATTGTCGCACAGCAGAGGCTTATAGCAAAATAAACTGAACTCTTTGCCACTGCGCTGCGTAACCTTGTTACACCTTATTTAGAGCGACGAAAACTATGTTTGGCTGGTTAAAATCCGATCCCGTAAAAAAACTACGTAAAGCTTACGACCAAAAACTGGAGCAGGCGATGCATGCCCAGCGCAACGGTGATATGCGTCTGTTTGCCGATTTAACCGCAGAAAGCGAAGAAATATGGCAGAAAATTCAACAACTGGAAAAAACCGCAGCCCAAAGCTGAATGCTGAATGCTGAATGCTGAATGCTGAATGCTGAAGTATAAAGCGCAAAAGCCTGCAGCCATCCGGCCGCTTATACGTTTTTAATTCCGGGTTATAACAAATAAGCACTTGACGCCTGCCACCCTTTTGCGGTTTTATGTGTGGCATAACAAACGAGGTACTTAAAGCTAATGCAATTTATCACAACCCTTAACCTGACTAACTGGTGGTGGCACATTCCCGACGGGCGTGTGTAGGCGTTGTATTAGCTGTAATTACCGAAGCCCGTTTCCACAAGAAGCGGGCTTTTTTTATGTGCCTGCAAAACTGTGCGAAGCGGCCAAAACTAAAATTGTTGAGCTATATTTATGAATCATAAGGAAAAAGTGAAACATGATATTTAGTCATATCACCGACACGCCAGGCGAAGTGGCCAGCATCGCCATGCCACTACCGTACCACAGTGATGCACTGGCCTGCTATCAGGCGCTGACGGCACAAAGCCCCTACTCGTTGCTGCTGGAATCCGCCGAAATTGATAGCAAAGACAATTTAAAAAGCCTGTTGCTGATTGATGCGGCGCTGCGCATCGAATGCAATGACCAAAACGTGGTGATTAACGCCGTTAGCGCTAATGGCGCGGTGTTGCTGCCCTATCTGGCCGCTAAGCTAAGTAGCGACGCCTTAGTAGAGCAAAACACAGACCGGCTAAGCATTACCTATCAGCGCCCGGCGCTGTTACTGGAGGAAAATGCCCGCCTGCAAGCACCTAACCCCTTTAGCGTGCTGCGCACCTTGCAGCGAGAGCTAAAGTGCCAAAGTGATGAGCAGTTCGCGATATTTTTAGGCGGCGTTATCGGTTATGACATGGTGGCCGCAGTAGAGCAGTTGCCTAACGTGCCAACGGCCGAAAATCAGTGTCCGGACTATGTGTTTTATCTGGCAGAAACACTGTTGGTACTGGATCATCAAAGCGGCCAGAGCCGTTTGGTCGGTAATGTATTTTGTGGCGAACACGCCCCGGCCAACTGCTTTGTTATCGGCAAGCGGCTGGAGCAGTTAAAACAGCTGCTGCACAGCGCACCGGCAGAAACGACAACCAATGCAACGATTGACGCTGCAGTACAGGTTGATATCAGCGATGCTGACTTTATGCATCAGGTAGAAAAGCTGAAACAGCATATTGTCGCCGGTGATATTTTTCAGGTGGTGCCATCCCGCTGCTTCCGCCTGCCATGCCCGGCGCCGCTGGCAGCCTATGCCCGCTTAAAGCAGCAAAACCCCAGCCCTTATATGTTTTATTTAAAAGACAGCGCCTTTAGCCTGTTTGGCGCCTCGCCGGAGTCGGCACTGAAATTTGATGCCCAAAGCCGTCAGGTAGAAATTTACCCTATCGCCGGCACCCGCCGCCGCGGCTTTAAAAGCGACGGCAGCATCGACCGCGATCTGGACAGCCGTATTGAGCTGGAACTTCGCCAGGATGAAAAAGAAAAAGCCGAGCATTTAATGCTGGTTGATTTAGCGCGTAACGATGTCGCGCGCATCAGCGTACCCGGCAGCCGCTACGTCAAAGAGCTGTTAAAAGTAGACCGTTACTCTTATGTGATGCATTTGGTTTCGCGCGTGGTGGGCACCTTAAAGCCGGAACTGGATGCCCTGCATGCCTATCAGGCGTGTATGAACATGGGCACCCTGGTTGGCGCGCCTAAAGTGAAAGCCGCCGAACTTATTCGTGGTGTAGAAGGTAAACGTCGCGGCAGCTACGGCGGTGCAGTCGGTTATTTGTCCGGCAATGGCGATTTTGACAGCTGCATTGTGATCCGTTCGGCCTATGTTGCCAACGATACCGCCTATATTCAGGCCGGTGCCGGTGTGGTGTTTGACTCTGTCGCCCAGGCCGAAGCTGACGAAACCCGCAGCAAAGCGCAGGCGGTGATTAACGCCATTGTCTCCGCCCATAAAGCCGTTAAGGAGTAACCGATGGCCGTTATTTATTTACTCGACAATATCGACTCCTTTACCTACAACCTGGTCGATGAATTTGCTCAATTAGGCTACAGCGTAAAGCTGTATCGCAATACGGTGCCGGCTGACTACATATACCAGCAGATGCAAAGCGAAACTGAAGCGGTGCTGCTGGTGCTGTCCCCTGGCCCCGGCAGCCCCGGCCAGGCCGGCTCTATGCCGGCGCTGTTAAAGCTATGTGACGCCACCTTTCCGGTACTGGGCATTTGCCTTGGTCATCAAGCCATCGTTGAACACTTTGGTGGCGTGGTCGGTCGCGCCGGTGAAACCGTACATGGTAAAACCGCGGCAATTACGCTGCAGGATCATCCGTTATTTGCCGGCTTACCCCAGCCGTTTTTAGTGGCGCGGTACCACTCGCTGATGGCAACCGAAATGCCCAATGCGTTAACCTTGCTGGCCAACGACAGACACATTCCAATGGCGGTGATAAACGAGGATAAACGTATGCTGGGCTTTCAGTTTCATCCCGAGTCTATTCTGACAACCCTTGGTAAACCTTTATTAAAACAAAGCATTAATTATTTATTACGGGGCAGAACATGACAGATAACATTCTATCCACCGTGCAACACAGCCTGAGTGGTAAACCGTTGAGTTTCTCGCAAGCGCAGCAATTTTTTAGCGCAGTGGTGCAAGGTGACGTCGAGCCGGTGCACCTGACTGCGCTTTTGGTCGCACTTAAAATACGCGGTGAAACTGCCGATGAAATTGCCGGTGCCGCCAGCGCCTTACGCGCTGCTGCTACGGCATTTCCGCGCCAGATCAGCGGCGGTATCGATTGCTGTGGCACCGGCGGTGACGGCAGCAATACCATTAATATCTCCAGCACCGCCGCCATTGTCGGCGCGGCCATGGGCTTAAAGGTAATAAAACACGGCAACCGCAGCGTGTCATCGCGCTCTGGCTCGGCCGATTTACTCGAGCAGCTGGGCATCAATATTCAAATGACACCACAGCAGGCGGCCAACACACTTGCACAGACTAATTGCAGCTTTTTATTTGCACCGCTGTACCATGCCGGCATTAAACACGCCATGCCGGTACGCAATGCACTGAAAAGCCGCACGCTGTTTAACTTACTGGGCCCGCTGGTTAACCCGGCGGCACCGGATTTTCAGTTGCTTGGCGTGTATGATCCCAAATTATGCCGCGTAATGGCACAGGCGCTGCAGCAACTGGGTGTAAAACGCGCCTGGGTAGTACACGGCAGTGGCTGTGATGAGGTAGCGCTGCACGGCACCACCTATGTCTGTGAATTAAAAGACGGCGAGCTGACTGAGTTTAGCCTGACCCCGGACGATTTTGGTGTTGCACTTACACCGCTAAGTGCTTTGGCAGGTGGTGAGCCGGCAGACAATGCTGCGGCTACGCTGGCCATTTTACAAGGCGAAGGCCAAGATGCCCATAAAGCGGCCGTGGCAATAAATGTGGCAGCGATGCTGAAAATTGCCGGCATGGGTGATGATTTAAAAGTGAATACCCAGGCGGTACTGGAGCTGTTAAGCAGCAATAAAGCTTTTACGACCCTGTCGCAGTTTAAACACCTTAGCCAAAGCAAGGAGCCAGCAAATGACTGAACAAATGCCGAATGTGCTGGCAAAAATTGTTGCGCATAAGCGCGATGAGGTCGCCGCGCTTAAAACTACGCAACCCCTGACAACCTTTGTGGCAGAGGTAAAACCGACTGAGCGTGACTTTCTGGCGGCGCTAAAACAACCGGGCCCGCGTTTTATTCTGGAATGTAAAAAAGCCTCGCCTTCAAAAGGGCTGATCCGCAGTGATTTTAATCTTGCCGAGTTAGCACAGGTGTACGGCCAATACGCTGATTGTATTTCGGTACTAACCGATGAAACCTTCTTTCAGGGCAAGTATGAATACTTGCGCACCATGCGTGAATTAGTCGATAAACCGCTACTGCATAAAGATTTTATTATCGACAGTTACCAGATTTATTTAGGCCGCCACTGCGGTGCTGACGCTGTTTTACTGATGTTGTCGGTACTGAGTGATGACGAGTACCAAAGCCTTGCCGCCACCGCCAACGAGCTGAATATGACAGTGCTGACCGAAGTCAGCAATGAGGCAGAAACGCTGCGCGCAGTGGCACTGAATGCGCAGCTTATCGGCATTAATAACCGTGACCTGCGCGATTTAAGCACCAATTTAGCTACCAGTTTTGCACTGGCTAAACTGATCCCCGAGGGCAGAACGGTAGTATCAGAGTCCGGTATTTACACTAACCAACAAGTGCGCCATTTAGCACAGGTTGCCGATGCGTTTTTAGTCGGCAGCTCGTTAATGGCACAAACCGACTTAGCTGCAGCCACCCGTAAATTAGTGCTGGGCGGGCACAAAGTATGCGGCCTAACCCGGCCGGAAGATGCCGCTGCCGCTTATGCTGCCGGCGCGTATTACGGCGGGCTGATTTTTTATCCGCCATCGCCTCGTTTCGTTACCCCGGAACAGGCAAAGCAGGTGCAGCAAGACGCACCACTGCACTATGTAGGTGTGTTTGTTAATGCTGACCAGGCCGAAGTCGCACAGTTGGCGAAAAGCTTAGCGTTAAGTGCAGTGCAGCTGCACGGCGAAGAAGATGATGGCTATATCAGTACGCTCAAGCCGCTATTACCGCCACAGTGCCAGATCTGGAAAGCCTATCGGGTAAAAGATGTACTACCTGAGTTTAGCGCGCTTGCCGACCGCATCTTGCTGGACGCCTATCATCCACAGCAGCATGGCGGCAGCGGCACCAGCTTTAACTGGGCCTTGCTGACACAACACAACAGTAGCCAGCCAATTATGCTGGCCGGTGGCTTAACACCGGATAACTGCTTAGCAGCAGCTAAACTGCCCGTTGCCGGGCTCGATTTCAATTCAGGGCTGGAAACTGCGCCTGGCATCAAAGATGCAGCGAAGATCCGGTCAGCTTTTACACTATTGCGGGAGTTTCACCATGAGTGAGCTAAAACTTAACCCTTATTTTGGCCAGTATGGCGGCATGTTTGTGCCGCAGCTGCTGGTACCGGCCTTAAAACAGCTGGAGCAAGCCTATGTCGATGCGTTAGAAGACCCGGCCTTTCATGCCGAGTTTCAACAGCTGTTAACCGAATATGCCGGCCGGCCAACACCGTTAACGCTGTGTCGTAATATTTCACCCAACCCGCTGGTTAAAATTTACTTAAAACGTGAAGACTTACTGCACGGCGGCGCGCACAAAACCAACCAGGTACTGGGCCAGGCGCTGCTAACCAAACGCATGGGCAAAAAAGAAGTGATTGCCGAAACCGGTGCCGGCCAGCATGGCGTGGCAACCGCGTTAGCCTGTGCGTTGCTGGGGCTAAAGTGCCGCATTTATATGGGCGCCAAAGATATTGAGCGCCAGCAGCCAAACGTGTTTCGCATGAAGCTGATGGGCGCTACCGTTATTCCGGTGACCAGTGGCAGCGGTACTTTAAAAGATGCGGTAAACGAAGCCATGCGCGACTGGTCAGCCACTTATGACACGACGCATTATATGCTGGGCACTGCGGCCGGCCCGCACCCTTTCCCCACCATAGTACGTGATTTTCAAAAGATGATTGGCGAAGAAGCCAAACAACAGATCTTAAAAGCGGAAGGTAAACTGCCGGACGCCGTAATTGCCTGTGTCGGCGGCGGCTCAAATGCGATTGGCATGTTTGCCGATTTTATCGCTGAAGAGGGTGTAAAATTGATTGGTGTTGAGCCTGGTGGTATGGGCATAAATACCCATCAGCATGGTGCAGCGCTTTCTACTGGCAGCTACGGTATTTTGCACGGTGCTTACACCGCTATTATGCAAACTGGCGATGGCCAGATTGAAGAATCGTACTCTATTTCAGCTGGCCTCGACTACCCGGCTGTAGGCCCGCAGCATACCCATTTGCAGCAAACCGGCCGCGCCGAATATGTGGCGATAAACGACGATGAAGCCTTAGCCGCCTTTCAGCAATTGGCAAAAAGCGAAGGCATTATTCCGGCACTGGAAAGCTCGCATGCACTGGCTTATGCCTTAAAACTGGCCGCGAAAGCAACAGAGCCAACCGTGTTACTGGTGAATTTATCCGGCCGTGGCGATAAAGACTTAGCCCATGTGCACAGCGTATTAGCAGGAGGCCAATTATGAAGCGTTACCAGCAGATGTTTGACCGCCTAAACCGCGAAAGCCGCGGCGCTTTTGTGCCCTTTGTCACCATTGGCGACCCAACAGCAGAGTTGTCATTTGAGATTATTAAAACCCTGATTGACGCCGGTGCCGATGCGCTGGAGCTGGGTATTGCCTTTTCAGATCCGATAGCCGATGGCCCGACGATCCAGGGCGCTAACATCCGCGCCTTAGCGGCCGGCGTAACGCCAGCCATCAGCTTTGATGTGATCAGTAAAATCCGCGCTTACCACCCCACTATCCCTATTGGCTTATTGTTGTACTCCAACCTGGTGATGGCGCGCGGTATTGACGACTTTTACGCTAAAGCGGCAGTCGCCGGGGTCGATTCGGTGCTAATTGCCGATGTGCCGCTGCACGAGAGCAAGCTGTTTCGCCAAAGTGCGATAAAACATGATATCGCACCGATTTTTGTCGTGCCGCCTAATGTTGATGATGATGACCTGCGCGAAATTGCTTCTTATGGCCGCGGTTACACTTATCTGTTAAGCCGCGCCGGGGTTACCGGTACCGAAACGGTCGCCGCTATGCCAACCAGCGAACTGATAGCCCGTATTCGTAGCTACAACCCGGCGCCACCGCTGCTGGGTTTTGGTATCTCGACGCCGGCACATGTCAAAGATGCCATTCAAAGTGGTGCGGCCGGCGCTATATCCGGCTCAGCAATTGTTAAATTGATTGAGCAACACCAACACGAGCCGACAACCTTGCTGGCGCAGCTTAAGCAGTTTGTCAGCAGTATGAAAGCCGCTACCTGATACTTCCATATCTATGACAAAAACTACGCCACAGCAGCCTGTGGCGTAGTTTTTTACCAAATCAGTCGATTTTTCTGTCGCGGCGCAGGATAATAACGCTTTTACGCCTAACGGACCCATTTTTATGCAAATTAGCGACAACAGCGTAGTACAGTTTCATTACACCCTAACCGACGTTAGCAACGGCGCCAGCGTTGAACTTGAAAGCTCAAACGGCAGTCATCCGTTGCTGTATCTGCACGGCCATGAGCAAATGCTGCCGGCGTTGGAGCAAGCATTAAGCGGCAAAGCGGCCGGCGATAAGCTGGAAGTAACGCTGACACCAACCGAGGCGTATGGCGAGCGTGATGAAAACGCTATTCAAAGCATGCAGGTAAAACACCTGATGGGTGCAAAGAAATGGCAACCTGGTATGACAGCCGTAGTACAAACCGAACACGGCCAGCGCCAGGTGACTATTGTTAAGGTAGGCATGTTTAAAGCCGACGTGGATACCAACCACCCGCTGGCAGGTAAAACGCTGAAATTCGCCGTTGAAATAGTGTCAGTACGTGAAGCTACCGGCGAAGAAATTGCCCATGGCCACGCCCACGGTGAAGGCGGTCACCACCACTAAGCTACCCTGCGACGCTTTGGCAACTAAGCTTGCGGGCCAAGCTTGTCGCTTAGTTTGCCGGCGTCACCTTAATCAACTGGCCATTATCACTGTCGGTAAGCAAATATAAAGCGCCGTCCGGCCCGCTACGCACATCACGAATACGTTGCTCCAGCTCACTAAACAGCACCTGTTCACTTACTACCTTATGGTTTTCTATTTGCAGCCGGCGCACACTTTTCGCAGCCAGTGCCGCAACAAACATATTGCCTTGCCAATCCGGAAACAGCTGACCGCGGTATAGCGTCATGCCGGCCGGAGCGATAGATGGCGTCCAACCCCAAACCGCATCCTGCATGTTACTAAAAGTGGTAAAAGGAGAAATACGTGCACCGGTATAATCAATGCCGTAAGTTGCTACCGGCCAACCATAATTGTTTCCCGCAGTAATAATATTTAACTCATCGCCACCGCGCGGGCCATGCTCGTGGCTATACAGCGTTTGGCTTGGCGCATCATAAAAAATACCCTGCACGTTGCGATGGCCCAGGCTGAATATTTCAGCGGCGTAGCCGGCTTTGCCGACAAAGGGATTGTCCTGCGGTGCTGAACCATCGGCATTTAAACGCACAATTTTGCCCAAATGATTGGCTGGGTTTTGTGCCTGCTCACGGTAGTCAAAACCATCACCCAGGGTTAATACCAGGCTGTTGTCCGGTAAAAACGCAATACGGCCACCAAAGTGTGCTGCACCGCTTTTCAAAGGCTTCGCCTGAAAGATACGCTTTATATCACTCAGGCCAATGTCAGTAAGCACGGCGCTGGCAAGACAGGTGTTGTTGGCCGCCAGCGTACCGCAAGCATAACTAAGCACCACACCGGCGTTTTGCGCAAAATCCGGCATCAACGCAATATCCTGTAAGCCCGCTTGCGACGCCTGCATTAATCCCGGCAATGCAGGTTTGATATTGAAACGCTCACCGCCATCACCTGACAGACGCCTTAAGCTGCCGCCGCGCTCGGTCAGCAGCATATCGCCATCAGGTAAAAACACCAGTGCCCAGGGGTATTGCAGTTGATTGTGCAGTACAGTGAACTGATAGGGTTGCGCTTTATCTGCCAGCACCTCAGATGGCAGGCTTAACACGACCAACAGCAACAACATTTGCTTAACCATGCATGTCTCTCCTTTGAACTAACACGACATAACATAACGCGCCGGCACTGCTGCACAGTAACATACTGATAAGGCCAGCAGTGCTGCGGGTGGCTGCAATTAAGGTTGGCATCGGGGCTATAGCATTTATCAGCTGCAACATCAGGTATAGCAACGCAGCGCCAATCATTGCTGATAGCCAGTAGCGCTGCATTACCGGCAATACATACAATACCAGCGCCACTGCTGACAGATTAATCAGCGCTATTGGGGCATAGGTCAAACTAAAATGGCGTAAATCAAACCAGATTGTTGCCAATATAGCGCTGGGGCTAATGCCACCACTAAGTGGCGCAATTGCTGAGAGATTAAACGCGCTTTGTGTGATGCACGCCAGCACCGTTGTTAATACCAGCGCCGGCAACAACGCCGACAACCGGTTGCTGAATGTCACTGCCATTGTGTTACTCCTTTCAATCCTGGCATCAGGCTAACGCCTGCAGACAGGTACAACAAGATTAATTTTGCTGCCGGCTAACTTATACGCTGCAGAAACTGCTAAGATCGGCTCAGGCTTTAAATCAGGTAAACTGACTACGCTGCAAAAGCGTAATGTCATTTCCTCCAGCAAGAAGAGCAGCCATTCCGTTATGCGTTATATCAATACCTCCAACTTCGACCATCAGCAAAGCGACAAAATCGGCATCCTGTTAACCAATCTTGGCACACCGGATGAACCCACCCCCAAGGCGCTGAAGCGTTATTTAAAGCAGTTTTTATCCGATCCCAGGGTGGTAGAAGTGCCGCGTTTGCTATGGTGGCTTATCTTAAACGGCGTTATTTTGCAGTTTCGGCCACGTCGCTCTGCTAAGGCTTATGCCACGGTGTTTACTGAACAGGGTTCACCGTTATTATTTCACACACAAGCGCAACGTGATGCCGTTGCGGCAAAATTGCAGCAAGATGGCCTGAACGATGTGGTGGTTGAGTTTGCTATGCGCTACGGCAACCCCAGCTTTGATAGCGTACTGGATAAAATGTTTGCCCAGGGCGTACGCAAATTGGTGGTATTACCGCTGTACCCGCAGTATTCCGCGTCAACGTCTGCATCAACTTTTGATGAGCTGGCACGTAACTTTATGCGCCGGCGCTGGTTGCCGGATTTGCGCTTTGTGTCGCATTATCCCGATTACGCCCCCTTTATTAGCGCTGCCGCCGACAAAATCCGCAGTCACTGGCAACAGCATGGTCAGGCCGACAAACTGATTTTGTCCTATCACGGTATTCCCAAACGTTATTTACTTAACGGCGACCCTTATCACTGCGAGTGTTATAAAACCTCGCGTTTAATCGCTGAGCAGTTGGGGCTGAATAAAGACCAGTATATGACCACCTTTCAATCCCGTTTTGGCCGCGAAGAATGGTTAAAGCCTTACACAGACGAAACATTAAAAGCACTGCCAAAGCAGGGTGTTAGCAGTGTGCAAATTTTCTGCCCGGGTTTTTCTGCGGATTGCCTGGAAACCATTGAAGAAATTGGCGAAGAAAACAAAGAGTACTTTTTGCACGCGGGTGGCAAACGCTATGAATACATCAGCGCATTAAATGCCGAACCGCAACATATCGATGCTCTGTGTCAACTGATTAAAGATAACTTACACGGCTGGTCTGTTGCTAAAGATAGCCTGCGCGGACAGCGCGCCGACGAACTTAACAGCGCAAAATACGGAGACTAATGCGTTTGTATGAATGCAGAGCGCGGCAGCACCCACAGAACTGAGCCGACATTAAATGCCAAACCACTACTGCAAAGGATGCGGTTTGATAATGTGCGCGAAGCTCCCTATGTTGCACCGTCACAGCCCCCGGTGCGATATCTGCGCTGGTTATTGTTATTGCTGGCAATACTGCTGGCTGTTGCTCTTTATCAGGAAAGCCGCAACCACTTTTATCAGTCGGCATTTTGGCATTGGTATGCCGGCAAACTCACTTATTCGGTAAAACCAGGTGCCTCGACTGAGATCACCTTTCCGGGCGAAGGCCCGTTTGACAAGCGTTTTGGTTACAGCTCATTGCCGCAATGGGGCAACAATCTGCAACAACAAGGCTTTGTGCTAAGTGCACAGAGCCGCTTTTCTTCCGAGCTACAGCGCTATAGCCGTTACGGTTTCTATCCACCTTATCAGGAAAAAAATCAACCGGGTTTAACCGTGCTGGGCTGCCAACAAGACACACTATATCATGCACGCTTTCCCGGATATCAATTTGCCGCGACACAACAGGTGGCGCCAGCTATTGTTGCTGCATTACTTTTTGTAGAAGATCGCAGCCTGCTTACGCCAGTGCACCCAAACGCCAACCCGGTATTAAACCTGCCCAGATTAGGAGCTGCGGTATGGTCACAGCTGCAGCGTGCAGCAGGCATTCCTGCAGCCGCAGCAGGTGGCAGTACTTTGGCAACTCAGCTGGAAAAATACCGCCATACTTCGCATGGCTTTACCTTCGATACCAGAGATAAGTTCCATCAACTGGTATCCGCCAGTGTTCGTACTTATGCTGAGTCGACAAACACCTTAGCAAGCAGACAGCGTATAGTGCTCGATTACCTGAATTCGGTGCCACTGGCGGCGACTGCAGGCCATGGCGAGGTACATGGGTTGGGAGATGGCCTGCAGGCTTGGTTTGGTGCCGACCCCAGCGTAGTTAATAGTCTGTTATGGCAAGGGCCGCCATATACCAACCAGCAAGCATTAGCGCTGCGTCAGGTGATCGCGCTGATTATAGCCCAGCGCCGGCCGTCCTATTATTTAGTGCAAGGGAGACGGGAGCTGGAACAGTTAACCTCGTCTTATCTGGCTTTGATGCAACAACAAGGCATTCTTGATAAACAACTGGCAACGTTGGCACTGCAGCAACAGCTGCAATTTAACACCCAAGCCGTTATCACCAATGTCACTGACTATGATTTTAAAGCCAGTACCATGGCACGCAGCCGGCTTGCAGCCCTGTTGCAACAAAGCTTATATCAACTAGACCGGCTGGATTTAACCGCTCACACCACTATTGATTCAAAGTTACAGCGCGCTGTCAGCCAACACTTGCAACAGCTTGCTGACTATGACACAGCCGCCGCTGCCGGCTTGTTTGCTGAACGTTTACTTAAACCCGGCCAACAAGACCAGGTGCGTTACAGCTTTACTTTGTACCAGAGCACTGTGCTGGGCAATAAAGTGCGGTTACAAACTGACAACTCCGACTTGCCGTTTGACTTCAATGACGCCAGTAAACTAGAGCTAGGCTCCACCGCCAAATTGCGCGTATTGGTAAGCTACCTGGAAATTATTGCTGAGCTGCATCGCCTGTATGCCGCAGAACCTGCTGATAGCCTGCAGTTTCTGGACATAGCACCGCAAGACCATTTGACAGCCTGGGCGGTGCAATATTTGACGGACCAGCCCGGCAGTGATCTGAGTGCTATGCTACTGGCCGCAGTGCAACGACGTTACAGTGCCAACCCGAAAGAAAGTTTTTTTACCGGCGGTGGTTTACACACCTTCAGTAATTTTAATAAAGACGAAGACAAGCTGAATCCGACCATAGCAGAAGCGCTGCAGCTTTCCATTAATCTGCCATTTGTACGCCTGTTGCAGGATATGGTGAATTACAGTATTTATCACGGCGAAAACAGCAGTTATCAATTACTGAAAGATGATGATAACCCGCAACGGGAGCAATATTTACGTCGCTTTGCTGACCGCGAAGGCACCACCTATTTACGCCGTTTTTGGCAAAAATATCAGACAAAAACAGCACAGCAGCAACTGGATATTTTTATCCAAAGTAGCCGTCAAACGCCAGACCGACTAGCTGCAGCATACCTGTATATTCACCCCGACAGTACTTTGCCACAATTTGGTGACTTTATGCAGGAACAGTTTGGCAGTAATAACGACTGGCAGAACTTGTATAGTAAGTACCAGCCGGACGCGTTCAACTTGCCGGACCTCGCCTATTTATCACGCAGTCATCCGCTCGAGCTATGGTTGCTGGCCTACTTACAACAGCAACCTGAAGCCACATTGGCCGATGCTATAGCAGCTAGTGCGCAACAACGGCAGGAAATTTATCAATGGCTGTTTAAAACCCGCTTTCGTAGTGCGCGGGATAACCGCATTCGTACCATGCTGGAAATAGAAGCTTTTTGGGATCTGCATCAGCGTTGGCAACGCCTCGGCTATCCATTTGAGTATCTGGTGCCGTCTTTGGCAACAGCACTTGGTAGTTCAGGTGACAGACCTGCGGCGTTGGCTGAACTGGTGGGCATTATTCTGAATAACGGTAAGCAGCAGCCAACCATGCGTGTTGAAGGCTTAGATTTTGCTGTTGATACCCCCTATGAAAGCCGCTTTACCAGACCGCAAGCCCGGGCAGTACAGCGCATAGACACTGAGGTGGCAAAGACAGTACGACAACTTCTACAGCAAGTGGTAAACGATGGCACAGCACGCCGTTTACAGCAAGGCTTTAGCTACACCATGGCGCAAGGGGGTAAAACAGGCACCGGCGATAACAGGCTGGTACAACTCAATGCCCGCGGTCAGCAAGTAAGCTCTAAAGCACTTAACCGCACTGCTACCTATGTGTTTTATTTGGGTGCGGCTCATTTTGGCGTACTAACAGCCTATGTGGCAGATGACACAGCAGACCAATTCAGCTTTACCTCTGCACTACCGTTACAGGTACTAAACAGCATGGCGCCTATATTACTGCCGTATATTGAGCACTCATCCGCCGGTTGCAACTAACCGGCAACCACTTTATTGCGGCCCAGATGTTTAGCCCGCTACAGCACCACAACAAGAACTACAGAGGCAAGCTTATTGAATAACTAATGGACACGACAACTGTTTTTTATCGCCGCAAAGCTTCTGCCAATTCATCAAAATGGTTGAATACCCAGTCAGCCTGCGGCGCAAAATGCCGGTTATGCTCATTAAGATATAAGCAAGACACCATGCCGGCATTTGCAGCCGTTTCAATATCATAGATATAGTCACCGACATAAATCATCTGTTCTACCGGTAATTGCAATTTATCCGCCAATAACAGCAAGCCGGCAGGGTCTGGCTTGGCCGCACAGTCTTCTCTGGTTAGCACATGCTCTATCGGCATATTTAATCGTTGCATAGTCAGGCTGGTGGCTTCACGCATATTGCGGGTTAGCAATGCCAGCGGCATATCAGCGGCGCGCAGAGTTTGCAAACACTGCTCTGCCCCTGGCATCCAGGTTGCTTTCGCTGCGCCATTTAACTCGTGTTGGCGGATAATATTGTCAGCCCTGCTAAACTGCAGTGGGTCATCCAGTAGCGCCAACTGCTCTAACAACGGCGTACCGGCCGGCCAGCCTATGTCGCGGCAGATCGCCGTAAAATCCAGAGCTGAATCGACCAGAGTGCCGTCCATATCAAATATTACGGCCTTAATATGTTGTAGCTGCAAGGTAAAACTCCTGTATTTGTTAGTCATTTTTGCCATAAATTAGCGTTATAATCATTAGCCAACCACACCACAATCTTAACCAATTGATTTTAAACACCATTTATATGGCTTAATTCCTGCTTGGTAACGGCTAGCATTGAAAATGAGGACTAAAAATGAGTGTGTTCAGATTAATATTTAATATACTGTGGTTTGTTCTGGGTGGTTTTGTCATGGGTTTACTTTGGTGGCTGGTTGGCCTGTTATGCTTTATTAGCATTGTGGGTATTCCGTTTGGCCGCAGTTGTTTTGTTATTGGTGAAATGGCGTTTTGGCCCTTCGGTCAGGATGCAGTAAACCGGCGTTACATTAACCGTTATGATGATATCGGTACCGGCACTTTAGGTACCCTTGGTAATATTGTTTGGTTTTTACTGTTCGGTATTTGGCTGGCACTGGGACATCTGGGCCATGCAATAGTGTGTTTTATCAGTATTATCGGCATTCCGTTTGGCATACAACATCTTAAACTGGCATTACTCAGCCTGGCGCCGGTTGGTAAAACGGTTGTTGGTCGCCATGCTATTTAAGCTGACACACTATAATCACTAAACCCGGAGTTCGTTTTGGCTGCAGATAATTACCAACGTATATGGCAAACTGTGCTACTTATCCCCAGTGGCAAAGTAGCCAGTTACGGCCAGATTGCCGATTTAGCCGGCTTGCCGGGCAGAGCAAGGTTAGTCGGCAAAGCGCTGGGATACGCGCCAGCAGAGTTGGCCGTGCCATGGCACAGAGTGCTGCGCAGTGACCGCAGCCTGGCGTTTCCGGCTGGCAGCACTGTGGCGTTGCAGCAACGGCAATTATTACTGGCAGAAGGCGTAGTACTGAAGAAAAACAGAGTGGACAATGCGGCACTTTGGCAGCCAAACCTGGCAGAGCTGCTGTTTAAACTGCAATATTAAACCCGTGTTAAACGGCGCTTAGCCCTTAACAAGGCTTCCTGCTCAAACTCTTCCATATATTCTGCCAGGTCACCTTTCCATTGTTCGTCAGCCTGCTCAGATGCATCTTTAACCAAGCCAACTTCCAGTTGGTCGCGGCGTACCAACAACTGATGCGCGCGGCTGTGCATTTCCAATTCAACTTCAGCCTGGATCTGGCTGATAGACCTTAAAATACTGAGCTTCCTGTAGGCTATAAAAGCAAGAAAATTAATCAGAACTATTGTAAATAATAGAATAATACTCATAAAGCAGAACTTGCGTTTACATAGCGTTGACTGAGCTTAATCTGATATATCAAGCCAATTACTACTACACAAACTTGAGCGATATTAAGTGATGGAATACCGTAACGGTATATTTGTAGAAAGACTTCAGTATCGAAAATAAAACGGTCAATAAATCTTGCAGTCTGTAAGGTAGCAAATGTCAGAAAAAACATACCTGTCAAATTAGCGACAAAGCTTACATTCTGTTTAAGTAAATAATGAAATTTATAGAGCAAAAACACTGCAACCATATCGATAAGCGCAAAACTTGCATACCATGTGAACTTAGAAACTATGCCCGGCTGACTTGAAAGTTGATATAGCATTGGAGATAGGGATGTCATAGTCCCATTGGCGACACTAAGAACGACCAATGTTATCACAAAAGACGACACTTTTCGCTGAAACAACATTACCAAAACCAGCAAAACAAAGTACGCGATAAATATTATTTTATCTAATGAGAATAATACAGCATCAATTTCCGACCAATTCATAAGCGGCTCTCTTTGCAACTATTTTGGAGGCTCAATGCCAGCTCCGTTGCCAGGCGTTTCTGCCTGTGTACTGCTCAAAGAAGTAGCGTCAGCTTCGCTTAGATTCTCTTGTTGCAATAACGCTCGCGCACGCTCACTGATCTGTACAGAATCACCTGCCGGCACAGGTGCCGTTGCTGCTTGATTATTTTGCTGTTTCAATGATGCTGTAACCGGCCTTTCCTGAGTATACAGCTGAGCAGTATTATTGTTTATAGTACCTACAGACATCATCTACCTCTTGTGCTTGGTTTTAATCTTGTTTCATACTAGGCAGACTACCTGGCAAATTCCAGTGTATCAGCCCTAAATAAGCTGACAAATATTTGATATTTTTTGCAAACCAGCAACCTGACACCCTGAACCCGCAGTAAAAAGGACAGCGTGAACTATTTAGCCCATGCCGCTTTGGCACAACCTAATCTGCACTCTGTTACCGGAAATTTACTCGGCGACTTTTGTAACGGTATTGCCGTTGACACTTTGCACCCCAAAATACATGCCGGTTTAATGAATCATCGCGCGGTTGACCGTTTTACTGATCAACACCCTGCAGTGCGCTGCGCTAAGCAACTGTTTTCAGACCAGCGCCGCCGTTTTGCCGGTATTGCTTTAGATGTATTGTTTGATCACTTTTTAATTGCCCATTGGCCGCAGTTTTATCAGCAGCCGTTTGCTGACTACAAAAAACAGCTTTACCAGCAACTGGCTGAAGCGCAGCATCTGATGCCAGCGCCCATGGCAGCCACAATGCTTAGTGTGCGCAGCGATGATTGGTTTGGTCGCTATCAACACTTGCCACAATTAGGCATGGCGTTAGATCGAATTGCCAGCCGTATCCGTTTTACCAATCAGTTCAGTGGCATACTAGGTGAAATACAGCTGCATTATACTGTGCTGGAACAAGGCTTTTTGCAGCTGTATCCAGATCTGTGCCAACATATTACAGAATTAGCGCTGGAAAACTGACGGTTTATTGCTGCAAGTGCATACCAGCAGAAGCCAGTTCATCTGCCTATTCAACGCTAATTTCTACCGGCTTTAGTTGCGTTAAAAGCCTGCAATTGGCTAGACTACCGCCCTGTTCGTTTTGATAGCCAAAAATACAGGAGCGCAACTATGGGCGCACAATGGAAAGCCAAACATAAAATGGATGCGGCCAACGCCAAAGGTCGTATTTTCACCAAGCTGGCAAAAGAGATAGCCGTCGCCGCCCGCAATGGCGCAGACCCGGATATGAACGCTAAATTACGCTCGGCAATTGATGCAGCTAAAAAAGCCTCTATGCCAAAAGACACGCTGGAACGCGCTATTAAAAAAGGCGCCGGTTTACTGGACGGCCCGGCCAACTACGAAACCGTAGTATACGAAGGCTTTGCACCACACCAGGTGCCGGTAATAGTGGAATGCTTAACCGACAATAAAAACCGTAGCGCCATGAGTATCCGCCAGCTGTTTCGTAAAGGCCAGCTGGCAACATCTGGCGCCGTTTCCTGGGATTTTAAACATCTGGGCCAGATTGAAGCAGAACCGGAAAGTGCAGACGCCGATATGGAACTGGCAGCAATTGAAGCCGGCGCGCAGGATTTCGAAGCCGGTGACGATAACGAAGTGGTGTTTTTAACTGAAGCAACCGATTTAGACCTGGTTGCCAAAGCGCTGCCGGAGTTTGGTTATAAAGTACTAACCGCTAAGCTGGTGTACCGAGCGAATAACCCGGTAGCACTGGACGAAACGCAACGCGCTGAAGTAGAAGCTTTTTTAGATGCCATTGATGCCGACGACGACGTACAAAACGTTTACGTTGGTTTAGCCGGCTAAGCTCTGCTCTCAATTAGCTGCTAAAAGCCATCCGCCGGATGGCTTTTTTATTAGTCTGTTAACCAAATAACAACTGCCAGAAGCTCACTTTGCGTTGTTTATGGTAC
Source organism: Rheinheimera gaetbuli (assembly GCF_054781935.1). Taxonomy (NCBI): domain Bacteria; kingdom Pseudomonadati; phylum Pseudomonadota; class Gammaproteobacteria; order Chromatiales; family Chromatiaceae; genus Rheinheimera; species Rheinheimera gaetbuli. The sequence continues at coordinate 367,952 of NZ_BAAGTL010000028.1, forward strand.
TCTTTACGCAGTGCCTCTACCTGGCGTAAATGCTGTTGCGCTGTCGCCACATCATCTCGCTGCGCTGCCGCTTTAGCCGCGACCAATTCAGTGTGAACTTTCACCAAGCCCTGGCGAAACTGCTCAGCTTTATCGTCCGCAAACGGCCCCTGTTGCGCTTGCAGCGTCAGTATTATCAGCTCGTCCAGCACGGGTAATAACTGGCTACTGTTCGACATTTCAATCGCTTGTTTAAACTGAAACCCCATATTCTTCATGGTTTGTTCCAGATCTACCGCAGCATTAACCGCCACAGTGCAAAATAAGCACAGGCTTAAAACAAAATTACGCATATAAACAACTCTGCAAAAATAAGGCGGGCAGTGTAGCGGAAAATTGCCAGGCAGGCAGCAAAGAGCTGCCCGGCCGGCAAAATAATATCCAATCGTCGCAGCTGTCAGTAGCGGCTGAAAAAATCCTCTACCTGCGACATAGCGTCTTCCCGGTCCAGGCCATAACGTTCCTGAATAATATCGGCTAACTCATCAAAGTTACCCCGGGTTTGCTCCAGCTCGTCGTAGCTAATTTTATCCCACTGCAGTTTGGCTCTGGCGCGCATTTCGCCCCAGTTGCCTTCGTAGTATTTGTAGCTCATGCGATTACTCCTCGCCTCTAAGTAACACGCTACAGCCGGTACCGTTTGCTCAACATTACAGCCCGGCTACCTGACAGGCGGCTACCTGACAGGCGGCTGCCTGCCGGACTAAGTGTAGCCGTTGCCTCAACCAAGCGCATATATTAACCAACTGGTCTGACAGCTCTTGCTGTAAACAGCTGAAGCTGGTTATATAAGGTCCTGACCTGACAAGAGAAGCTAACATGCATAAACAATCCGCGCTTGCACTTAGCCTGCTTTGCGCCGCTACTTTAAGCGCCTGCAGCAGCAATACGACACCACTTAGCAGCGCACAGCAGGCACAACAACTGGCGCAACAACACGTTATTATCGATACCCATATAGATGTGCCATACCGGCTACATAAAGACTGGGAAGACGTAACAGTGGCGACCAAGCGTGGCGAATTTGATTATCCACGTGCCCAAAGCGGCGGCTTAAATGCGCCTTTTATGTCTATTTATATTCCGGCATCGCACGAGCGTACCGGCGGTGGTTACCAGTTAGCAAATCAGCTAATTGATAGTATGGAAGCTCTGGTTGGCCGGGCAACGGATAAATTTGCCATGGCCTACAGCACCCAAGATGTGCTCGACCAGTTTGGCAGCGGCAAAGTGTCACTGGCGCTGGGCATGGAAAACGGCACACCAATAGAGGGTAAACTGGAAAATCTGCAACACTTTTACCAGCGCGGTATCCGCTACATTACCTTGTCGCACTCTGAAAGCAACCATATTGCAGACTCAAGCTACGACTTGCGTCGGCGCTGGAATGGCTTAAGCCCATTCGGCAAAGAGCTGGTGGTGGCGATGAACAATATCGGCATGATGATTGATATCTCACATGTGTCAGATGCCGCTTTTTATCAAACGGTTGCGCTGAGTAAGGTACCGGTTATTGCCTCACATTCATCACTGCGCAGCTACACCCCCGGTTTTGAGCGCAATATGGATGACGACATGATTAAAGCGCTGGCGAAAAACGGCGGTGTGGTGCAAATTAACTTTGGTTCATCTTTTGTTACCATGATGGCCAACCAATACGGCGCCCTGCGTAAAGCCGCAGCAAAACAAGCTGGCGTAGCGGATGACGCCGCATTTGAACTGGAGTTTCGCAAGAAAAACCCCTACCCCTTTGCAACCTTAGACACCGTACTGGACCATATTGATCATGTGGTAAAACTGGTGGGTATTGACTACGTAGGTATCGGCTCAGACTACGACGGCGTGGGTGATTCACTGCCGGTAGGCTTAAAGGACGTTGCCAGCTATCCGAATTTAATTGAAGGCTTGTTGCAGCGAGGCTACAGCGAGGCCGATATCGTAAAAATCCTGTCCGGTAACTTACTACGTGTCTGGCGTGAAGTAGAGCAATACGCGGCGCAACATGCTGCAGGGTAATAAAAGCTAACGCAATAACAGCGCGGCGCAAGCCGCGCTTTACATATTGGCAGTTTACTGAACAAAGGCGGCCAGCAGGCCAATAAGGCCACCAAATACACCACCCCACACTACCAGCCAGCCTAAATGCTGGCGGATCATCTGCTGAATAATGTCTTTTACCAGTTCAGGTGTCAGTTCATTTAAACGCTGCTGCACTATAGTATCAACCTGGGTGCGGATCCCCTCCAGCTGTTCAGGTTTATCCAATTGCGCCAACACTAATTGGTTAAATTCCTCTGTTTCCGAAACCTCTGTCAGCGCTTGCTTCAACTTGGCTATAAACGGCTCTTTTAACGGCGTCAGTGCAGCTGTGCCACCAAACATGCCCAGCATGCCACCAAAAGACGATTGCTCTACCACTTTTACCAGCGAGTCAAACGCTGGCGACAAATCGCTTTGTTCAATCACAGGAGCAAAATCAAAAGTTTGGCTATGGTGTTGCTGTTTATTGGTTAAGAAGCGGTCGATATTGTCACTGCTGAAAAACTGCGTCATCACCAACTGGTAAATGCCGCTTTTAAACTGTTCAAACCGCGCCGGTATTACACCAGAGCCATACAGCAAGGGCACTTTTTCAAACAGCATATGCACTGCCAGCCAATTGGTTAAGGCGCCAGACAAGGCAAACAAACCGACACTTAATAACAGCGGCTGCTGTAAATACCAGCCTGCCAGCGTAATCGTGGCCGCAACGCCATTAGTCACAACATTTTTATTCATGCCAGCCCCATATTGATAAAACCTACACTTAGTGGCGCAGATTCTAATCAGCTAACCGCATTGGGGCAAGTGCTCGCTTTAGCCAATGGTCAATTCAGGTTAAGCTTGGCAGCAGCAAATAAAACAAGAGATTACAGATGAAAGTTGTTGTCGCCTCGGCTAACCCGGCTAAGATCCGCGCCGTGCAGGATGCATTAACACAAGTATTTACCGGCCAAACCCTGACGTGCAGTGGCCAAAGCACCGAGTCCGGGGTATCAGCGCAGCCGATGAGCAGTCAAGAAACCTTACAAGGCGCACTTAACCGGCTGCAGGCAATTGCAGCCAACGTAGCCGGGGCAGATTATTATGTTGCGCTGGAAGCCGGCCTGGACGGCGATTGCAGCTTCGCCTGGGTTACCATTTCACATCAGGGCCGGATCAGTAAAACCCGCTCTGCCAGTTTACCACTGCCGCCAGCCGCATTACGGGCCATTGAACACGGTGAAGAACTGGGCGATGTGATGGACCGCATGTTTGCGCAGCACAACGTAAAGCAACAAGGCGGTGCCATTGCCATGCTAACCAATCATCTGCTGACACGCTCCGGCGTTTATCAGCAAGCGATTATCCTGGCAATGATCCCGTTTATACAGTCACAGCTGTTCGCAGAATAAGCTTAGTTGTAACCCAGCACCGCACAATGCGCTGTATCTGCATCACGGTTGGTTGAACTTTGCCGGTTGGCACTGCTTTCTGCCCAAACAAAACTCAGTGCCTGCCGCTCTTGCTGGCTTAGGTCGGCAGTTTTTTGTTGTTGAAAGAAAAAACGTTGCTGTTGTACATGGCTTTGCTTAACGGCACTCATAACACTCTCCTGCAGTAAAAATGGCAGCGGGGCACTTACTGACAGTGCGACAACCGCAAATACAGGCTAAGCATATGAGCTTAAAGCTGAGCAGTAGCTGAATTAGAGAAAATAAATGTAAGTGATCTACTAGAGTGAGAAACCGGGAATAACCAAAATTTGGCGGGAATAAACGGGAACGCCAGTAATAATAAGGGTTAGAAGGAAAAAGTCAAAAAATAGCAAAAATCAGCTAGTTTGAGAAACTACCGCTAGTTAGCAGCGCCAGCAGCATTCCCACGAGAACAAACTGAGCTACACCCATCACTATAACTAAATCCCCCTCAAAGCCTGTTTAAATGCCGTTTGCAGCAATGCTTAAACAGTGTAATACCGCCCGTAACTATCCTTATGGTGATCCGACTTCCGGCTGCTAAGTCGGATCACTGATCCGGCTTTCGCCAAATCCGATCCGACTTCGATACATCTCAGTGAAATAACGGCATACGAGTAAAATTTACTGCTCAACCCCAACTTGAAAGCCGGATCATAAACTTGCCTATCGTGATCCGACTTTCTACAATTAACTACTGTATATTAAATCAGTGGTAAGTATGCCAACACTTTTAATCAGGCATGCCTATGGCACCAGGCTTATTAGCGAACAGCTTATCGAAAAGGTACCAATAGCAAGGAAGAATAACGAGCAGCACTATGCGAGGTTTGGTGGCTTTGTTCAGGGATCAGAATCGCTGGTATGGTCGATTTATGCCGGAGTGCAAAAGGTTAAAATAAATAGTGTTTACGGCTTTAGCCAAACTGACGGCCACTTTGATGTGCAATACGTTGGCCATAATGCTGTGGCGCTTGGTTATTACCGGAGTAAGAACGATACGGTATCAGTACCGCTGTTTAATGGCTTTCCATTGGTGTGGTGTGAATTACGTATAGCTGAGCAAACAAACAACTCTGCCCAGCACAGTAATGTGGTCGATTTGTTCCCTGGGAACAGTAAGCGGAGTAATACCTGATTTATCACTGGACAGTATAATCGCGCCGCCCAGGCCATTCTGCACTTGCCTCACAACAGCACCGTTTCCAATATCAACAATATAAAGCTGGCCATCTTGAATGGTTTTTTCTGCTGTATTAAACATTAATACCTGAGAATTAAACTCTACCAACTGCCTAGCATCAAATAACGCCAAGGCCGCGTGTTCAATGCCATTGGGCAGCAATCTATTGTCTATATGTAACTTTGAGTTTGAGCCATAAACAGGGATGGCAAGGGTCTGTGATTTCTTAGTCACCTTATAGTCAGCACGAATGTCGCTCACTAATAAATGCTGTTCTTCAGCAACACCACCTAACTTGCCAGCCATTAAACGCTTGTTGATTAAGTCAGCAAAGCAATGGCCTGTTTCAACCGCCAGCGCGGCCAGGTAATCAATGTCTGCCAGCCGCCCTTCCATTTCATAGCCTTTGATCGTGTTCACATGCAAGCCCGACTTTTTCGCCATTGCAGGACGGGACAAAACATTGTCTCTGATTAGCTTTATGTAGTTGCCAAACTCAATTGCATCCATGTGAACACCAAAACAGGACAATTATTTGTCCTTTATTATCAATACCATATTAAAAACAGGACAATTATTTGTCCTGCACACCTTGCATGAGACAATTTTTTGTCTTTAAAATGTATGCATGACGACATTTTAAAGGACAAAAAAATGGCCGATATGGACTGGCACAATGCAAAAATTATCGCAGAGCTAAAGATACGTGCTAACAAATCGCTTCGGCAATTATCCGAAGAGCACAATCTATCTCCAAACACTCTGGGGCAAGCTTTACAACGTCCCTACCCCAATGCTGAGCGCATTATCGCTGCAGCTATTGGTGTTGATCCTCAAGTTATCTGGCCATCACGATACAACAGCGAAGGTAAAAGCTCGCGTCGTAAAGGCAAACGAAGCATAACAAAAAAACATCCTATTGATATAGCAATAGAATACACAGGCGGCAAAAAATGACTCAGGCTTACACTGCAAAGCAAATTGCAGCGGCCCTGGGTGTCGCTGACAGAACAATTCGTATTCGGGCAAACAAAGAACAATGGGCCCACGAATTGCGTTCAGGCCGTGGCGGCCAAATCCCGCACTATCTGATGAACGGTTTGCCTGATGATGTACGTGTAGCGCTTATTGCTAAGCCAGCCGCTGCAGTTACCAACACTGTTACAGCTGAACATAAAGCCAAAGCAGCCGCAGCTAACATCATTAACCGCAGCGAGCTTACCCAATCAGTTAATCAGGAACGCAAGCAAACAGCCCTGAGAAACATTGCCGGCCTTACCGGCGCGGCTAAAGAGCGGGCCGAGGCAGCGTTTGCCATCCTGACTGCTGCGCGACTGTTCCAGAAAGAAACGGGCTTAGCCAAGGTTAAAGCCTGGCGACTGTTTTGCACCCAATACAACAACGGTTTAACGCCGGTACCGGCGCACGTTTATGCGTTAAAGCCCAGCATTGGTTTTAGCACCCTAACCCGTTGGGAAGCTGACTACGAAAAGAACGGCTTAACAGCACTGGCTGGTAACTACGGCCAGAACAAAGGAACCGGCCTGATAGATTCCACGCCGGAAATTAAAACTTTCTGCCTGGCGCTGATCCACGAATACCCGCACATCAAAGGCGAAGCTCTGCACGAAGCTCTGCAAACCGAGTTCGGCGGCGAGTACACCGTGCCGGCAGCCGCTACCTGCCGCGTTTGGTTAAAACGTTGGAAAGATGAAAACCAAGAATTGTTTATGTCACTGGTTGACCCCAGCGGCTGGCAAAACAAACGCATGGTGGCCTTTGGCAATAAAGCCTTTGCCGTGTCACGCATCAACCAATTGTGGGAATTCGACAGCACGCCGGCAGACGTCATGCTAAAAGATGGCCGCTACAGTATCGTTGGCGTTATCGACGTATTTACCCGCCGCGTTAAGTGCATCTTGCGCCCAACATCAAACGCAGCAGCTATATCATTACTGATCCGCGAAACCATTCTGGACTGGGGCCTGCCAGAAATAGCCCGCACCGACAACGGTTCAGACTACACCAGTAATCACATCAGCAGCGTTTGGGATGCTCTTGGCATTGAGCACGACATAACAAACCCTTATAGCGGCTGGGAGAAGCCGTTTATAGAACGTTTTTTCCGCACTTTCAGCCACGGCATAGCTGAGTTATGCCAAGGCTATGTTGGCCACTGCGTTGCCGACAGGCAAAAGATAAATGCCCGCTTAACCTTTGAGCAAAGGCTGCTAGAGCGCCGCAAAAAAGGCGAAGACAAAATTGCCTTGAATGTGGACCTAACTGCTGAGCAATTTGAAGCCTTTATTAATCAGTGGGTAAACGACCATTACCACCACGCCAAGCACAGCACTTTAGGCTGCAGTCCGTTTGAGCAGTTTGTAAGCCACCAGCAACAGGTTAAGCGGCTGGACGATAAACACATTCTGGACATTCTGCTGGCTCCGGTGCCAGGCAACAAAGGCTACCGCACAGTTACCAAATCTGATGGCATTAGTGTTGAAGGGGGCAGCTATGTGCATCCCGAGCTGGGCGCGTACATTGGCGAGCGTGTTTACTGCCGCTGGAACCCGAAAGACATCGGCAAAATTTATGTATTCCACGCCCTTAAACACCACTTTATATGTGAAGCGGTTAACCCTGAAATAGCAGGCAATGGCCTTGAACTGCAAGACATAGCCCTGCAGGCCCGCGCCATCCAGCGCCAGCAACAGCGTGAACGCCGCGCCGAGTTTAAAAAGGCCATTAAACAGCATCAGGTTGGCGATATTGCGCAGCGCATCCTGAACGCTAAAACCGAACAAAACGGCAATCTGGCAGCCATGCCAAAGCGCAGCGAACAGGTATCAACCAACCTTACCCAAGCCGCGCAAGCTGCCATTGACGCCAGCAAAGCACCGGCAACCGGCTATTCAGAACAACAGTTAAACGTTTTTGAACAACGCCGCCAGGAACTGGAAGCGTTGGAACGCAAAGACAATGCGCCGGTATTTACCAGCGATTCTCACAAAGCTCGTTATCTGACAGAACTCAGCATAAACACCGAATTACCCGCCGTCGAAAAAGCCTGGCTACACGCCTACCGCAGCCGCAGCAAAGTGGCCGCTCGCGTTCTCGACGAAATATTAACCAGCAAAAAAGCCATTAAGTAACGGAGATACACCAATGAAAACAGCAGTAGCAAAAACCAAAAACGTACTGGCCGCATTCGATGCGTACCAGCATCTTATCGAGGCTGCGCTTCACAACACGCCATCAATTGCCATGTTTACCGGCCAGGCGGGCTTAGGTAAAACCACAGCGGGTAGTTATCTGTTTGTTCAGGCAGATGGCATCCTGGTGCGGTGTTTAAAATCTGACTCCCTGAGCACATTTCTGGAGCGCCTGGCACAGGAGCTGGGGCTGGAAAAACGCCAACGTAAAGCCGACATGCTCAATTTTATCGTGCATGAGCTGGCAATAACCGGTAAGCCGCTATTCATTGACGAGTGCGACTACATCGCCGATCGCCAGGATGTGCTTGAAACCATCCGTGATATTTATGACCTGGCTAACGTGCCAATCATCCTAATCGGCTACAACCAACTGCCTAAAAAGGTAAAGCGTTTAGAGCAGCTGTACAGCCGCATTTCCCAGCATATCGAGTTTCAGCCAGCCGATATGGACGACATCACCACTATGGCCAGCGAACTGGTAACTGATACCAGCATTGCGCCCTGCTTACTGGCTGAACTTCTGCAGGAATCAAAAGGCAATTTTCGCCGCATCCACACTGGCTTAAACACCATTGAAGCCTTTGCCCGCTCAAATGGCCTGGAAAGCATTAACGCCAGCCAGTGGGGCAACCAGCCGTTTTTCCCAAGCGTGAACTAATAGCGGAACCGTGCGCAATGAATAATAAAACACTCAGCCAGCGTAGCTGGGAGTGGATAAAACAACAGCCAGACTTCGGCAGCGCCGAACTGGCTGAGCACATGGATGTGAGTTTGAAATCAGCGCAGATGGTTATCAGCCATCTGCAGGATTTAAAAGCAATTACAACAATCAGCACAGGCGTAAAGCCCGTGGTGTACCAGGCGGTAAAAGATGCAGCACCACACTTGCCAGGCAAAAACCAAACGGCAGAGCGCCCTAAAAGCATCCGGCAAAAGCTGTGGCAAGCCATGCGTTTTTTAACCGACTTCACCGTTGCAGATTTACAGGCCAATGCCGAGTGCAGCCGGTCAAGTGTAGAGCGCTTTCTGTCAGATTTAGTGCGCTACGAATACGTGTTTATCACCCGCCCACAACGCCGCAAAGCCAGTATGTCGCAGCGCAAAGGCTTTGCAGTGCGGTACCGGTTACTTAAGAACACCGGTCACAAATATCCGGTTATACGCCCCACGGGCCTGTACGACCAAAACCTGAAAAAGTTGGTGCCAATGCCCGAAAAACGCACCGCAAAACCACAGAAGGATCTGAACCATGCAATGGTTTGAACTGCTACAGCAGAAATGTGAAGAGCTGGGCCGCCGCAGAGTGGAAGCGGATTTAGGCATCAGCAAAACCACGCTCAGCCAGGTACTTAATGAGAAGTACCCCGGCAACCTAGGCAACATTGCCACCAAAGTTACCGAGGCTTACAGCAGCGACAAAGTGCTGTGCCCCGTGCTTGGCAGCATCACAGTACAGCGCTGCGCCACTGAGCAAAGCAAACCCTTCGCGGCAACTAATCCACAGCGGGTAAAGCTGTGGAAAGCCTGCCAAACCTGCCCATTAAACAAGGCTAATAAACCATGAGCGAACTTATCAGTTTTCAGGTAGAGCGTGCCCGCCACTGGTTGGCGCAACAGGGCTGCAAGGTGCTTGACGTACACCAGGCGAAGAAGCGCCCGATCATAACCATCGACGTGGCTTGCCCGCTGCTGCAGCGCACCGCAATCCAACTCATTCAAAACAAAAACGGCCAGCGTTACTTCGGCTATTCCGCCCGTGTTGGCGAGTGCCTTGTTCACTGGCACCAGGCAAATTAAGGAAACCACCATGAACCAACAAAACACTATCCCAGCCGGTTACTGGAAAGACGCCAAAGGCTCATTAATTCCGGAAGATAAAGTAAAGCCCGTTGACCAGGCGCGTGACGCATTGGTGAAAGAATTGGTGGCTAAGTCAGAAGCACTTAGCACCGCACTGGGGGCATTTAAACAAACCGCTTTTGCTGATATCGCCGCCTTTGTGCAGCTATCGGCAGAGCAGTACGACGCAAACATCGGCGGCAAAAAAGGCAACGTTACGCTGTACAGCTTCGACGGCCAGTACAAGATAGTGCGCGCCATTAACGAAACCATCAGCTTTGACGAGCGCCTGCAGGCTGCCAAAGCCTTAATTGACGAGTGTTTAAAAGACTGGACAACCAACGCAAGCTCAGAGCTAAAAGCCATTGTTAACGGCGCTTTTGATGCCGATAAGCAAGGCAATATCAGCACCACCCGCGTGCTGGGCCTTCGCCGTTTAGACATCACCGACGCACGCTGGCTAAAAGCCATGACAGCCATCGGCGAAGCCATTCAAGTGGTGGGCAGTAAAGCCTATGTGCGCGTGTACAAGCGTGTTGGCGATACCGACCAGTATCAGCAAATCCCTTTAGATTTAGCGGCGGTGTCGTTATGAGCCAGCCACAGCCACAAGCCCAGCGGGTATTCCCAACACAGGAGCGCATGCAGCAGGAAATTGCTGTAGCGCTCAGCATCATCGAACAGTACGGCACTAACCAGCCTGGCAAAACTTATGAAGACGGCGTAGCCGATGCGCTTATGTGGGCGCTTGGCGGGCCAGAGCCGCAAACAGTTGAGGACAATCAGATGGATTTGAACACACAAGACGAGAACGTTTTACAGCAATGGGTAGCCGGCAAAGTTAAAGCCGAAAAGGTTTACGACCACTGGCGCGAAGTACCACTGGTGGACGACGAATACGAAAACGATTTGCTAATGCAAATCTGCCGTGAATCGCCAACCTTCGCCAACCTGGTGCGTTCGTCATTGCATTACTTGGATTCCAGCGAAGACAACCACCTACCGACCTGGCTGGGCAGCTTTGTATCAGAACGCCCTAAAACCCAGGTGCAGCTGATAGTTACCCAGCACCCAAACCACACCATGGACGAGGACTAAGCGATGAACAAATCACAACTGATCCAGCAGCTGGCCATTGAGGCCGGCTTAACCAAAGCCGGCGCAGAACGCGCCGTAAACAGCCTGCTGAACATCATCACCCTGCAGCTGCAGGTTAACAACAGCGTGGCCATTCAGGGCTTTGGCACCTTTAGCGCACGCCAGGCAGCCGCGCGCACCGGCAAGCATCCGGTAAGCGGCCAGCCAACGCACCAACCAGCCTGCGTTAAGCCGGTGTTTAAACCATCGCAACAACTTAAAGACGCCTTAAACCCATAGCGAAACGCCCAGCAGTTTGGGGCGTCTGCCTGGCGCGGTGGCCAGGCACTGATGAGCAGCTAATAAGGAAAAATTATGAGCAATATCAAAAAGTACAAAGTAGCAGGTGAATGGTACGACTGGGAGGTAACACTTGAGGTTGACCACGATGTGCTGACACCAGAGTTAGCAAACGAGATAAACACCTTCTGGAGTGGTTCGGAAGATAGAGCGGATCAAGAAAATGGCTCTCACGTAAAGGCGGTTATCCGTTTTGCTGGAACCATGTTTATTAACTTAATGCTCAATAGTTATGGGGCCACGTTTCACGAATCAAACGAAGATTCGGGAAAGATTTGGACAAGAGATTTATTCAAGGAGGAAGGATGGCCGGAAAACACTGGTATCAGAGTTATTGCTGCATCAGTTGAAGTAGCAGACTACGACGCCGTAGAGCTAAAGGAATTAACCACCTAAGCGAAACGTACCGCGCAAGCGGTTACGTCTGCCGGTGGTGGTTCACCGGTACTGATGAGCAGCCGGAGACACAATGAAAACAATACGAGAAGCAATTGCAGAGCGCGGCCCTGCATGGGGCAGCGTGTTTGACGCGCTGTACTGGAATAAAACCGAGGGTTACTACTTTGCCCAAAGCGATTATCCCAAGGTAAGTGAGTTTGTTTGCTTTAAGGAGCAATATGAACTTGCAGCTAAAAACCTAAATTCAGCTGACGCCCATAAACGTAACACTGCTCTAACCGTAGAGCTTAACGAATTTTGCCAGCAACAGGGTATTGGCGGGATTGGTGATTCCGTAGTGCCAGCAATTAAGACATACATCAAAAATATTCAGGGCACATTAGACCTTACCGAACGCTTGATTATCAGTGAAGTTGGCGACTTTACAGCAAGCTTATGCCAACCGGGCGAACCTACAACACAAGAGCAATTCCAAGCGCAATTAGTCGCTCGGGTACAGCGTGTGTTTGCAGACGTTAGGCTGCAGGCAGGTGCCAAATGACAGCAACTAAACACAACCCGCGCCGCCAGCTGGTGCCAATGATCCACATCGCCCGCACTCAGCTGGGTATGGACGAAGACAGCTACCGCGCTAATCTGGCGCACTACGGCAACGGCAAAAAAAGCTGCAGCGATATGTCGGTACCGGAGCTGGAAACCGTACTGGAAGCCTTTGTAAAACTCGGTTTTAAACCGGTTAAAAAAGCAGTTAAAGGCCGTTTAAGCCCTAGCACTGCCAAAGGCCCGAAGGACGAGCGCAGCGCTATACGCGCGCTGTGGATTTTTATGCACCGCGCTGAGTTTATTAAGGATGGCAGCGAAACCGCCCTTAACAGCTGGGTGCAGCGCATGACAGCCCAAGCTAACGGCGGTGCCGGTATTGCCGAAGTGCAATGGCTGCAGGGCGAAGACGCCGCCAAAACGCTTAATAGCCTTAAGCGCTGGGCGCGACGTTGTCTGTTTGAAGACCTGAAAAAGCGCGGTTACCAACCAGAACCCAAAGACAGTTACAAACAGTTGCTGGAACGCTGGGAGCGCATCAACGGGGCGATGCTATGAAGTTAAGCCGTTGCCCTGTTTGCCATGCAAATATCCATCTGGATCAACTGGTGGCCGACGATGCTGGCCGCCAGTTGCTGGGCCAGTTTGCCCGTATGAATTACAAACTGGGCGGCAATATGGTGGCGTATCTGGCGTTGTTTCGGCCAGCTAAGCAAGACTTAAGCAACACTAAAGCGCTGACCCTGGTGCAGGAAACACTGGCATTAACCAATAACCACAACGCCCTTGCAGACGCGCTGGAGCAAACTGTTGCCAGCCTGCAGCAAAGCCGCATTAACGGCACCGGCAAACAGTTAACCAACCACAACTACCTGCGCAAAGTACTTACTGCCCGCCTGGGCCAAATAGCCGCTGAAACACCGGCAGGCAGCACCATTGAATACAAAGCGCAAACGGCAACCAACGCCGATGAAGACCGCCGCCTGTTTCAAGAACGCATGCGCAAGTTGGGTGGCAAAGTGTACGAGGTACCAAATGATTGAACAGCAATTAGACGCCTTTGCTGATAGCGAAGACCTGCAGCAGCTATTAACCGACATAGACAATCTGCCGCCAGAGCTACGGGCAGATGTGTTTAATCGCTTACCGGCCATGCTGCAAAGCCTGGTGGCCCTGTTTGAAGCCGAGTTAAAAGGCGCAGTAAAACACCCTGAGCAGCACGCGCAGCGCCTGGTGGTAGAGCTGGCCAATTACTTGGGCGGTATACAAACCTACATACCGCGCAACGATAAGCTTAAAACCATGCTGCGCAATATTGCCATTTACAACGCCCATAACCGTGGCGCGTCCATCGAAAAGCTGCGGGTAGAACACCGCCTAACTGACGTGCAAATTTACGCCATCATCAAAGAACAAACGCAGGCCGAGCGCGCCCGCCGCCAATTCAACTTATTTTAAGGACAAACCATGTTCGATTTTTTACTAAGCCAAACCCTGCGGCACAGCGATTTTGAGCAACAAACGGAATTTCTTATTCCGGGGTTTTTGGCTAAAAATATGATTACCCTGGTATACGCCGATGGCGGTATGGGTAAAAGCTGGCTGGCCTTTGCTGTGGCCAAGGCATGCAGCAGCTTGCAAAAGGTGATCTACCTCGATTTTGACAACCCGTTAAACGTATTGAAAGACCGTGGCGTACAAGAAAAGCTGATCGGCCTGCGCAATATTTACTACGTGCAGCGCAGTAAAACCACTATGTCAGGCGCTGAAATGCTAGACGCTTTAAACGAGAAAGCCATCGGCAATGCATACGCCGACACCCTTATCCTGGTAGACAGCCTGCGCAACATGGGCGATGTAATGCACGACGCCCGCGCCATGGCCATCATGGATAAGTTTATGAACCTACGCGAAGCCGGCGCCACTATCCTGATTTTGTCGCATGCCAATAAAGACGGCAAAAACTATCAGGGCAGCAACAACATTCGTAACTCAGTAGACAATATGTACCGGCTGAAAAAAGTAGACGCAGCCCCTGGCGATATCGCCTTTGTACTTAGCCCAACCAAAGAGCGCGCCGCCATTAACGAATGCGCCTTTAGCGTACGTACCGCCGATTTAACCCTGCAAGGCATAGACGTAGAAGCTGCCCGCATGAGCGCCGACGAACTGGATTTTATCAGCCAGGCTAAAGCCGCTATAGCCGAACAACCAGGCATCAATAAAAAAGCCTTGCTGGAAGTGCTGGGTTATGAGCAAGACGACAAAACCGCCCGCAATAAGCTGGATGCCGGCGAAGGAAAACACTGGCAAAGCAGCAAAACTAAAGGCGTTTACACTTACCACCTGCTGCCAGATCCAATTGCTACCAGCGTTACAAGCCCCACGCATTAAGCCGGTTGTAGCACTTGTAGCTGTTGTAAGCCCCGTTAATTCGGGGCTTTTTATTTTTACCGAATAGCAGTACCCTTTGTGTTTGTTCAATAAAAAGGATCTTCTATGAAATGGATAATCATGCTTGCCATTGCTGCTATTTCAGCCGCGCTATTTCTTCCGGTAGCCGTTACCGGCTCGGTTTATGTGGTAACCAATGGCAAAGAAACCGTAAACATGCCTTTGACAGAAGTACGCGTGTACGACAAAAAACAGTTTTTAAAAGCCTGGGATGAGCAAAGCGTTAATCGCTTAAACAGCAACTGTAATCAGGGACCGACAGAACTCGAAAAATCACAGCTCGATTTACGTAGAATGCGCGAAGGCCCAGATAAGGTGCCGCAGTGGAAAGAAATGGATACCATTTACAACGCCTGCAGCTTCGATTCTCTGATATGGAGCAACCCGGCGTTCCGGCCCGTGGCTATGCTGTATACTGACAAAAACGGCGGCTTTGAGTTTAGCCAGGGCCGCTTTACAGACGTTATAATGTTTTCCAAAGGCAGCCGAAAAGTGATCGGGCACGAAGAGCAGTATATCTGGTTGCAACAGGTGCCAGCAAAAGCGTCGGCGCTATCTCAACAAATTGAGATTAACAACGCCCACTTGGTTAACGAACTGCGAGTAGTCGACTATCCAATGAATTAGCAAAACGCTTTAATCCAGCCAACCCCATACCCCACGCGATACTGACAGCACACCTTAGCTGTCTGTATCGCGCCCATGCAAACACCCGCACTTAACACTTACACCATAGATTTTCAGCATGCTGTTGCCTTTGTCCTGGCGAAGGAAGGCGGCTACGTTTGCCACGTCGATGATCCGGGCGGTGAAACCAATTTCGGTATATCGAAGAGGGCTTACCCGCGTGAAGATATTCTTAACCTTACTGAGCAGCGCGCTGCTTTCCTTTACCACCGCGACTATTGGCGGCCTACCCGTTGCCACGAATTACCCGGAAGTATCGGGGTTGCCGTGTTCGATAGCGCTGTGCAGCACGGCCCCGCCACCGCAGCCAGGTTACTGCAGGAAATACTTGGCCTTGTTGCAGACGGAGTTGTCGGCCCTAAAACGCTTATGGCCGCCAGACAAGCCGACACAGAATGGCTTGTTGCCCGTTACGTTTTGCGCCGGGCCAGGCTGTATGCACGCATTCAGGCTAAAAATCCAGGGCAAGGCGTGTTTATTGAAGGCTGGTTTAATCGTCTGCGCGACCTTACCAACGCCTGCTGGCAAATTGGCTACGCCGGCGCGGGAGCCGCCTGATGGGCAGCAACTGGGATTGGTCATTTAACCAGGGCAAACAGCGCCGGCTTGAAGCAGAAGTACTGGCCGATAAAGCTGGCACGCAGTGCAGCCCACCGCCATTGCACAGCAACGACCCTACGATGCAAGCCAGGTTTGTTGACGGCTGGCACAGCGTTACTGCAGTTGATATTCAACGCGCTATTAACCCACCACAAAACATTGGTCAGGCATTGCGTGACAACAAACGCCTACGCGACTTACTAAGGATTAACCCATGAGCTTATCGCTATTAGCCAGCGCGCTGCTAACCCTGGGGCCTGACGCCATTAAGTTTATCGGCAACAAATTTGGCAAAAGCAAAGTGGCCGACTTAGCAGCCGACGTGGTTAGCGTTGTGGGCAACAACTACATAAACCCCGAAGCCAAACAGGCCGCGCTGGAGCAAAGCCTGCGCCAGCTTAACCCTAGTGAACTAGACGAACTGCTGGAAATGCGAACCGTACTGGAGCAAGAAGCCAGCAAACGCCACCAGGCAACGCAAGACACCATCCAAAACGGTGACAACGCCAAAGACCAATACGTCAGGCAAACCCGCCCCTTACTAGCCAGGCTGTCTATGTACGCCAGCGTTTTGTATGCCTTTGGCTTTGAAGCCTTAGCCGCCGTTGGCACAGGCAACGGTGCCAGCTTTGATGTGCTGCTGTGGTTGTTTGCACCGGCACTGACTTACATGGGCGTGCGCACAATCGACGGCTTTGCTCCCTATTCCAAAGCGTCCGGCGATAAAACCGCCGGGGCGCTATCCGCAATCATTAAACGGAAGTAGTACATGCCTGACATTTTAGACAGAGCTGCCGAGTTAGAGCAGCGCCAACGCGATCAGGCGATTAAAGCAGCGCTTAAACGCCCGACAGAAAAGCCGTGCCAAGACGGGCAAGGCAGGTATTGCGTCGACTGCAGTATCCAAATTCCAGCCCTGCGTCTGGCTAAAGTGCCCTACGCCGTGCGTTGCATTGATTGCCAAACACTAACCGAGCATAAGGAAAAGCAAATACATGGCTGATTGGAACTACACCGGATTGCGGTTTTGGTTTGACCTGCTGCAGCTGCTGTTTACCTGCGGTTTAGCCCTGTGGGTATATATCAGCCGCGCACCGCGTGAAAACAAACTGGCCATAGCCGAACTTGAAGCAAGGCTGAAAAAAAGCGAGGCCGAGCAGGAAAAACTGCAAGTACGGCTGGAGTACCTGCCTACCAAGGAGGAACTGCACCAGATGGGAAAAGAGTTAAGCGGGTTGTCATCAACGCTGAACAGCTCAGTCGGGCGCATGAAGGCAATAGAGAACAAGTTAGATCTGCTGATAGAGAATGAACTAAGGGGTAACCATGCTCGATGATTTACAGAAAGAACACCAGCGCCTGGTTGTCCTGCGGCTGCTGTCAGAGGATGCAGGCTACGACCTGAACGAGTCGATTTTACACGACGGCATAAACATGGTTGGGCTGGATATTAGCCGCGACAGCCTGCGCACTCAGCTGGCATGGCTGGAGGAACAAGGCCTTATCAAGCTGTCTATGGTTGGCTCAATTCGTATTGCCAAACTAACAGAACGCGGGCTGGACGTAGCCAATGGCCGCGCAAAGGTGCCGGGTATCAAACGCCCTTCACTTTAGGAGCCAGCCCCGCTATGAACGATAAAATTACCCGTGGCCGCCGCAGCAAAATAGACCTCTTGCCAGAAGAGATCCGGCGCGAGCTGGATGCCAAACTGCGCGATGGCCGCTTAACCCAGCAAGAAGTGCTCGATTACATTAACGACCTGATCGAGCAAAGCCAGCTGCCGGAGCAAGACAAAGAACAGCTTAAAATCAGCCGCTCCGGCCTTAACCGCTACAGCACCCAAATGGAAACCATAGGTAAAGACCTGCGCGAATTACGCGAGGTTTCTAACGCTTTGGTGGCGCAGCTGGGCGACAAGCCAACCGGTGACGTAAGCCGGATGATTCTGGAGATAGGCCGCACCCAGCTGTTTAAAGCCATGATGCAGCAATCCAGCGCGGAGGAAATGGACATAGGCATGATCAAAGACGCCATGCTCGCCGCCCAGCGCCTGGAAGCCGCCGCTATGCACAGCCACAAGCGGGAAAAAGAGATCCGCCAACTGTTTGCTGAAGAAGCCGCAGAAGCCGCCGAAAAGGTTGCTACTCAACAGGGCCTTACAATTGAAGGCGTTGCCGCGCTTAAACGCGAAATACTGGGTATTGCCTGATGAAGCAAACCGCTATCGCCCAGGCTGTTGGCCATAACGTTGATGCCTATGTGGCTCAGGTTACCCAGTTTAATCCCGTCGAGGTGCTACTGGGCTACCAAAAGCGCTGGGTAGCAGATGATCGCCCGCTTAAGATTGCCGAAAAATCACGCCGTACCGGCTTAACCTGGGCAGAGGCTGCCGACGCGGTTCTGTGCGCCAGCCTGCGCCGTGACAATGGCGGCTGTAACCACTTCTATGTTGGCAGCAACAAGGAAATGGCCCGCGAGTTTATCGAAGCTGCTGCTATGTGGGCGCGGGTATTCAATAAAGCCGGTTCAGAAATTCAGGAAGAAATCTTTGTCGACGATGGCAAAGACGGCAAAGAGATCCTGACCTTTGTTATTCACTTTGCCAGTGGCTTTAAGATACAGGCGCTAAGTTCTAACCCGGCTAACCTGCGCGGTATGCAGGGTAACGTTACCATAGACGAGGCGGCCTTCCATGAACGTCTGGCGGAAGTTCTAAAGTCAGCAAATGCTCTAACCATGTGGGGCGGCAAGTTGCGCTTAATCAGCACTCACAACGGTATTGATAATCTTTTTTATCAGTTGATACAGGACAGCCGCGCCGGTAAAAAACAATACAGTGTTCACACTATTACTCTGGACGATGCCTGCCGCGAAGGCTTGTACCGCCGCATTTGCCAAATCCGTAAAGTGGATTGGAGCCAGCAAGCCGAAGACGAATGGAAGGAAAACCTACTCAAAGCCACCGCCACAGAAGAAGATGCCCTGGAAGAATACTTCTGTGTGCCCAAGGCTGGCAGTGGTGTTTACCTTAAGCGCGTGCTTATAGAGCGCGCTATGGTCGCTGACAAAAGCATTCCGGTTGTGCGTTTTACCAGCCCAAAAGACTTTGAGTTACTTCCAGAATATGCCCGTAAACGCCAGGTTGATGAATGGTGTAACGACGTTTTAAAACCGCTTTTAGTCGGTTTAAACCCGCAGCACCGCCATGTATTTGGCGAAGACTTTGCCCGTAAAGGTGACCTGTCGGTTTTTGTGCCGCTGGAAATAAAGCCCGACTTAAGCAAGCGCACGCCCTTTGTGCTGGAGCTGGTAAACGCGACTTACGACGCCCAGCGCCAAATCCTGTTTTACCTGCTGTCTGGCCTGCCACGCTTTACCGCTGCAGCGTTTGACGCTACGGGTAACGGTGGTTACCTGGCCGAGGCTGCACAGCTACGCTATGGCAGCCAGATGGTTGATACCGTCATGCTAAGCGCCGCCTGGTACCGAGAGTGGATGCCAAAGCTAAAAGCCGAGTTTGACGATGGCAACATCGAAATCCCTAGGCACATGGATATCCTGGACGACTTAACCAAAATCCAGATCCGCAACGGCATACCCCAAATTGAGAAAGGCAGCGGCAAAGGCAGCGACGGCCAGCAGCGCCACGGCGACTTTGCTGTTGCGTTGGCAATGGCTATTCGTGCCAGCTGGATGGATGGCAGCGAAATATCATTTACCCCGGTTATCCCCGTTAGCCAGTTCGACGAACGCTACCAGGATAACGACAACCCCACCTTTGACAGAGGCTGTTTCTGATGATTTACGAGCATAACGGCGTTCGCTTTCGTATCCGCGAAAAGCAGCTAAATACCAAACAAACCAAGGACGAAAACGCCTATGCAGCGCAGCTGCGGCGTGAATTTGCCGACCACCCCAGCAGTGGTTTAACCCCGGCAAAGCTAGCAAATATCCTGCGCGAAGCCGAACAAGGCAACCTGCTGCATCAGTGCTGGTTGGCCGAAGATATTGAAGAGAAAGACGGCCATATCGCGGCTGAGCTGTTTAAGCGCAAAATGGCAATGAGCACTGTACCGTACAGCATTGAGCCGCCACGTAACGCCAGCGCCGCCGAGAAAGCCGACGCGGCAAATATTGCCGACATGCTGCGCGATATTGAAGACTGGGAAGACGTGATTTTTAGCCTGGCTGATGGCGTGCATAAAGGTTTTAGCAATATTGAATTTGAGTGGCAGCGCCACGCTGGCTATCAGGTACCAATGGGCTTTGAGCATCGGCCGGCGTCCTGGTTCACGCTGGATCAACACGACCAGAACAAGCTGCTACTGCGCGATGGAGCCCTGGGCGAAGAGCTGCGCCCGCTTAACTGGCTGCAGCACCGCCACCCGGCAAAGTCGGGCTATGTCGCCCGTATGGGCTTGGTTCGGCAGTTAGCCTGGCCGTTTATCTTCAAGAATTATTCAGTACGAGATCTGGCCGAATTTCTGGAGATATACGGCATTCCTATCCGGGTAGGTAAATACCCCAGCGGTGCAACAGGTCCAGAGAAAAACAGCCTGATGAATGCTGTGCTCAGCGTTGGCCATAACGGGGCTGGCATAATGCCCAAAGGCATGGAGCTGGATTTTCACGAAGCGGCCAAAGGTGGCGGCGAGCCCTTTATGACCATGATCGCCTGGTGCGAGCGTATCCAAAGCAAGGTTATTTTAGGGCAGACACTCAGCGCAGAAGTAGGCAACAGCGGCAGCCAGGCACTGGGTAAGGTGCATGATGGCATTCGCCAGGAAATCCGCGACCACGACTTACGGCAGTTGGCCGGCACCTTAAACCGTGATCTTATCCTGCCGATGTACCTGCTAAATGGCAAAAGCTACACGGGTGACGTGAAGCGCAAACCGCGCCTGGTGTTTGATACTACCGAGCCGGAAGACCTGCGCGATCTGGCTTACCCACTGCGCGCTTTTGTTGGCATGGGTATGAAAATTGGTACCAGCTGGCTGCATGAAAAAACCAAGATCCCGCAGCCAAAAGAAGGCGAGCCCGTGCTGCAATTGCTGGAGAACGTGCCGCAGCCACAGGCACAGCTTACCGGCTTTGCCGCACTAAAAGCGGTAACGGAAGACAAGCCAGACACTGCAGACAAGCTGCTAGAACAGCTACAAAGCAAAGCCAAACCGGCAGTTGATAAATTGATAAAGCCCATACAGGACATGGTAGACAAGGCCGGCAGCTTGCAAGAGTTGCTGGACGAGCTGTTAACGTTGGAAAGTTCTCTGGACGAAACGGAGTTAGCAAAAGTCATGCAGCAAGCCTTTGCAGCTGCAGAGCTTGCGGGCCGCTTTGACGTGGAGCAAGGCGACTAATGGCCACAGCTGAGTATGGTTCTTTGCCCTTTGATGCGGCTATTGCGTACTTTCGCAAAAAGATAAACCTGCCCAGTGAGCGCTGGACAGACATCTGGCGCCAGCAAAACGATGTCGCCTTTACGGTAGCCGGCGCAATGAAAGCCGACCTACTGGCTGACATGCGATCTGCTGTGGATGCGGCAATAGCCAATGGCAAAAGCTTAACCTGGTTTAAAAGCCAGTTTAAAGACATTGTAAAACGCTATGGCTGGGAGCACACCGGCGACGCTGCCTGGCGTGCCAATGTTATTTACGGTACCAATATGCGCCAGGCATACAATGCTGGCCGGTACCAGCAGCTGCAGCAGTTTGAGTTCTGGCGCTACAAGCATGGCGACAGTCTTTACCCACGGCTAGACCACTTAAAGCATGACGGCCTGGTGCTGCCCAAAAGCAGCCCGTTCTGGCAAGTGTGGTTCCCGCAAAATGGCTGGGGCTGTAAGTGCAAAGTGTTCGGCGAAACCTCTGCCAGTGTTAAGCGGAAGGGCTTAACCGTAAGCGCTGAGCCAGAAGTTAAATACCGCGACTGGGTAGACAAAAAAACCGGTGAAGTGCAGCAGGTACCAGTAGGCATTGATCCAGGCTTTGACTATGCACCGGGTACCAGCTCGCCGGTAGTGCGGGTAAAAGCCCAGGTAGCCGCCAAGCCTAAACTGGCAGAGCGCTTACCAGAGCGTATCGTACCCAGCGCTTTCAGTACGGTTAAGGGCGTTTCTGCAGACAGCATAGATGCGCTACTAACCAAGCTTGAAGCGCCACAGCTGGAAGCGCTAAACGGCTTTATGCAGGCCAAAGCCACCAAAACCATAGTGGTTAAACAAACCGAAATGAGCCGTGGCAAGAAGTCTGCTGCACTGGCTAAGCCCATAGCTGAGTACCTTGCCGTCGACGAATACTATGCGCAGCTGAAATTTACCAGCCGATCCCCTGCCCGCGTCGGCGGCTTTACCGCGATGAGCTGGGAGCATATCGTGGTTAAAGCCAAAGCTAACGATAAGCTAAGCAGTGTAGACATGGCGAAGGTCAAGCAAGTGGCCAGTGAAGTTATCCAGGATGCGGCAGCAAACAAAGGGCCGCATATCTTTGGCTTAGCTGACAACCCCTACAAGCGGCATTGGACAGTGGGCTCATTGATCGAGCAGAGGTTAGGTGACAATGCTAGATTTATCTCAGTGTGGTTGCATGAACTTGGCCACCAGGTACATTACTATGCCGGTGCGCCAGACTACCCAGCTAACGCCAGCTGGGTAACTTACTATGCCGCCACCAATAAGTACGAGAGCTTTGCCGAGGCCTTCACCGCCTGGATGCTGGCACCAGACGCCTTAAAGCAATGGCAACCTGAGCTTTATAACTACCTGGAACAGCAAATAGAAAAGGCTACTAAGGCAAGGAGTAAAACCCGATGATGTTACTGCAAAAAGCCCAGACGTTACTGGCCGGTGAAATAACGCTGGATACTATCCGCCAGCTGGACAAGCTGAATAACGAGGCCAGCGGCCAAGAGCAGGATTATATCGCTGAACTGTTTGAAGGTATCTATGCTGCCGCCAGTGAAGAGGTATTACGCCAGGCATATGACGAGGGGCTGCTGTAATGGCCGGCAGCAATATCAGCATTGATGCCAGTGGTGCTATTGCCATTGCCGATGTTATCAACAAAATGGTACAGCAAAGCCAGAACCTTAAACCCGCGCTATCTCAAATCGGCGAATACATGGTAGAGGCAACACAGGAGCGCTTTCAGTTAGAGTTGGCACCAGATGGCTCGTTGTGGGAGCCACTGGCACCGCAGACAATACGGCGTAAAAACGGCGACACGCGCATACTACGCCAGAGTAGTACGCTGTATGACACCATCCTGTACGATGCCAGTGACGATCAGTTGCTGGTAGGCTCTAACATGGAATACGCGGCTACGCATCAGTTTGGCCGCGAAGACGATGGCATACCGGCTCGCGAATGGCTGGGCCTGACCACCGGCCCCTGGAATGATGAAGAGGCAATAATGGATATTTTGTACGACTACTTTAGTCAGGATCTGCCAAATCGCTAAAACGCGCTGTAATCGCTTGTAAGGTATCCAAAGGGGTTTTAAGCTACCAGCATTCACAGGTAAACCCGTTAAACGATTTTGAAGCGATTTAAAGGGTGTTTAAAGTAATTTGAAAAGGAATTTAACAGTGGCTTTGTCCGAAAACGAATTCGTTGCAATAGTAGGTGTGGTAGGTACGCTGTCAGGTGTAGTTATCGGTTGGGGCCTAACATCTTTAACCGAGTGGATTAGGAATAAGTACAAGTTCGACGCGAAGAAAGCATCCATACTGCTTGAGTTAGAAGATTTATATGATGCACTACAAAACGCAGATAATGCTGTTGTTCAAGAGTTTGAGATGTACGCCAGGAACGAATACGCCGCTCTGGTAAAACGTCCAGCCAATCTCGCATTGCCAATAACCAACGAGTACTTTAAGGAAATAAGCCACGTCATCACCAAGAACGAGAGAATAAACCTGAGAAACGTGCTGTATAACATTGATTACTACAACATCAACTTAGATTATTTTCTATCAGCTAGAAAGGAAAAGAGGCCTGCAATTGAGCATGTAAACATTAGAGCTATGTTACTGCTTTACATTAGGGCTTTATTGGCAATTATATACCTCATTAAAAAGCATGGTTTAAATCACCAGATAAGGTTAAATGAAGGGAACTTGCAACAAGTTAAAGATGACATTGACCGTTACAAAAATGAGCTGTACGAGATTAAAACCATGCCAGACATAGTTTAGCAAAACGCTTTAATCTACAACCCGCAATCTAATCCCCCACAATCAGCCCAGGCTAATTACTTACCTGGGCTGACATGTTTAAAACTTCCACCACCTCACTTGCTGTACTTACTGCCATAGCTCAGGCCGGCCAGGCTTTGGGTATTGCCGTATTGAGCGAGCAGATCAACAACACGGACGACTGGGTGCAGCTGTTACCAGATGGCGAGTTCAGCAGCGTTGATGGTCGCCCGCATGATGTACCTGGTGGCAAGTGGAAAATGAACGCCGAAATAGCTGAGCGTTTAATCAGCCAGGTGCAGCTGCGTGCCAATGAATTGCCCATTGACTACGAACACCAGACCTTACGCGCCGCCGAAAATGGCAAGGCCGCACCTGCTGCAGGCTGGTTTAAAGAAATGCAGTACCGCCCTGGTAAAGGTTTGTTTGTAAAACCTACCTGGGTAGCTGCTGCAAAAGAGCGCATTATCAACCGCGAATACCGCTACCTGTCTGCGGTATTTCCCTACGACAAAGCCACCGGCGAGCCGCTTGCTATAAACATGGCTGCGCTAACCAATTACCCAGGTGTTGACGGTATGGAGGCGCTGGCCAGTCTGGCGGCGAATTTTACCGTGCCTGGTAACGACTCCACCAACCCCAACCCAAGAGAGAAAGCCATGAGTGAGCTGCTTAAAAAGCTGCTTAGTCGGCTGGGTATTGTCATTGCAGACGGTGCCGAACCCACTGAGCAGAACATTAATGACGCCATAGCGGCGCTAACCGCAATGGATACCGGCAAAGAAAAGGTTGCTGCATTAACCGCAGAAATTGCCGCCTTAAAAGCCGACACCGGCAATATCGACTTAACCAAGTATGTGCCTGTTGCAACCTATCAGGCGCTGCATGTTGAGCTGGCCGCACTAAAAGCCAATAACGATGTGCTTACGGTTGACCAGGTAATCGAACAGGCCCAGGCCGAAGGCAAGCTTATTATTCCTGCCGAACTGGACTACCTGAAAAGCTTAGGCAAGCAAAGTTTGGCGGCACTAAAAGCCGCTGTCGATGCGCGCCCTGTCGTAGCCGCCTTAACGGGGAAACAGACAAACGGAAAAGCCCCCGAAGAAGCGGCTAATACCAACGTGGCAGCGCTAACTGCCGACCAGAAAATCGTCGCCGACCAGCTGGGTATCAGCTACGAAGATATGGCGAAAGACTTAGGAGTTAAACGCTAATGGCCATTGTCAACAGTGCAACGCTAAACGCCCTGCGGGTGTCTTTTAGCAAAAAGTTCCAGGAGGGTGTAGCCCGTGCTCAGCCTCAACTAACCGCCATTGCAACCGTGGTACAAAGCTCTTCAGCCAGTAACACCTATGGCTGGTTAGGCCAGTTCCCTAAATTCCGCGAATGGATCGGCGACCGTGTGCTGAAATCCATGAAAGAACATGCCTACTCGGTTACCAATAAGAGTTTTGAAAGCACGGTGGCTGTGGATCGTGACGACATCGAAGATGACAACATCGGTGTATACGCTCCCATGATGGATGAAATGGGTTACGCCGCTGCCGTATTCCCTGATGAACTGGCATTCCCGTTGTTAAAAGCCGGTTTTACCAACCTATGTTATGACGGCCAGAACTTCTTCGACACTGACCACCCGGTTAATGCCGAAGTCGATGGTAGTGGTGTCGATGCTTCAGTAGCGAATGTCATCATTGATGGTGCCTACGTTGGCGAGCCGTGGTTCCTGCTGGATGTCAGCCGCTCATTGAAGCCGATCATTTTCCAGGAGCGCACTAAGGCAAAGTTTAACGTTATGGATAACCCGGACGATGAAGCTGTGTTCATGCGCAAACAATTTCGTTATGGCACTGACATGCGCTGCAACGTCGGTTACGGCTTCTGGCAAATGGCGGTAGGCGTTAAGAAAACGCTGGGTTACCAAACCGTTTGGGATGCTATCGGCATGATGAAAGGCTTTAAAGCTGATGGTGGTCGACCACTCGGTTTGGGTAAAGGCAAGCTTCTGCTTGTAGTGCCATCCAGTATGGAACAACTGGCCCTGCAGCTAAAAGAACGCGAGCAGATCAGCGACGGTACCACCACGGTGAGCAACGAGCTGCGCAATAAGTTCGATGTCCTTGTAGCTGACTTCCTGTAAGCCGGCTCAACCCTAACTTTGCCGCCCTGGAGCAGTTAGTCAGGGCGAGCAGGAGAAACCCATGTCAAAAGTATTAGTTATTTATGCGGTGGCAGCTCTGGCCGGCACGTTTCGCCGGGCCGGTACCGCCTTTACCACTGAGGGTACCGCTTTCCCGCAAGACCATTTCACAAAACAGCAGCTTGACGCCATCCATGCAGAAAAGCGCTTGTCTGTGCGTGAAATCGACGAAGCCGACCTGCCCGAAACAGTTGACACCCGACTGCTGGCAATTGCAGCGACAGGTAAAGCGGATGAAAAAGGCCAGGCGAAAAAAGGTGAAGACGACGCGCCGCCAGCACAGACGCTGGATCAGGCATTCGCCCTGTTAGACCCCAGCAATAAAAACCACTTTACCGGTGGTGGTGTGCCGCAACTGGATGCGCTAAGCCGGTTGCTGGGCCGCCCGGTAAAAGCGCCTGAGCGCGACGAAGCCTGGAAAGTTTTTGCTGCACAGCAAAGCGCTGACAACCAGCAAGGCGCTGAGTAATGCCTTACTGCACTGTTGCCGACATGATAAGCCGCTACGGCCAGCAGGACATGATCCTGCTGAGCTGGCGGGAAGGCGCTCCCGATGGCGAGATAAACCAAACGGTTATCGAGCAAGCCATTGCCGACGCCACCGCTGAAATAAACGGTTATATCGGCGGGCGTTACGAGCTGCCCCTTAGCCAGGTACCGGATGTGCTAGTGCGGCATTGCTGCGACATCGCCCGGTACCTGATGAGCGGTGACCGGACACCGGAAACAGTGCAAAAGCGTTACGACAGTGTGATCAGCTACCTGGTGAAAGTTGGCAAAGGCGATCTGAGTTTGGGCTTGTCGCAAGGCAGCCCAACCGAACCTAGTGACACAATTGCCCTTATCCAGGCTGATGGCCAGGTATTTAACCGCAAAAACAGCAAAGGGTTTATTTAATGCTGGATATCGCAGAAGACTACCTGGCAACAGAGCAGCACCTGGACAACGTGCTGGACAGTGTGACCGGTTTAAAAAAGGTGTACTGCAGCGCTGACATGGCCGAAGTAACCGACAAAACCCAGGCTACACCTTGCGCCCACGTTATTTACCTGGGCGACAAGGTGCCAGAGAGCGTCGCAGCCGGCAGCTTAACCCACGTAACACAAACATGGATGGTCGTGCTTGCTGTAAGGCTAAGCCGCGACAGCAGCAAGGAAGCTGGCCAGCTATTGGCGCGCACCCTACGCGCCGTGCAAAGCAGCAGTTATGTGCCAGGCATAGGCCCCCTAAACAGAGTAAACGCAGCAGCCAGGCCGATATTAAAAGGCGGCTTTGGTTACTACCCCCTGGCTTTTGAAGTCAAATTCCGAGTTAAATAAAAAGGAGATCGCCCATGAGCGGTTTAATGTTATCAGGCAACATCTTTATTGATCGTTTAACCGACACTGGTGCCAGCACTGGTTTAATCGGGCCGATCAACGTAACACAGCTGGCTATTAATACGCCCAGCAACGAAGCCGTGCGTCTCAGCAAGAGAAAAGCCAGCCATGGCCAGGCGCTGGACGTGGTTAAAACGGCACAACCT
Source organism: Rheinheimera gaetbuli (assembly GCF_054781935.1). NCBI lineage: Bacteria > Pseudomonadati > Pseudomonadota > Gammaproteobacteria > Chromatiales > Chromatiaceae > Rheinheimera > Rheinheimera gaetbuli. The sequence continues at coordinate 395,764 of NZ_BAAGTL010000028.1, forward strand.
ACCGAAGTAACTATTGCTTTTGACGACCAGCCAGCAGAGCTGTTAGCAATGGCGCTGCTGGGTGACACTGCGGAAATTAACCAGGGCAGCGGTACCGCTACTGATGAAGCCGTAATTCTGCCCGCTAACGGGCGCTGGGCAAAACTGGCCCACAGTAATCTGGCTGAAGTAGGCATTACCGGTGCCATTGTTACGCCGGCTGGCCCGCTTGATATTGCCGTAGATTTAGAAATTAACTACGCAGCCGGTTTAGTGCGCGCTAAAAAAGGCGGAGCGATGGAAGCTGGCGGCGCTATTACCTTAACGTACCAGTACAACGCTATCAGCGGCATTTCAGTCAAAGGCGGCCTGCGCCCGCAGATCCGTGCCCGTATCCTGGGCGACATGAAGAACCTGGCAACGGGTAAAAATGCCAAGCTCGATATCCCCGAAGCGTCACTGGCACCAACAAACGCAGTCGACTTTATGGCATCTGAGTTTGTTACCACCACGCTGGCCGGCAAAATCAAACTGCTGGATGGCAAAGACGCCCCGTTTGAATACCACGAACTGTAAGTAAAGCGCGACCACACAAGTGAGGCCGCCCGGCCTCACTTTTTCCAAGCCCCGGAGCCGGTACCAGCATGAGCAAGAACCTAGAACTAGCGTTACGCATAGCCGCATCAGTAACCGGAGACAAAGACGTCTTACGGATGGCGGACTCTGTGCGCGATGTTGGCGACAGTGCAGCCGAGGCAGATCCAAAAACCGAAGCGTTGGCCAAAGAGCTGGACAAGCTGAGTAACCAAAGCAAATTAATTAAAGAATTTGAGCAAGCCAGCCAGGCATTAGATGCCAACACCATGGCGGCCTATGCTACTGCCGTGCAGCTGGACAAGCTGCGCGAAGAGGCCAAAGACAGCGGCAAACCCTTTGTTGAGTTGGCAAAAAACATCGACGTTGCCGAACAGCAACTGGAGGAAATGCGCAAAGAGCTGGGCAACCAGGCTGCGAACCATGACCGCCTGCAGCGCGAGTTAAAAGAAACCGGCTTAGACACCAGCAAATTATCTAACGAAAAACGCCGTGTTCAAACCGAGTTTAAACGCGCATCAAACGACGTTAGAAAGCTGGGTAACGATTACCTGCGCGCCAATGGTCAGCAGCGCTCGCTATCAGAAGGCGCAAAAGATTTAACCTCACGCTTTGTTGCACTGGCCGGTACTTACCTGGGCCTGAACAAGATCACCAGCGCTATTAGAGACATTTTTAATACCGGCAGCGATAGAGAAAAATTAACCGTCCAGTTTAATGCCTTAATGGGCAGTATCGAAGGTGGCGAAAAAGCCACTGAATGGGTAAAGCAATTCACTAAAGACACCCCTCTGCAACTTGAAGAAGTTAGCCGGGCATTTGTACGCCTAAAAGCTTTTGGCCTTGATCCAATGGATGGCACCCTGCAAGCCATTACCGACCAGGCGTTTAAACTGGGTGGAGGTTTTCAGGAAGTCGAGGGTATAAGCCTGGCACTTGGCCAGGCATGGGCCAAACAAAAATTGCAGGGCGAGGAAATTTTACAGCTGGTAGAACGTGGTGTGCCGGTATGGGATTTGCTGGCCAAGGTTACCGGAAAAAATACCCAGGAGCTGCAAAAGCTCAGCGAGCAAGGCAAGTTAGGCCGTGACGTAATACGCGACTTAATGGAAGAAATTGGCCGCCAGGCAAAAGGATCTGCTGCTGCCAACATGACGTTATTGTCCGGCCTTATCTCAAACGCCAAAGACAACCTGGCACAGTTTTACAATCTGGTTAGCAGCTCTGGCGCAATGGACTGGTTAAAAGACCAACTGGCAGAACTCAACACCGAGTTTGCCCAAATGGCCGCCGATGGCCGTCTGCAAGAATGGGCGCAAAACGTTAGCGACGCCATTGTCAGCGCCGGTACCTTTGTGCGCGATACCGCCGGCGCATTGTATGAATTCCGCGAAGAGATTGGCTTTGTTGCTAAAGCCTGGCTGGCGTTAAAAGTCGGTTCGTTTTTGGGCAACGTGGTAGACGGCGCAAAGGCTGCTGCTATCCAGCTGCGCATACTCACCACCACAACCACTGCCACCAGCGGCGAAATGTCCAAGCTGGCCCTTACTACCAAAAATGTATTTAAAGCCATAGGCATTGGCCTTTTGGTAGAGGGCGTGGTTTGGGCAGTTAGCAAACTAGCAGAATTAAAAGACGCGATCTTTGACCTGCAGGCTGCACAAAATGCGCTGGAGAAATCCCAGGCTAATTTGGCAACCACGCAGCGCCTGTTGGCTGACGAGTACGAGTCAGTCAGCAAATCAATCGGCATGCAAATAACCAGTATAGACCAACTGCTTGAGGCTGAGCGCGCTGGCCTTGTTGTCTATGACGAAAAGCTAAAAGCCTACCGCGCCGTTAAAAATGCCGCCCAAGCGTTGGCTGAAACCGAAGCGGATCAGGTTGGTCAGCTGCAGCTAACTACTGCAGAGGCAGCCGCAGCAGCTGAACGCATATTGTCGATGGCCGATGCTTATAAAGGCGCTGGCGATACCGCTGAAGGCTTAAACCGGCAAATCAACGCCGTGCTTGAAGTACTGCGCGAATCAAACGGCGAATATGCCACCCAAATTGGCCAGCTGGAAGCACTGGCAGAGCAAAACCGCCAGGTTGGTGCTGTATATGAACAAAAGCAAAAGCTGCTAAAAGACACCGAGCAAGCCTATAAAGCGCTGGGTATCACATCGGTAAAAACGCTGGAAGAAACCGCCGCCAAAGCCCAAGCCGCATTTGAAATTATCACCGAATCATCAGAGCCATTGGAGATACAGCGCCAGGCGTTTTTAAAGTGGGCGCAGGCTCAACTGGATGCCGCCAAAGCCACAGGTGCTGTGGTACCGGAAGTGCTAAACGCTACCGCTGCTAAGTTAGGTTTAAGCCAGGCATTAACCGACCTCACAGCCAAAATGCAGCAAAGCGATGCCGCCACCAGCGCTACCGGCAAGCAATTCTCAGCATTAGAAAAAGACGTCAACCGCGTTAAGTCTGCTGTCGAGCAATACCGTGAAACACTAAACAGCAGCACCGCATCTAGTGAAGCCAAAGCCCTGGCCAGCGCCCGCCTGGCCGATGCCGAAAAATCATTGCTGGAAAAAACCGAGCTGCTTAACATCGCCCGCCAGTTTGAAATTGCCACCTATAACCAGCTGCAGGCCAAAGTCGACGAGTACACAAAACAGCTTGAAGGGCTGGATCAACTGTACGTCCGTGGTGCCATTACTACCGAAGAGTACAACCAACGCAAAGAGAAGCAGGTCGAAATACTGCGCGTACTACGCGGCATGATGGGCGGCCTCGAGCAAGGCGAACAGACTGCCGGCGAGCAAGTAGACAACACCACCCAGTCGTTGCGTGAACAGCAAGAGACGTTAGATCGAGTGCAGCAGTCAACCGGCAAAGCCATCGAATATGTAAACCTGATGGCCGTTGCACAGCAGTACCTGCAAAAAGAATTCGACTTCACCAATAAAACAGCTGGCGATCTCGGTAAGCGCGTTGGCGAGCTTAGCACCTTTATTGTGCAGAATAATCGTGTAACCAACGTTTGGTGGCGTGACCTGGCACAAGCCAGCAACGAAGGTTTCATCCGCGAAAAACAAATCATCCAAGAAACCCTGGCCATGCGCAGCTACATCTCAGAGCTGAGCAACGGCATACCAACTATTCAACGCTTAAACGCCATTAATAAAAGTTTGCAATACAACTTCCGCCAGCTTAGCGAGCAGGAACTGGCACCGTTACGTAACGCCATAAGTGACGCAGAACGCCGTTTACTGTCCCTGCGCGATGGCTTAGCCGGCACAGTAAGCAGCTTGCGTGACGAGCTGGACCGCCTCAACGACAACCAGGACGCCATCGAGCAACGCCGCTACCAGCAACAGCTAACTGAAATACAGGCACAGCTAAAGCAGGCGCAGGAATCCGGCGATAAGCAAGCCGTAGCCAGTGCCGAGCAAGCACTAAAACTGGCCAAAGAAATATACGCAGTTAAACAGGCCCAGCTGAAAGAAGAACAGGCTAACCAGGCTGCTGCCAATGCAGGCAACGCATCCACGACAGCGCCGACCACAGCAGCCGCACGTCAAACAGCGCAGCCGACTACACCGGCTACAACCAGCACAAGTGCTACAAGTGCCAGCAGCACTGTGCGGCTGGAACTGGTACTACCCGGCAAAACCTACAACGCCAGCATGGCCAGAACCGATGCCGGCAGCATGCTGGCAGAAATAGAACGCGCAGCGAGTACATCATTATGATCATCGACACTATTACCGTGCCGGATATGCCCTGGGTAAATGAATACAGCTACAGCAGCCGCGTAGCCAATACCCAATATGCCGGCAGCGGTGCGCTGCTGGTTGAGGTTGCCCAAAAGCAGGCGGGCCGCCCCATTGTGCTGGCCGACGACATGCTAACCCGCGCCGTTGTAGACCAGTTGGTAGCGCACAGCGAGGCAACGCCAGGCAGCTTTGATATCACTCTGGGCGATGGCCGCAGCTTTAGCGTGATGTGGGATTACAGCGCAGCCCCTGTTACAGCAACGCCATTAATGGATGAAGTTGACCCGGACGACGCCAGTTTATTGATGGCTGTAACTCTACGTTTTATAACCGTTTAAAAGGCATTTAAATGTTACGCACAGACCTGAAAATTTTTAAATCCGAGCGCATGACACAGCAGCCAGACGCCGGCGGCCAGCGTACCGGCAACGAGGTGCAAAACGGCCAGCTAAATGAGGTGTTTGGTAATATCAGCGATATTGATCACGCACAATCGGCAGTCGACATTGTAAAAGTCTACCCGGCGGTAGCAACAAACAATACAGAGCTATTGCAAGATGGCCATATCCTGATAAACGAACCGCCAATAGATCCGCTTGTCGACGTGATGATAGTCGAATCAGCTGCCATTAATGATGGCAGCACCCGCGCTGATATCGTAGAAGCCATTGAAAGCAGTGTAAGCGCCGGCCTGTTGCTGCGTACCGGTTTAACCGGCATGCTCGCAGGCCAGGACACCATTAACCGGCTAGATCTAGCGGGTAATTCTGTTGGCACCGAAGAAAAGCAAGTTAACCTGTCAGTTGGCCAGATCATCTGCATTAGTGTTGAATATACCGGCTCTGAAAACGCTACCTGGCCACGTAAGCAGCATTTTGCCAAAGTTACCGGGGGCGTAGGCTCAATCAACGGAACAAGCAACGCAATCGGCAATGTTACCTTTGAGCCGGCAATTAACTTTGCCACGCCAAACCGCGATATCAACATTAACGGCCAAAACCGCTGCACAGTACTTCGGGCGGTTAGTTTTACTAACGGCGTTGTTTGCCATGGCGTGACAGCTCTTACACAGGCCGCATCAGGCACAACGCTAAATGTGGGTAAAACATCTGGCCAGCTGTACCCGCGCATAACCACCATTGTAAACCGGTTATTCAACCGTCCGCTGCTGGAAGAAGGCAACGTTAGCCGCAAGCAACTAACGCTCAATGCAAACGGTTTAAGCTACCAGTTTAATACTGAAGACGTAGCCACCTGGGCAAACATAGAAGTGTTGTATATTAGCGCCGGCATAGCCCGTACCGATGCCACCCGCAGCTATAACGGCAGCAGCATATCCGTGCTGTTAAATGCGATGCCAGACAATGGCACCAAAGTGTCGGTTAAATACACCAGCACAGCCCGCTTTGCCCAGTACAACAGCACAAGCGGTGCTATACCTGCGGGCTGGTCATTACTGCTTAATTTAAGCCTGTCCGGCACTATGCTTTACACCAACGGCACCCGCTATAGCTTTCAGTTTGACTCTAACAACCCAACGGTATTGCGCATAACCCGCACGGGCAGCGTATTCGATTTGCAGCAAGCGGCAATAATTGATACCAGCGGCAATGTTACCTACTACAACGGATTTAGCGATATTGAATACACCGCGGTTATCGAAAACGACGCCGCAGCAGTAGAGCAGGTATACAGCGCCAATTTTACCGTGCCTTACAAAGAGGTGGTTAACAGCAGTTTGTACATCAGCGTTGAAGCCAGCGCCGGTGGCCTTGTAACGGCCAGCGCAGACAGCAGCGGCGCCATTACCGGCACCAACGTTACCGGCAGCATTGAAAATGGCTTTGTTAGCCTTACGTTTGCCGTGCCGGTAAAAGCCAGCACGTTAAGCTACAACGTGGATGAAGTTACAGTATTGGTGCCGCCCAGCTCGCTGTACGGTATTAACTCGCTGCGTATACCAAACGACGGCGCGGTACCATTGTTCCGGCCATTCGGTGTTATCTGCCTGGCGCATAACCAGTACGAGGATTTTGAAACATTAACAGCAGCCCAAACAATCAGCCGCCGGCCAAACTCGTTTATTGATATTGTCGACGCTGACGGCGAAAGCCTGTGGCACCCCATGCAGCAGCACTATGAGTACGACAAAGACACCGGCGAAGTAAACATTGTTAGCGCTGCAGGCTTTACCGCGCCGTTTGAGCTAATCGACACGCTCAGCGAACTGGCCCTGGTAACCAACGTAGAGCCAACGCAGCTTAAAATAGCTTCACCATTACAGGGCACCTACCCAGCAGGCAGCATTGTTAGCAGCGTGGCCCAGCTCGGTGATATGCAGGCCCGTATCACAAACGTATTTGATCAGGAAACATGGAACGGCACTTTTACTGGTGTTATCCAGGGCGCGCCTGCGGCAGCTACGTACAACAGTATTGATTACCCAATTGAGGTGGTTAACGACGGCGCTATTAACGAGCGGTGGGCAATACAGTTTTTAAGCACTACAGCGTTTCGCTGTGTTGGCCAAAACGTAGGGCAAGTTGCAACCGGCGACATAATGAATGACTTTGCGCCCATTAATCCTGCGACAAACAAACCCTACTTTGTCATACGTGCAGCCGGTTGGGGGGGCGGTTGGCTGCCTGGCAACACTGTATTCCCTGAGTCGGTTGCGGCAGCAAAACCAATTGTATTAGTGCGTTCTGTTGCTGCAGGCCATAGCGCTATCAACCAAGATTCAATCCGCCTGCACTTCCGTGGCAACGCGCAGTAATTAGTTTAGGAGTTTTTATGGCAAGGCCAGTAAGAGTTATGCGTTGGGATGATCCTGGCGCACCACAACGCAGCCCGGCAAACGCTGCATCTATCGTCGACATTTTGAAAAAATGCCTTGTTGATGGTTATGGTGATACTGATCCACTTGGTTGGACGCTGGAGTACGCAGATGCGCCAGGCGCAATTGCTGTTTTTCGTAATTCTCCGGTAAGCGGCAGCGGCGGCTATTTTCGTATCTCGCCGTACAACATACCCACAAATGCCTATATACGCACCCAGTCTGCGATGGCTGCGACGGGGCCTAATCAAGAGGATTTGTTTGCACCAGGTTACCTCAATAGTGTACCTACAGAATCAGCGTTAACTCGCTGGATATTAATTGGTGATGACAGATCATTTTATTTTCTGTTGCATCACGCGACCGTTGATTTTGTTAGTGCAAATATGTCTGTTTGTTTGTTTTTTGGTGATTACGACGCAGTAATCCCCACTGATGTATCAAAATTCATTTGTACTGGCGCAAATGTAAACAGTACTACGTCAACGGCTGCCGTAAATTTCACAGCTTTAAACACTGGGCCTATTTCTGCTGTTGCCGGGCGCGCTAATATAATTTGGCAGACATTTGGAGGTGATACGACTAGAGCTAGGATCGGCGTTCCAGCGAGTGTTAGTGGTACGATGGGTATTGCAAATTACATTTTGTATGCGCCCGGCGAAATCGCCGAATCGTCCTTGTTAAATGCCAGCAACACTAGCTATCCAGTTGGCGGCTTAGTTCAACGTGTTTCGCTTAAACTCGATGCCGCAATAACAAATGCAAGGTTGGTTGATCCGGATTATCCGTTCCTTCGCGGGCACTTACCAGGTTTAATTACTCTAGGTCTAAAAACTCACTACAACGCAACATGGCCAGTACTAATGGAAATTGACGATATTAGCTATTTAGGTGTTGCACTCAATTCCAACGCATCGGTTTATGGTGGCATTATGCTCTGGATAAACACTGAGAACTGGGAATAGATTATGTTTTTTTACCCAGTAACATTAGCTGCATTGCCGCAACAAACTGCCTCGCTCAGCGTGCAAACAAAAATAGATGGCGTTGCGGCCAGACGGCGCATATCAATTATTGATCGTAAATCACAAGCGCTGTTGTGGCACAGTTTTACAAATCCAGATGGCGAGATAACGCGCATCTTACCCCTTAAGTACACTACATCAGACTATCTGTGTGTTGCAGCTTATGACGATACAGGCACCTACAATGCGGTAGTAGCTGACAACGCACAAACAACGCTGCTGCCATGACAGTTATAGTTTTAAACTTCCAGCAAGCTGCAGTAAATCCGGTAGGCACTGTAGTACTGGATTTTGTGCTAACCGGCGAATATCCGCCTATACCTATTGCTGAGCCCAATATCACAATGGCCGTGCAGGCGCGATACAGCATTAAACATGGCCCTGTAATAAAGTCGGCCAAAACGCTGTGGGCCAGCGGCGATATAACCGCGCAAACACGGTTAAGATGGTCATCAACGCCGGTGACAATAAAGCTGCTGCAAGCCAGCTGGCAAACTACGCCGCTTACAGTCCAGCCAGTATCTGTCAGTTGGACAGGAAACTGGCCATTGGTTAAACAACAATTTGTAATTGGTTGGGGAGATTACCGCCAACTGGCTGTGCAAACTAAAACGTTGTGGTCAGAATGGCCCGTTGTAGGTCAGCAGCTTAAAACAACATGGCTGCCAACGCTCCAGCTGCAGCAGATACTTAACCGCAACCACTGGCAACATAACGACATAGCAGAGCGACGCCTCGATGTGTTTTATAACCAGGGCAATGACACCAAAAACGGCTACACGCTGCCTTACGGACCAAAGCCGCCCAGCTACATTTGCAGCAATGATTACCGGCCACAAAAAGGTATCGTAACGCTCAATTTTACCGAGTTGGCAACGCCCGGCACTGGCACAGTAACGCTCAATTTTTCCAATGTTGGTAACCCGATATTCTGCGTACTAGACAACGGCGGCGGACTTATCTGGCCGCTGCCAGATTTACCAACGGTAGACACAACAAAACCCATAACGCCGCCCAGGCGCAGGAGCTATATTATGCAGCCACAGCTACGCTGCTACCGCGTAAGCGACAACCAAGAGGTTAACATTATCAGCGCCAACTGGAGCATATCGCGCAGCCAGTGGGGTGCGACTATATCGCTGCAATGCGGCAGTAAAGGCGATAAGGATTTGTTGTTTGCGGGTGGTATAGAGCAGGAATTTAAACTGGTTATAAACGGCTTTGAGTTTTACGGCCTGGCAGAGTCGTTTAACTACTCAGGCGAGTTTGGCAGTAACAGCTATACCGTTATTGGTCGTAGCAGCGTTGCCGTACTGGCCAGCCCACACGCCCCGGCCCGCTCTTACTCCAATGCCACTGCAAAAGGTATTGCGGCTCTGGTTAGTGAGGAGCTAATCGGTACCGGTTGGGGTTATGATTTTGGTATGACACAGTTTAACGTGCCGGCAGGCGTATTTAGCTATGTAAGCAAAACCCCGATCGAGGCCATTGCTCAAATAGCTGCAGCCATTGGTGGCATGGTTTACCCGGATGGCGATACCAAAACCATCCACATCCGCCCACAGTGGCCGGTAACGCCATGGGCTATTGCAGGTGCCACCGCAGATGTGGCAGTGCATGACGACGTGATCCTGTCACTCAGCAGTAGCCCGGCCAGTTCGCCACTTTATAACGCCGTATTTGTACGCGGCGAGCAGCAAGGGCAATCTGCCAGGGTAAAACGTACCGGCACTGCTGGCGATAAAGTGGCCTCTGATGTTGTTGACCCGCTAATGGTCGACAACCAGGCACTGCGCCAGCGTGGTACTGCCGATCTTGCTAACTCAGGCCGCAAAGATGCGTTGCAGTTAACATTACCAATAATGGACTCATTACCACCACTGTTACCTGGCCAAGTACTGGGCATTACATGGCAAACCGATACATACAAAACGCTGGTCGATAGCATCCAGGTAACTGCACAGCGTAGCCAGTCTGGGCAACTTACAGTTCGGCAAAATGTAGGAGTATTGCGCTGCTATGAATAACAGCTATCGCCGCCTGCGCACACTAACGCAGACACAGCCCCGCACAGTGGCAACAGTATCAAGCCACAATCCAGATGGCACTAGCACAGTTCAACTAATGAGCGGAGCATCAATAACAGTGCTTGGGCAGGACGTTTCAGTCGGAGATCCAGCATACATAGAGGGAGGGCGCATTATTGGGCAGGCAGCAACTTTGCCGTATAGTGAAATAGATGTTTAAGTCCTATTTTGCGTGCTTTTGTATGATTTCTGCGCGAAATAGTGATTTATCATAGTTCTATCAGGAAAAAATCTGCTGACAACATAGTTTGTTCGTTCAGTTTCTGTTAATTAAATAAGTGAGGTAAGCATGCGTAAGTCATTAATCGTTTCATCAGCTATAGCATCGGTGCTGTTGTCGCAATCAGCAGTTGCTAGCGAAGCATGTTATGACTTGGTAGATCCAGTTTCGGTTTTTCAATGCCTGATAAAGGGTGATGACACGGTTGTCACGCCAATGGGGCCTGGCAGCGGCGGAACTGGCGGTGGTAACGGCTCAGGAACAAAACCAGACAGCGATGGATAATTTAGTAGCATTCTTTTTTGACACAATTTGGATAGTGTCGTTTGCCCTGGCGATGGTTTACAACATCGCCAGGCGTTCAGACCTAAAACCAGTTATATGGCTGGCTGGCATACTAACTGTTTGCTATGCCGTGAATCACGCCGTTACCGCAGCAGTGTTTGATGGTAAGGCGTTTAGTGAACATATTACGTTTCAGTATGTACTATGGTCTGCTGCATGCGGTTTCATAGTTGCAGCAGTGCTGTTGGCTAAAGTACTAACCAGCACTCGATTATATTGGATGGCCAAAGTTGTTATCGGCCTGCTTTGTGTAGATACAGCAGGCAACATTTTAATGCACGTCGACCAGAATATTGTAGCCCTAAACGATTGGGGGCCATTAAACAACGACTGGGCAAATGATAGATGGGCTCTGTGGTATTGGTATTCTGCTCAGAGCAACATTAACAATGCTTTAATGCTGAGCGTGCTGTTTTTTCCGGTTGGTGTAGAGGGAGCTTTAATGCGGCAAGCAAATAACATTAAAAGGGTGTTTAAAAGCCTGTTGAATGGGTTTAATTTTTTCAGCGGCATTGGCGGTTTAAACGGTGCATACAACCGCATAACTGTGATCACCGATATGATAGAGGCAATGCCTGAGTCAGAGCGACACCAGGCCAGCAACTTCTTGACGTCGGCACAGGAGCTAATCTACCGCATGGACGAAACAGGCCAATGCCATCTTGAGGGCATTAACTTATTGTTAGATGCCGCAGCACACTGCGCCATGCACTGCCCTGCAAGTGCCTCCTCAACCAATATTGCACTGCAAACAAAAGGCAGCTAAGCGCTGCCCTGTTCTCAAACTACCCTGCGATCTCGCCGCTAAACAATTCTCAAACTACCCTGCGCAATTTCTCAAACTACCCGCGCGGCTACAATAAAACTGCATAAATGACAAAGGCCCACGCTTTTGGCGTGAGCCTTTGTCATTTATCTGGCGGAGAGAGAGGGATTCGAACCCTCGTTAGGGGTTAACCTAAACACACTTTCCAGGCGTGCGCCTTCAGCCACTCAGCCATCTCTCCGGAACTTGCGTTGCAAGCGCGGCTATACTAGGGAAATTCGTGCCGTGCTGCAACTGTTATCTGTATTGCCCCTTGCTTATGGCTGATTTTTAAGCGTTTCGGGCTTTATCAGGCTTAAGCGTTGCCTTTTACCTGCTTTTTCAGATCCGCGGCAAAAGCCAGCATACGGTTTAGCGGTACTAAGGCTTTTTCACGTTGCGCAGCATCAACAAAGATCTCATGGCCGTTAGTGTCTGTTAACGCCGCCTCAATCGCTTTTAAGCCGTTCATTGCCATCCAGGGGCAGTGAGCACAGCTGCGACAGGTAGCGCCGTTACCGCCGGTTGGGGCTTCAATAAAGGTCTTATCCGGCATTTGTTGCTGCATCTTGTAAAAGATGCCCTTGTCGGTGGCGACGATAAAAGTGCTGTTGGGCAGTGTTTGGCTGGCTTTAATCAGTTGGCTGGTAGAGCCTACGGCGTCAGCTAACTGCACCACGCTGTCTGGCGACTCAGGGTGCACCAGCACAGCGGCATCCGGATACTGTTTTTTCAGCTCGACCAGTGCGTTGGCTTTAAACTCGTCATGCACAATACAGGCGGCGTTCCACAGCAGCATGTCGGCACCGGTTTGCTTTTGTACCCAGGCACCGAGGTGCTTGTCTGGCCCCCACAGGATTTTTTTACCCTGGCTATCAAGATAATCTACCACGTCTAACGCAATAGATGAGGTAACAACCCAGTCTGCACGGGCTTTTACTGCGGCAGAGGTATTGGCATACACCACCACCACGCGGTCGGGGTGGGCATCACAAAACGCCGAGAACGGTTCTGCCGGGCAGCCTAAATCTAACGAGCACGTAGCTTCAAGCGTCGGCATTAAAACGGTTTTGTTCGGGGTAAGAATTTTGGCGGTTTCGCCCATAAACTTAACACCCGCAACAATCAGTGTCTTTGCCGGATGTTCGTTACCAAAACGCGCCATTTCTAACGAGTCTGACACACAGCCGCCGGTTTCTTCGGCTAACGCCTGTATTTCAGGATCGGTATAGTAATGCGCCACCAGCACAGCGTCTTTTTGCTGTAATAAGGTTTTAATACGCGCTTTGTAAGCTTGCTTATCATCGCTGCTTAGCGGTACCGGCTTTTTTGGAAAGGCAAAATCTTGCTCAGTAAAATACAACGTCTGTTCCATACGGCTTACCCGGTGGCTGTAAAGGGGCGATATTATAACGCTGCAGAGTGCTAAAATACAGTCTGGCTGTACAAGGCAAAGTTTAATGTGAAGAAAGGCTGCATGGTGGGTCGTGCTGGATTCGAACCAGCGACCAATTGATTAAAAGTCAACTGCTCTACCAACTGAGCTAACGACCCGTGCAGGAGAAACGAATAAAGTGGTGGGTCATGATGGATTCGAACCATCGACCAACGGATTAAAAGTCCGCTGCTCTACCAGCTGAGCTAATGACCCAAACAGGGTTATCGAAGTGGTGGGTCGTGCTGGATTCGAACCAGCGACCAATTGATTAAAAGTCAACTGCTCTACCAACTGAGCTAACGACCCCTTTTCGATATCAATGTTTTGCGCGGTTTGGTGGGTCGTGCTGGATTCGAACCAGCGACCAATTGATTAAAAGTCAACTGCTCTACCAACTGAGCTAACGACCCTAACCGCGGACGCATATCTTACTGATTTACGGCTTTTGTGCAACCAAAAAGTGCTAAAAAGCAGCGCCTTCTGGCCTGACTGCTCAAAATGCCAGCGTATTTACTCAAAGTTAACGGAAAAAAAACCCGGCATTTGCCGGGTTGAGTTTTATTTTAAAGCATTAAGCCGTTCTTGGGCCAACCTGGCCGAGGTAGCACTGCTATACTTTTCGACTAATTGCCGGTAAAAACGTAAGGCAGCATTTTTATCGTTTTCACGCTCAGCTATCTGACCTAGCTTTAGCAAGGCATCGGCTACTTTATTCGACTGGGCAAAATTATTCACTACCCGTTCAAACTGCGTTTTTGCCTTAGCTAATTCACCGCCATTAAATAGCAGCTGGCCTAGCCAATAATGTGCGTTGGGTGCATAGCTGGAATTGGGGTAATTTCGAATAAAGTTTTCAAACTCTGGTATCGCGGCGTCATAACGCCGATCCTTCAGCACCATGTTTACCGCTTTGTCGTATGCATCATTCTCTAATACGTCAGACGAATACAACGCTGCGGCAGGCGCATCAGTGGCCGATACTGCCTGGCTGGCTGGCGGTGCAACCTGAATAGCACTGACACGACGATCAATTTCCTGATACAGATCACGTTGGCGCTGTAAGATTTCGTCCAGTTGGTATGCGTGTGTTTCCGTTGTACCACGCAACTCACTGACTTCATCTAACAGCTGCTGTAGTTGTTGCGCCATACGTAACTGTGCTTCTGAACGCGCCTCAACAATGCGCTCAAGTGTCGCCAGACGCTGTTCAATACTACCACCACCGCTTAACTGCACGTTTGTGGTTGTAGGCCGGTTGCGATTAATGTCGGTAACCGGTGCGGGATTAGCAAAGGCACTGGTATGAACCAGTGCCAATACAACAAGCAGAGAATGTTTAACTATCATGCGCTTTATTTTTGTTGTGGGTCTGGATTAGTAGACTAACACTGCACGACGGTTTTTAGCAAAGCCTGCTTCTGTGCGTGACAGATCTACTGGTTTTTCTTCGCCATAGCTTACAGTAGAGATTTGACCTGCTGATACGCCCAGGTTTTGTAAATACTGAACTACTGCTTGTGCACGACGCTCGCCCAGTGCAATGTTATATTCTGGGGTGCCGCGCTCATCTGAGTGGCCTTCCACAGTTACACGTACGCTTGGATTAGCAGTTAAAAATGCACCATGAGCTTGTAATGTTTCTACAAACTCTGGACGCACTGTTGCTTTGTCGAAATCGAAATAAATTGTGTTTTCCTGACGCAGTGCTTCCAGTTTCTGACGCATTTGCTCGGCAGGGCTAACGGCTTGCGCTACGGTTTCAACTTGCACAGTTTCTTGCTGTTGAGAAACGCCCGATGTATCTGCACCTGATTGATCAGTAGAAGATGTTGAGCTACAGGCAGCCAGTGTCAGCACGGGTAATGCAATCAGTAAACCTTTTACCACTTTGTTTAATTTCATGATGTTGTCCTTAGTATTTAACTATATTAACTAACTTTTATTATAAAAAAGGTGACCAGGCCGGCGATTTAACCTGTCCTTCCACCGCTGGCAGCCGTGCTTTAAAACGCCCATCCATAGAAACCAGTGCTAACACCTGCGTAGAACCGTGCATAGTGCTATAAATAATCATCGAACCATTTGGCGCCACACTGGGTGACTCATCCAGACTGGTGCGGGTCAATACCTGCAGAAAACGGGTCTGACGGTCCATTTTGGCAATTTGATACTGACCACGGGTGCGGTTAACCATGACCACCGAGCTACCATCCGGCGTATAAGATCCCGCCAGATTCATTTCGCCCTCGAAGGTTAAACGTCGCGTTTGATTCGTTAACAAATTTACGCTATAAAGTTGCGGATTTCCACCTCGCTCAGAACTGAACAATAATTCTTTGCCATCCGGCGACCAGGCGGGTTCAGTATCAATAGCACGGTGATTGGTTACTCTGGTCAGTGCTTTGCTGGATACATCCATAGTATAAATTTCAGTATTGCCATCTTTGGACAACACTAACGCCAGTTTTCTGCCATCAGGGGACCATACTGGTGCGCCGTTAACTCCCGGGAAACTGCTTAACATAGTGCGCCGGCCAGTATAAATATCCTGTATGTAAATCTGCGACTGCCGCTTTTCAAAAGTAACATAGGCTAGCTTAGTGCCGTCCGGAGACCAGCTTGGCGACATTAACGGCTCTTTTGAACGCAACAACACTTGCTCGTTGTAACCGTCATAGTCAGCGACCACCAACTTGTGTGGGAACTCAGCACTGCGATTCACTAACACATAGGCAATTTTAGTCAGGAAGGCACCGCGTTCACCGGTGAGCTTTTCATACACTATATCACTGATACGGTGCGCATACTGACGGAACTGACTGCCGGTAATAGTGGCTTCGCGGCTGTCGAGAATATGCGCCGTACCGCCGGTTAAAATACCAGCATTCAATGATTGCCGACTGGCATTGCTGCCACCTTTTAACACATCGACCAATTCAAAACTTACCGTGTACCTATCAACACCCACCTCAGTTATCTGACCAACAACCAAGGCTTCCACGCCTTCGCGCTGCCATGCGGCATAATCAATTTGCGCGGCAGTTTGCGGCCGTTGTGGCATTTTAATCGCAGGCAAAGGACTGAACTTACCACTGCGCATTAAATCAGCCGCGATGACTTCATCCAGCCGTTGAGTAGGTAAATTTGCCCCTTTAAACGTAAACGGCACAACTGCAATAGGCCTGCCTGAGTCAATGCCACCGGTAATCACAATTTCTAACGACGCTTGCGCTGTGCCGGCCAGCGACAACAAACACATTACACTGAATGCACGGATAAACATTAATATCTTCAAAACTCTGGCTCCACCCTTAACGTGATATCTTTTAACTCGCTATATACATCTGGGTCTGATGACATAGGCAAAGTACCGATCCGGTTTAACGCCCTTACAGCAGCATCACATACTGTTTTGTCTCCGCCAATGACATTGACGCTGGTAACAAAACCGGTAGTTGCTAATCTGATGTTCACTGAACACGACCGGTTTCTCATACTCTCATCTTTGTACAAATTCTGATTTATCGTATTTGAGATTAATGCTTTATAACGATCAACCTCGGTTGCCGCCTGTCTTGCCCTGGCGGCTGCTCTGGCTTGAGCCTCTTTTGCCAGTTGCTCTTGCATCATGCGTTCTTGCTCGGCCTGACGTCTGGCATTTTCTGCCTGACGCGCACGCTCTGCAGCAGCGTCTTCTGCCGCTTTTTGTTCGGCGATACGTTTTTGCTCTGCCGCTTTGGCGGCATCTTCAGCTTTTTTCCGCTCTTGTTCTTTAGCTATTCGGGCTTGTTCTGCTTCTTTTGCTTTAGCCGTTTCTTGTTGCTGCTTCTTCCGTGCGTCTGCAGCCGCAGCCTGCGCTTTTTTAGCTTCAGCGTCCGCTTTGCGTTTTTCTGCAGCAACCCGTTTTAGCCTGGCCTCTTCATCTGCTCTGGCTTTCTCTGCCTGCAAGGCTCGTCGCTCCAGATCACGAATACGCTTTTCTTCGGCCGCTTTGGCGTCATCACGCTCTTTTTGCATTTGCGCAACACGCTCATTCAACGCAGCCTGGTCTATTGCTACAGCTTCTATCGCGGCCTCACCTTCATTCTGCAGGCTTACCACCACCATTTCTGGTTTCGAAGAAAATTCAGCACCAAACACCAGCATTACCACAATAGCCAAATGCATGCCGAGTGATTTTGCCAGCGCAGGTTCAATTTTTACTGCCATATCAGTTGCTATCCACGTTGTCAGTCATCAAGCCGACAGCCGGTGCACCAGCACCTTTAAGCACGTTTATCAGCCTGATCACAGCGTCATAGCTAACACGTTTATCACCTTTAACAATGACCTGAGTACCAGGCTCAATTGTCAGCCAACTGGCGACTTCTACAGTCAGTTGCGCTGCTGTAAAAGGTCCTTGCTGCTTGCCGTCTTTTTCAAAGTAATACAAGCCGTCCTGATCAACTGTTGCAACCAACGGTGTTTTACCGTCCTGCATTTGCTTAATTGGCTCAGCAGATGACACCGGTAATTCCACCTTCACGCCTTGCGTAATCAACGGTGTGGTTACCATAAAAATCACCAGTAGTACCAGCATAACGTCGATATAAGGCACCACGTTAATCTCGGCTTTTAACCGGCGCTTTTTTCTCACATACATCAGGCTGCTTCTCCACCATTTGACACCGCCTGACGATGTAAAATATTGGCAAACTCCTCAACAAAATTAGCGTAGCTGCTTTCAAGCATTTCAACCTGATGCGAAAACTTGTTGTAGGCAATTACTGCTGGAATAGCAGCAAACAACCCGATAGCCGTCGCAATGAGCGCCTCCGCAATGCCCGGTGCAACCATCGCCAACGTCGCCTGCTCTACTGCACCTAATGCGATAAAAGAGTTCATAATACCCCATACCGTGCCAAATAAGCCGATATAAGGGCTAATCGAGCCAACCGTAGCCAAAAAGGGTAAATGCTCTTCCAGCCGCTCTACTTCACGTGATAGCCCAACCCGCATCGCTCGCTGTGTGCCTTCCATCACCGCCGCCGGTTGCCTGCTGTTAGTCTTGTGCAGGCGGGCAAATTCTTTAAAGCCAGCCTTAAATAGCGCTTCAAGTCCGTTGTTAACCGCACGCGCGCTAACTTCAGCATACAATTTACTTAAATCAACGCCTGACCAAAACTTATCTTCAAATTTCTTTGCGTTGCTAATGGCATCGACCAGCGCTTTACGGCGGCGGAAAATCATAGTCCAGGACATTACTGACATTGCCACCAAGATCAACATCACCAACTGCACTACAAAACTGGCTTCTATTAACAAGCCTAAAATAGAAATCTCACCTGCCACGCGTTAATACCTCTGCTACTTGTGCCGGAATTGCCCGGGCTTTCATTTCCTGTGTTGCAACACAGGCAACTGTAATTGTTGCCGCACACACTACATCAGCGTCAATATTATAAATGTGCTGCGTAAAAACCAAACTCGCGCGTTTTAAGGTACTGATTTGACTGGTTACCGTCAATAATTCATTAAAACGGGCTGGCTTTTTGTTATCCATTAATACCTGAGTAACAACAAAGGCGATATTTTGTGACAACAACAAATCCTGCTCGACACCAAGCTCACGCAACCATTCGGTGCGTGCCCGTTCAAAAAATTTCAAGTAATTAGCATAATAAACTATTCCTCCGGCGTCGGTATCTTCGTAGTACACACGCACAGGGAATGAAAAGACTGTTTCTGACATGGCTGATCGCTTTAATTACCGCATATGATAAGGAAGCTGCATGCCGAACTCAATCGCTGCAGCAAGCTAAACACAACTATATTTTTTTAAAGCCACATATTGCTTTTTCAAAGTACTTGTTGACTGCTATTTCAACAATCAGTTCAACACGAAATCGGCTAATGCGTTGAAGTGACAAATTCTGACGTTTAACGCCTGCCCATTGAACGACAAACAAAAAGTAATGACAGCCATAATGCAAAGCTTAACTTAACACCGCATGAATAAAAGCCTGCCGCGTAACGAAAACAGTAAGTTGTTGAATAAACCACCAACCCACTGCGCACATCGCATTAGTTTTATTAATCTCAAAACAGCAGTTTTTCTCGTTTGAAGTAAATACTCCAAATCTTTATGATACGCAGGTGTTCTGAACTAGCGCAACGGTAAAGCACGTCGTGTTATACCTTAGTAAAGATCATTTAAGTAATGAGCTTTGTGGCTATCGCAAATTTTATTGCTGTTTCAACATGTTCCCTGGATTTTTTTGAAGCACTCCTTCAACTTGTGCCCGCTCCCTTGAGCGGGCTTTTTTTTATCCACTAACTTAGTCTGTTTTTGGTAAGTCAAAGCCGAAATGCTGATAGGCGCGTGGCGAGGCTATACGGCCACGTGGGGTACGCTGAATAAAGCCCTGCTGAATTAAAAACGGCTCGATGACATCTTCAATGGTATCTTTTTCTTCGCCAATGGCCGCCGCTAAGTTATCCAACCCAACCGGACCGCCCATAAACTTTTCAATAATGGCTAAAATAAGCTTACGGTCCATATAGTCGAAGCCCTCGGCATCGACATCAACCATCACAAGTGCCTGAGACGCAATCTCTACCGTTACCTCACCATTCGCCTTTACCTGCGCATAATCGCGCACACGGCGCAGTAAACGGTTGGCAATTCGCGGCGTACCACGCGAGCGGCGCGCTATTTCAGTCGCACCAGCCTCATCGAGTACTAAATTTAAAAAGTGCGCCGAGCGCAGAATAATTTGCGTCAGCTCAGCGACTTTATAAAATTCCAGGCGCTGCACTATACCAAAGCGGTCACGCAGCGGTGAGGTTAAGGCGCCAGCCCTTGTGGTAGCGCCAACTAAGGTGAACGGCGGCAAGTCCAGCTTGATTGAACGCGCTGCCGGGCCCTCGCCTATCATAATGTCCAGCTGATAGTCTTCCATTGCCGGGTAGAGGATCTCCTCCACCACCGGGCTTAGGCGATGAATTTCATCAATAAACAGAACATCGTTTGGTTCAAGATTGGTTAACAGCGCGGCTAAGTCACCGGCTTTTTCCAATACCGGGCCTGAGGTAGTTTTGATATTAACGCCCATTTCATTAGCAATGATCATTGCCAACGTAGTCTTACCCAAGCCTGGTGGGCCAAATATTAACAAGTGATCGAGTGGATCGCCGCGACCACGCGCTGCCTCAATAAATATCGCCATTTGCTGACAGACGTGCTCTTGCCCGGTGTAATCGGCCAGGGTTTTTGGCCTTAACGCGCGGTCAATTCCTTCGTCTTCGCGGGTGGCACTGGTTTGAATTAAACGATCAGCTTCTATCATGGTTTACATCATGCTCCGCAGTGCCGCTTTAATCAGTTGCTCGCTGCTCATTCCGCTTTGTTTGACCTTTTGCACTGCTTTATCAGCCTGTAGCTGGCTGTAACCTAATGACACCAAGGCACTGGCAGCATCTTGCTCGGCGCTTTGCTCCGGGCTGAAAATGGCTTCATCGTCCTGCAGCACTAACCCATCGGTTACCGGGGTATTCGGCGCTATGCCCCAGTCTTTCAAGCGGTCACGCATTTCCACTACCAAACGCTCAGCGGTTTTTTTACCGACTCCCGGTAACTTAACCAGGGTGCTGACATCGTCTAACTGCACACAACGAACAAATTGCTGTGCCGTCATGCCAGATAAAATAGTCAACGCCAGTTTTGGCCCCACACCATTGGCCTTAATAAGTTGGCGAAACAGCGCGCGCTCGGCCTGGTTAACAAAACCATACAACAGCTGAGCGTCTTCACGTACCACAAAATGGGTATAAATAGTGACTTCGATACCGATAGCCGGCAACTGATAAAAGCTGGTTAACGGCAACTGTACTTCATAGCCGACACCGGCCACTTCAATTAATAAATCCGGTGCCTGCTTTTCCAGCAAAATACCGCGTAAACGTCCAATCATAGGGTCTGCTTATAGAATTAGGTTGGTAATCAACGAAGACGGCCACGTACCGTTTTGCGCGCCTGGCCAGCCAGACTGATTAAACTTTGTTGAGTATGCCCATGACACAGCGCTACTGCAAGCGCATCGGCGGCATCGGCCTGCGGGTTGGCGGGTAGTTTTAATAAGGTACGCACCATATGCTGTACCTGAGCCTTATCCGCTGCGCCCGTACCCACTACCGACTGCTTGACCTGACGTGCAGAGTACTCGTATACCTCAAGCCCGGCATGTTTAGCCGCCACTATGGCAGCACCGCGAGCTTGGCCCAGCTTTAACGCTGAGTCGGCATTGCGGGCCATAAACACCTGCTCAATAGCAAAAATGGTTGGCTGGGTTTGGCTGATAATTTCGCTGACACCGTTAAAAATATCCAGTAAGCGCTCGGGCAACAAATCGGTGGTGGTAAGACGAATGCAGCCACTGGCGACATATTCGAATTTCATACCAATCTGGCGTACCACGCCATAGCCGGTTAAACGGCTGCCTGGGTCGATGCCCAAAATAATATTCACTTTAGTTACAATTCACGTTAGCTGCACGCTTAGCCGTGCAGAGCCATCAGCTCGTCACTGATCTCAGCATTGTGATACACGTTTTGCACATCATCGGAGTCTTCCAACTGATCGAGCATTTTAAAAAAGGCATTAACATGGTCAGCATCGACGTCAGCACGGGTTGACGGCACTAAGGTCACCTCACTGCTGTCGGGCACAAAGCCGGCGGCCAGCAGCGCATCTTTCACATCGTTAAACTGCTCGGCATCGGTAAATACCTCAAAGCTGCCATCATCATGCGCCACAACATCATCGGCACCGGCCTCCAATGCTGCTTCCATTAACGTATCTTCATTAACGCCAGGAGCAAAAATCAGCACTCCACGCCGGGTAAACAAGTAGGCTACTGAGCCATTGGTGCCCAGGCTGCCACCGGCTTTGGTAAACGCATGACGTACATCTGCTACCGTGCGCTTATGGTTATCGGTCATGGTTTCCACAATCACTGCTACGCCATTTGGGCCATAGCCCTCGTACACCAGCTCTTCGTAGTTTTCGCCCTCGCTGGCACCGGCACCGCGTTTTATCGCGCGGTCGATAGTGTCGCGAGTCATGTTTTCAGACAAGGCTTTGTCTACCGCCAGGCGCAAACGCGGATTGACGCTAACATCAGGATTCAAACGGGCAGCTACCGTTAGCTCGCGGATAATTTTAGTGAAAATTTTATTTTTTTTCGCATCCTGACGGGCTTTGCGATGCTTCATGTTCGCCCATTTACTATGGCCGGCCATCAGTGACTCCTTAGTTGTGGCAGCTACATTGCTGCCACAGTATTGCAGGTAAAATTAAAACTTATTGCGCTTTAGGTATAACGGCAATGCCAAGCTCGGCCAGCTGTGCGGGGTTAGCTGCGCCTGGGGCATCAGTTAACGGGCAAGCGGCAGTAGCGGTTTTTGGGAACGCCATAACATCACGGATAGACGTAGCGCCGGTCATCAACATCACCAGACGGTCCAAGCCAAAGGCTAAACCGGCATGCGGTGGTGTGCCATATTTTAGCGCTTCAAGTAAAAAGCCAAACTTTTCAGCGGCTTCTTCATCACTAATACCTAGCAAGGTAAATACCTTAGCCTGCACTTCAGCGCTGTGAATACGCACCGAACCACCACCTAACTCGGTGCCGTTTAATACCATATCGTAGGCATTAGACAGCAGTTTGCCCAGTTCAAGTTCGCTATTGGCGGTATTTAAAAAGGCTGCGGTATCCAGCGGTGACGTAAAGGGGTGATGCACAGCGGAGAAACTGCCATCGTCGTTTTCTTCAAACATCGGGAAGTCCACTACCCATAGCGGTTTCCAGCCAGGTTGGGTAATCGCTAAATCTTCGCCCAGTTTTAGGCGTAGTGCGCCCATGGCTTCGCACACCACTTTGTAGCTGTCAGCGCCGAAGAAAATTAAGTCGCCGTTTTGTGCGCCGGTGCGCTCAATAATAGTGGCAATAATGTCCGGCGTTAAAAACTTAGCCACCGGTGATTGCACCCCTTCCGCGCCTGCGGCAACATCATTCACTTTCATCCAGGCCAGGCCTTTGGCACCGTAGATGCCAACGAAGCTGGTATAGTTGTCGATATCTTTGCGCGATACTTTCTCAGCAGCACCCGGCACTTTTAACGCCACAACGCGGCCTTTGGCATCATTGGCAGGGCCGGAGAACACTTTAAACTCAACGTCTTTTAATAAATCGGCGACGTCTACAAACTGCATCGGATTACGTAGATCCGGCTTGTCTGAACCGTACAGGCGCATCGCTTCCCAATACTGCATTCGTGGCATAGTGCCTAAATCGACACCCAACAACTGATTAAACATCTCTACCACCATTTGCTCGGTCACTTGCATGACCTGCTCGGCGCTCATAAAAGACGTTTCAATATCTATTTGGGTAAATTCCGGCTGACGGTCAGCGCGTAAGTCTTCATCGCGGAAGCACTTAACAATTTGGTAGTAGCGATCCAGACCGGACATCATCAGCAATTGTTTAAACAGCTGCGGCGATTGTGGCAGCGCAAAGAACTCGCCCTTGTGGGTACGGCTTGGCACTAAGTAGTCACGCGCGCCTTCCGGTGTAGCTTTAGTCAGAATAGGCGTTTCTACATCCATAAAGCCGTTGCTATCCATAAAGTTACGCACAAAACTAGTGACTTTGGCGCGAAACTTCAGCCGTTCAGTCATCATCGGCCGGCGTAAATCCAGGTAGCGGTATTTTAAGCGTTGCTCTTCGCTGTTGTTCTGGTTTGAGTCCAGCGGCAGCGGTGCCGCTTTATTGAGGATAATCAGTTCACTGGCGTACACCTCTACTGCACCGGTCGCCATATCTTTATTGATTTGCGAGTCCGGCCGCGCCCGTACCTGGCCTTTGATCTGTATACAGAATTCATTGCGTAGCGTGTAGGCAACGTCAAACAAGTCTTTTAAATCGGGGTCGCAAACCACTTGCACCATGCCTTCACGGTCGCGCAAGTCTAAGAAAATTAACCCACCCAGATCA
Organism: Rheinheimera gaetbuli; assembly: GCF_054781935.1. NCBI lineage: Bacteria > Pseudomonadati > Pseudomonadota > Gammaproteobacteria > Chromatiales > Chromatiaceae > Rheinheimera > Rheinheimera gaetbuli. The sequence goes on from NZ_BAAGTL010000028.1 coordinate 419,890, forward strand.
CGGCGGCGGTTAACCCAGCCACACAAAGATACCTGTTGCCCAACATATTGTGCGGTTAACAAACCGCAATAATGACTACGCATTAAACCTTTCCTCTACTTGCTAATCAGCAGTACATAAATGACGGCTAATTATATAGAAATGAGGCCTAATGTCACTGCCCGTTCGCGCTAAAACACCGCCTTAGAAAAACAATAACGATTTTTACCCTGCTGCTTGATACGGTACATAAGACTGTCTGCAACTTTGAGCAGTTTTGCACTGTCGGTACCGTCGTAGGGGTAAACTGCAATACCTATACTGGCGCCTACCGTTACTTCACCAACAGACACAGCTATTGGTTTGCTCATTTGATGCAATATTTTCTCTGCCACTATTGCCGCATCGTCACGGCTAAGTAAACCGGTTAATAACACGACAAATTCGTCACCACCAAACCGGGCTACGGTATCGCTTTTTCTTACAGCATTATCAAGCAGGCCCGCCAATTTTAACAGCAACTCGTCTCCGGCATCGTGACCATGGGCATCATTTACTTCTTTAAAACCATCCAGGTCAATAAATAGCAGCGCCATAATCTCATTATGCCTGGCGTGCTGTAGCAGCGCCTGCTCAATACGTTCTTTAATTAAACTGCGATTAGGTAGCTGTGTTAATTCGTCGTGTGTCGCCATAAAACGCATTTTTTGCTCTGCTTTACGCCTTAAACCCACCTCACGCCTTAGCAATACATTCCACAGCAGCACAAAAATTAGCAACACCGCAACAACGACACCGATACGCCACATTAAGTTGTTCAATTGTTGCTGGTTGATGCCCTGGGTGATCTGAAAACTAAACCATTTTTGATACAACTGTTGTCGTTCTTCCGGACTGATGCTGCGCAGGCCTTTGTTTAGCATTACCAGCAAAGGCGCGTAATCTTTGCGCACAGCGATCAGCGAGGCGTAATACGGCAAGTCATCGACTACATAGGCTCTAAGCCCGAGCACGCCGGTGTGTTTTAGTGTTTCACTTACCGATTCCACCGAGTCAAGGGCAAAGTCAACTTCTTTGCGTTGCAACAACGTTAGCCCTTGCTCCAGGTCCTCTACTGGGACCACACTGATTTGTGGATGTAATTGCGATAATTGCCGCGCCAACTCGTAGTCCTGATAAATGGCTACTTTGCTGCCATATAGATCTGACGTGCGGGTGATAGCATTGCGCGAGCTGTCACTAACAACAGCAAGCTGCATTGGCCAAAACACGTCGGTAAAAAGGGCATAGCTGTGCCTATCTTCCTTATCGGATACATTGGCGATCATATCCAATTGCTGTAGCCGCAGTTGCTCCAACATGCTGTTAAAATCATCAAACAACTGAAATTCAAATTGTGTATCTAAGCGTTCAGCCAGAAGGTTAAACATATCTACTGTTACACCAGCCGGATTCCCCCTTTCATCTGTAAGTTCCATCGGTGGCCAGTTGCGCAACATCCCTACGCGCAATACCTTGTGCTGCTCTAACCAACTGCGCTCATTGTCCGTCAACGGGATTTGTTGCTCAAAGCGTGAGAAGTAATGTTGTGACTGATCATCCAACCAACGCCGCTCTGTCTGCACCAGTATATCAAGTGGCAACTCGGCAAAACCGCGGCGGATTTGCTCTGCCAGCTCTGTTTGCGACTGCTGAACCAAACTAAACATCGGTGAAACCATTTTTGCCCCGGCAACAGAGGCAAATATATCAGCCAGGTTCAGCTGCTTTAAGCGTTGCGGAATGATAGCTGAGGCGCCGAAGAAACCAATTAGCTCGCCATTGATCACTGCATCGAGCATCTCAGGTAATTGCCGGTAGCGGACAAACTCCAGCCTGGGGTAACGTTGCTGCAATTGCTCTATATAAGGAGCGTTGGCAAAAATACCTACTTTGCCACCTTGTACATTGACTAAATCTGCATAGGGCTGACGCTTAAGGTAAAAAAACTCTGATGGAAAATTATACAAATGATAAGCCGGTATTATACCCACTGGTAAGTTCTGGTTATTGGGAAAAGCCACCAGCACATCGATACGGCCTTTAGCCAGATTATGCAAATTGTTTAGCGAGGTATCCGGCACAAAAGCAATTTTACGGCCGGTTTTTTGCGCCCATTGCTGCCATAAATCAACAAATAAACCTTGCGCCTCGCCCTGTTGACTAACATGCATATAAGGCGGGTTGTCTATTGGCACCCCAAGCAACAGAGTATCATCATCGGCAGCTACACCCAGCCAGCGCCGTTCAAGCCGCTCCAGAAATAACGGTTCGATCTCGCGGGTTACTTGCTGAATTAACGGCAGTAACGTACTGTTTTTGTCGGTTGCATAGCTAAGCGCGATATTACGCAGAGGGATTTTGCGGTACAGCGGGAACTGCGCCACCAGTTCATTGTAGCGATTATAACGCGGTGGCAATCTATCCAGCCCGGTCATTACTCTGATTTCGCCGGCCAGCGCTGCATCGTACATCGCCGTTACGGTCGGATAGGGTTTTATAAAAGCCGAGGGCAACTGCTGTAATATAGTGCCTATGTGGCTGGATTTATCTACTGCACCAATAGCAAACGGCATAAGTTGCGACAGGCTGGTTAAATGCGGAATATCGCGATGGACAAAAATATTGCTGTAAATTGCAATGCCCGTCGCCCCCATAGCATAACGTGCAGAGCGCTCATCGGTACGCGCAATACCACCATGTAAATGCACCTGACCAGCTTCAAGCAAATCAAGTGTTTGTGGCCAGTCTGTGGCAACAAAGCGCACGGTAATACCGTTTCTTTTTGCCACTTCTTGCCAATAGTCAACAACCAAACCGGCAGCCTGACCTTGTTCGTCAGTAAACATATAAGGAAACGTATCATTACTGATGGTTATCACCAGCGGGTCCGGCAGCGTAGCGGCATCCTCAGTAGCTCTGACATCCACGGCAATCAATAGCAAACAGATAAAAAATCGCAATATCACTATGTTATGCTTCCTCTGTAAGATGTTTCAGTTTTACGCTGCCACTCAGTTAAGGTCAAGTCAGTGATGTTATATCTTGGTTGCCCGGTATGGGCCAATACGAAATGGAAAAACGCCCTGTTCTCTGCCGACACAAAAAGCGTAGAGTATCTGGCGCAGTACAGCCGTATTTTTAACACCGCCGAGGGCAATACCACTTTTTATGCCGACCCGTCGGATGATACCTTAACCCGCTGGCAGCAGGACACAGCCGAACAGTTCCGTTTTGTGTTAAAAGTACCGCAGCGTATCAGCCATCATGGCGACGCGGACAGCTTGCCGCAGTTACAAGACTGGCTTAACCGTATGGCACAGCTTGGCGACAAATTGGCCCTGATACATCTGCAACTACCTGCCCGCACCGGTCCGGCCGACATTGCTCAAATCAGCGATTTGGTTGCTCAGATCAGCCAACAGTATCGCTGCGCATTAGAAGTGCGCCACCCGGCGTTTTTTGATAAGGGTCAATACGAAGTTCAACTGCATAAAATGCTGCAACACTTCGGCGCAGAACGAGTGGTCATTGATAGCAGGGCCTTATTCTCGGTGGCTGCAACCACGCAGGCATTAACCGATGCTCAAGCCAAAAAGCCCCGCGTACCGGTGCATGCTATAAGTTTCAGCCAAACTCCGGTGCTGCGCTTTATCGGTACCGATGATATGGCAATAAACCGGCAGTTTTATCAACCCTGGCTAAAAAAAGTGCAGCAATGGCTGGACGAAGGCAAAAGCCCGTTTTGCTTTTTTCATACTCCGGATAATCATCTGGCACCGCAGTTATGCCGCCAGTTTGCGCAAGATCTAACCTACGTACACAGCTGCCTCGCCCCCTGGCCTGGCGAGCAGCAATTCAGCTTGCTGTAGTTTCGTGGTATTTAAGGTAAAATAACACCACTTTGTTTCACATACGCGCTTAAAGCCGCACGCTACCAGCAGATAAAATACTATGCAAAAAGATGCTATTTTCGCCGAACCATTGGCTCAGATTCAGGATTTTCGCTTTGACGACCAGGTCGCAGACGTATTTCCTGACATGATCCAACGCTCAGTGCCGGGTTATCAGACCATTATTCAGACTATTGGTAAGCTCACCAGCCGTTTTCAACAGGCCGACAGCCACTACTACGATCTGGGCTGTTCTTTAGGTGCAGCAACCCTGGCAATGCGGCGCAATATCACTGCCAGTAACAGTCGAATTATTGCCGTGGATAACAGCAGTGCGATGGTGGAGCGCTGTGAGCGGCACTTGCAGGCGTTTCGCTCAGAGGTACCGGTTGAGGTGAAGCTGGCAGATATCAGACTGCAAACCATTGAAAACGCCGCCATCGTGGTAATTAACTTTACCCTGCAGTTTTTACCTAAAGAAGATCGCAATGCCCTGATTAGCCGCGTATATCAGGGCTTAAAACCGGGCGGTTTATTGCTCCTGTCAGAAAAGTTTATTAATAACGACACACAAACTAACGAGTTGCTGGTTGAATTACACCATGACTTTAAACGTGCCAACGGCTACAGCGAGCTGGAAATCAGCCAAAAACGCAGCGCCCTGGAAAACGTGATGAAACCTGACACCCTGAGTGAACATCAGCAACGCTTGCAACAGGCCGGTTTTAGCAGCCAAACGCTGTGGTTTCAGTGTTTTAATTTCTGCTCAATGGTCGCCATCAAATAACGCCGCCACTTTATAAGGTTAGCTATGCTCGATTTCAGCTCATTTTACGGCCAACTGGCACACAACAAACTGCATAACTGGTTAGAAACCTTACCGGCGCAAATGGCCGCCTGGAGCAAAGAGGCGCTGCATGGCGACTTTAAACAATGGCAAAAAACCATTAGCAACTTACCTGTAACAACGCCGACGGTGATTGAATTAAAACATGCCGTGCAGTTTGGTGCTGCTGACGATATCAGCAGTGGCGAAGCGCAACAAATCCGCTATTTGCTACAACAATTAAAGCCCTGGCGTAAAGGGCCGTTTAACATTCATGGCATTGATATTGATACCGAGTGGCGCTCTGATTTTAAGTGGGATCGGGTACTGCCGCATATTGCCCCCCTGACAAACCGCACTGTGCTGGATGTAGGCTGCGGCAGTGGCTATCACCTGTGGCGTATGCGTGGTGAAGGTGCTGAATTTGTCGTCGGCATTGACCCGTCGCAGCTGTTTTATGCGCAATTTCAAGCCATTAAACACTTTAACCCTGACCCTGCGGTAAATCTTATTCCTATTGGTATAGACGAGATGCCAGCGCTGAAGCAATTTGATACGGTGTTTTCCATGGGCGTGTTGTATCACCGTCGCTCACCGTTAGATTTTTTGCAACAGCTGAAAAACCAGTTACGTCCTGGTGGCGAGCTGATCCTGGAAACCTTAGTGGTTGAAGGTGACGAAAACACAGTATTAGTACCGGGAGAGCGCTACGCTAAAATGCGTAACGTTTGGTTTATTCCCAGCGTAGCGGCGTTAACGCACTGGCTACAGCGCTTAGGCTTTAGCAATGTGCGGCTGGTAGATTTAAACTGCACCAGCTTAGACGAGCAGCGTAAAACCGCCTGGATGGAAAATGAAAGTTTGATTGATTTTCTCGATGCAACTGATCATAGTAAAACCATAGAAGGTTATCCGGCGCCGCTAAGATCGGTGATCATCGCCAACATTTAATGCCACAGGAGTGAGCGCCCGCTATGCCTTACCGTCCCCGTTCAACTCTGGAGCAATGGCGAATACTACAAGCAGTAGTTGATGCCGGTGGCTATGCGCAGGCTGCGGACGTACTAAATAAAAGCCAATCCTCGCTAAATCATGCCGTGGCCAAATTGCAAACCCAGCTCGGTGTTGAACTACTGGAAGTGCGTGGCCGCAAAGCTTATCTGACTGAGGCTGGGGAAGTTATGCTGCGCCGCTCGCGGCTGCTAACCCAGCAGGTAGAAGATCTCGAACTGCTGGCAGCCAATATTAACCAGGGCTGGGAGCCGGAAATTCGTATCGCAGTTGAGCTGGCCTACCCCAGGCACTATCTGAACCAGGCGCTGGCAGCATTTTATCCTGTTAGCCGTGGCAGCCGCATTCAATTGATAGACAGTGTTATTACCGGCACAGCCGAAATTATTCAGCAAAAGCGCGCAGACCTGGTTATCGCGGCGTCTGCCGTTGTACCAAAGGGCTACCTGGGTGAACCGCTTTACACGACCCGCTTTGTGCCGGTTACTGGCCGGAACAACGCTCTGGCTGCCATTCCAGAACTAGACCAGAACGAATTAAGCCAGCACTTACAGCTGGTAATACGGGATACAGCACAAAAACCGCAGGAAAATGCCGGCTGGCTGCGCGCAGAACAGCGCTGGACAGTGGACAACTTTTATGAAGCCATAGAGATCCTGCAACTGGGCCTGGGGTTTTGCTGGCTACCTGATTTTATGGTGGCAACAGCTATTGCAGATGGCACGCTGGTGCAACTAAAAGTAACCAACAGTAGCGAGCGTTTGGCCAGCATTTCTTTAATTGCGCCGCAACAAGATGCGCTTGGGCCAGGCAGTAAACAACTACGGCAGCTGCTGCTTGCCGTTCACAATAAAACCTGAGGCACTTATGCAATTACAACAACTAAGCGAACTTATGCAGGCCGCCGCGCAAGACGCTGTGCGCTATGCCGCTGAAGAACATCAGATTACTCTGGACACCAGCCTGGCTAGCCTGGTGCAGGTTGATGTTATTTTGTCAGAGCTACACCAGCGCGAGCTGGCGCAAAAACATTCCGTTGAAATGATTTTTACCCTGTGCAACATACTAGGTGCTTACATCGGCGAGGTATTTATTGCCACCTCTGGTGGCCACTGGCAACAGAATCAAGTTGATAGCACTGCGCCTTTTATCTACGTGCAACACCATGACAAAGAATTTCCTTTTGCTTCAACATGTTACTACAAGATCACTCAAGACAACAGCGTCAGTTTGAAAAATTATGTTAAGCAAGCGATGGCAAATGCTATGCAGTAAGGCTTTTGTCTGAGGCGTTATGCAGGTAAAATGCCGCCAATTTTTAGCCTTTCCACTTTCAGTCATTCGAGGATTGCCGTGAGCGAGCAGAAAACATCGTTAAGCTACAAAGACGCCGGAGTTGATATTGACGCAGGTAACGCGTTGGTAGAACGTATTAAAGGCGCAGTCAAACGCACACGTCGCCCTGAGGTTATGGGTGGTTTAGGTGGTTTTGGCGCCCTGTGTCAAATTCCGGCCGGCTATAAAGAGCCTGTTCTCGTATCAGGTACTGACGGTGTTGGCACCAAATTACGCCTTGCCATGGATTTAAAACGCCACGACGGCGTAGGCATTGACCTTGTGGCCATGTGCGTTAATGATTTGGTCGTACAAGGTGCTGAGCCGCTGTTTTTCCTGGATTATTACGCCACCGGCAAATTAGATGTCGACACAGCATCAGCTGTCGTTAATGGCATTGCTGAAGGCTGCTACCAATCAGGCTGCGCTCTTGTGGGTGGCGAGACCGCCGAAATGCCAGGCATGTACCACGGCGAAGATTACGACATCGCCGGCTTTTGTGTCGGAGTAGTAGAAAAAGCCGATATTATCGACGGCAGCAAGGTAAAACCGGGTGATCAATTAATCGCTATGGCATCCTCTGGCCCACATTCCAACGGCTTCTCGTTAATCCGTAAAGTATTAGAAGTTAGCGGTCAGAGTCCGGATACATTGCTTGAGGGCAAATCACTGGCGGATCACTTGCTGGAACCTACCCGCATTTACGTAAAAAACCTGCTTAACCTGTTCAAGCAAACCCCGGTGCACGCTCTGTGTCATATTACCGGCGGCGGCTTTTGGGAAAATATTCCGCGCGTACTGCCAGAAAATACCAAAGCGGTTATCGACGGCACCAGTTGGCAGTGGCCAGCCATTTTTAACTGGTTGCAGCAACAAGGCAATATCAGCCGTCATGAAATGTACCGCACCTTTAACTGCGGCGTGGGTATGTTAGTAGTGGTTCCACAGGATAAACTGCAACAGGCTATCAGTATCCTGAAGGATGCTGGCGAAACCGTGTGGCACCTGGGTGAAATTCAATCTGCAGCAGACGGTGACGAGCTGGTAGTGATCAACGAATAAGGCTGGCGATGAAATCTATAGTAGTACTGATCTCCGGCAGTGGTTCCAACCTGCAGGCCATTATCGATGCCTGCAGCAGTGGTTTTATTCCGGGGCGAATTAGCGCCGTCATTGCCAATAAAGGTAATGCCTACGGACTGGTGCGTGCGAATGAAGCCGGGCTGAGTACTCAGATATTAAGCCATAACAGCTTTAAAGACCGCGAGCACTATGATATCGCCCTGGCCGACGCTATAGATCAACATCAACCGGACCTGGTCGTCCTTGCCGGTTTTATGCGAATTTTAACGCCGGCTTTTGTTCAGCGTTACCACGGTCGGTTGTTGAATATCCATCCATCATTGCTGCCGAAGTATCAGGGCCTGAATACCCATCAGCGTGCCATAGATAATAATGACAGCGAACACGGTTGCAGTGTGCATTTTGTTACCGAACAGCTAGATGGCGGCCCGGTAATTTTGCAGGCTAAAGTGCCGGTGTTTAGTGATGATGATGCACAAAGCCTGGCTGAGCGCGTGCACGATCAGGAGCATCGCATTTACCCGCTCGTGGTGCGTTGGTTTTGCCAAAACCGTTTACAACAGCAGGCAGATCAGGCAATGTTGGATGGCAAAGTATTAGCAGCCAACGGTTACGCCAATGATGATGATGAATAACTGGCGCTTATGGGCGCCTTTTTTACTGTTGACCTCGTTGAGCACAGCAGTGCCAGCCCAACAAGCTCCGGTATTTAATGGCTTTAAAGCCGACTACATAGTCTACCGTGCCGGTAAAAAACATGGTGACGCACAGCGTTACCTTACCCGGGAAAACAACCAGTACCAGTTAGGATACAGCAGTGATATCAGCTGGATGATATTCTCTGATAAGCGCCAGGAAACCTCTGACTTTAGTGTACAGGATGGCCAAATTCAGCCGCTGCGTTATATTATGCAACGCTCAGGCAGCGGACCAAACCGTTACTACGAGCTAAATCTTGACCCGGTTAACAAAACCCTGTCTGAGGGTAAAATAAAGAAAGTTAAAGCGGTTAACTGGCAGAATGACTGGCAAGACCAAATAAGTTATCAATTGCAGCTGGCATTGGATTTAAAAGCTGGCAAAACTGAATTCCATTACAACGTACTAAACCGCAACGGCAACAGCAAAATGTATCACTATAAAGTGGTTACCGAAGAAATGCTGCCACTGCCTTATGGCAACATTAACACCGTTCGTATTGTCCGAACCGACAGCAGCAACGATAAACAAGTATACGCCTGGCTTGCGCCAGAGCTTGATTACATGTTGGTACGCCTGTGGCGCGGTGAAGATAACGTTGAGCAGTTTGATGTGCAATTGCACAAACTGGAATGGCTACAACCTCAGGTTCAGGCTAACGGCTCACCGTAACGAAACAACTGACTGTCACCTGGCTGCATTTTGTGCCACTGTTCATTGTTGGTCAGTGGCTCAGTGGCAATAATGGTTACCACGTCATTGGGTGTGGTTTGAGTAGTAAAATCAATATCTACATCTACGTCTGACAAGCGCGCTACACCAAAGGGTGCACGGCGGGTTATCCAGTGTAATTTCGTGGTGCAGTAAGTTAGCAAGTATTCACCATCGGTCAGCAACATATTAAATACGCCCAGTTTTTGCAACGTCTTGCATTGGCGTTGAATAAACTTAAACGCCGCTTTGCGACTGGGTGCTTTATACGGATAACGCTTATCCAACTCACTTAACAGATAGCAAAACGCGCGTTCGCTGTCGGTAGTACCTACCGGGGTAAAGCGCGCAACCGGTAGTTGTTGGTAACCACTTAGTTGGCCATTGTGCGCATAGGTCCAGTAACGGCCCCACAGCTCACGGCTAAACGGATGAGTATTTTCCAGCGCCACTCTGCCGCGATTTGCCTGACGCACATGGGCAATAACGGCGCAGCTTTTTATCGGATAGTCAGACACCAGCCGGGCAATTTCAGATTGATAACTTGGTAGCGCATCTTTAAAAGTACAAACACCTTTATTTTCATAAAATGCTACGCCCCAACCATCTTTATGTGGCCCCGTGCGGCCCCCCCGCTCTTTTAAGCCTTTAAAACTAAAACAAATATCGGTAGGCACATTAGCCGACATTCCCAGCAATTCGCACATATTACCCCTTATACACCGCAGCAACAGCGGACGAAACTAAACCAGCAAGCTATGCTTAAGCGTATAAGCCTACGAGTTGCAACCTAAGTTGACAATGCCTTTATACAACATAACACGTAAAGGCTTGCAACTTTAGTTAAAGCGCTTTACTCTAGCTCGCAGTAGTGGTCTGACCTCTTATCAGGAGCAAAAGATGGAAATGTTAATTCTATGGGCAGTGCTGATAGCTGCCGTTGGTGTGCTGGCTTACAACAGAGCCAGCCTTACTATGTTTACCGCAGCCTTTGCTATTATATTAGCTGTGGGCAGCGCCTTTGATGTTGTTGGCACGTTAAGCTGGCTAGTCTTTTTAGCTATAGCACTGCCATTAAACATCGCCTCAATACGCCAGCAATACCTTACCAAACCGTTGTTGAAACTATACCGCAAAATTATGCCGGAAATGTCTACCACGGAAAAAGAAGCGATTGACGCCGGCACGACCTGGTGGGAAGCCGACTTATTCCGCGGCAACCCGGACTGGCACAAGATGCACAATTTTCCGGTGCCACGCTTAAGCGCAGAAGAGCAGGCGTTTTTAGATGGTCCGGTAGAAGAATTACTGGCGATGGTCGATGACTGGCACACTACCCATGAACGTGCTGATTTAGCGCCAGAGGTATACCAGTACCTGAAAGACAAAGGCTTCTTCGCCATGATCATCAAAAAAGAATATGGTGGTCTGGAGTTTTCTGCTTACGCTCAATCTTGCGTCCTGCAAAAATTAACCAGTAAAAGCATGGTGTTATCCAGTGTTGTTGGGGTACCTAATTCGTTAGGCCCGGGCGAGCTGTTGCAGCACTACGGTACCGACGAACAGAAAAAACACTATTTACCCCGCCTGGCCAAGGGCCTTGAAGTGCCGTGTTTCGCGCTGACCAGCCCGGAAGCCGGTTCAGATGCCGGTGCAATTCCTGATACCGGTATTATTTGTAAAGGCCAATGGGAAGGCAAAGAAGTTATCGGCATGCGGCTTACCTGGAACAAGCGGTATATTACGCTGGCGCCTATTGCCACCGTGCTGGGCTTAGCCTTTAAACTGTACGACCCGGAAAAATTGTTAGGTGATGAAGAAGAGCTGGGTATTACCTGTGCGCTTATCCCGGTTAGCACGCCAGGCGTAAAAATTGGTCGTCGCCATTTCCCGCTAAATGTGCCGTTTCAAAACGGCCCAACCCAGGGTGAGAACATCTTTGTGCCGCTGGATTACATTATTGGTGGTGCCAAAATGGCCGGCCAGGGCTGGCGTATGCTGGTAGAATGTTTGTCTGTTGGTCGTGCTATCACCCTGCCATCAAACAGCACAGGTGGTATCAAAGCGGTAGCCTTAGCTACCGGTGCTTATGCTCGGATTCGTCGTCAGTTCAGGCTACCTATTGGTAAAATGGAAGGCGTTGAGGAGGCAATGGCGCGCATTGGTGGTTACGCCTACATGGCCGATGCTTCTACCACCATGTCGGTAGGCTCAATTGATTTAGGCGAGAAACCATCTGTTATCTCGGCCATTACCAAATACCATATGACTGAACGGATGCGTCAGGCGATTATTGATGCCATGGATGTACACGGTGGTAAGGGTATTTGTATGGGTCCGAATAACTATCTGGCCCGTGGTTACCAGGGTGCACCAGTTGCTATCACGGTAGAAGGCGCCAATATCTTAACCCGTAATATGATTATTTATGGTCAGGGCGCTATTCGCTGCCATCCTTATGTATTGGCTGAATTACAAGCAGCACAGCTGGACGATCAAGGTGCGGCGGTTACCGCCTTTGATAAAGCGTTGTTTGGCCATATCGGTTTTGCTATCAGCAACTTCTTCCGTACCTTCTGGTTATCGTTAACCGGTGGAGCCTTCAGCAGTGCACCATACGGCGATGCTACGGCGAAGTACTACAAGCAAATGAACCGCTTCAGCGCCGCTATGGCACTGATGTCAGACGTAGCGATGGGTACGCTGGGGGGTGATTTAAAACGCCGCGAGCGCATCTCTGCCAGGCTGGGTGATATTTTAAGTATGTTATACCTTACCTCCGCCGTGCTAAAACGCTACAACGACGAAGGCCGTAAAATTGATGACTTACCCCTGGTGCAATGGGCGTGTGAAGACAACCTGGCCAAAGCCCAGTTAGCGTTAAACGAGTTATTTGATAACTTCCCTAACCGCGTAGTGGGCGTGGTATTAAAACGCGTGGTGTTCCCATGGGGCCGTACGCTGCGTAAAGCGTCTGACATTATCGAGCACAAAGTTGCCCGTATTATGCAAACGCCGGGCGAAGCACGTTCGCGTTTAGGCAGCCATATGTACTTAACCAACGAGCCGCAAAACCAGCTCGGTTTAATGGAACAGGCATTACTGGATGTTCTGGCAGCAGAACCAGTGTTTGACAAGGTAACGCACGCTGCCGGTAAACGGTTGCCGTTTTTCCGCTTAAACGAAGTGGCAGACTTAGGTTTAGAGCTAAAAGTAATTAGCGAAGCCGAAGCTGAGATATTGCGTACCGCAGAAAAAGGCCGCTTGTTCGCCATCAACGTTGATGACTTTGAGCCAGCCTATCTGGCCGCAGACAAAACCCTGACCCAGCAAGGGCCGGGTGCGGTAGAGACAGACAAGAAAGTAAAAGCAGCATAACGCGTTATTCTGCTGCGAATAAAACGCCGGCTGACGCCGGCGTTTTTATTTACGGCTTAGCCATAACCAAACAGTTAATCAAAGTTAACCACCAAATCTGCCGAGCAACTGGCTGTCGCCTGCTGACAAATTTTGTACGTGACGCTAATTGCGTTAGAGCGGAAGCTGTCATTTACCCGGCCAGAGCGGTTTAGCTCACGCACCGCTACATTGTCGCGATACAGAGTTAAATCTGTGGCACTGCCATCCCAGCGTAGTTGCACCAAACTTTGGCCCGAACGCGAGCGTACAGTTCGCAGCAGCTCTAACGTCACATCCAGCGGCGGTACAACGGCTGGCAAATTGAGCGACACCACTACCGGATCGTGATCTGACGAGCGGTACGCATCTGCAGCATAGTAATCCAGTTGCTGCTGCCCTGATTTAAACTCCACATTGTAATCCAGTGCTATAGGCTCATCGGCGTTGATATTCCATTTGGTAGCATCTACTAAATGTTGCAGTGCCATGTCGTTTAGCAGGGCATGATCCAGCGAACCTGACAAGCCCGAGAATACATAACCATGGCTGGGTACTTTGCCTAAGACTTCGAATACATTGTGATAGCCTGCCTGCGCCAGAGTGACAATAGGATCTTCTTTGGCATAAGCATTCAGATCGCCAATAACCAGTGCTGGAATATCAGCAAACTGTGCGTCAGCAAAAATACCAATAGCTTTTGCAGCCCGGGTGCGACTGATATTGCAGTTGCCCTGGCCATCACCGCTATCGGCATCGCCTGCGCCACAGCCTGAACCTTTCGATTTTAAATGGTTTACCATCACGGTAAATTCGGCATCAGTCTCCAGCTCACGGAAACGCTGTGCCAGCATTGGCCGGTTGCGGCTATCATCAAACAGAGCCTGGCCTTGTTCATCCAATGCGGAATTACCGGAATCCAGTATCAACAAGGGTGCAGCCGGCGCAACCAGGTCGGCGCGATAAATTAAGCCTACGGCAATTTCATCTGTGCCTATCGGCCCACCGGCATTTATAAATTGCCAGCTGTCATTACCAGATGCACTGCGAAGGCCCATGACCAGATCGGCAATAGCTGAGGTTGAGGCATAACCGTCATTTTCTATTTCCATCAAGCCGATAACACTGGCATCCAGCGCCACCATTGCAGCCAGAATTTTCGCCCGCTGCCGCTCAAACTCTAACGCACTGTCGGCACCGCGTGCTGTTGGGAAACCGCCGCCTAAACCATCGCCATTGAAATAATTTAGTACGTTAAAGCTGGCGACTTTAACATTACCGCCTACCGACAACTGTGGTGCAGCCGTACGCGGGTTACTCTGAATAAAGTCAGGCGTTTGCGTAGGCATGATGCGGTACTGGTTAAAACCGTAATGCATAGTGCCTGTCAGATTAACAACAGTGTCGCCGCTACGTACAGTGTTAGCTGCAGATAAGCCACCAACCGGATAGGGCACAGTAGCCGGGTTCTGCACTGTGCTGGCATCATCCAGTACAATTTTATTTAATGCATGCTCTGCCGCCAGCGCTATGGCATCTGACCCAGGGTTTACTACTTGAGTCGGCGTATAACGACGACCATTAGAAAGGGTCAGCTCGCCAAAACGGCCCAGGGTAAAGGTGTCATTAACCGTTAACGTCTGGTTAAACCGCACTAGCATACCCTCGACTGCTTCCAACTCAGCCATGCTGGTTACCGGTAATGTCAGCGGTGTAGGGGCAGGTAAGTCGCTGCGGCCGCAATCCAGGCTGGCGCTAACATTCGTTAGCTGTGTATGACCATTAAACTCAGCCACTGTGGCCAACAAGCGTATGCGCTGGCCAGCTGTAACATCAATATCAGTGCGGTTGACGTAAACAAATACGCCTTCAGAGGTCATCGGGTTGCCATCTTGCTCGGCATCAGAGGCCTGAATAGTGTAGCCACGTAACCCCGGCAGCGTTTGCGTCACCACAGCTTCAACCTGCACTACGGCGCCCAGCAAGGGGCTGACATCACCCGGGCCCTGAATAGCAGAAATGGCCGTGGCTGGCTCGCCACAAACCAATATCGGATCGGGGTCCGGCTCGGGATCTGGATCTGTTGGCCCACCACCTTCACCATTAAACAGGCCAATATCACTAAAATCATCCTGAGGAAAACCCAGCCATTGATCAGCCGGCTCAAAGGTATCAAAAGGTTCTGCATCATAACTTACCGCAGCCCGGCGCAACGTATCGTTAGCCGTGGTAATACTGCCACTGCCCCAGGCTGAGCCGGGGTCGAAGCCGATCTGGCCGATTGAATCTATAACAACGCCGGCGTTCTCCAACGTAATGGCGTCATCGCCGTTCCACAAACTCTGGTTCGATGTCTGGTCAGCTAAAGCCACCAGTTCGGCCGCCGCATTTGAAGATGCATATACGAAGGTGCTGCCCGGCTGCACTGTACCAACCAGATTAATCGTTGTACCAACATTAGCACTGCCGTTGAAATAAACCTTTATTGCATAGCCATCTAGCGAGACCGCATTGGCAGTTGGATTGAACAGCTCCAGCGCTTTATTATTGCCTGACCCTTCAACATATTCGGAAATAAACAGATCGGCAGAAACTGCCGGCGCCAGTAACATGGCGATAGTTGCTGATAATGTCCTGATTTTCATTCTTGTGCTCCCTGATTGTTTTATTAAGGACAACCGAATATAAAACGCTTTTGTGGCACATTCATTAACTTTAGTTAATTTGTAACAATTATTTTATTACATATAAACGTCAATATTTCTTACAAAAACAACAAAGCGCTGTATAAGTCAAATAACCGGCCGTAAAGCCATCTGATTTTAAGCTGGCTACTTCCATCTGTAGCCCAGATCAGGTTTACTGTGACAGAGCTTAGATAACGGAGAATAAGATGTTTAAAGTAAACCAATATTTTGACGGCAAAGTGGCGTCTATTGCCTTTGCCGGGGAGCAGTTGCCGGCAACGGTTGGTGTAATGGCACCGGGTGACTATGAGTTCGGTACCAGCCAACATGAAGTGATGACAGTAGTAAGCGGTGCCCTAACGGTATTGCTGCCAGGTGCTAACGGCTGGCAAACCTACAGCCGTGGCCAGCAATTTGAAGTGCCGGCAAACAGCAAATTTCAGTTGCAGGTGGCAGTAGATACCGCGTACCTTTGCACCTATGCCTGACGTCGTAGCAAGGACACCTTCATGCGCGGTATGCGCTCTGCAGCAAAACAACCACAACCGGTAAAACGGCCGCACGCCACCAACCTTAAGCAAACGCTGGCCATGCTATGGCCGTTTTTGTGGCAGTTTAAGTACCGCGTTGTGCTGGCACTGCTGGCATTAATCGCTGCTAAAGCCGCGGTGCTACTGATGCCGTTGGCACTAAAACACATTGTTGACGCGCTGGACAGTGGCCAACACAGCTTATTGTTGGTGCCTGTGGCGCTGTTAATACTGTATGGTGGCCTGCGCTTTGCCGGGGTGTTTTTTGGTGAAGTACGTGACGCGCTGTTTGGCCGGGTTACCGAGCATGCCATGCGCCAGCTTGGCCTTAAAGTATTTAAGCACCTTCACAGTTTAGAATTGTCTTTTCATCTGGACCGGCAAACCGGCGGTATCAGCCGGGATATAGAGCGCGGTACCAACGGCTTAAGTTTCTTAATGCGCTTTTTAATGTTTAATATCGCGCCCACCCTGTTTGAAATTCTGGCCGTCGCCGTTATTTTCGCAGCGCTGTTTTCACCGCTGTATTCGCTGGTTACTGTGCTGGCTGTCGGTATTTATATTTTCTTTACTGTGTTTATTACCGAGTGGCGTAACAAATACACCCGCGAAGCCAACCAGGCGGATAACACCACCAACAGCCGCGCTATCGACAGCCTGCTGAACTATGAAACGGTAAAATACTTTAATAACGAGCAGTATGAGGCGCAAACCTATGACAGCTTTTTAGCAAAATGGGAGCAAGCGCGGTTAAAAAACCGCTTAAGTTTGCTGGCACTGAACTCTGGCCAGGCGTTGATTATTGCCGCTGCTATTACCGCGCTAATGTGGCTGGCAGCCGATGAAGTGGTCAACAAACAGCTGACGCTGGGTGACTTGGTGATGGTAAATGCCTATATGATCCAGCTGTTTTTGCCGCTGAATTTTTTAGGCTTTGTGTACCGCGAAATTCGACGTGCGTTAACCGATCTGGAAAATATGCTTGGCTTACTTAAGCGTACACCGCAGATTGTTGATAGGCCAGATGCCAAACCGCTTGCGCTGGTACAGGGCAGTATTGAGTTTAACCAGGTTGAGTTTGGCTATCAAAGCCAGCGGCCGATTTTACAGCAGCTCAGTTTTAGCGTGCCCCCCGGCAGCAAGGTGGCCATCGTTGGTGCCAGCGGTGCCGGTAAAAGCACTATCGCCAGGCTGCTATACCGCTTTTATAGTGTCAGTGGCGGCAGTATCTGTATTGATGGTCAGGATATCAGCACGCTAACACTGGACAGCCTGCGCCGCGCCATTGCTATAGTGCCGCAAGATACGGTGCTGTTTAATAACAGCATTCGCGATAATATTCGCTACGGCCGCCCCGATGCCGACGAAGCAGAGATTGAGCAGGCCATTGACCTTGCCCACCTGCGCAGCTTTATCGACAGCCTGCCACAGGGTGATGCTACTGTAGTGGGTGAGCGTGGCTTAAAAGTCTCCGGTGGCGAAAAGCAGCGTATTGCCATCGCCCGCGCTATTTTGAAAAAGTCGCCTATTCTGCTGTTTGATGAAGCCACCTCGGCGCTGGACTCCAGCTCAGAGCAGGCCATTCTTCAAGCGATGCGTGAAGTGGCGCGCAACCATACTAGTGTGGTCATTGCTCACCGGCTGTCTACTATTACCGATGCTGACAATATTATTGTGCTGAAACATGGCCAGCTGGCCGAGCAAGGCACCCATGATGTGCTGTTAGCCGCTAATGGTGAATACGCCCGCATGTGGCAGTTGCAGCAAAAACAACATAACTGATACGTCAGCCACTGGCATTAGCTATGTTGTCCTGTCTATACTGTTGGCGCCAATAACTATAACGATATGCTAAAGGTACCCTTATGACCACATTTAACCTGTCACTCACCACGTTGCTGGTGAGCTCTGCTTTTTAGTCGCACCGAAAGATGCCGATCCGGGCTATAACGTTACCGAACTTTTAGCAAAACATAACTACGACGAAATTAAAATGGTCCGCGGTGCCGAAGCGTTTTTCAGCTCACTGGGTTTTGCCCCGCTACCGGACACCTTTTATCAGCGCTCACTGTTTACCAAGCCGGCCGATCACGACGTAGAATGCCATGCTTCGGCCTGGGATTTAGACGCCAAAGACGATTTGCGCATTAAAATGTGCATACAGCGCACCGTTGAAGAGTTTTCGGTAATTCACCACGAGCTGGGACACAACTATTGCCAGCGCGCTTACAAAGATCAGCCGGTGTACTATCAGGAAAGCGCCAATGACGGCTTCCATGAAGCTATTGGCGACACTATCGCCTTGTCAGTCACACCAGATTACTTAAAGCAAATTGGTTTACTGGATAAGGTACCGGATGAGAGCAAAGACATTGGCCTGTTGCTTAAAATGGCGATGGACAAAATTGCCTTTGTGCCCTTTGGTTTGTTAGTCGATCAGTGGCGCTGGCAGGTATTTAACGGCCAAATTACGCCAGAGCAATACAACGAAGCCTGGTGGCAACTGCGTGAAAAATACCAAGGCGTCGCCGCGCCGGTTGCTCGTAGTGAAGCTGATTTCGACCCGGGCGCCAAGTACCATGTGCCGGGCAATGTACCCTACACCCGTTATTTCTTAGCGCATATTTTGCAGTTCCAGTTTCATAAGGCGCTGTGTGATATCGCCGGTAACGAAGGTGCGGTGCATCGCTGCTCGATATACAACAGCAAAGAGGCTGGCGCCAAACTAAACCAGATGCTGGAAATGGGCTCAAGCCAGCCATGGCAGCAAGCACTTGAGGTAGTAACCGGCAAGCCAGAAATGGATGCCACCGCAATACTGGATTACTTCACCCCGCTTCAAGCTTACTTAGACGAGCAGAACAAAGGTATGCAGTGCGGCTGGTAACAGCTAACTGTTAAAAGACAAAGCCCGCTTTTGCGGGCTTTGTCTTTGCAGACCTTAATACTTATTTCGACTATAGCTAACGCACAAAGCGCCGTGCAGCATCAGCTGTCCGGTGACTTTGATTGATATGTGATATCACTGTTCGGTTACCTCAAGCTCACGCGGTAATTTAAGCGCAGCAATCTGAGCACTGAATGACTCTAAATCTAATTTTGGGGCTGATCTTATCTTATCTTGTCTATGCTTATCATCCGTTTGCCCTGGCTCGACTTGCTGAAAGTCTCTGGGATTTGCATTCGGAAACAAACCAATGTCTAACATATATGCTGAGTACCGAGTTCCATCACTACTAGCCGCGCTCGTATTAGGGTTAACCAAATGGATAAATCTTAAATCAACAAGTTCTTTGATTGCTTGGTTGATTTGCGGGTACTTTTGCACCTCTGAATTTGACAATAGAAAAGCATTCCATCTTTTATGGTCGATAATCTCTTCTCTAATTACCCGCAAATAATGCTCTAAGAGCACTTCCTCGTCAGAAGCATCTTTTTTCAAAGTATCCATCTTGTTCTTTAAATTTTCAATTGCCTTTTCAATAACATTAGGCTTTGAAATAGACCTTTCCCCCCCAAATAAAGGTTCCAAAGAAATTAGAAGACTAAAAAAGTCTCTTGGAACACCGCCGGACGCTAAACATAAAAATCTAAATGCGTTATCTGTGATGAGGCTGTTATAGTCGACATCTACTCCGGCCTTTTGATTGACATGCGCCAAAAGTGCTCTTTTAAAGGAAACGAGGCGATTAAAGTCTTGGAGGCCGTAATCGAGGTATATAGGTTGCGCATCGTGAGGAAGTTCAACCCCCACATAGCTTTCGTTTTGAATATACAGCTTGCTTCTATGTTGAATCGTTGCGACCTTAATGTATAAAGGAATATTTTTTGATACACGATGAAAGAAATCTATAAAATAGGGCTGTTCATCCTTTCGAATAAAATAGAAATCATCAAGTATTAGAAATATTTCTTTCCCTAAATAATTTGCTACATCTGAAAAAAGCTCTTTTATATTCGACAAATCATTTTTTAAAATGTCGAGCTTATCTACCATTAATTTTTTTGATAGCTCAGTTTCATTAGATGCCTCGAACGTGCCTTCGCCTTCTCCGCCAAATGCTTTTCTTTTTGCCTTAGCAGTGCCTTTCTTTGAGCTTTTCTCTTTAACCTCTTGGTCGTATAAATCAGGGTGAGAAAGGTGGTGATCTAGTGATTTTATTTGCTTAGTAAGACGCCTCTTCAGAGGAAAATATTTTTTAATTGAATCAAGTGTGTACCAAGGATGTTTGGAGGCAACCTTAGGGATAAGCTGTTTAATTATTGCCTTTTGAACCTGAATGATTGAATTGGGAAAGCTAATATCTTTAAAATCTTCTAAATTGACACTGATGCATTCCACCTCAGCGATATCGCGTAGTGATTTTAGTAGCAGTGATTTACCAGAACCACGGCGCCCAAAAACAATATGGTTTTGTTTTATTTTTAACCGATCAATTGCTCCCTGGGAATCAAGATATTCGATAGAAGTTTGCTCGGTGACTCTCATGTTCTCTTCTATAAATCTGAGAACTTTTGTTAAATCCGTATTATCCATTTTTATTCTTTTCTCTCAATGAGATAGCATTAACATAACGCCCCGCGCATGCGCGCGAACTTGTGAGCCCGGGCCGAAGGCCCTGAGTGACGCGGGTTGTTAGCCAATTTTATCAATTCCAAACCTTATACCCGCAAGAACTAATACAAAATATACAAGCATAAATGCGAGTGAAATAAATCCTGTTTTCAATTTAGAGTAACCGGAAGCTTCAATTTCCTTGAATGCGACTAGGTAAGATAAAATTAAATAGCCAAGAGCAAAAATACTTAAAATCCAAATAAGTACTTTGATGATAAAAGGCGTCGCACCATCGCCTTTTGATCCTTGAGCCAATAGCGCAGCCGCAACTATCATAGCGGTTGGGGACACCAATCTTTTTATCGCACCATCAATAGCATCCAATATTTGCTTCATAAAACTACCTTGTCTAAAATTATTGGTTAACGCAAAGCTTTGGTGCAGGCGTACTTAGCGTAAGCCCTCTCAGCCAGAACAGTTGCAACAATAGCCTTGTTAGCCATTTGATGGTGCTGGCACCCAAGTTAAATTTAAATCAACGTGGAAATCGTTTGTTTTATTTTCGCTTGGTCGGTTATGTTCACTACATTTGCTCCTAAATTTATTGCTAGTAGTTCACTATTTGTGAACTGAATAACTCTAACTGTCATGATTACTCCGTTATGGCTACATTTTATTATTGTGTATGCTCATTTTCTCAATTCCTACAGAGGGAATAATCCCATGTAATCCACTGAAAAATAACCGTAAATTTTCAGATACTATTATCACATTCTGAAAAAACGAGCTTGCCTTATATTTCCGGAGCTGTGCGTTATATTTCTGCGCCCCCGCGTTAAGTACCTAATCTATAGCATGTAAATAAAACCGGCAACCAGCTTATATGCAGTGTTAACGGGGTATTTAACCGAGAAGTCATGAAACGCCAGAGAAACTGCGCACATTGTCTGGCCAGAGCACCAAGCAGTAACTGACAAACTAGAAAAGCAAAACCCGCGAAAGCGGGCTCTTTGGTTTACAAACTCATCACTTGTTAACGATTGCTCTTTAGCTTTCTTGCAATCCAATAGAACACTAAACTAATTATCACTGACCACACCAGATAGGCGGGTAATGTGGTCTGTAGCATCAATAGACCGCTATCAACTCGCTGTTCTTCAACTAAAAACGGCGTAGCTTGTTGGTTAAAGGAATAATTAAAAATAAACAAGCACACAATAAAATTCAGCAACGTTAAGCCGGTGTATACCAACAATGTTTTCATAGGCTGATTATTTCACCTGCTAAAACTAAATATCTATAGCCATGCTGCGTTACAAAAAGCTGCAGATCTGCTGCAGTGTTTTCTTTTTCAGCGCATGCTCCGGCACTGTGGCGTCTTCTGCCGGATAGCCAGTGACTATCAGCATATAAGGCCGCTCGTTGTCGTTGTCGCGACCACAAATTTTGCTTAAAAAGCTCATCGGTTTCGGCGTATGGGTTAAGGTGCCAAGGCCGGCGTGGTGCAGTGCTTGCAGCAAAAAGCCGGTCGCCAGGCCAACCGATTCATGCACGTAATAGTTGGTTTTATCATCGGCCGCATCAACGCCGCCGCGCTTTTGGCTGAACACCGCGATAAGCCAGGGCGCGGTTTCTAAATAGGCTTTAGTGGCATTGGTGCCCAGTGGTTTAAGGGCATCCAGCCATTCTTCGCCGGCGCGGCCTGCATAGAAACCTTGCTCCAGCGCTTCAGCTTCAATGCGGATTTGCTGCTTAACCTCTGGGCTTTGAATAGCAACAAAGTGCCACGGCTGATGGTTAGCACCACTAGGGGCTGCACCAGCCGCCAGAATGCATTGTTCTATCAGCTGCTGCGCTACCGGCCGGTCGGAAAACTTACGGATAGAGTGACGCCGGCGCAGATCTACCAGATGCTGCTTGGCGCGCGCCAGCATTTGCTCGGGCGGATATTCGATAAAATCAGTCAGCGGAACATGTTGCTCAGTCATAGCGGCGGCCTTAGCAGAGTTTAGTTAGTGCAGGTTATAACCAAATTCCGCCGTTTTTTCCAGCCAGCAGCTAATCGCTGCCCAACAACCACTGCTGCAGCTGTGATAGCGAATTAACTTCAATATGCGGCGCGTAATACCATCTGGTCGCGCAGCACCATGACGGTTGAGCCAGCAGGTGTCGATACCGGCATTAATGCCACCCTGAATATCGGCATGCGGGTTATCGCCTACCATTAAGATGTGCTGTTTCGGTGGATGGCCCATCAAGGAAAACGCATGGTTAAAAATGTCGATATGCGGTTTAGCAACGCCAACCTGCTCTAAGATCACTAAGGTGTCAAATACATCAGCAAAACCGGTGCGCTGCAGCCGTATTTGCTGCAGCTGCTTAAAGCCATTGGTAATAATACCCAGCTTGTGGCTTAACTACCCATGCCGGCAACGCAACAAGGTGTTACGCCGATATAAAACCTTACATTTTGTTGCTGGGTTGCCAGGCTTAACACCGGTATTATTGCGCTACATCAAAACAGGCAAGCTGGCTGCTATGTAGCATACAGTCTGCGTGTTACCCTTGATGGTATTCGGCCGGTCAGAACTCCCAACCTTCTGACCGGTCTTTTTTATTGTTGCAGTTGTTGGACCACAAACTCACAGAGCTGATGGCTGCTAAGCAGGGTTTTATTTTGCGCGCTGTTAGTGCCGCCTTTTGCCAGTTGTTGAATAAATGCCTGCAGCATTGAGACAAAACCGCGCTTGTATAGGGTGTCATGCCAGTCGTTTACCGCCAGCTGCTGCTGCCGGTTATCCGCCGTTAGCTGGCCCTGCACCAGGTTATCTACCTGCCAGTGCTGGTTTTCAGCGAAGTACGCCAGCCGCTCAAAATTGCCCCCCGCCAGACGGTTCATTGACGCCGACACCATGGTATTTCCCACATGCCAGCTTACCTGAACACAGCCTAATTGGCCGTCGACAAAGTGGCCATGCACCGTAGGGGTGAAATTACCGCGGTTATGTAACGAGGTAGCAAAGTGGGCAAAATCCAGCAGATGAATAAAATCATCATAGATAAAAGTGCGGATATCGGCTGGCAGGTTATGTCGGTTTTTCTGATAATGCAGCTGTATCGGAGAAACCGCCAATGCCGGCTGATATAACGGCACGTAGCGGCGGTTAAAACCAACAAACAACAACAGGTTTTTACGCTCAGCCAGCGTCAGTAATTGTTCACACTCTGTCAGTTGGTAACTGAGTGGTTTATCAATAAAGACCGCAATACCGGCGTTAAGTAAGGCCGTTGCGACGCTGAAATGGCTATCGGTGCTGCTATGGATCATCACTGCATCCGGCCGGGCGGCAATTAACTGCGTAAGCTCGGTATAACCCTCGGTAATGCGGTATTGCTGCATCAACTGTTGCAATAGTGGCGCTTGCCGGGTGCACAGCAGCGGCGTTATGCCTGGCATAGCCGCCATTAAGGGTAAGTAGGCTTTTTGCGCTATATCGCCAAGCCCTAACAGCGCTATTCTCATGCGGTAACCTTGTCTGAATTGCTTGCAGGCAGGTTACGCTAAAACATTAGTAACAAACAAGTTGTTGGCCCAGATGTCGCCGGCAAAGTATCAGCTCTGTTTTAACGGGATCTTGATATAACTTACGCCATTAGACGCGGCTTTAGGCAGCTGGCCGCCACGGATATTCACCTGCACCGCTGGATATATCAGCCTTGGTACCGCCAGGGTTTTATCACGCGCCTCACGTTTTTGCACAAAGTCTTGCTCTGGCGTGCCGGCCTTAACATGAATATTCTGCGCTTTTTGCTCCGCTACGCTGGTTTGGTATTTCAGCTCGCGCCCACCCGGCTGATAGTCATGGCACATATAAATTTTTGTCTCATCCGGCAGCTGATATATGCGCTGAATAGAGCGAAAGAGAATATGCGCATCGCCACCGGGGAAGTCACAACGCGCTGTACCAGCGTCAGGCATAAACAGCGAGTCACCAACAAATAAGTTACCGGCAATTAAATAACTGACACTGTCGTTGGTATGGCCTGGGGTGTTAAGCACCTGAGCAGTTATACTGCCAATGTTGAAGCACTCATTATCAGCAAACAACTTGTGAAAATAATCACCTTTGGCCAGCAGTTCATCATCGCCCAGGTTAAATACCAGCTTAAAGGTGTGCTGCACTTTTTTAATGCCCTCACCTATCGCTACTGGCGCACCGGTTTTACGGTGCAGATAATCTGCAGCCGATAAATGATCGGCATGAGCATGGGTTTCAAGTATCCACTGTAGCTTAAGCTCATGGGCAGCTAAATAAGCCAGTATGTCATCAGCGTCAGCAGTACTGACAGTGCCCGCAGCAGCCTCGTAGTTAAGCACCGGGTCTATAATGGCAGCAAAACCGGTGTCGCTATCGGCCACAACATAGCTAAAGGTCGAGCTGTCGGCATCGAAAAACATTTTTATTTCAACTTGATCAACGGCCATATCAACCCCTTAAATTAGTAAATGCTAAATTTAGATTGCAGCTTAACCAAAACCACTCTAGAATGCAATTCATGTTATAAGCATATTCCATTATGTTATATAAGGTAAAGTCATTATGTTAGCTTTGCTCGGTGCCCTGGTAATTGGCTTAAGTTTAGGCTTGTTTGGCTCGGGCGGCTCTATTCTTACTGTGCCGGTATTGTTGTACCTGCTGCACATGCCGCCGCAGTTGGCGATAGCGTCGTCGTTGTTAATTGTCGCTGGCATCAGCTTGTTCGGCTCGGTACGTAATGGTTTGCAACGGCTGATCAGCTGGCGCCATGTGTTATGGTTTGGTATTCCGGGTATGGCAGGCACCTATGGTGGTGCCTGGCTGGGCACACTGGTAGATACGCGCTGGCAATTGCTGGTGTTTGCCCTGTTGATGCTGGTGGCTGCAGTAATGATGTGGCGCAGCAAGGCTGGTGAGCTGGGTAACGGTAAAGCATTTAAACCGGTAAAAATTGTTATTGATGGCTTGGCGGTCGGCGCCATTACCGGTTTTGTTGGTGTCGGCGGTGGCTTTTTAATTGTACCGGCGCTGGTACTGCTGGGCGGTTTAACCATGCCGGTTGGTGTGGCGACCAGCCTGGTTATTATTGCGATGAAATCTTTTGTCGGTTTTGGCAAATACTATTGGGTAATGGCGGCAGACGGCGCCATATTTGACTGGAGCACCATAGGCCTGATGATAGTCGCTGGTATTGCCGGTAGTTATGTCGGTGCAGCCGTTGGTAAGTGCTTACCAAAACAGCAGTTACAACGCGCCTTTGCTGTATTCTTAGTGATCATGGCCGTGGTGGTCATATATCAATCCGTGCTGTAGCAGCGGATATAACTTCAGATATAACCTCAACAGCAGGAGTGTCAGATGAAAACATCGCAACAGTTAGTAGCAGAAGCCAAAGCGGCAATTAAAGAAGTCAGTATCAGCGAGTTAAACGCAGCGCTGACTGCTGACGCTGAAACCGTGTTGGTAGATGTGCGCGAACCCGCCGAATTTGCGCAACAACATATACCTGGCGCAGTAAATTATCCGCGAGGGGTGCTGGAAATGAATATTCATAACCACCCCAAGGTAGCCGCCAGTGGCTGCGCGCCCGATATGGCACTGACGCAATTAGCACAAAACCCGCTGTATTTAATTTGTCGCTCCGGTGCGCGCTCTGCATTGGCGGCAGAATCACTGCAACGCATGGGTTTTAGCCAGGTATATTCCGTCGCCGGCGGTGTTCAGGCCTGGTTAGACGCCGGCCTTGCTGTTAAACAATAACAGGAGCAGTAAATGGAAAACTTCACTCCGGTAGAGGCACTTATTGGTGGCGGCATGATTGGCTTGGGCGCACTGATATTATTTGTATTTTCCGGCCGTATTGCCGGTATTTCCGGTATTGCCAGCTCAGCATTATTCTCCAAAGATGGCCGTAGCTGGCGGCTGGCATTTTTAGCTGGCATTATCGCAGGCCCGTTGCTGGTAGGCGCGGTTATCAGCGATTTTAGTTACAGCACACCAGAGATGAGCTGGCAGCTTGTGGTTGCCGGCTTGCTGGTAGGCATTGGAACCGGCTGGGGCAGTGGTTGTACGTCAGGCCATGGTATTTGCGGTATCAGCCGCTTATCGCCGCGCTCCATTACCGCTACGCTGCTGTTTATGCTAAGTGGCGTTATTGTTGCCACCCTACTACGTTAAGGAAACAGCCATGCCGATTATTATTGCTGTTATCGCCGGCTTACTGATGTCAGCCGGTATTGCTTACTCACAAATGATAGATCCGGCTAAAGTGCTGGGCTTTTTAACGCTGAATGCCGACTGGGACCCCAGTTTAATGCTGGTTATGGCCTCAGGGTTAGCGGTTTACAGCACCGGTTACTGGCTGTTTGCAAAAAAAGACAAGCCGCTATTTGCGGAGCATTTTAGTTTGCCCGGCAAAAAAGATTTAGATAAACCGCTGGTCATCGGCGCATTGTTATTCGGTGCCGGCTGGGGCTTAGTAGGTTATTGTCCGGGCCCGGCACTAGCGGCTATAAGCTCCGGCAGCATTGGCACACTGGCATTTATTGCCGCCATGGTCGCCGGCTGGTTTGTCAGCCGAAGGCTGCCTATTTGAATGGCCGTTGTTTCAGATCAAGCTGTGATAACACAGGCGGGTCGCAGCTAGCTAATTGCTATGTTATGCTGATTTAACATCAGTTTAAACTGGCAGGACTTGCGACTTTATGAGCGGATTTACTTCCCTTTACCTGTTTATCGAACGCACATTTTTCGGCAGTTTAAGCCGTAAAATAGCGGGTAACATTAGCTTTTTGGCTGTGTTTTTCTTTTATGCGTTATACCTTGCGTACCCCGACGGTGGCGCAAGTGGTAGCTGGTGGGCACTGCTGCTGCTAGGCTGTGGTGCTTTTATTTTTACCATTGGCTATATGCACTATTTGATTGTGCGGCCGGTAAAAGCATTAGTATCGGCACTGCACGATACCAACCGCAAAGGCACTGATTTAAACCACCGCTTGCCGGCTTTTACCTTTGATGAGTTTCGTACCCTGTCGGAGGAATATAACCAGTTTGTTAGCCAACTCGGTGTGTTATTGGGCGATATTCACCAGCAGGCACGTGAAACACATCTGGTAAACGAGCAGGTGTCATCCGCGGTAAAAAGCACCCGCAGCCATTTGCAAGATACTGAACAACGTAGCGGAGAAATTCGCCGCGAAAGCGATCAGGTATTGCAAAATCTGGCTGATATTGTGCAACACGGTGATGAGGTAAACCAGGTATCCGGCGTGGCGGTAAACAAAGCCAAAGTAGCCAGCGGCCAGATGCAGCAGTTAAGCGGCCAGTTGTCTGGCATTGTTAAGCTGCTCGACAGCTTTGGCAGCACCATTAACGGCTTACATAAAAACTCAGAAAACGTACGTCAAATTCTGGTGATGGTAGAAACCTTTTCTGACCAAACTAACCTGCTGGCACTTAATGCCGCCATTGAAGCCGCCCGTGCCGGTGATGCTGGTCGCGGTTTTGCTGTGGTGGCAGACGAAGTGCGTACCCTGGCTGCTAAAGTAAATGATGCCACTAAGCAAATTTCCGGTTTTTTAAATGAGATGGAGCAACTGGTAGGCGAAACCCGCACCGAATCACAAAGCCTGAACCAGCAAGCGCAGCAGGCGCAGCAGCAAATTGCCAGTACCAGCGACGAATTTAGCCAGTTACAGCAAGAGCTGCAGCAGGCGAAAACCGGTATTCAAAACATCAACCAAACCGTGCTGGAACTGGAGCAGCGTTACCAGCAAACGCACCAGCATTTAAGCGCCATAGAGCAGGTAACCAGTGACGCCTACAGCCAGATGGCGTCGATTGACCAGGCAGCCAAAGATCTGCTTAGCGGCACCGCCCGCACGCAGCAGCAGTTAGGGCGCTTTGCCCGCAATCAGTAGTTATTACCGTCTCTTGGTTTAACAGAGCGTAAAACTCTGTTAAACCCGCCATATTTGCTTACAGTTGCGGCCTTGCTGACATTCATCACTGTAGGTATATTTTATAACCATGCTCAAACCACGGCTTTGCTCACCGCCACCAAGGATGCGTTATGCTGAAAAAATTCTCCCTCTCACCTATGCTACTGGCCATTGTTCTTGCGGTGGCGCTGATACTGTGGCTATTAAGCGGAGATAATTTCAGCGCCAAAGACACCCCACCTGCACCGCAGCAAGTAACGCAGAAACAGCTACCACAGGTTGAAACCCGTTGGTCAGAAGCGCAGCCGTATCAGGCAACACAAATAGCTCAGGGCCAGGTGCTGCCATGGCGCAGTGTCAGCATTAAATCGCAACAACCTGGCCGGGTTGAAGCCCTGTTAAAGCAACAAGGCGACAGCGTAGCGCAAGGCGATAAACTGCTGCGCTTATCGGATGAAGGCCGCAGCGCGATGTTAGCGCAAGCAAAAGCCAATTTAACCCTACGCCAAACCGAACTTAGCAGCGCCCGCACACTAGGCAAGGCGCAGTTTTTGTCCGTCACCGAGTTAACCCGGTTAGAGAGTGAACTGGCTAAAGCTGAAGCTGAGCTACAAAGCGCTATGCTGGCTGTTAACCAAACACAGCCGGTAGCGCCGTTTGATGGGTTGGTAGACCGGCGCCATATCGAAGTGGGTGATTTAATTCAAACAGGTACAGAGCTGATGCAACTGGTGCAAATTGATCGGCTTAAAGTCACAGCACAAATTCCGCAGCAACATGTTCGTGCCTTACAAATTGGCCAGCAGGTAAAAATTCGCTTGCTTGATGGCCGCGCGCTAAGTGGCGAACTGAGCTTTATCAGCTATGCGGCCGACAACGCTACCCGCAGTTTCTATGTTGAAGTCAGTGTCGCCAACCCGCAGTTATGGCGTATCGCCGGTGCCAGTGCCACGCTGGACATCGCTCTGGACAGCGTGCAGGCGCACCTTATCTCTCCGGCTTTACTCAGCCTGGATAACTCCGGCCAATTGACCGTTGCCGTAGTCGATGCACAGCAACACGTTGTATTTTACCCGGTGCAAATTCTCACCGCTGATACAACGGGTGCCTGGGTCAGTGGTTTACCGGCACGGGCGCAAATTATTACTCAGGGTGCCGGTTTTGTCCGCGCCGGTGACAGCGTAAAGGTAGTGGGAGCTAAAGCATGAACAGCTTTATCCAGGCTGCCATACAGCGCAGCCGCGCCAGTATGATGCTGTTGCTGTTTTTATTTATTGCCGGCATCAGCGCTTATCAGTCCATACCCAAAGAAGCCAATCCCGATGTCGCTATTCCGATGATGTATGTGTCGATGTCGCTTGATGGTATTAGCCCGGAAGATGGTGAGCGTTTGCTGGTAAGGCCGATGGAGCACGAACTGCGTTCTTTAGAAGGCATAAAAAAGATGACTTCTACTTCCAGCGAAGGCCATGCTTCGGTAATGCTGGAGTTTGATGCCGGCTTTGACGCCGACAAAGCGCTGGCCGATGTGCGGGTAAAAGTAGACGCCGCCCGCTCTAAGCTACCCAGTGAAGCCGACGAGCCAACCGTAAACGAGATTAACGTTGGCCTGTTTCCGGTGTTATCGGTAGGGTTATCCGGCCCGGTATCAGAAAACCAGCTGGTGTATATCGCACGTCAACTGCAGGAGAATATCGAAGCGATACCGGAAGTGCTGGAAGTGGATATCGGTGGCGACCGCGAAGACTTACTGGAAATAGTGGTTGACCCGCAGGTACTCGAGGGCTATGGCCTGGACTACCAGAAACTGTTTAGTCTGGTTTCAAACAACAACCGGCTGGTGGCTGCCGGCAGTTTAGATACCGGCGCTGGCCGGATGGCAATGAAAGTGCCTGGCGTGATTGAAGATTTAAACGATGTCTTATCAATGCCGATAAAAACCGATGGCGATACCGTGATCACCTTTGGCGATGTCGCAACGATAAGCCGCAGCTTTAAGGACCCACTCGGTTTCGCCCGCATTAATGGCCAGCCTGCTGTGGTGTTGGAAGTTAAAAAACGTGCCGGCGCCAATATTATTTCGACTATTGAGCAGACTAAGGCATTAATCGACCAGGCAAGTAGCCAGTTTCCGGACGGTATGCACATCAATTACATTATGGACCAGTCCAAAGAAGTAAAAAACATGCTGTCAGACTTACTGAACAACGTGTTAACTGCGGTGGTACTGGTACTTATTCTGATTGTCGCCACCATGGGCGTTCGCTCGGCATTGCTGGTGGGAATTACTATCCCCGGGGCGTTTTTTGCCGGCATTCTGATGATAGCCGCGCTTGGCTACACCATGAACATTATCGTGCTGTTTGCGCTAATTCTGGTGGCCGGCATGCTGGTAGACGGCGCCATCGTGGTCAGCGAGCTGGCCGATCGCAACTTAGCTGAAGGCCAACCGCCCAAGCAGGCCTGGGCCAATGCCGCAGGACGCATGGCCTGGCCAATCATTGCCTCAACCGCGACTACCATAGTGGTATTTATGCCATTGCTGGTGTGGCCCGGCGTTGTCGGTCAGTTTATGAAGTACCTGCCAGCCACGGTAATTTTATGTTTGCTGGCATCATTGTTTATGGCGCTGATCTTTTTACCGGTGATGGGCTCTCTTAGCAAAGCACAGCCACCGGTACATCAGGTGGAACAAAGCCGTGCCGGTTTGGCCTATCGCAGCCTATTGGGGCGCTTGTTGCGCCGCCCCGGGCTTACCTTTGCCGGGCTGCTCGGTGCTATGCTGCTTATTTTCGTCGCCTACGGTAAATATAACCACGGTATGGAATTCTTCCCGTCGGTAGAGCCAGAATCGGCACAGGTGTGGGTACGGGCACGTGGTGATATGTCGATTTATGAAAAAGACGCCCTGCTGCAAAAAGTCGAACAGCGCCTGCTCGGCTTAGCCGAAGTAAAAGCGCTGTATGCCCGTTCTATGGCAAGCGCCGGTGGCGAGCTGGCACCCGATGTGGTGGGGACCTTACAGTTTCAGTTTATCGACTGGTACGACAGGCGCCGCGCCGCTGCCATTCTGGACGATATGCGTAAACTGACTGCCGATATCCCCGGTATTATTCTGGAGTTTCGCCAGCAGCAGGAAGGCCCGGCAGCCGGTAAACCGATAGAGTTGCAAATCAGCAGTATGGAATCTGCTGCCACCGAACAGGCGGTAACGCAGCTTATAGCCCAAATGCATGAACTAGGCGGCTTTGTCGACATAGAAGATGACCGCAGCCTGCCCGGCATTGAGTGGCGCATTGAAGTAGACCGTGCAGCAGCCGCGCGCTTTGGTGCCGATGTACTTACCGTCGGTAATGCCGTACAGATGATCAGTAACGGTTTATTATTGGCAAAGTTCCGCCCGGAATACGCCAGTGACGAAGTCGATATCCGCGTACGCTTTCCACAAAACTGGCGATCCTTGGATCAACTGGGTCGCTTAACCATTCAAACCACGCGTGGTCAGGTGCCGCTCAGTAACTTTATCAAGCTGGTGCCAGCGCCAAAAACCAGTGTGGTAAAACGGATTGATGGCAACCGGGCAGTAACGATAAAAAGCGATTTAGCCGCAGGTTTTCAGGTAAGCGAGCGCTTACAGGCGCTGCTGGGCAGTGATATTACACTGCCGGACAACGTGATGGTAAAAACTGCCGGTGAAAGCGCCGATCAGCAAGAAGCCATGACGTTTTTACTCGGTGCCTTTGCCACGGCTATATTTTTGATGCTGATGATTTTACTGGTGCAATTTAACAGCTGGTATCAAAGCTTGTTAATTTTATCCGCCATTATTTTCTCTACCGCCGGCGTCTTACTGGGCTTGCTGGTGAATGGCCAAAGCTTTGGCATCGTGATGGTAGGCATGGGTATTATTGGCCTGGCCGGTATCGTAGTGAATAACAATATCGTGTTAATTGATACCTATAATCAGCTGCGCGACAGCGGCTTGTCAGCCTTTGAAGCAGCACTGGAAACCGGCTGTCTGCGCCTGCGGCCGGTGCTGCTAACCTCTATTACCACGGTACTGGGTTTGCTGCCGATGGTACTGGCAGTAAACGTTAACCTGCTCGAGCCCAGCCTGGGCTTTGGCGCACCGTCTACCCAGTGGTGGACGCAGTTATCCAGTGCCATTGCCGGCGGTTTAACCTTTGCCACCGTGCTAACGCTATTTTTAACGCCCTGTATGCTGGTATTGGGCGAAAAATTACGGCCACGTAAAGCCAAACAGGATGAACCTATAATGAGTAGCAGCGATGATATTGCTCTGCTGCTGCAAAAACGTGCGTAAGTTTGTCGCTGCCGTGCTGGTGCTGTTTAGCAGCGCCAGCAATATTAGCATCGCAGCAACACCACCATATCAGCTGCACTGGCAGCATGAATTCAGCGCGGTAGAACAACTAAAACTGAGTCAGTGGCTGGCCTTTAGCAGCCGGGCGACGTTGAGTGTACTCGGCCCCTATCCGTTTGACATGCAGTTATATCTATACCGTCGTGCCGGCGATGAGCCGGTGCCCTGGGCCAATACCTGGCGGGAACATAGCCAGCAAGTGCATTTTTATGTTGCGCCGCAGTTTAGCAAACAGCAATTTATTGCTGATTGGACGGCATACCATGAAATAGCCCACCTGGCGCTGCCCTTTCTTGGCCGGCGTCATGCATGGTTTGCTGAAGGCTTTGCCAGCTATATGCAATACCAGATCATGCAACAGGCCGGGTTAATTGACAGCGCCGCCACAGAGATTAACGCTAAATTTGCGCCGCAG
The DNA here is from genome assembly GCF_054781935.1 of Rheinheimera gaetbuli. NCBI lineage: Bacteria > Pseudomonadati > Pseudomonadota > Gammaproteobacteria > Chromatiales > Chromatiaceae > Rheinheimera > Rheinheimera gaetbuli. The sequence continues at coordinate 453,414 of NZ_BAAGTL010000028.1, forward strand.
CGTAAACATTATGTGCAGCCATTAAGCATGGCCGATACCGCAGCGCAGCTAATGAGCCAGCGTCGTTTTGCAGCAGGCTACTGGGGCGGCGCGCAGTTTTTTGTTGTCGCAGAGCGCTTATTGCTGCAACAGGGTAAAGCGCCACTGCATCTGCAAATCCAGCGCTATCAGCAATGCTGCCGCCTGCAGGATACCAGCCTGACACAGCTGATCCAGTCACTGGACAAACTCAGCGACAGCAAACTGTTTAGCCAGCTATTGCAGCAATTTAACCAGTTGCCGGCAGAGGTTTTTTTGCAACGATATCAACTGTAATTCGTAAAAGTAGCACCACGGCAAAACTCCGACCAGTACTATAATTCAGCGCCAGCGTATTGTTAACACAACGCTTTGCGTTAGTATGTAAAAGCACTGTTATCTAAGGCTAATTATGCGCGTACTACTGTTGCTAATGTTGTCTCTGAAGTTTCCGGCGCATGCCGGCACTGAAATACGTCTGGGCGTGCATAATTTTCCTCCCTATTTTGTGATGGTCGATAACGAACACTGTGGTGGAGAAGCGGTTGAATTTAGCCGTAACCTCTTACAAAACAGCGATATTAAGCTGACAACAGTCTGCGCCACCCCGGCCCGTTTGTATAAAATGCTGCAAAACGGCGAAGTTGACCTAACCATTAATATTAAACAAACCAAAGCCCTGCCGGACAATGTCAGCTTTGTTGCTACACCCTATGCACAGCTGTCGTTAGTACTGCTGACTCACGGTGCTGCGGTAGCACGGGAAAAACACCCTACGATAGCGGCAATACGCGGGTTCGATTACCATGGTCAGCGCCAGGTGCTAGGTGATAAAGGCTATAGCTTTATCGATCTGCCGGACAGTATCAGCGCTGTTGAAATGTTTATTAAAGGCCGCAGCAGTGCACTGCTCACTTATGAGGCGCCGTTCAACTACTACCTGCAACAACACAATCTGGCTTTTGAAAAACACTATCAATGCCAGTTGCTCGAGCATATAGATGCTTATTATGTAGTGTCAGGGCAGTCGGCACATAAAGCCTATATTCAGCAACAACTCTCGCAATATGCGGCAGAAAAACAGTTAAGTTATTTTGGCCATTAGCTTTAAAGTTAGTTATTTAACTTAGCTATAAGCTGGTTCATAACTAATTTTCGTTGTTTTTCATTATCAACATTTTGTTCAAATAATGTTGTGGCTAATGCCATTGACTCGTTAATAATTGATAAAAGACCACTTTCTTCAGATTCAAGCAAACTAAATTGCGTAATTTCGGCGGCAATATTGCTTTCCATGTCGTTTATTACCCGCTCTAACTGGGTAGAAAACTCCGTATTTTGTTGCTCCATTTCTACAACAAGGTTGGCCAGTACTTTAGATATCGTTGCAATGCGTTGCTGTTTCTCTTTTTCACTTCTTGCTACTAGCATGCTTTTTATTCTGGCATCTACACCATTTAGCAATAAACAAATTTGATCTTTTAATATGCCATAACGCTCTTCGTCATTTATTGGCATATTGCGGATTAACACAGTAAAAAGATCATAACTAAAGAAAGAATAGGCTTTCCAGGAATATAAACGACCCCGGCTTCTGGCTGCAAGGATAGATTCCAGCTCCAGCTGAGAGCGTTGCATGTCATCACGATAATAAACTGGCTCTTGTTCTGACACCAATACTAATGTTGATTCAAGCTCGAAATCGCGAACGCCCTCAAATACCAATTGTGCTAATGCTGCATAATCTTCTGCCTGATGAATCGCTTCATGAAACCTGAGTATCGCCCCCAACTCTGACGAGTTTTTCATTGCGTCAAAAGCCATCTTCATAGCGGTAGATGCCTGCTCGGCTGCATCACAATGCTCTTGCTTTTGCGCGATAAGTTTAGGGACTTTAACTTGCAGCTCATTAAGATGAATAGGCTTAACCAAATAATCATCCGCGCCAGCAGCGAAAGCTTGCATAATATCTTCGTCTTCCATTAAGCCTGACGTAAACATCACAGGGATATTGTCAGCAAGGAAATCGTGTTTAAGTAACTGACATATTTCATAACCAGACTTGCCAGGCATATTAATATCAAGAATAACTAAGACAATATGCTCAGTGCAGGTTTCTTTAATGGCATGCATTCCTGCGTCAGGAAACGCAGTGAAATGATAAAACTGATACCCTTGCTTACCTAATGATGTTTTTATAAGCTCTGCTATCGCACTATCATCTTCAAAATATAAGATCCAACCATTATTTTGCATTTTCAATCCTTTATTAAACGCTATTGCCGTAGAACCACGCTTTAGCGTCGTTCGCCGATACGGGTTTACTCCAAAAATAGCCCTGACCAACATCACAACCCATTGCTAAAAGCTCGGCTAAAATTGCCTGATTCTCTACGCCCTCAGCAACTACCTGCAACCCTAAGCGTTTAGCAAGTTGTATACAGGTTTCCACTATAGTCCGGCTTTCATGGCTTTGTAGCATCGTCATTACAAAGCTACGGTCTACTTTCAATTCACTAAAGGGGATCCGATGTAACTGCGCTAATGACGAATAGCCCGTACCAAAATCGTCGATAGATAAGCCAAAACCTTTCATTCTCAAGCGCAATAGAATATCCAACGCACTGGCAACGTCACTCTTTAATGCGGACTCTGTTATTTCCAGCAACAATTGCCCGGGTGAAAGCTTTGCGGATCGCAGCTTTTGCTCCAACTGCTCTGGAAAATCTAACGCCTCTAAGTTCAACATCGACACATTAATGCTGAGTTGGACCTGTTGTCCCTGCTGTTGCCACTCAGTTAACTGCAAAATAGCAAGCCGGACAACTTCATTGGTTAGCAGCTGCATTAACTCCTGAGATTGTTCTGCCAAAGGTATAAAGTGATCTGGCATAACCAAACCATGCTCTGGATGAGCCCAGCGCAGCAGACCTTCAAAACCGGCTAGCGTATTATCAACAAGTACTATCTTGGGTTGATAGTGCAGCTGTAGCTGCTGTAACTCGATAGCAGCAAATAAATCCTCTGCCACAGGTTGCCATGTCGCTGTAAAGCCCTGCTGTTTAAAAACCACTGCTTGCAGCAGTGAATGAACCAACACAGATAGATTCTCAAGAGAGAACGGTTTATTAACAGACGCTATTTTTTCTATACTTTGAGCTTTCGCCAGCTCCAGTGCCGCTCTTAATACCCCCTGGTCTTCCCCACTCATCAGCAAAACAGCACCACCATAATCCACTGAAGCTAAATGTCTGATTACGGCTACACCATCAGGGTCTGGCATATATAAATCTAACAAGATTAAATCAAATGCCGTACAACTTTTGTTTATAAAAGCAGCAGAAGAGCTAAACACAGTAACGTCATAGCCTTTTGCTTCAAGAAAGCGCTTTAACAATAAGCAAAATTCGGCGTTATCGTCCACCACCGCTATGGTTTTAAATGCCAATGAGACATTTCTGGTATCCAGCATCACGATGTCAGTACCTCTGCAATGCGTTTCATTAACGCGCCCAAAGCTACCGGTTTGGCCAGCCTCTGCGCGTACCACAAATTGCATTCATCGTCAGTAATCATAGACTTATCAGCATAGCCGCTCATCAACTGCACCTTTACATCAGGATAGGTTGCTTTTAACGCTTTTGCCAATTCGAAGCCATTCATTTCTGGCATCACAATATCGGATAACAACAAATCAAAATGATGCCCGGCTGATAAACTAAGCGCCTGCTTTGCACTTTTGGCAGCTAACACGCTATAACCTGCAGACTCCAGCAGCATGGTATTCATCTCAAGCAGTTCAACCTCATCATCAACCAATAAAATAACCGCTTTGCTGGCACTATCAGTTTTAAGCGGCTTTACGCCCGATGCCGATAGTGACAGATGTTGCGTATCTGCTATCTTTTCTGGCAACATGCTGTTTACAGCATGTTGCGCTAAAGGCAACAGAGGAAAGTAAAGCGTAAAGCAAGTGCCTTTACCTAAAGTAGACGTAACATCAATATAGCCTTTGCACCGCTGTACCATGCCATAGGTTTGCGCCAGGCCTAAACCGGTACCGGCATCGCCCTTAGTGGTAAAAAAAGGTTCGAATATTTTTTGCCGCACTTGTTCACTCATGCCACAACCATTATCGGTAATGGTAATACTGGCATAATCACCTGAAATAACATTAAGCTGCTTAGGTAGTGCTGACGCATTGCAAAGCGCAGTACCAATATGCAAACAGCCGTCAACTAGCCCCTGCATTGCATAGCTAGCGTTAACCACTAAATTTATCAGCGCATTGTCAAAAGCCGGCAACTCAATATTGATAAACAGGTCTTGCTGACAAAGGTTAATATTCATCGTTACATTAGTAGCCAACGCTCGCTCCAGCAGCGGCTGTAAACGTTTTAAATGCGCTTTTAGCTCAATCGTGCTGACCGCACGCTGTTTCGAAGATGAAAAGTCTAGCAGTTGGCTTATCATCGCAGATGCTCTGTCACTGGCATCAATGATTGGTGTTGCCAGCTGCACTACCTGCTCACTTTCTTGTTGCAACATTTCGGCATAACCACGCACGATACCTAAAATATTATTAAAATCATGCGCTAAACTGCTGGTTAGCTTACCCACCGCACTGAGTTTTTCACTATGCAGCAACTGCTCTTGCTGCTTCTTTATCAAACTAAGATCATGGCAGCAACCAACAAAGCGCTGGTTTTTACCTTCGCCTACGGCAGCTATCGACAGGGTAATCGGAAATTCATGCCCATCAGCATGTAAGGCATTAACTTCGCGACCAACACCAATTATTTTCGCCACGCCGGTTTTAACATAGTTATCAATGTAACTATCGTGATGCTGGCTTATGGCAGAGGGCATTAGCATAGACACGTTATGTCCGAGCATGGCGTCTTTGCTATAACCAAACATCGTGCATGTTGCCTGGTTCACATCGACGATCTTACCTTTTTTATCAATCGTAATTACCGCATCTACCAGGCTCTCTAATGTAGAGGCAAGTTGCCGCTGCATAGCAACACGCTTAAGCTCTGCTTTTTTGCGCTGGTCTTCCGCAATAATCAGTGACACCAAATTTGCAATTGCACTAAAGAATGCGGTTTCATCACTATGCCAATGCCGAGTATTGCCAAAACACTCAGCAGATAACACCCCCACCATGGTGCCGTTTTGAAAAAAGCCGGTGTCGAGCAATGAGACTATGCCCAAGGGTTTTAAGTAAGTACTAACCAACTCTTTTGTGCGGGGATCGCACTGCACATTTTCAGCATCTATCTGACCGGCAGACAATAACGCATTAAAATATTCAGGCAGGTCCGCACAATTTAGCGTACAGGCTTCAATATTAAAGCCGCTATTTCGTTCGCACAGTATTGTTCGCTTTAACGTGTTACCAGCTTGCGACAACATCCATACACTTACTCTATCAAGTTTAAGGCTCTCAGCTAAACCCGCTGTGACTATCTTTAACGCCTTAATTAAGTCTCCTTTTACCACAGTCTCGTCACAGCTTAATCTGGCAATCAGATTGCGCTGCAGCTGTGCCCGCTCGGAATGGGCTTTCGCTGCATGCTCTGCTAACTTTTGTGCTGTTATATCCCTGATGTAACCGTGCCAAACAGTACTACCGTCACTCATCGAAGTGGGTGCAGATTGACCATCCACCCAGATCGTGTTGCCTGCCGGTAAATTAACCCTATACTGGCACTGCCAGGGCTTTCCGGTGTGTGCTGACGCCAAAATGCTGTCACTTACTCTTGCCACATCATCGGGGTGTAGTACGTCAAAAGCCGCCTGTGCATCGTCTTTCACTTGTTCGGGCACTACACCGTAAATATTTACAATGCCAGGTGACGCATAAGGAAAATGCGAGCTACCGTCTGGCTTTAATCTGTATTGATATAGAAAACCGGGTACATGTTGTGCAAGCAACTCAAACTGCTGCTGCGCTTGCTCACGTGCTCGCTCAGCCAATTTACGATCGGTTATATCCAACAGGGCGCCAATCCAGCCGGCATTAATGTCAAATGCCACTAACCTTCTGATATCTTTTATCCAACGATAATTACTGTCGCCCTTAGCAGCAAAGCGATACTCCAGACTAAGCGCTTGTTCTTGCGTTTGCGTTAACAATGCCAGCACGATTGTTTTATCATCCGGGTGAATACGGCTTAACCAATAGCTGGCAGAGTTTAAAGCCTCCTGCTCTTTAATAGCTAAAATAGCGTCTGAATTAGGGCTTATATAAATTATTTGCCCCAGTGGGGTATGTGTCATTTGGTAGATAACAACCGGGCTAGCCTGCAGTAAAAACTGCATTTGCTGCTCCATTTCCAGCAAGGCCTGGTCTAACAAAGCCCGCTCTGTTATGTCCTGAATAAAAATAGTTGCACTGGCATTTATACTGCTCACATCAGCCTTATACATCGCATTTAAGCTAAAGACTTTACGTGCGCCTGTTGCAAGCAAGCACTCGTATCGCACGTCTTTTAAATCAGATTGCTGCAAGAATATTTGCTGAAATGGGTATTGCTGGCCCATGCTATTGTCTGCGTAGCACCAATAGGCGGCAGGCATTTTTAGCCCACCGCTGCTGATATCAAGAGAAAACCAGTCAGTGGCTTTTTCATTGGCGTAAAGCACTTCGCCGCTATTATTTAACAACAGAATACCAACATTATTTGCTTGTACCACGCCTTCCAGCAGCTGTTTACGGCTCTCGAGGAGTTCGCGCAACCTGTTACGCTCCGTAATATCGTGAAAGGTAAACAAGTACCAGCCATCCGAAAAACGGTTACAGCTAACGGAATACAGTAATTCCGCATTGCGGCAGCTCAAATGTAATATGTTTGTTTGCTTTTTTTGCGTAGCCTCGGCGAGGCTTATCAGATCGTTGAAGAACCCGGAATTGTTTTTGCCAAACACACTGCTTAGCGTACCACCACTTTGCGCCACCCTATCCCGTAAAGCCGCTGGCACTTGCTCGGCCATACTGATGATAACGCCGTCGCGGTCGGCCATGATATAAATATCGTCGAGATAAGGCGTTATCACTTCTGGAAACTGGCTTAATTCATCGCTTATTGCACAATCTGGTGCCACATCAGCCTGAATATCATGCGCCAGATTATCAGCCAGCCAGGCAATAAACGCTTTTTCATCTGGCAACAGTGCTCTTGCCTGTTCACCAATAACACCGAAGGCACCTAACATTCTGCCATTTTTGCTTTTAAGGGCCGAGCATACAAAAAAACGCGTCGCCTCCTCGGTTTCTTTGCAAAACACGCCGTGATAGGGCTTTTGTTTCAGGTTGTTTGTAAAAAGTATACTGGGGCCATGAGTTAACAGATGCAGCAAAATTCCCGGATGACTAAAACGATAGGCATGTGGTGAGGTGTCAATAAAAAGCTCACCCGCTGGGTTTAGCAATAATACAAACACTCCATGCTCAGGAAATAATTGTGTTAGCAGCTGATAATGTTTTTCGGTAAAAGCACCTTTTTTAAAAGCAGGAAAGCTGTTAGCAAAGCGGGCAGAAGAAAAAGCATATGTATTCATACCAATACCCCAAACATTCAGCTGCCGTTGGTGGCAACACAACAGCGTGGTTATTTATTTAACTGCCAGACACTGCCTGAAGGCCTGTTACAGGTTGATGAATAGCTATCTATTAGCTAGCCGGTAATTCAAACCAAAACGTTGCGCCCTGGCCTTCAACAGAGTCAAAGCCTATGCTGCCATTCATTTGCGCAATAAGTTCCCGACAAATCGCCAGCCCCAATCCGGTGCCACCCACTTTGCGGGTATCCGAGCTATCGGCCTGGCTAAAACGTTCAAATATCCGGGATTTAAAGGCCTCTGGCACCCCCGGACCACTGTCGGTTACTGATACCCGCACCATATCGCCCTGCTGTTGCACCTGCAGCCACACACTGCTGTTGTGCGGCGAAAACTTAATCGCATTTGACAATAAATTGGCCAGCACTTGTTGCAAACGTTGGCCATCAACCCGCACCAGCAGCGCTTCAGCGGGTAACTCAAGCGCAATATCAATGTCCCGCTCAAGGGCATAGGTTTTATGGTTGCTCGCCGCTTGTTGTAACAGGGGTTGCAGCGGTTGTACTTTCAGGTCAAATTCCAGCTTGCCCAGTGATAACTTCTCAAGATCAAGTAAGTCATTAACTAAAAACTTTAGCCGCTGGCCATTGCTTTGCGCCAGCAGCATCAGCTTGTTTATTGCGTCATTTAATGGCCCCAAAGTGCCTGAAGCTACTAAATCTAAGGCGCCACATAATGATGTTAACGGCGTGCGTAATTCATGGCTTACGGTTGAGATGAAATCGTTTTTAATCTGCTCAAGCTTTTTACGCTCGGTAATATCCGACTCTATCGCCATAAAGCCTTTTAACACACCGCTATCATCATAAAGTGGGCTGCACTGTACCTGGATCCAATAAGGCGTCGCATCGCGGTGATAATTAATAATTTCGACATCGAATGGTTTTTCAGCTAACAGTGCGGCTTTCATCAGTTTTACGGTATTCGGATCTGTTTTAGGGCCTTGCAGCACATCACCCGGTTTTCGGCCTGTTATCTCGCTGAGGCTGTAGCCTGTTATCCGGGTGAAGCCATCATTTATCCATTCAATTTCGCCGGCACAATTGGTAATCACTACACCATTAGTGGTCTGGCTTGCCACTTTTGATAAACGCTTCAGCAAGCGCTGAGCCTCAGCATGTTTGTTTTGTAATTGGGAAGCTTCTACCAATTGGCCAAGGGTTACTAACAATGGCTCTAAAAAGCCAATAAGTGGCTTATCATAACCTCCTGGCCGGTTAGCCACGCCTAACATAGCGTTCAATTTGCCGTGGCGATGCACCGGTAAACCTAAAAAGGCATGCATTGCCGGGTGCCCGTCTGGCAAGCCTCCGCGGCGCGGGTCCTCGTAAGGCGCATTCGCAATTACCGGCTCTCCGCTTGCAAGCACGGCGCCAAATAAGGTTTTCAGGTTATGAAATTCCATGCCTTTAGGTGCATTTGCAGCATAAAACGCGCGGGTATCATCGTTCCAGGCAATATTGGTAATGGCATACGTCTTCAAATAAGGGGCGCCATCATCTTTATAAAGCACTTCACCTATAAAACCGTACTCACTTTTCGTTAGTTTAAGAATATCCGCCAACAAATGATCAAACGCACGCCGCCGGTCTGGTTCACTGATAAATGTTTCCTGGGCGCGGGAAATCGTTTCAGATAATTGCTTCGCCTGAATAAGTGACGTATTCAAGCTTTGTAAATAGCTGGCATTAAGCTCGGCGGCTACGGCATCAGCTAAATCACGTAATATTTTTCGTTGCACCTCGCTCAGCTGCCGGGGCTTTATATCAATAATGCATAAGGTACCAAGGCCATAGCCATGTGTTGAAAAAAGCGGCGCACCGGCATAAAAACGAATGTGCGGCGCACCGGTTACCAAAGGGTTATCAGCAAAACGATGGTCTTTACTGGCATCAGATACTTCAAAAATTTCAGGCTGTAAAATAGCGTGGCCACAAAATGAAATATCGCGGCCTGTTTCACAGGCCTGCAACCCCTGACGCGATTTAAACCATTGACGCTGTGAATCAACTAACGACACCAAAGCAATAGGCACATCAAATACCGTCTGTGCCAGGCCCGTTAATCTGTCAAAACGCACCTCTGGCGGCGTATCTAATATGGCTAAGTCATTAAGATCACGCAGGCGAAACGCTTCGTTTTCAGGTATCGCTGGTATATCCATAACATTCTCCGCCAAATAATGAAGTTCTCAATGAGGCACTCAAAATTGGGAACTAGATCCTATAATCTTTACCCATCCGATTTAGCACCTCAATAAGGCGCAAACTAACTTCATCTAACGAGACAATTTGTTTCACACAACCTGTTTTAATCGCTTCTTGTGGCATACCAAAAATAAGTGAACTGGCTTCATCTTGCGCCATAGTAAAGCCGCCCTGCTCGGCAATGCTACGAATGCCTGCAGCGCCATCCTTACCCATACCGGTAAGAATAACGGCCAACGCATTAGCACCTACCGCCTCAGCTACCGATTGAAACATCACATCAACGGAGGGTTTATGGCCAGATACCCTGGGGCCATCCGTTAATTCAATCCGGTAATCAGCACCACTGCGCACTACAGTTAAATGTTTGTCTCCCGGCGCTAAATAAGCATGCCCCGGCACAATACGCTCCCCCCCTTGCGCCTCCAACACCGTTATCCGACATAACCCATCAAGCCGCCTGGCGAAACTGCTGGTAAAACCTGGCGGCATATGTTGGGTTATGACAATACCCGGGCTATCAACCGGCATTTCAGTTAGCACAGCCTTAATGGCTTCAGTGCCGCCGGTAGAGGCACCAATTGCAATAATCTTTTCGGTTGTTTTAAAGCGTAAGCCAGCAGTTTTTTTCGGCTGGCACTTAGCACCGCCTGAAAGCTTTGCTATCGCTGCAGCTTTAATTTTTGCAACAATATCAAGCCGGTATTCTTCAATACCACGGGCAATATCCAGCTTTGGTTTGGCTAAATAATCAACAGCCCCTAACTCCAACGCGCGCAAGGTAACGTCGGCGCCTTGTTCGGTAAGGCTGGAAATCATTACTACGGCAGTGGGCCGCGCTTTCATTAGCTTTTCTAGAAATGTCAGGCCATCTACTTTAGGCATTTCTACATCCAGCGTGATCACATCAGGCCGATGAAGATTCACCAGGTCACGCGCCACATAAGCATCGCTGGCTGCCCCGACCAACATAAAATCAGGTTCGCTGCGAATAATTTCACTGAGTAAACTGCGGATCAAGGCAGAGTCGTCAACCACCAAAACTTTAATCATCAAACAGCTCCACATCCTGCTGAATGTTGTGCGCTGGTTTATTGCGCAGCTGCATACGATAAGCGCTTTCTCTATCCATAATGGTGTTGTTGTGTAGCGACTTAATTTTTCTGATTAGCACCTGGCCGCTATCGGGAAAGAAATATACTTTCCGCGGATAAATATCGAGTAAATCCTGTGCTACCAGGGGTATGCGCTCAAGCTTTAAATAGTCCAACACGAACTCAGCATTACGCTCTCCCACATTTATTGCGGTAAAGCCTTTGAGTACATTGCCGCCACCAAACACCTTGGCCTCAAGATGCTCGCGCCTGGCGCCTAACTTGATTAAATGGTTAATTAAAATTTCCATGGCATAAGCACCATAGCGGGCAGACTCAGACAAAATATTGTCCTGGCCACTGCCGTCATTCGGTAATAAAAAATGGTTCATGCCAGCAATACCTGTCACGCGATCACGAATACACGCAGATACACAAGAACCCAACACCGTCACAATTAACGTATCTGACTTAGTGGCGAAATACTCCCCGGGCAAAATTTTTACTGCCTCGCGGTCAAAGTGCCGATCAAAGTAGCGATTGGGGGCCACATGAATATTATCGGTGTCAAACTCGGCCATGCGCCCCCCGCACCAAAGTAGGCGTATAAGTTGTTTGCCCCGCCGGCTTTACCAAATGGGTAGCATAAGCAAAGTTTTCTGAATGGCCGGCAACATATAAGCCATCAGCGGGCATTAACTGAATCATCCGCTCCAAAATACTAAGCTGAGTCGGCTTATCAAAATAAATCATTACGTTACGGCAAAAAATAATATCGATGGGTGCAGGAAGATCCCATTTTTTGTCCAGCAAATTCAGCTGCCTGAACTGCACCATTTTTCGCAATTCTGGCACCGCCTTCACTAAACCGTCCTTGCCCCCCTTACCCCGATAAAAAAACTGCTTGCAGCGTGTTTCATCTAATCCGCTAATGCGCTCTGCGGCATAAATACCCGCTTTCGCTTTTTGCAGTACCTGGCTATCGATATCCGAGGCAATAATTTGCACCGGCACCTCAAAACAGCCAAACGTTTCCGCTACTACCATGGCTATAGAGTAGGGCTCCTCACCGGTGCTGCTGGCCGCACACCAGATAGTTTTAACCTGTTTATGCGTCTGTAAATAGCGGCCAAGTATGTCAAAATGATGCGGCTCACGGAAAAACGACGTCAGATTAGTGGTTAGCGCATTAATAAATTGCTCGGTTTCGGCGTTATGCTGCTGCAAATAACTCACGTATGCCTGAAAACTGTTCAGCTTTAGCGCCCTGATGCGGCGGGCTAACCTGCTGTACACCATGGAGTCTTTGCTGTCAGCTAACCGGATCCCTGTCAGCTGATACAGCATACGTCTTACCGCATCGAACTCTGAGCGGGAGTAACTAAATTCACGCTCAGACTCGGCTTTGCTGCCACTTAAAAGCTTTCCCATTCGTCCTCATCTGACTTGGTTGGTTTAAGTAGCTTTGCAGCGGGTTTAGCTTTTACTGCCTGGTTTGCAGCCGCCCTTACCTGCTTTTTCGGTGCAGCTAACGCCTTGCGCACTGGCTGAACAGGTTCATCGTCCAACGTAAAGCGGGCCACGTTCGCAGCTAACTGCTCAGACTGAGACAACAAACTTTCTGCTGCTGCCGCGGCCTCTTCAACTAACGCCGCGTTTTGCTGCGTCATTTCATCCATTTGTGTAACGGCTTTGCCGACTTCATCTAACCCGGCAGACTGCTCTGATGACGCAGCCGCTATCTCGGCCATAATGTCGTTGACACGTTTAATTGAGGTGACAATCTCTTTCATGGTGTTGCCTGACTTACCGACTAACTCGTTACCATTGTTAATTTTATTGACCGAGTCGGAAATCAGCGCCTTAATGTCTTTCGCCGCATTGGCCGAGCGCTGCGCTAATGTGCGAACTTCAGACGCAACTACAGCAAAACCACGCCCTTGCTCCCCTGCCCTGGCTGCCTCAACTGCCGCATTTAGTGCCAGAATGTTAGTTTGGAAAGCAATACCATCAATGACACCGATAATGTCTGAAATCTTTTGGGCTGATTCATTAATAGACGCCATAGTTTGCACGACTTGTTCAATCAGTGAACCGCCTTCCACCGCAACGTCAGACGCTTTGGCTGCCAGCGTATTAGCCTGACGCGCATTGTCGGCATTTTGTCGCACCGTACTGGTGAGCTCTTCCATGCTAGATGCTGTTTCTTCAAGGCTTGACGCTTGCTGCTCGGTGCGGCTTGACAGGTCGGTATTGCCCTGAGAAATCTCACTTGACGCGGTATTAATGGTGTCAACGGCTTCGCGTATTTCACTTAACATTTGCGATAAGTTTTCTGCGGTTTCGTTACAACCATCTTTTAACGCACCAAAACTGCCCTGGTAATCTTCTAGTACACGCTCGGTCAAATCACCTTGGGCAATGGCACCTAATACACGGTTTATATCTTTCAATGCCACTTCACTGGTTGACGTTAAGGTATTTAATCCTTTTGCAATGATCTTTAAAAAGCCGGTTTGACTGCTCTCATCGATACGTTCGGAGAAGTCACCTGCAGCTGCGGCATTAACCAAGCGCTCAATATCTTGTTCAGCAGCAACTTCATTAGTTCTATCAAGCCACTCAACAACAGTACCGATACGCTGACCTTCATCATTTTTTATCGGGCTGGCAGTTAACTTAAACGTACGACTGGCAATTTTAATGGTTGTAGAATAGCTTGATGTCAGCTTTTCAATCATACCCTTCTGATGCGCCGGGTTTTTATGAAAAATGTCCATGTTTTTATGCAGTAAGTTTTTAGCAGAAAAATCAGGAAACGTTTGCCGGATCTCAGGTTCAGCATTTCTGAGCATTTCAATAACAGCTTTATTTAAAAATATAATATTATTCTCTGCATCAGCTATCATAGTGCAGGTTTCAACGTTGTCTAACGCATCACGAATACGTAAATTTTCATTATGAATAATACGTTCTTCGCTTCGACGAGCTAGCTCTTCTGTCATGTCTTTCCATTCTACTACTGTACCCACCCTTTGTTTTTTTTCATCAAAAACCGGTGTTGCAATAAGATCAAATATAAGTCCAGATATTTTCAGCTTGGTATTATATGGCGATTGCAGTTGACCAATAATACCCCGCTGGTGTGAAGGAGCACGATGAAATGTATCTACATTAGTACCAACCAATTGATCAACCCTAAAATTGGGCAATTGTTTGCGTATAACATCCTCATTAATTTTTAACATACGCTCCAGAGAGTGATTTACATAAATAATATTCATATCAGCATCAGCCATCATTACATTTGCCTGACAAACATCTAATGCTGATTTTAAAGCCACTGCCATAGAGGCTATTTCATCTTTTTTTCTTGCTATTTCGGCGTCTTGTGGGCTTTGTTCAGGACCAAATAATTTTTTTATAAAAGCATTCATGGCATACTCATCCTAATTTATTAAATATCAGCGTTATCGTGGCAGCACCTGTGATTCCATTAACTTGCTGCGAACAGCAAAGTTAAAAATCGCTTCTTTGCCAGGAGAAGCCTCAGCGTTAAATTCCGAATAGATCCATTTATCAGCTTGCTTTACACCATGTTGCTTAATTAAATCTTTACTCGAATATTTAAAAGCCATACCCCAATCAGGAAATAACTTTTGATTAACGGCCATTTCGACAGTAACGGTTACATTTGTGTGCCTCGGGTCCCGCTTAATTCGCTCGAAAAGATCTAAAACCTCTGCACGTTCGCCTTCCAATAATTGAATAAACTTGCCATTTGCATAGACTAAACAACCGGTGATACCCTTCGGGTTATTGTATTTATTTGCAACAGTAAGTATGTCAATTAAATCCTGCTCATTGAAGTCCCTAGTCGCTGTACTGTAGTATACAATTTGATATTGAAGCATAACAAAAACCTCACATTAATTTTTATAAAGCTGATGAAGCTTTTGTATCTTCAGACTCAAAGAGACAAAGCTCTCTACTGGAGATTAATGCTTCAATATTAAGCAATATGATCATATTATCGTTAACAGGCGCCAGGCCATGTAAATACTGACTATCAAATGCCACACCAAATTGTGGTGGTGGTTTTACTTCATCCGACCCGATATTAATAACATCTGATACCGCATCAACAACTATACCTACTATACGCTCACCAATATGCAACATAATCACGATAGTAAATTCGTTGTACGTCGCTTCACCCACCGCAAATTTAAGTCGCAAGTCAACAATAGGTACAATATCACCACGTAAATTCAAAACACCTTTGATAAAAGGCGGGGCATTGGCAATTTTAGTTACCGCTTCATACCCCCGAATTTCTTTAACCTTCATAATATCCAGACCGTAATGTTCGTCACCCAAGGTAAAGGTGAGAAACTCCAGTCTGGTCACTTCGGTCTTTTGCTTATCGTTTACTTGATTGTTCATACCGCGTCCTTTAAATCCAAGGCGTTTTGCACCTGGGTGGAAAGCGATTCCACATCTAAAATTAATGCCACACTGCCATCACCCATAATGGTCGCTCCGGCCACACCAGGAACCCTTCGGTAATGTTGCTCCAAACTTTTAATAACAACTTGTTGCTGGCCAATTAAATCGTCTACCTGAAGCGCAAAACGGGTTTTACTGGTTTCAATAAGCACCAGTATGGCGTCATCAGTTTTGGTCTTTGCCCCGTCAATGGTCATCACCGTATACAGCCGAACGATGGGCCAATAGGCATCCCGCAGCTCCAACATATATTGGTTACTGATATTTTTAAGCTGCTCTTTTGCCGGCTGCACCGACTCAATGATATTAACCAGAGGGATGATAAAAAGTTGGTCGGCAACGGCTACCGACATACCGTCTAAAATAGCGAGTGTAAGCGGCAAACGGATCTGAAAAGTAGAACCGGCTCCGGCGGCAGATTCAATATCAAGCCGCCCTCCCATAGCTTCAATATTACGTTTTACGACATCCATACCGACACCACGGCCGGAAACATCGGTTACTTCAGCCGCGGTAGAAAAACCCGGTGCCATGATCAACTGCCACACCTGCTGATCTGTCGGGTTGTCAGGCAAATCAATGTCTTTTTCTGCCGCTTTGGCTAAAATGCGCTCACGATTAAGGCCACCACCATCGTCAATCACACTAATAAGAATATTTCCGCCTTTTTGCTCAGCTTTTAACGTTAGCTTGCCAAGCTCGGGCTTACCGCGCTCTAACCGGGTGGCAGGCACTTCAATACCGTGGTCCAGGCTATTGCGTACCAGATGAGTTAAAGGGTCGACCAGACGCTCAATTAAACCCTTATCAATTTCGGTCTGGCCACCCTCAATAACCAGTTCAACCTGCTTATGTAACTTGTGTGATAAGTCTCTGACAACTCTCGGAAAACGGTTAAAAACAAATGAAAGTGGCAACATTCGGATTGTCATAATGCTTTCTTGCAGTTCACGGGTGTTGCGTTCCAGTTCTGCCAGTCCCCTTTGCAACCGCTCAGCGACAGGACCATCAACTTCTGCACCCAATAGATTTAGCATCGACTGGGTTATCACTAACTCGCCGGCAAGGTTTACTAAATTATCAACTTTGGAAATATCAACCCGAATGCTATTTGCTTCAGCGGCTTCAACTTTAGCCACTGCCGGGGCTTTAGGTGGTGGGTTAGCCACAGATGTCGTTACCGGGTTTGCCGAAACCTTTGGCTCTGCTGGTTTGTCTGGTTTTCCTGACGCCGGCGTGGCAGATTGTTCTGGTGCAGGCTTGGCTTTTGCTAAATCTGGTGGTTGTGGCTCAAAAAAACCAAAGCCCTCATCAACCTGTGCAGCAGCCTGAACTTCTGTTTCATCAAAAAAACCAAATCCATCAATTTGGTCTTGCATCACAGGGGTTTTAAAGAAACCAAAACCTTCGTCATTTTCTTCTGCCTGGCTTTCGTCAGCAAAAAAGCCAAAGCCTTCGTCCTCAACCGCTGCCGGGTGCAACAACGCTTCAACCAACGTAGTCGTTTGCTCAACAACCGACCAATCCGGTTCAGCGCCATCGCTGTACGCTGTTAATAATGCACGCAGAATGTCTACAGCCTTAAGTAACTCATCAATAACATGACTGGTAAAAGTAAACTGCGCCTGTCTGGCTTTATCAAATAAATTCTCCATCACATGAGTGACAGAAATCAGTGCTTCAAAACCGAAAATACCACTTCCGCCTTTAATGGAGTGCGCGGCCCGGAAAATACTGTTCAACTCTTCTAAATCGGGCTGTTCAATATTAAGCGCCATCAATAAACGCTCAATATCATCTAGATGCTCATGGCTTTCTTCAATAAAAACGCCGTGAAACTGGCTCATATCAATCGACATAACCGCGCACTCCTTTCTTAAAAGTACCCGTTATACAAGTACTTTGCTGGCCACCTGCAACAGTTTTGCCGGATCAAAAGGTTTTACCATCCAGCCGGTAGCGCCTGCTGCGCGGCCTTTTGCTTTCATGTCATCACTCGCTTCGGTAGTTAGCACTACTATCGGTGTGGTGCGATAACCAGACAAACCACGTAAAGACTTGATTAACGTTAAGCCGTCCATACGTGGCATATTTTGATCTGTCAGCACAAAGGCGTACTGATTTTTCTGGCACAGTTCAAGGGCCTCTTGGCCATCTTTAGCTGCTGTAACCTGATATTTTGCTGACTTTAACGTTACCTCCACCATCTGACGAATTGAGGCTGAATCATCAACAATAAGAATATGCTTTGTCATAAACTATCCTAAACATAGGTTAAAAATAACGGCTTTTATTTTCGGCTACTTAATCTGATAAAGTTTGAATAAATTAGCCATGTTAATAATATCTTTTGCAGTACCCTGAGCACCGACAATGGATAAAACCACTTTAGTATTGGCCAGCTTTTTCGCCAGCAACACCAACATACCCAAAGCAGAACTATCCAGATAAAGTACCTGACTAAAATCCAGTTCAAGCTCTTTAATTTGCGTATCCGTTAGCAAAGGCTCATAAGCCGCATTAAAGTTTTTATGAAAACTAAAGTCGAATCGTTCAGGCAACCTTATTGTTTGCTTATCAGCCATTGTGCTTCCTCAAATCAGTATTAGAAAAAGTCAATATCACCGCCATCTACTGAAGATGCTGATACCGGATTTAAACGTTTCTCGCGGTATTGCCGCATTTCCTGTAACTTTTTATGCAGATCGGCATTAACGTGCACCACTTCGCTACTTTTTAAACCTGCCAGGTGGCTTTGAATAAAACCGAGGTTTTCGGCTGCGTACACCAGATGCTGCGAATTAATGTCACCAAACTGCAACCCCCGAATAGCGTCATACAGTGCCTGCTGTAACGCTTGTGTGTTGTCAGCCAAATGTTCGGTGTGCGATTTGTCATCAGAAGCTTTACTAACCAACTGGTTCATGGCCTGCTGTACATCTTTCTTAGCATCCATCACATAGCTAACGTCCTGCGAGGCAACATGACCAATATCCGAGGTCAGTCGCTGGATTTGGTCAGCCATGTCTTTGAGTCTTTTCTGAATTTGCTCACTAAAGCCTGCTGAGCGATTAGACAAAGACCGCACTTCGTCAGCTACAACAGCAAAGCCACGCCCGGCCTCACCGGCACGGGCAGCTTCAATTGCGGCATTAAGCGCAAGTAAGTTGGTCTGTGATGCTATTTGGTCAATATCTTTCAGCGCTTTAAGCACATCAGGTACAGAGCTGTTGATTTTGTCGACCTGCTCCACCAAATCCATTGAAGATGCAGACATGTTTACCGTTGTATCAACAAAACGCTCCAGGGTGTTTGCAGTATTAGTGGCAAACTCTTCCATCCAGGTTTTGCCTGATGCTGTTTTGTCAGACGCCAGCAGCTTAAGAATTTCCTGGCTTTGAAACTCAGTTAGGCTCTTCAGGTTACTAAAAGACCCGGTAAGGGTTTCAACGGCATGATTTTGTGTTGAATTAATCGCTAAAATGCTATCCCGGCACTCCAACATCAGTTCATCAATTTCCCTGAGTAACTGTTTGTAAGCTTGTTTAGCTTGCTGCAACTCTTCTTCCGCACCCGTTTTGTGCTCTTGCTTTGCGTCATGCTCGCGCCTTGCATCAAAAAAATACAACAATAGGCTTACCGCAAACAACATACAAAGGGCGATTATTGACCACCCCAAAAAGATGTGTATAGCAATACAAATAACCAGGGCCGAAAATAATATTGCTATTTTTTTATAATCAGAAGCTATCACTATATCTCCTTACATCATTTTATTTAGCGGCATTGTCAACCTTAAACTATTGCCAGGAGGAATAATTTGAAGACTTGATGTCAATGTCTGAATAAATGTCAGACCTCGACCAAAAGCATTGCCGTTTTTTGCAATATCATCGCTGGAATGGATAAAACCTTTTCCGCTATCGGTTATGTGCATTTGTAACAACTGACGTTCTGCAAGCCATTGCATATCAAATACGATGAACTGCTGTTCATTCAACTGCTGCAGACGTTTTTCTTTTTCTTCGTAAAAACGGATAAAACCATCGTCTCCGGTTTTCATTTTGCTATTCAGGCCTAATACACCATGCTCCAGTGCATTAATGTAAAGCTCGGTAACGACAGTAAAAACACGTTGAATAAACTCAATGGGAAAATTTTGAGCTTTTAAGCAATCTGTAGCATTTTTAGGTAAGTCGGTATTTAACATACTTAAACCACGTAGGGTAAAACTGACGTCAAAAGCGCCTGACTGCATTTGGCTGTTTAAAGGTATAGCACAAAGTTCAATGTGCAGGCGTTGGCAATTCACCAAACATAAACTCACATCGTCTTGCTCCGCTATATCTTTAAACTTTGCTTTTATTCCTTTAAGTGGCTGTTCAGTTCGCCATTGGATAAGATCGATTAAATCAGCGGCTCTCAACTGGGAATTGTTGTTAAAAACCGTCTCAGTTAAGCCATCACTAAACATCATAAAATAGCTAATGTGGCTTTCGTCCAGCGCAAAACGTTGCGCCTGAACACTGATCTGCTGCTTGGTTAGTACTCCTAATGCCATATTTGTTGACGGCGCCTCTGAAACTATTGCGCCATCATGATCCAGCAATAGCACTGATGGCATTCCGCCGTTCCAAACTTCCAAAATGTGTTGCCGGGGTTCTAAGCGCACCAGAACCGCAGCAATAAACCTATCGTCCGGTAGTAACAAGTTCAAATTGTCATTTAATTCAAAAACGATATTAGGTAAAGGAATCGCCTTCTTTGCCATGCTGTGGAATGTTTTTAGCATTGGCATAAGGGATATTGCCGGTGCCAGGCCATGTCCCATTGCATCTGCAAGCATAAAATACCAACTGCCATCATCGGCTTGACAACGGAGTATGGCGTCACCACTAAATAAACTGTGTGATTTAACCCAGGCATGAATAGCAGGGTGGGGTTGATTTAATTGCTGAAACATTCGATCGAATAAGTGCTTCGCCAGCCGCTGCTGCTGCTGCTCTTGCTCAACCCAAAACTCGAGTGCCTGCTTCTGCTGTTGTGTGAGAGCAACCAACTGCTGCTCACGAACAGAGCGGGTAATTTTAACCCACAACAACTCCAGATTTACCGGTTTAACCATGTAATCATGGATCCCTGCATTAAAAGCATCTAAAAAGAACAGAGGATCATCATTACCACTCACCATAACCACAGCAGTAACAGTATTTATCGCCTTAAGCTCAGGCAGCAGCGAAATACCCTCGCCATCAGTGAGCTGATTATCAAGAATGACCACATCAAAACTAAAACGGGCTTGATGAATAACGTTTCTGGCCTCTGCCAGATTAAGGCAGCTGATAACTTCAGCACCTTTCAATTGCAAGAAGTTCTTGTAAAAAGCATTAAAGACAAAATCATCTTCGACAACCAGAATTTTTAAGTACTGGGGGTTGCTATTCTTTGCCATTATGCTACTCACAAGATACAAGTTAATAAGAGCAAAAATCTTGTAACAACAAGCGGTTATTTATAGTTTTATAGATTAGGTTTAGTAGATGACTCTGGCTTATTCAAGGAATGAAGCTGTTTTTTAAAAAAGCTCAGGCTTTGTGCAACCGCCTCGATCAACAGCGAATAACACTGTGGCAGGTTTGTGAACTGCTCTTCGCGCAACATGAGTTCAAGCTGCTTTGCAGCAGTACCCAGCGGTATCAGGCCTAACTGCAATGCTGAGCTTTTCAGGCTATGGCTTAATAAACGTAAATTGGCGTAATCTTTTACCAGCCAGGCTTGCTCTAGTTGCGTCAATGTTAACGGCAGTTGCTCTGAAAAAAGCACCAGTAACTCTTCAGCCAAATCCGCCATACCCGCAAAGTGTTTGTAACACGCCTCCTTATCCCACACTTCCGCGGGTTCTGATGTCGCTTCCTTTAAAGGCACTTCCGGGTTTTGACGGGCTCGTTTAACAACAGCCGTTTTGGTTGATTTATCAACAGCCGCCTTGTTATCCGTTGCGTTGGCTGCTCGCTCTAACAATCTGACAATTGCCGCACTAAGATCGGCCTGATTAAATGGCTTGGCAAGGTAGTCGTCCATGCCTGCTGCTAAGCAACGCTGCCGATCTTCCGCCATAGCATTGGCGGTAAAGGCTAAAATGGGTATCTGTTGCCAGTTAACGCCTGCTTCGCCATGCCGGATGCGTTTTGCAGCCTCATAACCATCCATGATAGGCATGAGGCAATCCATCAAGATTAAGTCTACCTCTTTATTTTGTGCTGACTTGAGCTGCGCTATTGCTTCCGCACCATTTTCAGCAACAACAATGTGGCAGCCCCACTGCGCCAGATAGGCTTTCGTTATATGCCGATTGACCTCGTTATCTTCGACCAATAATATTTTTATGTGGGTAAGATTATGCCGTTGAGCAGAAAATAAAGCCGTCTGTGTTGCTTGTTTTGGCACACCTGTCGGTAGTGACAACCTTACTTCAAAGGTACTGCCCTGCCCGGGCTCACTTTCAACCCGTATTTCCCCGGCCATCAGGCTGACAAGCTCCTGGCATATCGTTAAACCCAGCCCCGTGCCACCAAAATGGCGGGTGGTTGATATATCTGCCTGTGTAAAAGCCTGAAATAAGCGTGCTTGCTGCCCGGTATCTAAACCGATACCTGTATCTTGCACCTGCACACACAGCAAATTGGCATCGTCTTTGGGCTGCAGCACAACTCTTAACGTTACCCCACCCTGTTGGGTAAATTTTAATGCATTCCCTACCAAATTTGTGATCACCTGTTTAATCCGCAATGGATCGCCTTTTAACCAAGATGCTTCAGTTGCATTGCTTTCAAAGATGAGATCAAGCTGTTTTTGATTGGCCAGGTAACGAAATGCGTCCAGTACTTCCTGCATTAATTGGTTTAAATTAAAATCAATCAGCTCTAAGTTAAGCTTGCCGGCACTCATTTTAGAGAAATCCAGCACATCATTAACAATTGCCAATAGGTTTTTCCCGCTATCCATCGCAGTTTGGATTTGTTGTTTTATCTCTGCAGCCAAAGGTTGTTGCACTACTATGTCCAACATCCCTATCACTCCATTTAGTGGTGTGCGAATTTCATGGCTCATGTTGGCCAAAAATGCAGCCTTTGCAGCTGCTGTTTGTTCCGCAGCTTCTTTTGCCTGTAACAATTTTTCTTCTATGGCAACCTGCTGTGAAATATCCATTGCCGTCGCATATATGTTTCCTGTTGCAGCATCACAAGCCAGATCCCATGCCAGATCAATATATTCCCCGCATGAGCGACGAAAACGGTTTTTAAACGTTAAACTTTGCCCTGTAAACAGCTGATGCAACGCTTGCTCAGTGCTGGTGAGATCATCAGGGTGAATAAAGGCCGTAAAAGGCATGGTGTAAAAGTCATCCAGTGTAAAATTGAGCTTTTCTAAAAATGCAGGGTTGACCTTGATAAAATGACCTGCGGCATTGATGATGCACATCAGGTTATCTGATAACTCAAAAAAACGATCTAACTCTTGTTGCGACTGTTGTAATTTCTGATGTTGCAAACACGCACGTAAACGATAGCTAAAGTGCTCAAAAAGCTGGCGTAATTCGTACTGAAAAATACTTGGTAAGTCATTATGTTTTAAAAGTAATACCCCATAACCGGTAAGGGGGTAAGCATAAACTTTGCCGCTATCCAGTGCAGCAATTTCTTCACCATTCACTGGCGCGCACTGAATTAGTGTTTCAGTATACTGCGCTAAACCCGAATTACGCGGCAGCTCTTTGACTAAGACATAATCCTGATAAAAAATAGGATCTATTTCAAAAACAGCCACAGCTTTGCACGCCAGTTTGCGTAACAACACCGGCAAAAATTGTTTAAATTGTTTATCTAAACTTAATTCGTGCCCTATAGATAACAGCAATTCCAGCAAAATATCACGCCATTGTTCCTGTAATTGCTCTGGCATTCTTAGTGCTCCGGAAACAACGCCACTACTGCTGTTTTATTATAAAACTCTAAATAATCCTGACCGTTATTCGCAATTTCACCTAAGGTTAAAGCGCCGACCATGGGTACCTTGTCGATACTTACACTTGTTAGCTCACGCTCAAAGTGTTGCTCCAGAAACAGCACGCGGGAAATGCAGTCTATAAATAACTGCCATTTGATTGGACTTTGATGTGGCAAGCTTGCCAAAGCCCGATTTTTTGCCTCTGCCGCAGCGGCAGGCAAAGAGGCTAGATCGCCCGTTAAAATATGTACAAAGCTACCCTGCGGCACATCGCCAACACAAATCAGCTGTTTGTCGAGGGTGATGATAGGATCTCTGACCACTAACTCTGCATTGACCTTGGTAATTCCAAACGGATAAGCTTTTGCTACATCGAAAAAGTTTTCTTCGGTGATAATTAGCTGTCCATGCTGTTTTATAACCTCTTGATAGACATCAAAGGCAGATTGCCAGTTAAGGCTGATAATAGTATTACCCTTTGACTCTGTTACACGATAAGCTTCTGTTATGGGCTGCCAGCCATGTGCAACGCCCACGCCCCCCGCATCAGCCATCAGCCCCACTATTGCTATACCTTGCTGCAACCCCTGATTGGTAATAACGCAAGGGCTTTGTTGTAACGATAACGAACCTGCACCACCACCAATAAAATTAATATCCAGGCCAAAATGGTTAAATAGCTGTTCAATCAATACGGCACAGCCCTGAGCCAAACCATCAGTAAACACCAATAAGGTATTATTGGTGTATTGCCCGGGAAAATACTGCTGTAGTGTCTCTGAGATAGTTGTCTCTTGATCCTCTCCCAGTGGCAGGATCTGAATTTGTAGTGCTGCTGGCAAGCCTACTAAAATAGCGCCGGTGGTTTGACATTGATGCTGATTAATAATTTGCGGAAAAATACCGCCGATAATGGGCTTACCAAAACGTTGCAAGGCACCATCCAGGTCAGATTTTTGCCAGTTGTTTCCCTCAGGTAATAACACCAGCACCGAGCCAACAACAGGCAGCTGTTGGAAATCTAGCAGTGCCTGACAAAATGCAGAGTAGTCTGCGGTTTTTAAACAGGTTAGCAGCATGTTTCGTGTCTACCTTAAGATGAACTATTTTGAAGATAGCCGAATTTTGCCAATTTAGATGTGTAAGGTGCTTTTTTTGCACCATGTTCTTCGGCATTGGTAGCGAAAGCTGTAAAAATGTGTTGTGAGGTAACGTCAGGCTCGTCCTTACCGTATCGCGGATCCACCGGTAAAAACCTGTTATATCCTGGCGCACACCTCACTGGTTCAGACCAACAATATTGGCGCCTACCCAAGCACTGCGTATAACGCGGACACTGTCTAAGCATGCCTGGGGCATGAGTTTAAATAGGCCTGGATGAGTCTGATATCTGAGGATGCTTGCGCAATAAGCCGCTGGCAATAGTCTTCCAGTTGCTCAGAGTGACCTAGCGCAAGATATCGCTCTATATCAACTGCCATTTTAGCCAGCGCTAAGCACTGCACCTGGCCCGCAGTACCTTTTATGTTATGCATCACTTGGGATATAGCTGATATATCCTGTTCGTGCAGCGCGTCTTGCAGATCAGCGAGTTTTTTCCCGAGACCGTTGACAAACAATTGCAACAATTCAGGCGCCATAAACTGCATTTGGCCAAGCCCGGCTAAAAACTTTTCAAGATCCCATGAAGAAGCATTCATTTATGCACACCTTAAAACTGTTGATTTGCAGCATCTTTATATTTAGCCACTAATATCGCTTTTATCTTAGGTTCGAGCTGCTGAGCGAGTAATTGAGAACGCATAAGCACGGTTACACCAGACAATCCCTGTTTTTTCCATTAAGTTTGAGGACATAGTGCTCTAGTTTATGGCAGCGGCTTGACAGTGAGTCGAGAAAATCGGTTCACAAAACAGATAGCATTGACAAGATCTGCTCTGATGATGACAAGCTTCACCTCTTCACATGGCATTAGGCGTAAGTAATATACAAGATAGACCAGATGACAAAATGTTTTATCAGCAGACATAAAAATACCTGCTTGCTAAAAAACGGTGATTAGCAACTACTCAATTTTTGCCGAATTAGCTCATCAGGCAACGCACTAACAGTGGATTGTGGCAATCTACCGTTATTCTCTGCACGCTGTCTGGCAAGGTAAAGTAATAACGGCAAGTTGTCGTCTGTATATGAGAAATCTGGCGCAGAGCTTAGTAACACAGCCTGCACGAGCTTTTCATTGTATCCCCACAACGTCAGCATGTAAGCAGAGACTACCGATCGCAGCGTGAGCTCTGACCATGAAGTATAATCGGCGGCAAATTTTTGCTGCCACTGCCGGGTTGATGTAATTAACTGACCAATTACTGAAAGCAGTGCTGCGACAAACAATTCATCTTTCACATCCTGACTGCAATTTAACACAGCGCATAGCTGCTGGCTTTGGTTTGCAACATTATAGGCCACGTCATTAATTTTTCTGTGTAATTCGTGTTCAAGCATAGCCTCACTGGCATGTTCCATAGCAATTGAGGTAATTACCGCATCAGTTAATTTAATGCCTAATCGCTTAATGGCCTCTTCCAGCGATAATGTTGCCCGACTAAACCCCATATAAGAAGAGTTAGCCAATTGTATTAATTTGGCAACGATCAAAGGCTCATGCTGAACAAGCTCCACGATGTCCATTGCATTGCAATGTTCATCGTGCAATAGGGTTTTCAGCTTTCTGACAATGTCCGGCAGAGGCAGTAACAAAGCGCTGCTGCCTAGCATGGCTCTTGTGTTTGCCGAGACAGGTAAAGCATGAACAAGTTCAACGCAGGTGAACAACTGCAGGAAATCACCTTCGTTAAAAGGCTTACTCAAAACAAAATGTGCTATTTTTCCGGAATCGCATATAACATTTTCGGTGGTATCACCTGTCAGCAAGGTCCTGATTGCCTCAGGCTGCAACAGTGCGACTTCGGCAAGTACTTTGTCACCATGTATTTGCGGCATTAAATAATCACAGACCACCAAATCTATCTTCACATTAGCAGCAACAGCATTCGACCAGACAGTGGCATCCTGGCAGCTATAAAACTCCCAATTCGGCCGCAACCGCCTTGCAAGGCGCAGTAACGCGCGCAGCATAAAGTCGTCGTCATCAATAAAAAGTACGTTAAACATCAGCACCTCCACACAGCGCACCGGCACTTTGAGAGCCTGCAGACGATAGCAGAGCAATATAGCCTTGCTCTGATTGTGGCCGGGCAATAAAGTACCCCTGAATAACATCACAGCCCATTTGCTGGACAAGTTGTAACTGGTCCATGGTTTCGACACCTTCAACAACAACACGCAAATTTAAGTCATGTGCCAGACGCACAATATTTGCCACCAGGCTTTGTGTCTGCAAATTACGTTCTACGTCGTCAATTAATGACCGGTCTATTTTTAACACATTTAATGGTAATTTGTTGAGATAGGCTAAAGAGGAATAGCCGGTACCAAAATCATCAATAGCGATACTAATACCGAGCTCTGACAACACTTTTAGTTTGTTGGCGCAATCATCAAAGTTTTCCAGTAAAAAGGTTTCGGTAAGTTCGAACTCCAGTTGGCAGGCATTTACACCGTAATGCGTTAAATGGTGTTTTATCCACTCTATAAAATCTGGCTCCATCAGCTGACGGCCAGAAATATTTACCGCCATTTTACCAATATTAATACCCTTGTTATTCCAATTAACCAAAGCCTGAAAAGCTTGCCTTAACACCCAATAGCCGATTTCAATAATTTGCCCCTGCTGTTCAGCCAAAGGAATAAACAACGATGGCGAAACAATGCCGAACTCAGGGTGATGCCATCGCACAAGCACCTCACAACCTGATAACGCTTGTTTATGCAAATCGTACTTGGCCTGGAAATTCAAAAATAACTGGTCTTGTTCTATTGCGCTATGTAAAGCCTGACTTAAAGACAATTGGTGCTTTTTACGCTCTACCGCCTGGCGGTCGTAACGCATGAACATACGCATTGTACTCTGCGCAACCAGCATATTTCCCAGCAGCAAATTGTTCAATATAGTGCGGGGGTCATTGCCATCTTCAGGCAGCAAACAATAACTTACAGCAAAGTCTATTGCCCCCTTAGCCAGTTGTTGATGACCGGTTATCGATGACAGTATTTCAGTGATATTCTGCAGTACCTGCATCTCACTGTCTGGCACAGGTAGCACAATGACAAACTGTTCATTGGCCAGAAATGCCAACTCTCCTGCGGCAGACGCAGACCTTAACAATTGTTCAGCAATAGATTCAAGTGCGCGCTCTGCTTCGGTGTAACCAATAACACGGCTCCACAACTCAAAACTGCGAATTTTTACAGCAACCAAGGCTAGAGGGCGCGCATTTTGTATATATTTTGGGATTAGCTGCAACAACTGTTGGTAATTTAACATGGCGGGTAAGTCAAACACGTTATTAACTAACACCGGAACCGTTACATAAGACAATTCTATAATGCAGCTGCGGGGGCCAACTAAGCGGCAGCTCAGTTCAATTTCGGCACGACTGTCCAGCGTTACAAATACGCTGCGGGCCGCATCAAAAAGCGCAGCGCTAATTTTATCTTTGTCCTCTGGCCCCACCAAACTGGCGAGCGAACACCCCGCTTTGCTTACTTCATCTCCGAGCAATGCACATGCAGCTGCATTTGCTTGTAATACCATACCCTCTGATGACAGCTCAAGCAGCGGTTCCGACGCCGCAAGCAACATTTTACTGGCCTGCCGGTTAAAACGATGTTGTTGGTAGTGCTCAAAGGCGGCACCGACTTGCAGCAGTAATTCTTCGTCTTCCCAGGGCTTCTGTAAAAAACGAAACGCAGTGCCTGCATTTAACAAGGTTTTTACTGATTCAAAGTCAGCGTAACCGCTAATAACCAAACCGACAATGTCAGGAAAATGCTTTTTTATTGTTGCCAGCAATTCAGCACCATCCATCGTTGGCATGCGAAAGTCGGTCAGCACCACTTTGCAGGGCCATGATTGTAAAATTGTCAACGCATCAGCACCACAGCTTGCCGTTCTGACACTATAGCCCGAACGCGACAATACCCGGCTAATGGCCTTTAAAATGCCAATTTCGTCATCAACAACCAGAACCAACTTTTCCATCCTGCCTCCTAACTCAGCAAGTTGTTTACCCTGCTTAGTAAATCTGCATTGTCAAATGGCTTAGCAATCGCATCATTTGCACCAATCCTGACAGATTCGGCTAAATCTGCTGGTGCCAAACCTGATAACACCAGTATTTTAAGTGTAGCAAGGTCAGGGCGCTGACGAATAAACTGAATAACTTCAAAACCATCCAGACCGGGCATTGATAAATCTAAGATAACTAAATCAGGCTTTTCAGCAATAATTTTTACCCCCGCCTGAAAACCATCCTGAGCAGATATAATGTCATGCGGTGTCGATTGCAGCACACGACGCACAGCATTGCGCATAGCCACTTCATCATCGATGATTAATACGCGTTTTTTTTCTACAGCAGCTTGCCCGGCGCGCTCTTGCAGCAAGATATCAGGCATTGGCATATGCTGCCGGTGCAGAAAACTGATAAAGTCTTCTACCAACACCCGATAGTTCCCCCTACCAGGCAATTTATGCCCTTTAAGTTGCCCATTGGCTATCCAACGGCTTACTGTGCGCTGATGTACATCACAATACTGCGCAATTTCGCTTGGTTTAAGTGTCTTCACCTAATAACTTCCACTGCTAAACTTGATTCTTACTAGCTTATAGCATAGTTTTATACACAAGGACAAATAAGACAAATGCGAAAGGTGGAAGAATGACGGCCCAGTCAGATGAAAAGAAGCCTATAGTACTGTGTGTGGATGACGAACAGAGCATCTTAAAGTCGTTGCAACGTCTTTTTATTAATACTGAAGTCGATTTGCTGCTGGCTGACAGCGGCGCCAAAGCACTGGAGCTTATGCGCACACAACGGGTCAACGTTATCGTTACCGATATGCGTATGCCCAACATGACTGGCGCAGAGTTTCTGGCTCAGGCATCTAAGCTACAGCCAGACGCCTACCGCATTTTAATGACCGGCTATGCTGATTTAGCTTCCACTGTTTCTGCCATCAACCTTGGCAAAATTCATCGTTATATTCAAAAACCATGGGAAAACAAGGAGCTATTGGCGGCCGTAGATGAAGGCTTAGCTTTATACAGGTTAGTGCGTCAGAATAAAGTCCTGACAGCAAAAGTAGCGGCACAAAATAAGCAGCTAAAAGAGATGAACCACTCTCTGGAAGAGATGGTGCATCAACGCACTGCCCAACTAAAAACCACCTTGTCAAAATACAAGGAAATGGCTGCACAACGCGAGAAAGAAGAAGCGGCAACCCTGGAGGTACTGTACAACATCATCAGCAGCTACCCCCCCTTGAGCGGCGAATTAGCCAGAAAGATCAGCAGCACCTGTGAAAATGTTGCTAAGGTTTTGCAACTACCAAAAGAGCAGATGATTGCGGTGCGAAAAGCAGGGTTGTTTTGTGAAATTGGTAAAATTGCTTTACCACCGCACATAGCTGCCAGTGTCTATACAAAACTGGACGGCACTGAACGTCGTCAGTTTTTTGAACATCCGCAACACGCAGAGGAAATTTTGCTCCCTGCCACACATTTATCAGATGTGTCGTTAATTATTGCAAACCAGCTGGAGCGTTTTAATGGCGCTGGTGAACCGGCACAAAAGGTCGGTACAGATATCCCGCTGGGTGCAAGAATTCTCGCAGCGGTGCGAGATTTATGGTTAATGACAGACGGCTTTGTGGATGGCAAAAAAATTACGCTACGCCAGGCGTTTGACAATATAAAGCTACATCAGGGTAGCAATTACGATCCTAATGTCATCAAAGCTTTGTCAGTATTGCTGCAGAAAAACGACCTGCATACCACCGAAAATATGCGCAGCGGCCTTGAAGTCACCCAGCTGGCAACCGGCATGAAACTTAAAAATAATCTATATAATAAAAAGCACATCTTGTTACTGCCTAAAGACCACATCATTACCCAGTCATCACTGGACAAACTGCTGGCATACCAAATGAAACATAAAGAAACTCTGCTTGTAGCGGTAGATATTATCGATATAAGCGAATCAGAGGAGTAAAAACGATGAAAGTGATCCGTCATTGCCTTGATGCAACTGATCAAGCCTGCTTCTGTGATCAATTAGTCGCTTTAGAACAACCGGAAACAGCATGTTTATCTATTGCCTTTGGCAGCGTCAAAGCCATCAGTGAATTGTCCCGCTGCCATTACGCCACCCTTTTGTCAGCGCGCTGGGTAGCGACAAGCTCGTGTCAGGATGCTTTTTCTGATCAAGCTATAGAAGGAAACCATCATCTTGCCATCCTACAGTTTGTCGATCCTACCGGAGCTTACGGTGTAGCCAGTCGGCACAGTGATAGCAAAACCATTGTTGAAGACAGCAAAGCTGCACTACAAGAAGCCTTACTGGCAGCAAATAAACCCGGTGAACTGCCGGCGTTTATTTGGTGCAGCCCATCACCAGGATTGGAAGAAGGCTTACTGACAGGCATTCGTGAGCTTATCGGCAACGATGTACCGGTGTTTGGTGGCAGCAGTGCCGATAACGATGTTAGCGGAAACTGGTGTATGTTCGATGGCCAGCAGTTAATTCATACCGGTTTTACTATTGCGGTATTATTTCCTTCAGTACCAATAAGTTATTACTTTAGCTGCGGTTATGAGCAAACACCTTTGTCTGCTGTCGTTACCGAAGTGTCTGAACGACAGCTTATCAGCCTGGATAACCAGCCAGCGGCCGATGTTTACAATGCCTGGCGCGAGCTCAAGGGGCAGCCCTCTTTACCGGCAGGTCCGGTATTGGCCGCCAGTACCTTCTCGCCACTTGGCCGAATTGTGCCACAGCATGATGTCAACATGGCATTGCTATCACACCCGGCGCTAATAAGAGCTGATGGTTCAATTGATCTTTTTTCCCAGGTACATACCGGAGAAAGTATAACCTTTATGCAAGGTGATACTGAACTGCTGGTGCAGCGCGCCGCAACAGTATCAGGCATTGCCCGACAACAACTGAGTAATTTGTACGATAGCAAACCGCAGGCAGCCATTGTTATTTTTTGTGCCGGTTGCATGCTCGCAATTCCTGATGACATAAAAAGAGTGCATCAAGGTATAAGGCAAAAACTGGAAAATATTCCGTTTATCGGCGGCTACACCTTTGGTGAACAGGGACGCTTTGCCGATGGCATCAACAGGCATGGCAACTTGATGATCTCTGCAATTATTTTTGGGAGCGTCAATGAGTCAATCTGAAAAACAGCAAGAGCTATTGTTACAATTGAAAGTCGAAAATCAGCAACTGCTTAAATTCAAAAGACTAAACAATCTTATGCGTGACACGCTGGACACTTTTGCTACAAAAGACAGGCAGCAGTCACCCTTTACCTCCCTGTTTGCATTGCTGCGCCAAGAGCTGCAAGCCGATGAGCAATGTATTGTTGCACTTAATGATGATGAGACATCCTTCAGCATTTTAGACGCCACCGATGCGCGGTTGAAAAATTTAGCAGCGCCGCTAGTGCATAGTCAGAATGATACAACAGCAAAACAGCACATATTTAGTCAATCGACGGTTTTTTTCGACCTTGCGCTCAGCCCGAAATGGCCGGCAGAGTTTAGAGACATGCTACCCCAAGCCAGTTCAGCACTGATCCAACCCATCAGGATTGGGCAGCACCACTATGCCATGGTGTTACTTTCAGATCAGCCTAAAACCTTTACCATTGACGCCAAAACAGTGGTGGCAAGCTACAGCAGCTTTATTGCCAGCATCTTGTCACTATTTAAAAACCAGCGTCTGGCAGCCGAACGCGATCAGCTGTTTGCCCAACAAAAGCGTATAGAACAGAGCATGGTGCAACAAGATAAGCTGGCGGCTATAGGTCAGCTGGCTGCGGGTGTTGCCCATGAGTTGAACAACCCGTTGGGGTTTATTTACAGCAATCTCAATACACTAAAAGTCTATATGCAAACCGTGCAGGATTTTGTTTACAGTGCTTACTCGACAGCGCCAGAGCTAAAAAATGTAGCAGCAACCACAAACCTGAGTTTTCTATTAGAAGACAGTTTTGCGTTAATCGAGGAAAGCCTCACCGGCGCCCGAAGGTCGCGGGATATCATTAACAACTTAAGAACCTTCTCACATCCGGACGATACTTCAGTAACAAAAGTAGACTTGCTGGAGCTGCTGGCAAGTACTATTCGTATCGCCAATACACAAATAAAACGTAATGCCAGGTTAACCCTGTCTACAGATATTGATAGCGCTTTTGTAGATGGCAATGCGACACAACTTAGCCAGGTACTACTAAATTTGATTAATAATGCATACCACGCGATTCATCATAAACAAGGCCTGATAGCGGTTTCCATAACACAACTCGGGCGCTGGCTGACAATAAAAATTGCCGACAATGGCTGCGGTATTGAAACAAGTATGATCACTCACATATTTGAACCCTTTTTTACCACCAAAGATGTAGGTCAAGGCACCGGGCTGGGTTTATCTATTTCACGCGCTATTGTCGAGCAGCATAATGGCTGCCTGGAGCTGGAGCAAACCAGCGCAGCGGGTAGTGTATTTGTTGTCAGCTTGCCTGTATCGGATGCCGGAAAAGATGATTAACTGGCAGAGCAAACCGCTAAAAATCAATAGAATAATATTTTTTAGTTATTGCGTATTACTGGGTTACCTGGCCAACCTCTCGGCGGTCGCACTGCCGATTACGGTGCCTCTTACTGTCGGCAACGTCGCCATCTTTGTAATCCTGGCCAGGCTAGGCCTGGTCTGGGGCATGTTAAGTTTTATGATTGTCACGCTGCCATTGGCGCAATCGCCCGCGATTGTGCTAACCGCAGCGCAAGCTGTGCTGTTTCTCATTTACTTTAACCACCCCAAACGTAGTATTTGGCTAATTAGCTTGATATACATACCTATTGCTGCAGTCATTTGCTTTCTGATGTTACCGGTTGGAATAAGCCATCATCCGTTGTTGTTTAGTCTGTTTGTGCTGCTTTGCACTGCCGTTTTTGCCTGGTGTATAAAAGCGGCGTCGATGTTGTTAGCTATGTCTGTATCAGCAAAACAATTACGGCAACAGTCGTTGCAAAACCAGCTGTCGTACCGCTTTGGCCTTTATGCGGCCATTCCTGCTACTTTATTGATTACACTGGGGTTAAACGGAGCAACCAGTATTAATCTGGTCAAAAAAATGGCTGCTTATCACTTTCAGTTAGATAACTTGAAATCTAATGTTGAGCTGAAACTAAATGAATATTTAGCCACAATGCAGACCATGGCGGCCTTACCAGACAGCATGCTTGATAAAGCCACCTTACAACATCTGGTGACACAGCGGCAGGAATTTATCTCAGCGTTAACGACAGACCCGCTGGGTATCGTCACGCAGTTTTACAAAGCGGATGTCACAAACAACGATTTGCTAGGTACCAGCGTAGCAGACCGGACATATTTCCAAGCCGTGAAAACCCAAAAATTGCCCTATATCAGTGATACCTTTACCGGCCGAATGCTGGGGCGCGACCAATTGTTTGCAGTCAGTGCGCCTATCACAGAAAATGGCAATTTTCGCGGCATTTTACAATTGTCTGTCAAGCTTGACGCCCTGCTGCACGTGTTTTCTATAGACAAAGACAATATGTCACATCAGCTCCTGCTTGATAATGCCGGCAAAAAAATCTGGGGTAATACCACAAGCGGTAACATTGGTGAGCTATGGCACCGGCCAGAATATGCCACTCCTATGCCCAAAAGCTTTTTACAAAATAGCGTGTTTAATCCTCTTGTGCCAATCGTTATTAGTCAAGATGCACATCATTTTATGTTGCAGGAGCAAATTGGCGCTACTGGCTGGTCACTGAGCTATTTTATTGATACCGAATCATCAATACTGCTTTTCTATTTTTATTTCGCTGTTGCACTTGGCCTCATCACCTTAATTCTTGAAGCATCGGTAACCCTGTCAAAACGCTTTGTCAGCCGCTATACCATGGCGCTGGAGCAATTAGTCGACTTTACCAAGCACTGGGATGGCAAAAGTGCCAGTGAGGTTAAGCCTGAGTTCAATCAATCCGCATCGGAGATTGATGCTTTAACGGACAGTTTTATCACTATGCAGCGCCGCGTCTCTGGTGCACACCATGCACTAGTCGCCACCATGCAGGAAGTGCGACAACTGAACAGCGAGTTAGAACAACGCGTCGAACAACGCACAAGTGAACTGGAGCAGGAGCGCGATAAGGCAAACCATCTGGCGGCAGTAAAAACCCGCTTTTTAGCCAATATGAGCCATGAGTTACGCACCCCCATCACCATTATAAAGGGCTTTACCGAAGCGCTGATATCGCAGGCTAATACCGACGCCTTGCCTCAGCTAACACGCATAAAGCAAAATACTGAACATCTGCACAATGTCGTAAATGATATTCTTGATGTTGCAAAAATGGATGCAGGTAAAATGAGTTACGCGCCAAAATCGGTAAACGCGCTGAGTGTATTAGACGAAATTGCCGCCAGTTTGGGGCAGTTATGCGACAGTAAGCCACTTACTGCAGACGTTGCAATCAACTTACCGGCTGCACTTTGTATTTGGGCCGATCCTTTTAGGCTAAAACAAATATTACTTAATCTGGTAAGCAATGCGGTGAAATTTACCCACAGCGGTACGATAAGCTTATCCGCACACTATGCAGAAACTGATGTGGTCATCAGCGTTACCGATCAAGGTGTTGGCATAGCAGCTGATAAAATACCCACCTTGTTTCAGGCCTTTACTCAGGCCGACTCCAGCATTAGCCGTGATTATGGCGGCACCGGCCTCGGGCTTTATATCAGTAAAGAACTGGCCGATGCCATGGGCATGACACTGACAGTTAACAGCATCCTGCACCAGGGCTCTGCCTTTACACTGCGTATTCCGGCCAAATTAGTCTCTATCGAAACACAGCCTCTTACCGCTGCGGTAGAGCAGACAGTAGCTTTATCAGAGCTAAGACATCAGGGTAAACGTCTGTTGGTGGTTGACGATGTAAAAGACATACGCGATTTAATTGCCTCTTTGCTTAAAGATACCGGCTTAGCGCTTAGCTTCGCAACAGACGGTCGGGAAGCGCTGGCGATGGTGAAAAAGCATGGCTTTGATTTGATATTAATGGACCAGCAAATGCCGGGAATGGATGGCCGCTCAGCAGCTTTAAAAATCAGGCAGCTAGGCATTAAAATACCGGTAATTCAGCTGAGCGCTGACGTATTTACCGACCAAACTGAATTAGCCCCGTTTGATAGCGTTTTAA
This sequence comes from Rheinheimera gaetbuli, assembly GCF_054781935.1. Lineage (NCBI taxonomy): Bacteria > Pseudomonadati > Pseudomonadota > Gammaproteobacteria > Chromatiales > Chromatiaceae > Rheinheimera > Rheinheimera gaetbuli. The sequence continues at coordinate 489,302 of NZ_BAAGTL010000028.1, forward strand.
CCAAGCCCATTGATAAAAATGCGTTGCTGCAAACCATAGGGCGTTTGCTGAATACAGTACTAGCGGTAAGCCCTGCTGAAGCAATTGACGAGTTAGCAATGGAGTACCAACAAAGCTTGATCGCTAAAAAAGTGAGTTTGATGGCACTATTAAACCAGCAAAAATATGAAGAGCTAGCGCACGAACTACATAAGATCAAAGGTACCAGTGCCTGTTTTGGTTTTGACGCTATCGCGCAAGCTGCAACAGAGGCCGAACTAAAACTCAAATTATCTGAAAAAGATGATCAGCTTCTATCTAAACTGATGTTAGCTATCGAAACCAACATCAGGTTGTAGTTATCACTCGTCTGATACCGGGGTTTCCAATAACTGCTCAGTCGCTAATAAAGGCAGTGTAATGGTAAAGCAGCTGCCTTTACCTGGCTCACTTTCTACCAACAAGTTAGCCTTGTGTTTCTGTAAGATACTGTACGACAAAGATAACCCCAACCCGGTGCCGGTACCTACCGGCTTAGTGGTAAAAAAGGGCTCAAATATTTTTTGCAGATGTTTTTTCTCAATGCCAACGCCGGTATCTTTAATGGCGATGGTAATAGCGGAGTCCGTTGCCGCTACGTCTATAAAAATTTCACCTTTATCTTCAATCGCCTGAGCAGCATTTACCAACAAATTTAAAAATACCTGATTTAGCTGCATAGGTTGACAGTACAGCTCTGGTAAATTTGGCTGGTAATGCCGATGTATTTCGGCCTTGTACTTGATCTGGTTTGCGGCAATTTTTAGCGTATTTTCCAGGCCATCGACAATATTGGCATACTGCCACTCACTGCTGTCAACGTGCGAAAAAGCCTTCAGATTTTTTACAATAGCGGCGACTCGTTCAAGCCCTTCAATTGACTCATGCAGCAGTTCAGGTAAATCGGTGCTGATAAAGGCAAACTGCTGGCGTTTAAGCATATCTTGCTCTAACGCCTGATAGGTAGGATGGTTAATTTTGGCAAACAATTTTTGATAAAACTGTACCAGTTTAAATAACTTAGTATTGTAGTCCTGCAGACTTTGCAAATTAGAACTGACAAAACCAACCGGGTTATTTATTTCATGTGCGACACCTGCGGCCAGTTGACCTATTGCCGCCATTTTTTCTGATTGCAATAACTGATTCTGTGCCGCTTCAAGTTTGGTGTTTAGCTTTGTTAACTCAGCATGTTCTTGCTCAAGTTGCCCGGACAGTTTTTTCTGTGCCTGATAGTAGCTGGCCAGCTCAGTGACATCCTGTACCACCATGCAAACGGTATTTACCTGCTGAGCTTCAACATCCAGCGGGAAAAACTCAATATTTTGAAACATCAGTGTTTCTTCGCCTGTTATCGGGCGGCTACTGCGAAACTGGAATACGTGGGGTCGATGTTCCCAATACGAAAAACTGGCATTATTCAAAACAAACACACTGTTAATTTTTTTTTTCAGAAAGCGCGCTTCGTGAGGAAATAACTCAAGTAAGTTGGGTAAAGAGGTGTCTTGCTGCAAAATACCCAAACGGTCAGTAAAAAAGTCGTTCCAAAATAATATGTTGTAATCCTGATCAACAATACAGATCCCCAGTGGCAAACGCGATACCAGTTTACTCAGTAAGGATGTGTTCTGCATAACTACTCCAGTAACCGGTTTAACGCCTGCAACAGGGTGTCGACGGCAATATCTTCCAGACATATCACTACTCTGGAGTCGAATTGACTAGCCTCCACTTTGAACTCAACTTCCATCATCAGAGTGCTAGCCCAGTGAACTTGCGCAACCTCCTGATTTTGAGGGAAAAATATCGTAGGCATGCTTAACTTTGCGTTTAAAGCCAACTGCTCTGCAAAACCCGATAAACAGGCCCCGGCCAGAATATTAGCCAGCTCAAGCAATAACTCGCTAAGCGTGTCTTTGTCTAAAGGTACTTCGTAATCCATCAATTCTCCGATGGAGTCGCAACCTGCTTTTGACAATACTGTAAGTACCTCGCCACGGATATGCCCCACGAAAGATTGCCGGGTATACCACACATCTGTGTCATTAAGCATTTGAGAAAATTCTAATGGGGTAACGGATACGATGCGTGGTATAGACAGTGTAACTTTTGCACCGACTAACCGGGCCAGCGCATTGGCAGCTCGCCCCATCGAAATATTCATCAGCTCTTGCAGTGCGTCACGCTGCTCTTCCGACAATAAGGTGTTCATATCAACCCCACTTCAAACAAGGTATCCCGCAACTGCTCTGCCTGAAGTGGTTTATGTAAAAATCTGAACGCGCCCAATGAATCAACCAGCCGCTTTGCCTCAGGTTGAATATCTGCACTGATCACGATTACGACGGTTTTTGCATGGTGCTCGTGCAAGTACTTCAACACGCCAAAGCCATCGAGCTCCGGCATGGTTAGATCCAGAAACAGCACCTCTGCTTTACCTGATTCAACAGCTAGTAGTGCCTCTTTACCATTACAGGCTTCTGTAATCTCAACATCCCATTCAGGCGGAAGCGCCCGCCTTACCGCTTTTCGTGACATTAGTGAGTCGTCAGCAATCGTTACCGGAATTGGCATAGTTGGCTCCAAATAAAATGTCTCATTTGTCTTATATTAGTTGGGAATTTTAAAACGTCAATATTAGTGTTGAGCGTTAAGATTATTTAGCACCTTGAGCATTGGTCAATTGTCGCTCTATTGCAAATAAACCTTGAGGTGAAGCATAAAAATATCCCTGACCAAACTCACAACCTAAATTAGCCAGTAAGGTCTGTTGCGCTGCGCTTTCTATGCCCTCAGCAATAACGGCTACGTTTATTGCCTGCGCCATGGCTAGCATGGCTTTTACCATACTGAGGTTATGGCCTTGGTCCAGTGCCTGTACAAAGGCTTTATCTATTTTTATATAATCTATCGGCAAAGACGTCAGATACGATAACGAAGAATAACCGGTGCCATAATCGTCAATAGAAACTTTAATGTAGGGTAAGCTTTTAATAAAGAGTAACTGGCTGAACTAGCGCTCAGGCTGGAGACACTAAAGAAGTAAAATGGCTTCGCTACCGGGATTCGAACCCGCGAACATTTTCAACGTGCAAGCTTTGAGCTTGTGGTGTGACAGGCCGGCTAAGCTCGTAACAGAGAGCAACCGACTGAACTACCGGCAATCACTATGCTGTAGAAAACAAAAAACCAGCAATATGCTGGCTTAAAATGGCGGAGCGGACGGGACTCGAACCCGCGACCCCCGGCGTGACAGGCCGGTATTCTAACCGACTGAACTACCGCTCCGCGCTGGAGTGAGCTTGCGCTCTGATGGCTTTGCCTTTCGGCTACTTGCTGAAGTGGCGGAGCGGACGGGACTCGAACCCGCGACCCCCGGCGTGACAGGCCGGTATTCTAACCGACTGAACTACCGCTCCGGATCAGGAAGCATATTTCGACACAGTGGCGGAGCGGACGGGACTCGAACCCGCGACCCCCGGCGTGACAGGCCGGTATTCTAACCGACTGAACTACCGCTCCGGTGTGTATCGAAAATTGGCGGAGCGGACGGGACTCGAACCCGCGACCCCCGGCGTGACAGGCCGGTATTCTAACCGACTGAACTACCGCTCCGCACCAATTGCGCTGCAAGATTTCGTTTGGGTATCCTGCAGTGCGGCGGGAATGATACGGATTAGCCGATAGGCCGTCAACACCTTTTTTTCCGCTTTTGCCTAATCCTTAATCATCCGGTAAAGTCAGATCAAGAATGTCATCCATATCGTTGTTTTTTTGTGCATTAGCGGGCATTTTTTCCGTTGCTGTAGCTTTAGCCGTTGATGGGCTAGCGCTGTTTTGCGCTTCTGCGGGCTTTTTACGCCAAAACATCAAATCAGCCAGTTTTTTATCATTGATAACAAACCAGATAGCAAAACCACCGCCGCCAAGGATAAATATATTCGCCACTATTACCAGCAACCAGGGAAACTCAGGTTCAGGAGGTGCGTTTTCAGCTGCAATTTCATCTTTTATATGCTGTGGTAACTCTGCCAATACCGGCGCTTCATAAACCTGACGGTTCACCACAAAACTAATCTCAGGCAAATTTAACATAAACTCGCGGCCGTTTTGCATTGCACCAAAAGCTTGCACCTCCAGAATATAACTACCATGGCCTCTATTGTGCAGCTCCAGTTGCCGCGGTGTTAAACCGGGTTCATTCAGGGCGAACTCATCAACATCACCATTTGGATAACGAATACGCCCCTGTAACAACACGGATGCCGCATTGACCTTTTTATCCGTAACCCTGAACAGCACATTATGCGGTTGCAACTCTACCTTTTCGTCCGGATTGACTGCCTCGTACACCGGCGATGCCGTAATGTCTGCCACTATAGGTGCTGCTAGCAGCACCACCGGCGGCTGCTCTACCTCACGGGTGTAAAGTGGCGTACGCACTATGTATTTTGGCGTCCATTCACCGGCGACAAAACGTAGCTGAAACTCGCCGGTAAACACACCATCGCGCGAGCGCTCGTCATAGCCTTTGCCATCATCACGAAATGTGGCGACCTGCACCACTCCGCGGCCAAAATTGTCATACTCAGCATTATTAGTACTGACAAAAATCACTTCCAGCGCCAGCACCTCTCGAAACTCGCGAACATTGATCGGCTGGTCGCCATTGGTCAATCTGGCGGTAACTTTTACCGTTTCACCAACCATCAGGTCAGACGGCAAGGCATCAACGTGCAATTGAATGTCTGTTAACACCATAACCCGGCTTTGTGGTAATAACTTACCTACTGCCTGCCAAGGGCCAGGCATCGGGTTCTTTATCTGGATCAGATCATAACTACTGGCGTCATGCCAGCGGATATCATTTTGCTCGGCCGTGTTAAAATGTAACTTACTGCCGTCGGGACGTACCAGCACCACAGAGGCTGAGCCTCGACGACGAAACATTAGCAGGGTAATTTCTGCGACGTTGTCATCGATACGAAAGCGGTTTTCAAACAACGGGATTTGGTTTTTAGTCGGTAAGTCCTGCAGCAGTTCAAAACCGTCGTGCAGATCCTCATCTAAGCTACCGTGTAGATCTTGCGTTGTCGTTTCAGCTTGCTGCGCAGCTAACGACAAACTAAGGCTTAACAATAACAGCCATATCAGTTTCGCCACAGGCAACTGCCCCCTTTTTTCTGTACCAGATCCAGCCGGCTTTCATGCGCGGCAAGTTCGGCTTCAGTGGCATGCAATACCGTTAATTTGCCACTGCGTTGCAATGCGACAGGCCCGGTATTGCCATAACTACCATCCTGTTCATTGGCCAGATTTAAACTTACCTGCCCACCTGTCATTAACAGGTAAACATCTGCCAGAATTTCGGCATCAAGCAAAGCGCCGTGCAAGGTACGATGGCTATTGTTAATATCATAGCGGCGGCATAATGCATCCAGGTTGTTCTTCTGCCCGGGGTGCATTTCACGCGCCAGCATTAAGGTATCTAAAATAGTACAGTACTGCTCTACCGGCGGCAGAGAAGGCTGTAGCAGTGAAAATTCATGGTTTATAAAGCCGACGTCGAAGGCGGCGTTATGAATAACCAACTCAGCACCTTGAATATAGTCGTAAAAGTTTTTTGCTATCTGGCGAAATACCGGCTCATCTTTTAACCGCTCATTAGTAATACCGTGCACCGCTACGGCTTCGGCGTCAATAATCCGCTGCGGGTTAATATAAACATGGAAATTGTTACCGGTAAAACGCCGGTTTATTAGCTCTACACAGCCTATTTCAATAATACGGTGGCCATCTTTGGGGCTGATGCCAGTGGTTTCAGTGTCGAGAATAATTTGTCTTTTAGCCATGGTGGTTTCGTTTTTTACAGCATTTGAGTTAGATTATACGCCGTTTTGGTTTGAGGAAAGGCTTTATGCGCAAAACAGTTGCGATCTATACCGATGGCTCCTGCCTGGGTAACCCGGGGCCGGGCGGCTACGGCGCTGTGCTGATCTACAAGCAGCACCGCAAAGAGCTAAGCGGCGGTTATCGCTTAACCACCAATAACCGTATGGAGTTGCTGGCGGCCATTATTGCGCTGGAAAGCTTAAAGGACAGTTGTGACGTAGATTTAACCACCGACAGCCAGTATGTGCGCTTAGGCATTATGCAGTGGCTGGCCGGTTGGAAGCGCAATAACTGGAAGACCAGCCAGAAGCAGCCGGTGAAAAATCAGGATTTATGGCAGCGCCTTGATACCGCTGCGTCAACCCATAAAGTGGCATGGCACTGGGTAAAGGGTCATGCCGGCCACCCGGAGAACGAGCGCTGTGATGTGTTGGCGCGCACAGCAGCAGAAGCAAAACCTACTACTGTGGATACGGCGTTTGAGTTGAGCACTAAAACTTAGTCAAATCGTTAACTGCATGTATTGCAGAAAAAACCTACCGTCAACTGCTTGCGCTGCAACACTCGCCTTGGCTCATCACAGCAACTCGCTACCGCTTGCGCGTTCGCTCAGACACTCTGTGATGACCAAATCGAGGTTCCAGCCCCAGTTGACTGGTTTATTTAGCGCAGTGATTACTCGCCGGCTTTAGCAGTGGCTTCTGCAGCATTTGCTGCCAGCATTTTCTCCAGCTCAGCAATAAAGGCTTTATCATCCGGCGCGGTGCGGCTGCCAAAATGTTTTACCGTTTGCTCGTCGCTGCTTACCAGATACTTATTAAAGTTCCAGCTTGGTGACTCGCCGGTTTTGGCAATTAAGGCCTTAAACACCGGGTTGGCATCATCGCCCTTTACCTTAGAGCTGGCAAACATCGGGAATTTTACACCGTAGGTTAAATAGCATACTTCTGCCGTTTTTTCGGCATCATCGTATTCCTGCATAAAGCTGTCTGATGGAAAGCCCAGGATCACCAGGCCTTTATCCTGATACTGCTGATACAGCGCTTCTAAACCTTCAAACTGCTTGGTGAAGCCACATTTACTGGCCGTATTTACCACCAACAGCGTCTTGCCCTTGTAGCTATCACATAAATCTACACTCTCACGGGTATTTAACTGTTGCATAAAATGGCCAAGAATAGCGCCACATTGGTTTGCCAGTGCTGGCGTTGCCATTAAAGCAGTGGCAAAACAAGCCACACCGAGTATTGTTTTCATTTTTATCTCCTGTAAGGTTTGCGCGTTAGGCTGGCGTTTGTTACGCAGCATAACGCAAAGCCGATCTGTTTGCGCAAGGCGATAAAAATTCACGTGTGTTTTTTTGCCTATCCGCTATCATCCGCTTCCTTTTTTTGGCGACTCTCGTATGCTTAGCCAGAGCCACTTTAACAGAGACTGTTATGCGCATTTGTTTTTTAATGTATCCCTGGGAAAAAGTCCAACCCGACGGCGACAGCACCATACGAATGATCCATGAAGCGGTAAGCCGCGGCCACAGTGTCGCCATTACCCATGCCAATAATTTAACCATGCGTGACAGCATTGCTCAGGCATTTTGCAAAGTGTTTGTTAAAGGCCAGAAAGTGTCCAGCAATATCGCCAGCTTTTATCGTCATGCCGAGTTTAACCAGCAAAAACTGCCACTGGCGGCTTTTGACGCTATTTTTATCAGGCTAAACCCGCCGCTGGATCCAATAGCGCTTAACTTTCTTGATTCAGTGCGTGAAGACACGTTTATTATGAATGACTTAGACGGTGTACGTATTGCCAATAACAAAATGTATACGGCGTCTTTGCATGACCCTGACAACGAGTTTATCCCCATTACGCACGTGTCGAAAAATAAAGACTATCTGGCACGGGTACTCGCCGAATCGGCCAATAACAAAATGATTTTAAAGCCATTGAATGGCTATGGCGGTAAAGGTGTGATTTTGCTGGAAAAATCTGCAGCACAAAGCGCTCGCTCGTTGCTGGATTTTTATATCGGCGATTCAGAGCAAGGTAATTACGTTATTTTGCAGGAATACGTTGAAGGTGCAGAGCTGGGTGATATCCGTATTTTAATGCTCAATGGCAAAGCCATTGGCGCCATGCGGCGCATACCGCCTGCAGACGATATGCGCTCAAATGTACACGCCGGCGGCACCGTGGTTAAGCACCTGCTGACCGAGCAGGAAAAGCGCCTCTGCGCCCATATTGGCCCGAAACTGGTGCGTGACGGTTTGTACTTTGCCGGCATTGATGTCATTAACGGCAAGCTAATTGAAGTTAATGTAATGAGCCCCGGCGGTATAGCGCGGATTAACAGATTAAATAGCGTCAGATTGCAAAGTAAGGTTATTGATTTTATTGAAGATGTAATAGAAAAAAAACAACAGTTGTCTGCACGAAAACCCGGGTTTCGTAACCTGCTGCATGCAGCAGAAACAACCAGGTAAAATATTTTTTGTGTCACGATAAAAATAATTCGCTGTTTTTAACCAGCGAATCTCGGTAAATAGGCAAAAAAAACTGAGGTGCGCTTATGTCACAGCTAGAAAGCAACGAGTTTGAGTTGGAAGAATTAACCGATGACAGCGAGCTGGTAAAGGCGCTGTCGCCCAAAGACAGCAAAGCCAAACAAAAACTGGAAGCCCGCCGTCGCATTGACGAATTAATGGAGCAAAAACGTTTGCGCCAGTTACTGGATGACTGGGAGCTGGACGACACTGAAGCATAACATAATAAAAAAACGGGCGCACATTGCGCCCGTTCTTTGTTACGGCTATTGCAGATTACGCACGGTACTTCTGCATTACTAACGTAGCGTTAGTGCCACCAAAGCCGAAACTATTCGACATCACAGTATTAAGCTGAGCTTCTGTGGTTTTGGTGATGATATTCAAGCCTTTTGCGGCTTCGTCCAGTTCGCCGATATTTATCGAAGGCGCAATAAAGTTATGTTGCATCATCAGCAGTGAGTATATGGCTTCGTGCACACCGGCCGCACCGAGAGCATGGCCAGTCATGGCTTTAGTTGCGCTTATTGCCGGCGCTTTACCGGCAAATACCTGCTGAATAGCCCCCAGCTCTTTAACATCACCTACCGGTGTACTGGTACCGTGGGTGTTTACATAATCAATCTCGCCCTGTACGTTTTGCATTGCCATTTGCATGCAACGTACGGCGCCTTCGCCGCTTGGCGCTACCATGTCAAAACCGTCTGATGTCGCACCATAACCAACAACTTCAGCATAAATAGTGGCACCGCGGGCTAACGCATGCTCCAGCTCTTCAACCACTACCATACCGCCCCCACCACTAATAACGAAGCCATCGCGATTAGCATCGTAAGTCCGTGACGCCTGCTCTGGCGTGTCATTATACTTAGTCGACAGCGCACCCATAGCATCAAACTCCATCGCCAGCGTCCAGTGCACTTCTTCACCGCCACCGGCAAACACCACATCCTGTTTACCTAATTGAATAAGTTCAACAGCGTGACCTATACAGTGGGCGCTGGTAGCACAGGCTGAGCTGATGGAATAATTCACACCCTTTATTTTAAACGGCGTTGCCAGACAAGCTGAGCAGGTACTGGACATGGTTTTTGGTACCGCATAAGGGCCAACCCGCTTTACGCCCTTTTCGCGCAGCGTATCTGCTGCTTCAACCTGCACTTTAGATGACGCGCCGCCAGAGCCCGCTACCAGGCCGATGCGCGGGTGAGAAATTTGCTCTTCGCTAAAACCCGCATCTTGCATCGCTTCTTGCATTGCCAGGTAAGCATAGGCCGCGGCATCAGCCATAAAGCGCATGGCTTTGCGATCAATCAGCTCCGCCGGATTAAGCTTAATATTGCCCCAAACCTGAGAGCGAAGACCAAGTTCGGCAAACTCTTCTGAACGGGTAATACCAGAGCGCCCTGCTTGCAATGACGCCAGCACCTCGTCTTTATTATTACCTATGCTGGATACAATTCCGATACCTGTAATTACCGCTCTTTTCATATTTTCTCCCCAAGTGCCAGCATGTTACTGGCAACATTCAACTGTAATGCGCGCTATTGTACGGACTTTAGTTAATTAAGTGGTCAGCTTTGAGCGCACACTTGTACTCTGTTTTTAATTCTGCTGCAGCTTAGGGTAAACTACAAGCCGAATATTAAGGTAGGCCCACCGTTTATGTCACAGCTTAGCCATGCAAAAATACATTTTAATGAACAGGGAACTCCTGTCGCATCTGACTTTGATGATGTGTACTTTTCTAACGACGGCGGCATAGCCGAAACAGACTACGTATTTTTACAGCAAAACGGTTTACCTGACCGCTGGCAAACACATAGCCGGCCCGCCTTTCATATTATTGAAACCGGCTTTGGCACCGGCGCCAACTTCTTACTCAGCTGGCAACGTTTTAGACAATTTCGCCAGCTTTATCCTGCCGCGTCATGTAAGCGCCTTTACTTCAGTAGTTTTGAAAAGTTTCCGTTAACCTTAGCCGATTTAACCCAGGCATTGTCAGTGCACACTGAGCTGCAGCAGCTATGCCAATTGCTGCTTGCAAAATATCCACCAAATATCGCCGGCTGTCATCGCTTAAACTTTGATGATGGCAGCGTAGTGCTGGATTTATGGTTTGGTGATGTAAATAACCTGCTGCCTGAACTGAGTAGCACAGTCGATGCGGTGTATCTTGATGGCTTTGCCCCGGCAAAAAACCCGGATATGTGGCAAGACGGCCTGTTCAGCGGCCTGGCAAAATTAAGTTATGCCGGCACGACGTTAGCCACCTTTACCGCCGCAGGGATGGTTAAACGTGGCCTGCAATGCGCGGGGTTTAACGTTAAAAAAGTTAAAGGCTATGGCCGTAAACGCGAAATGCTGACCGCCCGCTTTGCTGCAGAATTAGCCTGTACAGCAAAACAACCAGAGCATGTTACGCTGATTGGCGGTGGCATCGTGTCTATGTGCACCGCTCTTGCGCTAACACAGCGCGGCGTAAAAGTCAGCTTGCTGTGCGAAGACAGCGAAATCGCAGCCCAGGCATCACAAAACCGCCAGGGTGCGGTTTACCCAAATTTACATGCTACTGTCACCGCCGACAGCCAAATTTACGTGCCGGCATTTTTATATGCCCGGCATTTCTACCAATACTGGCAACAACAAGGGTTAGACTTTGCTATGGATTGGTGTGGCATGCTGCATCTGGCTACTAATGCTCAGTTACAACAACGTCAGCACAAACTTATCAGCAGAGCGCTGTGGCCAGAGCAATTGGTAAAAGCTGTTAATGCCGACACAGCATCTGAGCTTGCAGGCGTATCGTTGCGCCATGACGGCATTTATTTTCCGCTGGCGGGCTGGCTTAGTCCGCAGCAATTTTGCCAGCAAGCGCTACATTATCTGCAACAACATGACACTTTTGATTTAAAACTTAATTGCCATGTTAATGCCGTTATTCCAAAGAATACTGGCTGGCAGTTGCAGACCTCACAAGGCGTTGAATATGCCAGTCAGTTGGTGCTGGCCTGTGGCAGTGCGCTGGCAAACTTTACCCCAAGTCATTTTTTGCCCGTAAATAAAATTCGTGGCCAGGTTAGCCATGTAAGCAGCAAAGGTATGACAGCGCTGAAAACCGTGCTATGCCATAAAGGCTACATTACGCCACAGTGGCAGGGATTGCATTGCGTCGGTGCCACCTTTGACCGCGGTGCGACAGAGGCTGGGCTCAGTGCGGCTGATGACATGGAAAACATGGCCTTAGTCAATCAGCAACTTGATACACCAGAGTGGTTCAGTGATGCCAGCACACCAAGCGCTGCAGCAGCATTTCGCGCCACCTTGCCGGACCATCTGCCGGTAGTTGGCGAAATAGCGCCGCGGCTTTATGTGTTGGGGGCCCTGGGCGCCCGGGGTATTACCTTAGCGCCACTACTTAGTGAATTACTAATAGCAGCGCTAAGCGCCGAACCAGTGCCGCTAAGCAATTCTTTGCTAAAGCGCCTTGCAGGACAGCGCTTCGCCTCTAAGGCAGCTGCAGTGACAGAACACAGCGCAATAACAGAATAATAAGCACAGACAGAAAAAATTTGGTAAGGTAAAACCAAGCTCATATTAAGTAAGGAAACATCATGCGGTTACTGATTTTACTGTGCCTGGTATTAAGCATCAGTGGCATAAGTTTTAACAGTGTTGCAAACGACTTTTTTCAAATCCCGCTGGCGGCAGATGCACGCGAGTTTGCCCGTCTGGACAATAAAATGCCAGCGGTGCTTAGCTATTTCAGCCAGCAGACAGAGCAACAACTACGCGATTTTTATCTGCAGCATTTAGGTGAGCCGCTTAGTGAACATAGCCTGCACAGCCGTCAACATTTGTATTTCAGCGTAAATGGCAAGCAGGTACGTATCTTGATTTCCAGCCAGAATGCCTGGCGACAGGTTGATATCATGCTACAAAACTAAATGCCATTGTTATCAGGGTTTGGCCATTTGTAACACCACACGACGGTTTTTGCGCCGCTCTAAAGCGGTATCATTTGGCGCAACATGCCGCCGCTCGCCAAACCCTTCTACCTGCACTCTGTCTTCAGCTAAACCTGCCGTAATAAAAAACTGTTTAACTTTGTCTGCCCGTTTTACCGATAATTGTTCATTCAACCAGCGGCCGCCGTAGCTATCGGTGTACCCTTGAATTTCTACAAAATCGATATCCTGATCATGTTTCAGATACTCTGCAATTTGCGCTAAACGCCGTTCAGACTCTCGGGTAAGTTTGTCCCCGCCGCTTTCATAGCTTAATACCGTAAAAGCGATATCCTCAAAACTATAAGGCAATAAACCGGCAATGCACTGATTAAACTCATTATAGCTTGAGACAAACTGCACCGGATTAAGCTGAGCCACAACCTTGTCGTACGGGCTATACCAGTCGCTGAAATAAAAGGCCGGGCTAAAGCCATGCTCCAGCTCACTTAATAATGTCCAGGCCGTTTTCTTGGGTAACTCGCCGTTAAACTGTTTAAGCAGTTGCATCGTCGCCACGGCTTTGGCTGGCACGCCAGGCCGCCAGGCCGGGGGCATCGACAGTACTTCAGCCAGCGCGTAGTTGTCCGGTAGACGCTGCATTTTCAGCTCAAAATCCATATTCAATGCTTTACTGGCCACGCTGCGAAATATAGCCCGGCCAAAATGTGGGATCTGATGCTCCAGCGAGCATTGCAACGGCGATGCCACCGACAGCTGCCAGGCAGACTGCTCTATAGTGGCAGAATATTGACGTAGTTGTGGCTGTGCCAGCACACTGCAACACCCCAGCAGGCTTAACAAAACAGTACAAACTCGCATTTTTTCGCTTCCTAAGGCAGTATGGTTTCGGTTAAGAACGCTTAACAGGTTGACTCTAGCAAGCATCGTGCCGCTGCCAACAGGTTAGCAACAAGACGCTGACCAAATTCTTTGGCATAATAGCGGCTGATTTTTCAGATGGCGATGTTATGACACAACCAAAATCCCTGCTAGCCCAACGTTTTCGTGGTTACTATCCTGTAGTTATCGACGTGGAAACGGCAGGCTTTAATGCCAAAACCGATGCGTTACTGGAAATAGCCGCAACCTTGCTGGATATGGACGATAATGGCAATTTGGTGCCACACAGAACGCTGCATTTTCATGTTGAGCCGTTCGAAGGGGCTAATTTGGATGCCAGCTCACTGGCATTTAACGGTATTGACCCATTTAACCCACTGCGCGGCGCGGTTCCAGAGCGCGAAGCCATCGGTGAAATTTGCAAAGCCGTGCGCAAAGCGCAAAAAGATGCTGGCTGCCAGCGCAGTGTAATAGTGGCGCATAACGCCGCCTTTGATCAGGGATTTTTTAACGCTGCGGTAGACCGGTTGAACTATAAACGCTCCCCCTTTCATGCCTTTGTTTCATTTGACACAACGTCATTAGCAGCGCTGGCGGTTGGACAAACGGTGCTGGCTAAAGCTTGCCAGGCTGCTGGTATTGAGTTTGACGGTAAAGAGGCGCACAGTGCTTTGTACGACACTGAGCGTACCGCAGAGTTATTTTGCTATATTGTCAACAGCTGGAAGCAGCTCGGTGGTTGGCCGCTGGCACAGGATTTTGTTGATGAACAGGAAGACGCTGCAGCATCCAGCTGATGTAACAACAATAAAAACAACCAACTAAAAAGCACTAAGGCCGCAGCAGCGGCCTTAGTCTACTCATAGCGCCCGTTATTCAGCAGCAGTATCAGTTTTATATTTTGCAGCGGTATCTTTAATCAATGGCTGCAGTTCGCCACGCTGAAACATTTCCAGCACGATGTCACAACCGCCAATTAGCTCACCGTCTACCCATAACTGCGGAAAGGTAGGCCAGTTAGCATATTTGGGCAACTCGGCACGAATATCCGGGTTTTGCAAAATGTCGACATAGGCAAATTGCTCGCCACAAGCGATAAGCGCCTGCGATGCCTGAGCTGAAAAGCCGCAGCTTGGAAACTTTGGCGAACCTTTCATAAATAATAAAATAGGGTTATCAGTAATTTGCTGTTTAATTTTATCTAACGTTTCCATTAATACCTCACGACGTAAGCATGTTCAGACTGAGCATCATTTTACGCTGTTCTGCGACAACAGGCACTTGAGATTTGACAAAAAAGCCCCCACCTCTGGCTGTATTACAATATCAGCTCTGGCAAGCAGCAACCCGGGCAGACCAGCTGACAACAACACTGTAAAACTTGAGTATTTTAGTCAGGTTTTGTAGTCTACGCCATGCAGACAACATAAACAACGCCAACGGAGAATGACAATGGCCTTTGAATTACCAGCATTACCTTATGCTAAAGATGCTTTAGCACCGCACATTTCAGCAGAAACACTGGAATACCATTACGGTAAACACCACAATACCTACGTTGTTAAGTTAAATGGCTTAATTGAAGGTACACCTTTCGCCGGTCAATCACTGGAAGAAATTGTGCGTACTTCTGAAGGTGGTATTTTTAACAATGCCGCTCAGGTATGGAACCATACTTTCTACTGGCATTGTTTATCACCTAACGGCGGTGGCGAGCCATCAGGTACTCTGGCCGATGCCATCAATGCAAAATGGGGCTCTTTCGCCGCGTTTAAAACAGCGTTTAACGACAAAGCCGTGAATAACTTTGGTTCAAGCTGGACCTGGTTAGTAAAAACAGCCGATGGCAGTCTGGACATTGTTAATACCAGCAATGCAGCAACACCGTTAACCGACACCAGCCTGACGCCGGTAATGACGGTAGACTTGTGGGAACATGCTTATTACATCGATTACCGCAATGCACGTCCAACCTACCTGGATGCGTTCTGGGCATTGGTTAACTGGCAGTTTGCCAGCGAAAACTTCGCCAAGTAATTTCTGCTTTATCGAAAAGCCCGGCATTGCCGGGTTTTTTGTCCGCCAAACTTTACATTGCAATAACTTTAAGCCGTTAAACTTTTTATGCCACTACACGTATAAACTGAAAAAAATTGTAGATATTTCGGTCAATTAGTCAGGCGGGAACGCGCTTTACTGTCTAACCTTAAAGCAACAGCTTGGCTGCTACCCTTTTCCGATGTTTTAAAGCTGGAGGTGCATATGAGTATTTTTGAGCACTACAAATCACGCTACGAGGCGGCGAAAGAAGAAGAATATACTATTCAGGAATTTTTGGCGCTGTGTAAAGACGATAAAAGTTGCTATGCCAGTGCGTCTGAGCGTTTGCTAATGGCAATTGGCGAACCACAACTGACCGATACTGCTCAGGATCCTAAATTGTCGCGGCTGTTCTCTAACCGGGTGATTGCCCGTTATCCGGCCTTTTCGGAGTTTTATGGCATGGAAGACGCAATTGAACAAATTGTGTCCTACCTTAAACACTCTGCACAAGGGCTGGAAGAACGGAAACAAATTCTGTATCTGCTGGGTCCGGTAGGTGGCGGTAAATCGTCGCTGGCAGAGAAGCTTAAACACCTGATGCAGCAAGTACCGGTATATTATTTAAAAGGTTCGCCGGTGTTTGATCATCCATTGTGTCTGTTCGATGTTAACGAAGACGGCAATATATTGCAGCAGGAATATGGCATTCCCAAACGCTATCTGCGCAATATTATGTCGCCCTGGGCAAGTAAGCGTCTGCACGAGTACAATGGCGATATAAGCCAATTTAAGGTGGTAAAAAAATACCCCTCGATTTTAGATCAACTAGCCATTGCCAAAACTGAACCCGGTGACGAAAATAATCAGGATATCGCCTCATTAGTCGGTAAAGTAGATATCCGAAAATTGGAGCATTTTGCCCAAAACGACCCGGATGCTTACAGCTATTCTGGCGCTTTATGCCGCGCAAATCAGGGTCTGATGGAATTTGTCGAGATGTTTAAAGCTCCTATCAAGGTGCTACATCCGCTGTTAACCGCGACCCAGGAAGGCAATTATAATGGCACAGAAGGTTTAGCTGCGCTGCCGTTTGACGGCATAATACTGGCTCATAGCAATGAATCCGAGTGGCAAACCTTTCGCAATAATAAAAACAACGAAGCCTTCCTTGACAGGGTATATATTGTCAAAGTGCCTTATTGTTTGCGTGTTAGTGAAGAAATGCGCATTTACCAAAAACTGTTGGAGCACAGCGAACTAAACCACTCGCCCTGTGCACCAGGCACTTTAATATCGCTGGCCCAATTTGCCGTGTTGTCCAGGCTTAAAAACCCAGATAACTCCAGTATCTACTCAAAAATGCGCGTGTATGACGGCGAAAGCTTAAAAGATACCGATCCTAAGGCAAAATCCTATCAGGAGTACCGTGACTACGCTGGTGTCGACGAAGGTATGACCGGCTTATCTACCCGCTTTGCCTTTAAAATTCTGTCCCGTGTTTTTAATTTTGACAGCACCGAAGTGGCCGCCAATCCGGTGCACTTATTCTATGTACTGGAGCAGCAAATCGAGCGGGAGCAATTTCCGGCTGATGTGTCCGAGCGTTACCTGGAGCATTTAAAAGGTTACCTGATCCCCAAATATATTGAGTTTATTGGTAAAGAGATACAAACCGCTTATTTGGAATCTTACTCTGAATACGGCCAGAATATTTTCGACCGCTACGTCATCTATGCCGATTTTTGGATCCAGGACCAGGAGTACCGCGACCCGGAAACCGGGCAATTATTTGACCGCGCAGCGCTAAATGCCGAGCTGGAGAAAATTGAAAAACCGGCCGGCATCAGTAACCCAAAAGATTTTCGCAATGAAATTGTCAATTTTGTGCTAAGAGCCAAAGCTAAAAATAATGGTAAAAACCCAACCTGGACCAGCTACGAAAAACTACGCACAGTAATTGAGAAGAAAATGTTCTCCAGCACAGAAGAGCTGTTACCGGTTATTTCATTTAATGCCAAAACCTCAACCGATGATCAGAAAAAACACGACGACTTTGTCAACCGGATGATGGAAAAAGGTTACACCCGCAAGCAGGTGCGTTTATTGTCAGAATGGTATCTGCGCGTACGCAAATCGCAATAAGCGGGCATAGGCGGAGGTAGTATGGCGCATTTTATCGACAGACGGTTAAACGGCAAAAACAAAAGCGCGGTGAACCGCCAGCGCTTTATTCGCCGTTATAAACAACAGATAAAAAAGGCAGTGTCTGATGCCATTAATAAGCGTAGCGTTACGGATATCAGCAGTGGCGAGAGTATTACTATTCCCAACAAAGATATTACCGAACCATTTTTTCATCAGGGAAAAGGTGGCAAACGCCAGATAGTACACCCAGGCAATGATCAGTTCAGTCCGGGTGATCGCATTAAACGGCCACAAGGCGGTGCAGGCGGGGGTTCAGGCCAGGGTGATGCCAGCGACCAGGGCGAAGGTAGTGACGAATTTGTGTTCTCTATTTCGAAAGATGAATACCTCGATTTACTATTTGAAGACTTAGAGCTACCTAATCTGAAGAAAAATCAGCTGGATAAACTGGTGCAGTACAAAAATGTCCGGGCCGGTTATCGCTCTGAAGGTGTACCCAGCAATATTGATATAGTGCGTTCATTGCGAGGGTCTTTAGCACGACGCGTGGCTATGACGGCAGGGAAAAAAGCTGAACTACATGAGCTGGAACAACAGCTGGCAGCACTGGAACATGAACCAGTGCCAGATCAACAGCAACTGCGGTTGCTATATGCAGAAATTGCAGAGCTAAAACAACGTATCGCTGCCGTTCCCTTTATTGACAGCTTTGATTTGCGTTTTCGTAATTTTCAAAAACGGCCCGAGCCCACCAGCAAAGCCGTGATGTTTTGTTTGATGGATGTATCTGGCTCGATGGATCAGGCCACCAAAGATATGGCCAAACGCTTTTATATTCTGCTGTACTTGTTTTTAAGCCGCAGCTACAAAAACGTTGAGGTGGTGTATATCCGCCATCATACCCAAGCTAAAGAAGTGGATGAGCAGGAGTTTTTTTACTCACAGGAAACCGGCGGCACTATCGTGTCCAGTGCGTTAAAAATGATGTATGACATCGCACTAGAGCGTTACGACCCGGCACAATGGAATATCTACGCAGCTCAGGCGTCAGATGGTGATAACTGGACAGATGACAGCTCGCCATGTGCAGAGCTGATGGCAAACAAGTTACTTCCTTTAGTGCGCTACTACGCTTATATCGAAATAACGCCAAGGGCGCATCAGAGCTTGTGGCAGGAGTATGAAAAGTTGCTCCCTGCATTTGACAACTTTGCCATTCAGCATATTAAAGATGTCAGTGATATTTATCCTGTGTTCCGCGAGCTATTCAAAAAACAGGCAGCTTAGCCGCCTACCCGATCTGTAGTGAGGTTTTTTTATGGCCAAAGCAAAAGCTAAAGCAGCTCAGTGCCTATCCGATGGGCCCGATTGGACCTTTGATTTACTCGATGCCTACCATCAGGAAATTTCCCGTGTGGCTGCACACTATAAGTTGGATACTTACCCAAACCAAATTGAGGTAATCACCGCTGAGCAAATGATGGATGCTTACTCCAGCGTTGGTATGCCATTGGGCTACCACCATTGGTCTTACGGCAAAAAATTTATTCAGACTGAGCAAAATTATAAACGCGGCAATATGGGTTTAGCCTATGAAATAGTGATTAATTCCAACCCGTGTATCGCCTACCTGATGGAAGAAAATACCATTACTATGCAGGCACTGGTCATGGCACACGCTTGTTACGGCCATAACTCGTTTTTTAAAAACAATTACTTGTTCCGAACCTGGACCGATGCCGGCTCAATTATTGACTATCTGGTATTTGCCAAAAACTATATTAACCAATGTGAAGAGAAATATGGCATAGCAGAGGTAGAAGATGTGCTCGACTCCTGTCATGCGCTGATGAATTATGGCGTCGATCGCTATAAAAGGCCGCAAAAAATTTCATTGGATGAAGAACAAAGGCGCCAGCAAGAGCGGGAAAGCTACCTGCAGTCTCAGGTTAATGACTTATGGCGCACTATTCCGATGAAATCGGCTTCAGCTGAAAGCATCATTAAGCGCTTTCCGGCCGAACCGCAGGAGAATATCCTTTATTTTATCGAAAAAAATGCGCCACTGCTCAAGCCCTGGCAGCGTGAAATTGTGCGCATCGTGCGTAAAATTTCACAATATTTTTATCCGCAAAAGCAAACACAGGTAATGAATGAAGGCTGGGCAACGTTTTGGCACTACACCATTTTGCAGCACCTGTATGATGAGGGCAAAGTCAGTGACCGGTTTATACTTGAGGTGTTGCATAGCCATACTAACGTGGTCGCGCAACCGGAGTACAACAGCAAATATTATTCTGGTATTAACCCTTATGCATTGGGCTTTGCCATGTTTACCGATATCCGCCGCATATGCGAGCAACCCACTGCTGAGGATAAAGAGTGGTTTCCTGAACTTGCCGGCAGCAACTGGTTAGACACGCTGCATTTTGCCATGCAAAATTTTAAAGATGAAAGCTTTATCAGCCAGTACTTGTCACCCAAAGTTATTCGCGATTTTCATTTATTTGCCATTGTGGATGATGATGAGTCCAGCACGTTGGAAGTGGCAGCTATTCATAACGCCGAAGGCTATCAGAAGATCCGACAGATGTTGTCGCAGCAATACAATCTCAGCCAAATTGAACCTAATATTCAGGTGTTTAACGTAGACCTTAATGGCGACCGTTCACTAACTTTACGCTACGTGGCGCAAAATCGTGTGCCGCTGGCAGCAAGCTACCAGCATGTACTCAAACATTTACATCGGCTGTGGGGCTTTACGGTCTATTTGGAGCAACAACAGGACGACGGTAGCGCTGAGTTAATAGGAAAATGTCCCGACAGCGGCAGCTAAGTGCCGCCAGAATAACAGGTAATCTGGTTGCGTCCTGCCGCTTTAGACTGATACAAGCCTTTATCTGCGGCTTCTATCCACTGCCGATGCTCGGTCATATAATCCTCATAAGCAGCCAGGCCGATGCTAAGTGTGACCTTGATTAGCTGGCCATTATAATCTAACTGCAACACTTCAACCGACCGGCGCAATCGCTCAGCCAACACCTTAGCTTGTTCTATATCGGTATCAACTAACAAAACGGCATACTCTTCACCACCGTAGCGACCAGCAATATCGGTGCTACGTAAGTTTTTGCGTACCGCATCAGCTATTGCCTGAATAACCACGTCACCGGCGGCGTGGCCGTAGGTATCATTAACCCGTTTAAAGTGGTCAATGTCGCACATTAGCAAAGTACTTTTGTGGTTATAACGTTTTAAGCGACGAAACTCCTGGATCAGGCTTTCCTCCCAATGGCCGCGATTGAGTAACTGGGTTAGAAAATCAGTTTTACTTAGCTGACGTAAACGACCGTTCATCGATTCAAGCTCTGTGCGACTTACGGCAATATCCGTTACATCATAAATAATGATACACAGATGGGTTACCTGACCACGGGCATCGCTAAGCGGAATAATGGTACTATTTTGATACATATACTCGGCACTGCCGGTAATCGGGCGGTAGTTTTTAAACTTGAAAATATAAGGCCTTTGCTCCCAAATAGTAAAAGCGCGGTTTTTAAGCAAGATTACCGGGTCACATTTTCGGCGCAGCCAGTCCTCATCAATCTCCGAAAAGAGATCAAATAGATAGCGATCTCTTACCTGGCGTGGTGTTAAACCACTATGGTTTTCCATAAAGCCATTCCATACCTGAATACGATAATCACAATTGAGTACCACCAAACCTACGTCCACTGTCTGCAACATTTCCATCAACCAGTGTACTTCAGCAACATCCACCTGCGCTTGCGACATCGTCATTCCTCCAGCAAAAACGCCACTTTGTAATTCAGGGTTTTCAGGCTGTCTTCAGTAAATAGCAGCATCAAATCACACCGTATATCGTAGTTTTCAATTCCGTAACTTAATTCAATCGCCAGTGTTTTGCGCCAACGCCGGGCATTAGCTTTGATCAACTCGCTGACAGGGGCATGTTGGCCCAATACCACCGGGTGTCCTTGGCTGAAACTCATATCTATTTGCTCTGCCAGGCCTTTTAGCACAGCACCAATCAGGATGTTAGCGACATCCATTAGTAACTCCAGCTCTGTTTTCACATTTAGCTCCGCCTGATAATTCATCAGTCGGGCAATATCTTTAAAACTTGAGTCAGTCAGTATCAACAATGCCTCGCCGGATACACCGCCGCCGATAAACCCCTGGCATACCGCCGAAGTGCTACTTTCATGCTCGACTGAAGCCAGTGCCATGTGTAGCTCACTAACTTCTATTAAATTAACATTAGGGATAGGCAACTTAACAAATACGTTCAGCAATCGCGCCAGCAAGTCTCCGGCCTGCCCCATTGCCACGTTTGTCAGCTCCTGCAGTACGTCGCGCATGTCTGAGCCTAATTCGGCAACCGGCAGCTGTTTTACCGGGCTGTCTGTGCGTGGCGAGCTGCTAATAGCGATGGCATGATGTTGCATCAGTTGCTGCAGTTTGTGCGCGTCTACCGGTTTACGAATAAAATCTAACGCCCCCAACTGCTTAACACGCTCGATGGCTTCAGGCTGCACGTCACCGGAAACCACTACAATATTTAGCTGTAGCTTACGGCTTTGTATTTCAGCTAACACCTGGTAACCATCCATAATAGGCATGTTCAGGTCCAGAAATAGCCACTCGACAGTTTGCTTTTGCAGTATTTCCAGCGCCTCACCACCATGACCGGCAAAAAACAGCTGATGTTGCCATTCTTGTGGTAATATTCTGGCCAATTGCTTGCGTGCCAAGTTGGAATCGTCACATATTAATACGGCTGTGGTCATCAGGTTCTCACTTCGCTTTGGCTTCTTTTCAGTCTAGACTGAAATTACTCATTCGGGCATAAACAAACAAAAATTGTGTTGCACGCCAGCTGACTACTTTCGATAAAATACTAACAGGAGCTGCATCATGTCAGCATTATCTCGTTTTTACACTGGCTCAATATTCTTTACTGCGATTTTAATCGGTAACTTTAGCGCCTATGGTATTGACCTACAACGTAACTTGCCGGAGCGGCTGAGTAAAGTAAAAGCCGGTGAACAGCAGATTGTGCTACTTGGGAATAAAGCTGAAACCGGTAAACCTGCTCCTGATTTCAAGGTGGTTGATAGCAATTTTAAAACAGTAAAGCTGCACGACTTTAAAGGCAAGGCGATACTAATAAGTGTAGTACCCAGCATTGATACGGGCGTGTGCTCTTTACAAACCAAGCGCTTTAATCAGGAAGTTGCCGCTCTGCCGCAGAATGTCGCTTTATTAACTATCAGCACCGACTTACCTTTTGCACAAAAACGTTATTGCCAGCAAGAGCAGGTGGATCAACTCACCGTACTGTCAGATGCTGTTTGGCGTGATTTTGGTAGCAACTATGGCCTGCTGATAAAAGATATGGGAATTTTGGCCCGTGCGGTACTCATTATCGATGCCAAAGGCCAACTGGCCTACCAACAACTGGTACCAGAATTAGCACAAGAACCAGATTACGACGCGGCTCTCGACGCGCTAAAACGTATTGCCAATGCTGGCTAAGCTTACAAATCAGAGCTTAGCGACGGCCAGACAAACTAAGTAAACCCTTAATATTGATACAAAAAAGCCCTGATTAGTCAGGGCTTTTCATTGATAACATCAAGCTTAGCTTAGTAAGGTGACTAATTCGCTGGTAACGGCATCAACAGCTTTAGTACCGTCAATATGATGGTAACGCGTATTACCCGCTTTAGCTTCTGCGCGGTAGTAGCCTACTAACGGCTCAGTTTGTTCATGGTAAATAGCCAAACGTTTGCGTACGGTTTCTGCTACGTCATCAGGACGGATCACCAACTCTTCGCCGCTAACATCATCTTTACCTTCAGTTTTTGGCGGATTATAGCGAATATGATAAACACGGCCCGATGCCGGATGTACCCGCCGACCGCTCATACGCTCAACGATGACTTCATCCGCCACGTCAAACTCAATCACATGATCAATTACTATGCCTTTTTCTTTCATGGCATCAGCTTGCGGAATAGTGCGCGGAAAACCGTCCAGCAAGAAACCTTTGCTGCAATCTGGCTCGGCAATGCGCTCTTTAACCAGCCCGATAATAATATCATCTGACACCAGTTGGCCGGCATCCATTACCTGCTTTGCCGCCAAACCCAGCTCAGTACCGGCTTTAATGGCTGCCCGCAGCATATCGCCGGTAGAAATTTGTGGAATGCCATATTTACTCATTAAAAACTGAGCCTGAGTGCCTTTTCCGGCACCTGGGGCACCCAACAAAATTATGCGCATAGCAACACCCTCATGTTTTGGGATTGATCCATTAATACTAAAGGCTGGATCTTTACATAATGTACCGTCTGAGACAAGAAATTTGTCTGCCTAAGGCGACTGGTCGGGCTATTTCACTGGCCTATAGTCAGATAACTAAATAAAGACAGCATTGGCTTAAGTTATAAGGGTTAAACCTGAAAAACAACAGGTTAACAGAGTTAAAAACAGCAGGAAGATTCGACTAAAGTTGTAGTAAATAACCACTAAACTAACCTGCCCGGCACTAGCGCTGGGCAGGTTTGGTAGGAGTTTATTTCGCCAGTGATAACAACAGCGAATTCAAACGTGATACAAAACTAGCAGGATCTTTTAAATTGCCGCGCTCGGCCAGTAATGCCTGATCCAGCAGTACTTCAGCCCACTGTTTAAAGCGGTCTTCATCCTGCTCGTCAACCACACGTTTTACTAACTGATGTTCCGGGTTTAGCTCAAAAATCGGTTTGACTTCCGGCACCTTTTGCCCAACCGATTCCATCAGTTTGATCATCTGTGTGCTCATATCAAACTCATCCGTTACCACACAAGCCGGGCTTTGTGTTAAACGATGGCTAACTTTAACGTCTTTTACCTGCTCGCCTAAGGCTGTTTTAAAGCGTGCCAGCACATCAGCAAAGGCTTTTTCAGTTTCTTGCTGGGCTTTTTTCGTCTCTTCATCATCCAGTTTGGATAAGTCTAAGCCGCCTTTAGCCACTGAGCGCAGCTTCTTGCCGTCAAACTCTGTTAAATGTTGTACTAACCATTCATCGATACGGTCAGATAACAACAACACTTCCAGGCCTTTCTTACGCAACACTTCCAAATGCGGGCTATGCTTAGCGGCAACGTAACTGTCAGCAACGATATAGTAAATCTCGTCCTGGCCTTCTTTCATCCGGCCAATATAATCGGCCAGTGCTACGTTTTGTGTCGCATCATCATTATGGCTTGAGGCAAAACGCAGCAAGGCAGCAATCTGCTCTTTGTTGGCCATGTCCTCAGCCGGCCCCTCTTTGAGTACCTGGCCAAACTCATTCCAGAATGCCTGATACTGCTCAGCGTCTTTGCTTAGCTTCTCGAGCATTTTTATCGCCCGGCTGGTGCAGCCTTTACGCAGTGCCTGGGTAACCTTAGTATCTTGCAAAATTTCACGTGAGACGTTCAGCGGTAAGTCGCTTGAGTCCAGCACACCTTTAATAAAGCGCAGGTAACTGGGCATAAACTGCTCAGCGTCATCCATAATAAATACACGCTGAACATACAACTTCAAGCCATGGCGCGCTTCGCGGTTCCACATATCAAATGGCGCTTTTTTAGGCACATACAACAAACTGGTGTAGTTGTTATTGCCTTCAACCTTGTTGTGGCTCCAGCTTGACGGCTCACTCCAGTCGTGCGAGATATGCTTGTAAAACTCCTGGTACTCGTCATCTTTAATGTCTGACTTGTCGCGGGTCCACAGCGCAGTGGCTTTGTTTACCGCTTGCCAGTGCCCGGGCACTGCAGCAATTTTTTCGCCCTCAGCACCGTCGCGTTCTGGTTGTTCTTCCTGCCATAGCTCTACCGGTATGCTGATGTGATCAGAATACTTGGTAACAATGCTTTCAACCTTCCAGCGGCTTAAAAACTCGTCTTCGCCTTCACGTAAGTGCAGAATAATCTCAGTGCCACGGGTGTCTTTGCTAATGGGTGTAATGCTGTAGTCGCCCTCACCTGCTGACTCCCACTCTATCGCATCAGTGGCAGCCGCGCCGGCTTTACGGGTGCGTACTGTAACCTTGTCAGCCACAATAAAAGCCGAGTAGAAGCCCACACCGAACTGACCGATTAATTTAGAATCTTTGCTTTGATCGCCGGATAACTGCGAAAAAAACTCTTTAGTACCCGATTTAGCAATGGTACCCAGATGACTAATGACTTCATCCTGCGTCATACCAATACCATTATCACTGATGGTAAGGGTGCGGGCGGTTTCATCCAGGCTGATACGTACACGTAAGTCGCCATCGTCGCCATACAGGCTGCCGTCAGACAACGCCAGAAAGCGCAGTTTATCGGCGGCATCTGAGGCATTTGATACCAGCTCACGCAGGAAAATTTCTTTATTAGAGTACAGTGAATGGATCATCAGCTGCAGCAGCTGCTTGACTTCTGCCTGAAAGCCATGGGTTTGCTTTTGTCCAGCGGAAGTGGCTGTGGTATCACTCATTGTGGTTATCCTCGAACATCAAAGTTAGACAATTAAACATATTGGCTGCAATTACAGCCAGACACTGTCCACTAATATGGGGAGTATTAACCGGATTTCAAGCAGGGCTATTGCGCTTAAAATGCCTTACGGCCACTAAAAGCATGCGACAAGGTGGTGCCATCAACAAATTCCAGCTCACCGCCAACCGGTATGCCCTGAGCAATGCGCGACACACTTACCTGAAATTTATGGCACAGCTCGGCGATATAAAAAGCGGTAGCATCACCTTCAACGGTCGGATTAGTAGCTAAAATTAACTCTTTTACTAATCCGCCTTGCAGCTGCTGCTGCAGTTTATCTAAGCCCAAATCATGCGGGCCTATGCCATCTAATGGTGACAAGTAACCTTGCAACACAAAGTAGAGGCCATTGAACTGGCCGGTTTGTTCTATGGCAAGTTGGTCTGCCGCCGAGCCTACAACACACAGCAACCCAGCGGCTGCGCGCTTAGGATCGCTGCAAATACGGCATAAATCGGTTTCACAAAAGGTACGACACTGTTGGCAGTGACCGACATGCGTCATAGCAGCCGTTAACGCCGCGCCAAGTTTTAAGCCGGCGTCACGGTTGCGCTCTAACAATGCAAATGCCATACGCTGCGCTGATTTTGGCCCCACTCCGGGCAAAATGCGCAGCGCGTCAATCAACTGCTGCAACAGTGGCGTATGTCGGTTCATCAGAATGGCATTTTCATACCAGGTGGCAATTGAAGGCCACCAGTAACCGCGGCCATTTTTTCTTTGCTGGTTTCATCAACACGGCGCACAGCATCATTAATGGCCGCAGCGATTAAATCTTCCAGCATGTCTTTATCATCCTGCATCAGGCTGTCATCAATACTGACACGACGCACATTGTGGTTACCCAGCATGGTGACTTTTACCAGGCCGGCACCGGCTTCGCCTGTGACTTCCATAGTGGCAATTTCGGCCTGCATCTTCTGCATTTTGTCCTGCATAGCTTGCGCCTGCTTCATGATATTGCCCATACCGCCTTTAAACATAATAGTACTCTCTGTCTGAAATTAAGCTGTGGTGCCCATACCTTGGTACAAGCGGGTTAGTGGCGACAAGATAATAACTTCAACGCCAAAATACAAGCGGCGCTCAGTTAACCTTGATAGTGTCGCTTAACAATTGCGCATTAAACAATTGCTGCAATTGCAGCACATTTTCATCCTGTTGCAGTAAATTACGCACATAGTCAAAACGCTGCTGCACTATATGTTGTTGGATTGACAACGGGCTTTGCGCAACTTCTGCCTGATAGCTGATATCAATTTGCAACGGCTGGTTAAAGCTCTGCTCCAGGATCTGCTGCAACTTAGTACGAAAGTTTCCGCTATCCAGATGTTGCTGACTTTGCGCGACGGTCAAAATCAGTTTATTGCCGTCAAGCTGCATAGCGGCATTGAGCAAAAATAATCGGCTTAAGCCACCGGTATCCAGTGTTTCGACTCTGGCGGCCCAGGCGTCAACTTGCGCCGCAAAGCGCACAGAAAAATTTTCTTCAGTAATGCTGCCATCAAAGGGGGTTAATTCAGCTGCAGGGCTTTGCGCTGCAAACACCTGCTCCGGCACCTCTTCACTGTACTGCTGCCACAACGCCTCAGTAGCTGCTATGTCATACTGTGGCTGGATAATATCGCCGTCCTCTTCAATCGAATAAGAACGGCTAACATCAACTTCAGCTACTGGCGACGGCTGCGCAGCCTCAGACAAGGTTGCCACAACGGCGACAGCCTGTGCCGCATGGCGGTGTACTAACGTGGGTTGAGCAACTTCAGCCGCGCGGCTACTAACTTCTGCCGGCGCCTGTTGGCGCTCAGTCTTTTTTGGCGTTGCGGCACTGCTAACCTGTACACCACGCCTGGCCATAATACGTGCAGTAACCGGATCGATACCTGTTGTGGGTTCCACTTGCTCAGTTGCCATCTGCGTTGGCAACGCAGCCGCATCGGCAGCAGGCGCGGCCGGTTGCTGTAATTCAGACAACGGCAATGCTGAAGTACTATCTGTCGCGGCACTGTCTGTGACCGTTATACCCGTAACCGTATTAGCAGCAATATCTGATGCAGGTTGTTCAGACGGCACTGTAACCGCTGGTTGACGTGACGATTCAACGTGTTGCACGGGCGCATTTACCACAACAGGCGCCGGCATTTTTGCCGCAGCGACATTGGCGCGCGGCTGCGCAGCGGCAGGCTGCTGGGTCTCAGGTGCAAACGCCATGGCCCGCAGCAATGCCATTTGCAAGCCAGTTAACGGGTCTGGCGCGTAGGGCAGCTCTTTTTTGCCGCTAATTAGCAGTTGATAATACAGCTGTACCTGGGCTGGCGCTAAGGTTTCTGCCAATTGCAACACAAACGGCTGTAGCTCACTAAAGCTGGCGGCAGTTTGGCTAAACTGGCTAAGCGCCGTCAGATGTAACAATGACAACATGTCATCCAACACCTGACTAAAGTTACTTTGTTGCTGCACTAAATCTGCCAGGGCGTTTTGCAGCACGGCGGCGTCTTGCGCCAAGACAGCCTGCAGCAATAACTGGGCCCAACTTTGCTCAAGCAACCCCAGCATCGCACGTACGGTATCTTCACTGATATTGGCATTGCTTTGCGCGATAGCTTGATCAGTAAGGCTGAGTGAGTCACGCAAACTACCTTTGGCAGCTTTGGCCAACAGTGTTAGTGCGCCTGGCACAAACGGAATTTGCTCTTGTGTTAACACATACGCCAGATGCTGCTCAATTTGCAGTGGGCTTAACGCCAACAAATTAAACTGCAAACAACGGGATAGCACCGTTACCGGTAACTTTTGCGGATCTGTAGTGGCCAGTAAAAACTTAACATGCGGTGGTGGCTCTTCCAGCGTTTTAAGCAAAGCGTTAAAACTGTGCCGGGACAGCATGTGCACTTCATCTATCAGGTACACCTTAAAGCGGCCACGGCTAGGCGCATACTGCACGTTGTCCAGTAAATCGCGGGTATCTTCTACTTTAGTACGCGAAGCAGCATCTATTTCCAGCAAATCAACAAAATTACCAGCATCAATTTCAGTACAGGCAGAGCACTGCCCGCAAGGCGTAGCGGTAATACCTTGCTCACAATTTAAACTTTTCGCGAAAATACGCGCTATGGTAGTTTTACCGACACCACGGGTGCCGGTAAACAAGTAGGCATGATGCAGCCGGTTATTACTCAGCGCATTGCCAAGAGCGCTTTTTACATGCTCTTGCCCCACTAACTGGGAAAAGTGCTGCGGGCGCCATTTGCGGGCTAATACCTGATAACTCATATCGGCTGCTATTATCTTGGTTGTTTAAGTCTGTGACAGACTAAACTTAATCGCCGTTATACTCAACCAGACTCAATAGATTTAATCCGGCTTGCTGCAATCTGGCTACACCACCAAGATCGGGTAAAGCAATGACAAAGGCTGCATCTTCTACCACGCCACCTAGCTGGCGCACTAACTTAACCGTAGCGTCGATAGTGCCGCCAGTGGCCAGTAAATCATCTATCAGCAACACTTTGTCGCCCGGTGTTATCGCATCGCGATGAATTTCCAGGGTGTCTTCGCCATATTCTAGCTGATAGCTCTGGGCAATACGCTCGCGTGGCAGTTTGCCTGGTTTGCGCACCGGCACAAATGGCAGGCCAAGCGCATACGCAAGCGGCGCACCAAATATAAAACCGCGCGACTCAGTACCCACCACTTTATCAATGCCTTTATCGGCGTAAGCTGTAGCAAAAGCGTCAATCACCTTTTTAAAGGCCGCACCGTCCTGCATCAGACTGGTAACATCCCGAAACACTATACCCGGTTTTGGGTAATCCGCTACGGCTTTAATAACCTGTTTTAATTCAGTAGCTAATGCCTGTTTATCCATTATGTTAAACCTTTTATCTGCGGCCCGTTACGGGACAAAAAAGCCGCCCTCAGGCGGCCTGCAAACCTGTGTCAATACTATGCCAAAATCTGAAACCAGCGCACAATAGGCGCCAGGCACAATAAAGATACGAATACAGCAACCAGTGCAAAAAACTGCCACAGGTTAAACGACTCTTTAAACTTCTCGTCTGCCATTGTACTACTCTTTGTCATCTGAAATTAGCGGGCGCTTATGGTAATGAATTTTGCTCTGCTTGAAAAGACACCAGCACACCTTTTGCGGCAAAGTCTTGCAGTATAACTTGTGCGCCCTGCTCTAGCACAGTGGCATTAAATTGTGGCAACGCCGGCAGCAAGTGCGCCACCAACTGCGACAGCGTGCTGCCAGGCGCTTGTTGCAAACTGTGCAGTAATGCGGCAGTCAGTTGATTAATCAGCACAAATTTCACCTCTTCTGCACTGTTACGATACAGCAAATAGCACTGTACATTGCTTGGTGTAGCAGGTTGATAATCGATACTTATTTGATGCACCAGGTACGGATACGCCAGCAACATACAAAGCTGCGATAACTGCAATGGTTGCCGTGTAACCTGATCACGGCTTAGCACCGTTTCAGTTTGTGTTAACTGTTTAGTTGCCAGATACAGCTCAGCCCATTCATAGTGCGCCAACTCCAGCAAAAAAACCGGATCGTCCTCCTGAGGCCGATAATCCTGTTGCAGATAATGCAAAAAGTGTTCTGCAATATGCAAAAAATACGGGCTACGGCACTGATAATTGATAAAAAACTGTCTCACCAATCGTTGCCAGCCGATATCGCTATACAGTGACTTTAAAACCGGAAACGCTGTGCTGACAAACCCCTGTATATTATTAAAAAACAGCTCGCGATAAATCGCCAAACGCCGCGTTTCAATACCCTGAGGTGCCGGTTGATGTTGCGGATCTTTAATGTGGGCGATAAAGGCTTGTTGTACCTGCTGAAACTGCATAGGTTTACGCCCTCAATGCCAGGTTATCATTACTACTTTGCTGCAAAACTTTGATTTTATTTAACTCTTCGCACAGCACGTTTAGGTGCGGAATATTAAAGTCGCGCTCTAGCAGTGTAGGTTTAACACCGTGCCACTGATAGGCCTGCCCCAGCAACTGCCACACCGGGTCTATTACCGCCGTGCCATGTGTATCAACCAACAAATCGTCTGCCTCATTGAAGTGGCCGGCGATATGGTAATACGCTATACGCTCGCTTGGCATAGCGCGTAAAAACTGCAGTGCATCATAACGATGATTTACCGAGTTGACATAAATATTGTTTACATCCAGTAGTAGCTGGCAATCAGCTTCCTGCAGCACCGCGAGGGTAAAGTCTTGTTCTGACATCTGCTGGCCGGGCGCAGCATAGTAGGAAACATTTTCCAGCACCAACGGCTGCTCCAGTATATCCTGTACCTGCCTTACCCGAGCTGCTACATAATGCACGGCTTCTTCGGTAAAGGGTATCGGCAATAAGTCGTACAAATGGCCGGCGCCCGAGCAATAACTTAAATGCTCGCTGTATAAGCTGATATTGTGCTGACGCAAAAACTGCTTTACCTGTCGCACAAAAACTACATCCAGTGGCTCCGGGCTACCGATTGACAATGACAAGCCGTGACAAATAAAGCGATGCTGCTCGCTAAGTTGGCGAAACTGCTTTTGTAATTTGCCGCCAAACGGGATCCAGTTTTCCGGCGCGACTTCAAAAAAATCAATTTGTGCCGGTTTAGCGTTGAGAATATCGGCCAGCATTTCGCGGCGCAGGCCTAAGCCTGCCCCTGTCAACGGCGTTGTTGAAGGCACTATCATTGCTCAATTCCTGAAAATAACAGGCCTGCTGATGCAGGCCCTAACCAAAGAATGTTATACACTACCGCCACATTTACCTTCACCACACTTGCCCTCGCCACATTTGCCTTCTTTAGCTTTTTCTTTGGCGTCCTTGGCTTTGTCGCTCATTTTTTCTTTGGCTTTGTCGCTACCACATTTACCTTCGCCGCACTTACCTTCTTTGGCTTTGTCTTTCATTTTGTCGGCTTTTTCCTTCATTTTATCTTCGCCGCATTTACCTTCACCACATTTGCCCTCTTTCATTTTTTCTTTGGCTTTTTTGGCTTTATCTTCACCACATTTGCCTTCACCACATTTACCTTCGCCAGCCACCATCTCGTAACCCGACGCCAGCTCTACCGCAGTAAACGGGTTGGCGTTAGCACTGGTGGTTACTGCTGACAATGCGCCGACTACCAAAGCGCCAACTGTCATTGTTATTTGTGAATGTTTCATTGTGTCATCCTTAAAGTAATTGGGTTTTGTTGCCTTTGATAAGACCGGCGCAGCTAACTGGCTATTTCAACACCGGGTAAAAGTTTATACCGCTTAGACGTTAGGAAATATTCTAGCTATACGCAAGTTCAAGGCAATAAAAAAGCCGGCGCTATGCCGGCTTTTCAAAGGTTACAACTTAATCGTTTAGAAACTGTAGCTTACGCCAGCAGTAATACGCTGACCAATTACGTCAAACGCATAACCGTTATTGTATGCACTAGGGATACGTGGTGGGTTACGGTCAAACATATTTAACACGCCAAAACGTACCTGTAAGTCATCATTAACGTTATAACGAGTCGTTAAGTCAAACGTAGTGTATGACGGAATATCGTTATAGTTGTTCTGGTTTGGTGCCCAGTCATTGCTGGTAACTGTTGACGAACGGTGAGTCATCGACAATACGGCAGAGAAATCTTCATAGGTATACTCTGTAGTAAAGCGGTGCTTCCACTTAGGCTGTTCAATTTCACCTAAATCGTCAATCAAGTCTTCATCGAAACCTGTTGGGTTCTCTTCATACTTGCTCATGTAAGTACTGATCAAACGGAAGTTGAAATTACCCAGGCTGCTATCAAAACGGTATGACGTCTCAATATCTACACCAGATACATCCTGAGTGGCCGAGTTAACCGGCTTCTCAAAGAAGTTGGTAATTTCAAACGTGGTTGGATCACGTTCTAACAATGGGCAGTATGGGTTGTCCAGTGAAGAAGACTGGTAGCAGTATTTAACCACATCGTTACCAAGGAAGCTGTTGATTGCATCTTCAACTTCAAAGCTCCAGTAGTCAACTGTAATACCTAAGCCTTCTACAAAAGACGGCGTGTAGACAAAACCAATAGTAATGTCGTTAGCCACTTCGTTTTTCAGATCAGTGTTACCGATAATAAAGCCCGGACGGGTTGAACGCTTCCAGTCTTCTGACGGTTCAAAGTCAACCGGCACGCCTTGCGCCGCACAGTTGGCCAGAATACTATCTCTGTACTGCGGGCTCAAACCACCACGTTGGCTTACAGCACACAGGTCTGTGATTGAGCGGAAGGTCTGGCCTGGTGGGTTAAACAGTTCGCCAATGTTAGGTGCGCGTACTGACTTAGAGCGGTTTAAACGCACACGCAGATCGTCAGTTACTTCCCAGTTAATACCTACTTTCCAGGCGTTGTCTGTGCCTGACGAAGAGTAATCCATGTAGCGGAACGCCGTTTCCAGAGTAACCATTTTAGCAAATGCAACATCGGCTAATAATGGAATTGAAATTTCCGCAGACACTTCAGATACATCGAAGCTACCCTTTAATGGCTGTGACTGGTTGTTAAACAACAAGCCTGCGCGCATCGCTGGATCTGGCAGGGTGTCTGACATTTCTTTACGGTATTCTGCGCTGAATGCCGCTGCCACATAACCTGCTGGTAATTCCATCAGATCACCGCTTACGGTAGCGCCAACAACAGATTGCGTAATAGAAGCACGACGGATTGCATCAGTTGATACCCAATCATACGCTGCCTGGTCATAAATACCACGGCCATAAATGTTCAGCGGTAAACAGCCGTTAGCACGGGCAATTTCATCACGACATACTACGTTGCCGTCAGCATCCTGAATAGCATCAACCGCGTCATAAAAACGCTCTTCAAACATCTCACCAAACCACTGGGTGTCAGCTTGTACACGGCCGGTAGAGGCATACACATCATATGACCACATATCAGACAGCACACCTTCAAAACCCAGTGCAATACGCGCTAAGGTACGATCCTGACTGTACTGACGGTTGCCAAAATCAGATGCCAGGTAGCCCAAACCAACACGTTTGGCTGCAGTGGTGTTTATCAGGTCACGAGTAGCCTGAGGTATTAAGGCATTGTCACCTTGTAAGTTAAAGAACAGGAAAGCCGGAGAGCTTTCGCCGTAAGCTTCTGAACGAGACAAGTTAAGCTCCATTGTCATACGGTGATCATCATTGATCTCGTAATTCATATGGGTAACAAAGTTTATCCGGTCCAGCGGGGTACGCATATAAGAGTTTTCAGCAAAGTTGTAACCTTCGCCACCCAAATAGTCCTGACGACCACCTACCAGTCGAGGTAATGGCTCACCTAATTGCTGTGGACGCATAGCACCGTTGTCATCAAAGGTATAACGCACGCCGCCTACAACAAAAGAGCCGGCTTTGGCGTAAGATGCTAATACCTGCTGACCATAACCCCACACAGTGCGTAGCGGGCTATTTGGATCAGTAGAGTCGAAATCCGGGTTTTGCGGTGCTATAGGCGCGTCACGCAGATAGTCGCGGTCCAGATAAGAGATCTGCCCCTGCTTCGCAAAGCTCAGGTTAGCCACAAAGTTAGC
Organism: Rheinheimera gaetbuli; assembly: GCF_054781935.1. Lineage (NCBI taxonomy): Bacteria > Pseudomonadati > Pseudomonadota > Gammaproteobacteria > Chromatiales > Chromatiaceae > Rheinheimera > Rheinheimera gaetbuli. Next base: position 523,986 of record NZ_BAAGTL010000028.1, read on the forward strand.
TTTACCAACATCAGAGCCAAAAGTGATAGACGCATACTCTTCTTCACCGCCGCTTTGCGTTGGCCGGGTAGTAGATACATCAATTTTTACACCGTCATAGCTGGTTTTGGTAATAATGTTTACCACACCAGCAACAGCGTCAGAGCCATACACTGCAGAAGCACCACCGGTAGTGATTTCTATCCGCTCAATCATTGCCGTCGGAATGTTGTTTAAGTCAACCGCGCTGCTACCAGGTGCACCGGAAACAAAACGACGACCATTTACCAGTACCAGAGTACGGTTGGAACCTAAACCACGTAAGTCCGTGTTGTTTAAGCCGCTGGCAAAAATGGTGCTGTTTGACGTTTCTGGTGAAATACCCACCAGAGTGTTAGGTAATTTGTGCAGTAAATCTGCAACGTTAACTACACCAGCATCAACCAGGCCGTCGCCAGTGATAACAGTAACTGGCGTAGGCGCCATTTCACCAATACGTTTGATTTTTGAACCGGTAACTTCGATGCGTTCTACTTTTTCTACTTCTGCGTTTTCTGCTGCAACAGCCTGAAAACTTAAAGCAGAAGCTGATGCCACACCGAAAGCTAAAGCCACGCGCACGGCTTTGCTTATTTTGTTATTCGTGTACATATAATGAATTCTCCCTGGATCACTCTACAGTGATTCTATTTGTACGTATTTTGTACGCTTCTTTGATTGTCTTCCGCAGTGTAATTGCTTGACTCGGAAAAGACTCCGTTAACTATATGCATAACGGAGCTGCCTGATAATAAACGTAAGTTTTGAACGGGGTCAACATATTTTCGGGAATCTGCAAATGAACAGTTGCTTAACAGTATGCTATCAATGCATCTCACGTATACAATTGCTTACAACTAGCCATCCAATAACGTAACCCCCGCAGTAAACTTATTAGCAACACCAATATTTTCAATAAGTTGAGTTATTGCAACGTGTTCTTCTATTTCAAGGTACGGATTCCAAATATCTGCCAGTAATACCACCCGCTGGTGCTGGCTGCGGTTCCAGGCTTCGTGCTTATAGGTATCGTCAAAAGCAAATATTTTACCTTCCTGCCATTTAAGCTCAACAATATCACAAATGTTAAGGCGGCATTGTTCAGGTACCTGCAAGGCCAGGTGTAACACTGCCCGGCTGTTCGTCACGCCCCGGTGGGGTAAAATATGTGCTCCTGGCGTCATGAGCGAAAAGCAAACCTCTGGCGCATGAGCATCGATATGTACTAGCGGTAAGCTGGCAAGTGCAGCGGACGCTTCTGGACATTGCTGATGGTGCAGTTGATAAGTTTTGCCATGACGATAAAAGAAATAAGCATCCCAGTCGCCGCCTGCAGTCAAGGAGTCACCATGCTGTTCCTGCTGAAACGGACTGAACTTGTCTTTACTACCCAGTACCGCCAGCATTTCTGCCTTTATGTCGCTATAGGCCGCTTCATATTGTTCCGCGAAAGGCAGCAGGTGGCGGTCAAATACCGGCGCAATCGGTAAATCCGGAATATATAAAAATGTTGGAGCCTGCCGGCTGTCTGCAATTTGCAGCGGTAGCTCACCGCTATACATTAACATCGCTTTGCGTACCCGCCGCATGGCCTGCTCACCAAACTGTTGCTGCAAGGGTTCCAACCATTGCCTCACTTGCTGCTGACGCTGCTGTTCAGTAAAGCCGGTAGCATGCGCAACAAAAGGTCTGGCCCAGGGCGCAGTTGATAACTGATTTAACCAAAAGCCACGTAAGTTGGCGGTTTTAATTGCAATAAGATAGTGTTTAAAAGCCTGTTCGGTATCTTTTTCCAGCTCTAAGTACCGCGCCAGCATTAAACGACTGCTATACGCATAAGGGTATTTCTCTACCAGCGCTTGTAGCTCAACACGCGCAGTATCGCGCTTGGACAACAGCGGAAAGGCATCCCCCAATAATTGGTGTAAACCAACATCTGCAGGAGTAATATTTAATATTTGCTCAGTCAGTGCTACTACATTAAGACTATTCTTTTGTGCGACCGACTGCTGCAATTGTTGATGTAATTGTTGCAATCTAACTTCTTTGGGTAGCAGCAGCCCCTGATCTGTCATTGCTTAATACTCCCGCTTTTTAGCGCTGATGATATTGCTACTCCTGCCACGAGTGGATAAACAGGCATGCTAACGCTTGGCATAAGGCCTGTCCCAATCTGCTGAATGTATCAGTTTAGCGCCCATGCCATAGTGCGGTTGTCGCCCTGCGCTGGCGCTAAAATTGAACTCTCGGTGAAAAAACAGCGATGTGGTAGAAGTATGACACTCACCCGGTTTAAAACCTGTCATATCGACCTGTAATAAGCCCTGCTGACGCAATAAAGCGGCTGTATTCGGATGCCAGTCGGCGTTATCGAGAATAATTAAACCACCAGGATTCAACTTATTGATTGCGACCGAGGCACAGTCATAACGATAGCCAGCGCTGTCAATAACTATAATGTCAAAGCCTGATGCTTGTTGTTCAATAAACCAGGGAAATTGATTGCCTTCGGCCAAATGCAGCTTTACGTTAGTAGCTAACTGCGGCTTAAGGTGGTTATACCAACCAGGATTGTTTTCCACACTCACAACAGCCTTGGCGCGTTGCTGCCAAAACAGTGTCGAGCCACCAGCGCCATATTCAAAAATATGTTTGTCGCGTAGGTCAAATTGCTGCAGATACTCTATCGCCGGATAGGTAAACAACGGTAACGGCTTACCCGCAGCATCGGTGGCATAACCCTTTTCCACCGCTGTCGTAAAACCATAAACATTGCGCAAAATATTGCTGCAGGAAGCCAGGAACATTTCTGCGCGTGACATCTCAATGGCTTCAGGATGCCGGCGCAACTTATCATCAGAAGCTTGAGAGTTGCTAAAGCTACCCCAAAAGTGGGTTTTATTCTCATTCATAATTAGTCCTCGTGCGATTGTGGCACTATGTCAAAAGCCACGGTAACACGGTATTGCTCATCGTTAAACGGCTCAGTGCCATGCCACATCATTGACGGAAATAGCACCAACAGGCCAGCTTCAGGTTTAATTAAATAATCAGGCTGGGTAATAAGGTGACGCCCCAATTCCGGCTGACCAAACTTAATCCAGCCGCTGCCTGCCTTGTTCACTGCAGCTGGAATACTGACGTAATAACAACCACTTATCCAGCCATCGCCATGATAATGGTTTCGATGAAACCCCTGCTGTCTTAACCTGACCGACCAAGCCCCACTATAACGAAAATCTGCTGTCTTGCGACGTAAAAATGGGTGAGCGCTGTCGTCAGGTAATGCCGTAATATACTGTGTAACAACCGCTGTAATTTGCTGTTGCAGTTGCTGCAGCAAAGGGTCCTGCCGATAGAATAAATGGTCTTCAGTTTGGGTACCCTGGCGAAGTGATTGTTGCAGAGGATGTTGACTACTAGTATGCAGGCTATGCAGCTTAGTTAGCAATTGCTGATTAAAATCAGCAACATTAGTAAATCCCTGTGGCGCTTCAAGCGTGAATGCACGGATAAAATGCTCAAAGTCATAGAGCTGCCGGTATCGATCACTATCCTGGCATTGCTTATAACAAGCGGCAAGTAGCGCCCAGCGTGCCTGATCTAAAGGCTTGGCGTGACACAGGCTTTGGGCCAGCTCAATTGCAGATCCAATATGCTGTAATGCCAACAAGCTCACCACTTGTTCGCTCAATGCTTCAGAGGGATCGGCTTCAAAATCCGCAGTCTTAGTCAACCAGACTAACGACTCAGCAAAGTCACCAGCTTCTCGGCGTAAATAGCCCTTTAGCAATAATAAACCGCCATTATCAGCAGCGTTCCTTAGTCCGGCATCAACAATTTGCTCAGCGCCGCTGAAATCAGCTGTTTTTTGTAACTTGTTGGCATATTCCAGATAAACCAAAGGCAATACTGTCTGTTGCTTTAGCGCCCTTTGGTAGCCGGCAAGCCAGTCCGGATCAGCATTTTGCCAACCTAACTCAGCACTTAAATGCAATAGCGACGGATCGGTTGGAGCTAATTCCAGCTGGTTGCTAATCAGCTGTTTAGCCTTCTCAGCATTCCCAGTTGCACAATAGCACAATGCAAGTTCCTTAACTGCCGCCAGCTGCTGCTGCCAGGGCAACGCCAGCTCAATTGCCTTGGTAAAAAAACCTTGCTTACGTAATAGCTGTGCATATAACAGGCTAACATCACAGTCATTCTGATATTGGCCAACCGCATACTCCAGCAATTTGCCCGCCTCTTCCAGCTGCCCGATGTGCATGTATTCCACGGCCAATGCCAGTAAAGCAGATTTATGTGTTGGCTGCAGCTGCAGCGCCTGCTGCAGACATTCAATCGATTCGTTATGACACTTTATCGCACTTAACAACAAACCAAGGTTATACCACGCGTCGACAAAATCAGGTTTTAGTTTTATGGCACGACGGAATAGCTGCTCAGCCTCAACAGTCTTTTTCTGCTGCCGTTTCAGGTTAGCGAAATTATTAAGCACATCAGCATCATGCGGGTTAAGCTGCAGACAAAAATTAAAGCATTGCTCACTCTCTTCAAGTTTGCCTTGCTTGCGCAGCGTCAGTGCTAATAAGTGCCAGCCAGCAGGATGTCGTGGCGCCGCTTTGGTAATTTGCTGAAGTAACTCTGCCGCATTAACATAGCTGTTTTGTTGGTAGCTCGTTAGCGCCTGTTGAAATAATTGCTGTAGTGTCATTTACCTATCTTCACTGGGCCAGATTGCTAGAGACTATTAGTAATGCAGGTATTGTGTGAGGTGTTTACACCAGTGCGCTTTGTCATGTATCAATAAAACGCAAAAATTCTGCTCGTGACAGATGGTAAAAAGGAGCCTTACGGCTCCTTTTTTATAAGGCAATTATCTTGCCTTCAATCAAGATTAGAACTTAACCACCATACGGGCATACAGGTAAGTACCTGCCAGATCGTAAGACGGGCTTATTGTGTTCATATCATTATTGTTGGTTGTATAAGGTGGCTGCTTGTCAAACAGGTTGCGCACACCAAAGGTGTAGGTGTAATTGTCAACAAAGTAGCTACCCTGTATATCATGATAGATAACTGAGTTAGCATAGTCACTGGTGTTAGTGCTAGTTGCCAGATCAACATCTACGTCATAAGTACCAGACATATAACGCGCAGTCCAGTTCAGGCTCCAGTTATCTGCGGTGTAACCAGCCGTAAAGTTGGCACGCCAATCAGCAAACGCTGCAACGGTGTTTTCCCAGTTATCTTCACCGTAGAAGCCTGCTAGCTCAACTGCATCTGCACCGGCAAATGGCACATAGTTGTACTCTCTTACATAAGTACCGTCTAAGCGCAATTTAACACGGCCACCTGCGGCATCAAACGCGTAGTTAACGTCGAAGTCAACACCAGAGGTATTAAAGGTAGAAAGGTTAGCGTTAGTTACCAGAATACCTGACATCGCACCTAATACATCACGACGTGGTGACGTTGGGTACGGTACACGGTCAACTGCTGCTGCACCAACTAACAGTGCACACAGTGGGCTGCTGAAATTAGCACTTTCATAACAGCCGTTGATGATGTTACTGGTACCGGCAGTACCGATACCACTAGTGATTTCGATATCGAAATAATCTAACGCGATGCTGAAGTTTTCAATGAAATCAGGCGTGTATACCACACCAAAAGTTAAACTCTCTGACTCTTCAGGTGTCAGGTTAGGGTTACCACCTGTCAGAGAAGAAGACTGGTTTGACGACAACGTAAAGTTAGCTGGCAAGCCATCTGCCGCACAGTTAGCTTTTACGTTAGCGCTTTGTGTTGCACCCGGTAAGCCATAGCCTGTACAAGGCTCATTGTATGACAGGTTAGATTCCTGCTGCGGTGCAAACAACTCAGTGATGCTTGGTGCACGGAAACCATCGGCGCGGGTAGCACGCACTAATAAACCTGCGAATGGCTTATATTCCAGACCAATCTTAGAGTTATAGGTTGAATCCAGGAAGTCGTAGTTAGAGCTACGCACTGCTGCTGATAAATTCAGCGACTCGACACCCGGCAAATCTGCTAGCAGAGGCACACTAACTTCAACGTAAGCTTCTTGTACATCGTAAGAACCTTCTGTTTTCTCGCCAGCTACAGAGAAAATCTCACCGATCAGTGCCGCACCATCCGGCTGGAACAAATACTCAGTCCAGCGTTTTTCAACACCGGCTGCCCAGGCAATTGGGCCTGCTGGTAATTCAAACGAACCTAAATCACCTGACAAATTCGCCTGCAACTGCTTAGTACCGCCACGCACAACCGGCGAGTTAGGCAGGAAAGCGTAGTCTATCATTGCCGATGTCAATGTACCCGGAGAAAACGGGTTCCACAAACCAGGACATGCCGCATCAGCAGCACATAATGCCGGGTTAGTCAGGTTACCAAATCGTTTCGGGTTAGCGCGGCCAAAATCAATGCGGGTATCAACGAAACGGGTATAGTTGTACGACGCATCCCATGACCAGCCATTATCTAAATAACCATCCAGGCCCAGTACCATACGGTAGTCAGAGAAATCCTGGGTAAACGCACGGCCACCGGTCTCTACCAAACGACGGTTAATTACCAGCTCTTCACCGATAGGGTTGTTTGGATGATCTGCACTTACACGCTGTCCCCAGAAAGTACCCTCTGCACCCATGCGCTGGTCTGACTGACGGTTAGTAAAACCACCTTCCATAAAGGCACGGGTATCATCGGTTAACTGGTAGCTGGCTGCCGCGTTAATAGAAAACACCTCTTGAGGTGTAACCATTTTACTGGCAGTTGCAAAGTTAAACGCATCAGTTGCGCCGTTAAATTTACGGATTTCACCAGTGACGGGATCAACAACCATGCTTGTGAAAGCCGAGCCAGGGGTCAGTGATGTCCAGGTACCCATAGCGCTAGTACCAGAACCGAAACACCGAACACCACCGTTACCATCATCGGCAAGCGGGCATGCAGAGAAATCACGGTCTTTCTGGCCGATTTCGTTACGGTTAGTGTACTCAAGCGACAGTACCACGTTGCCTTTTTCGCTTGAAGTACCAATAGTTGCCGCTAGCTTGGTGGTTTCACCGTCACCATGACCTGTCAGGTCATACTGGGCAACGAATTCAGCACCTTCGAAGTCAGTTTTAGTAATAAAGTTAACAACACCGGCAATCGCGTCTGAACCGTATACAGTTGACGCACCATCACGCAGCACTTCTACACGCTCAACGAAGGACATAGGAATAGCGTTAAGATCGCTAAATGCTGTACGACGACCATTTACTAATAACAAAGTACGGCCAGCGCCCAGACCGCGCAGTGATACTGTGGCACTACCGTTACTGCCGTTATTGATGTTTGAACCCTGAGCCGCGCCGTTTACTGCAGGTAAAGATTGCACGAACTTTTCTAACGTCGCAAAACCGGCAGTTTCCAGATCCTCAGCAGAGAATACTGAAATCGGGCTTGCAGTTTCCAGATCGGTACGTTTAATACGTGAACCGGTAACTTCGATACGTTCAACTTTTTCAGCGCCTTCTTCCTGCGCATTTACTGATGCGGTAAACGCAGTTGCAGAAGCAGCGCCAAATGCGATGGCCAACCGCACTGCTTTGCTTAATTTATTATTCGTATACATGTATTTCTCCCTGGATCACTCTTAGCTAGTGATTCTGTTTTTCTCAGTTACCAACCTTTAATAGCGTTTGGTACTCTGCTCGTCTCGGAAAACCTCCGATTTGTCGCTCTTCGATAATAAACGCAACTTTTCTGCAGGGTCAACTGCTTTACGGAACAATTTGCAATTAAAATTGTCGCTCAACATCTGAATAACATATACAATCAAACAACTGTATATAAATACATAAACGTTATGCTAACCGAGCCGATAAAAAATAAAATCCGCGCCATTCACAGCAATATTAAAACGGCGCTGCCAAATTATCAGCCCCGGGCCGGGCAAAACCAGCTGGTGGCGGAAATAAGTAAGATAATTGCCGGCAATTATCACAAACATGAACGTATCGGTTTAATTGAAGCCGGCACCGGCACTGGTAAATCGCTGGCTTATATGTTGGCGGTTATCCCCTTCGCGCTGGCGCAGAAAAAAAAGGTGGTTATTGCCACCGCAACAGTGGCATTGCAAGAGCAATTGGTACACAAAGATCTGCCGTTTTTTCAACAACACAGTGAATTATTGTTTGAATTTAGCCTGGTAAAGGGCCGTCATCGCTATGCTTGCGTAGAGCGTCTGCGCCAGCAACAAAAACATCCTGAGCTGTTTGCCACTGCATCTACAGCCGAGTTTGACTGGCAAACACTGTTAGACAAATGGCAACAACGCCAGTGGTTAGGCGACAGAGATACGCTGTCAGGTCCGTTAGCAGAGCCACTCTGGCAACGCATAGTTGCCGACCCGCTACACTGTAGCAAAGCCGACCGCCGCCATGCTAATTGCCCGTTTCATCTGGCTCGTGCCGAGCTTGAGTCTGCTGATGTGCTGGTAGTTAACCATGCATTGCTGCTGGCAGACTTAGCCCGTGGCAACAGCATTCTTCCAGCACCGGCAGATACAATATATGTCATTGACGAAGCGCATCATTTACCGCAAAGCGCCCGTGAATTTTTTGCAGCTCAAGCTCAACTTAGCCACAACAGTAACTGGCTTGATAAAGCCAACATTATGCAGCAACAACTTATCGCCGTGCTTAGCGCCAGTGCAATGAAAGACATTCTGCGTTTTGCTGACGGTTGTAATGAATTAGCAGCATTGCTAAAGCCAATAGAACGCTGCGTTAGTGAATTTAAACCGCGCTGGTTTAACGAGAATAGTAGTTTTCGTTTTGTTGACGCGGCTTTGCCCAAGTTAGTGCAGCAACAAGCTGAACCACTGGCGCAGATAAGCCAGAAAGCATTAAGCCAGCTGGAAAAAGTACAACAGCATTTACAAGAGCATATCACAGAGCAAAAACTGCCTTTAAAACAGAGCCTTAATCTATTGCAGGAATTGGGATATCTGCAACAAAAACTGGAGCAGCAACAGGCTCTGTGGCAGCTATATGCCATACCACAGGACAAGAATGTACAACAGGCACGCTGGGTGGAACTGCATAACGAGCAGCAACTTGTCGGTCATGCCAGCCCATTAGGGGTGGGCGCTAAGCTGGAGCAATTATTGTTCAATGATGCGTTTGCTGTGGTGTTGTGTTCAGCAACATTAACCGCACTGAACTCATTTCAGTACATTAAATATGATTTGGGGTTAGCCAATTTTGAAGGCGTAACAACGTTACAGGTTGCCTCACCGTTTGCGTATGCTGAAAAAGGCCAGATTGTTATTCCAAAGATGAAAACAGAACCTACTGAGCACGCTTATACCGAAGAACTCGCCAGTTTATTGCCTGGCTTTTTGCCAGACAATCAAGCCAGCCTGGTGTTGTTTGCCTCCTACTGGCAAATGCAACAGGTAGCAGAAATACTGCGTAAAACAGGACTGTCATTATTGGTACAGGGTGAAGCATCTCGACAAGCTTTATTACAGTTGCATGGCGAAAACTGTAAACATAACAGGACAAGTATATTATTTGGTACGCAAAGTTTTTCTGAAGGTTTAGATTTACCCGGTAACTTATTGACGAACTTGGTTATCACTAAGTTGCCATTTGCTGTACCTACTTCACCATTGGAAGAAGCCCTTGCTGAGGCTGTTGCAAAAAAAGGCGGTAATGCGTTTTTGCAACTGACAATACCGGCAACGTCGCGAAAATTAGTGCAAGCCTGTGGTAGACTGCTGCGACAAGAGCAGGATCAGGGCCGTATCGTTATTCTTGACCGACGCCTGGTTAGCAAGTCATATGGCAGCGCGATGTTAAATGCTCTGCCGCCTTTTTCACGCCATATTGAATATTAATAACAGGATTTTGCCGTGTTTGACGTTTTTACCGCTGATCCCAGCTTGTTAGCTATTTTGTGTGTGGTGGCTTTTACCGCTGGCTTTATAGATGCAATAGCCGGTGGTGGCGGTTTGCTTACAGTGCCGGCGTTACTAACTGCGGGGTTACCACCCCATGTTGTACTTGGCACAAACAAACTGGCTGCAACATTTGGCTCTCTTACCGCATCACTGGCTTACTACCGTAAGAAACTGTTTAACCCTTGGTATTGGCGTCGCAGCTTGTTGTTCACTGCCATCGGTGCTGTGCTCGGCACAGTAGTGGTGGACATGTTAAGTACAGAAGCGTTGGAAAAAATACTGCCGATACTTATCTTATTAGCTGCGCTGTATAGCTTGTTTAGCCGGATGCAACCGGATGACAAGCTAGACCTACCCATCCAGGACAAAAAACTGTTCTGGCAACAACGCGCGCAAGGATTCACCCTGGGGTTTTACGATGGCATAGCAGGCCCTGGCGCCGGAGCTTTCTGGATGGTGTCTACCATGGCGCTGTACCGCATCAACCTGCTGCTTACCTGCGGAGTGGCACGCAGCATGAATTTTGTTAGCAACGGCTTTTCATTGGTGGCCTTTATAGCGTTAGGCCATGTTAATTTTGCTTTGGGCATTGCCATGGGATTATGTCTGATGCTGGGCGCCTGGATTGGTGCACATTCGGCAATTAAATTTGGCGGCCGTTTTATCCGGCCAGTGTTTATCTGCGTGGTGATTGCCATTGCCGTGCGGTTAGCCTGGCAAGCCTGGAGCAGCTAAATGGATTTGCTGGCCACGCTTAAACACCAGTTACAACAGCTAAGACAGCAGGCCGAGCAGCTGGATGCTAAGCCCCCTGCCGGTAAACCACAAAACTGGTTTGATAGCGGCTTGTTTAGCTGCCGCTCGCCACATCTGGCAGATTATGTCGCCGATGCGCAGCGTAATCTGCGTCATCTGAGCGATACCAAACTGACCGGTGAAACCCGGCAACGGTTAGTGCAACGTCTTAGCGATCAAACCAGCGCTTTAACACAAGCGTTTCGCAATGTAGAAACACGTCGCACGCCTGGCGCTAAAGTGGCCAAAGCCAAAGCTGTCTTACAGCAAGTAAATACCAGTAGCCAGCAGTTGTATCAACAGTTAAGCGAAATTCAACAGTTTGAACGACGTTTGCTGGATATGATAGCACTGGCTAACCGTGATAACGCAGCTGATGCTGTGCCTCGTACGTTGGCCTTGCACGCCCGGCTGGGTAGATGCCGCAAAGCACTGTTTGACGTTGAGCAGCAAATACAGGATCTGGAGCGCCGTGGCTAAAGTGACATTACCCAACTTGCCTGCTATGGTTTACCACCCTTGCTATAGCGACCTGGCGCTGCCAGAGCGTCACCGCTACCCAATAGAAAAGTACCGCTACCTTTATCAGAAACTACTGCAACTGGGTGTCCCTGCCACGCGTTTTTTTAGCCCGACAGCAATAACCCCTGACACGCTGGCATTGGTGCATTGCCGGGCCTATATCCAAAGCTTGTCCGATGGCAGCATTGATAAAAAAGCGATGCGCCGCATAGGTTTTCCTTGGTCAGCACAGCTTTATCAACGTTCGTTATACTCAGTCGGCGGTACTACGCTAACGGCGAAATTGGCACTGCAGCATGGTGTCGCGCTGCATTTAAGTGGCGGTTATCATCATGCGTTTTATGCAGAGGGTTCAGGCTTTTGTCTGTTTAATGATTTAGTGGTAGCCGCAAAAACCCTGCTGGCACAAGGCCTGGATAAAATCCTGCTGTTTGATTTAGATGTGCATCAGGGCGATGGCTCTGCACTGTTGCTGGCTGACGAACCCCGTATTGTCAGTTGCTCGTTACACTGCGAGAAAAATTTCCCCTATCGCAAGCAAACCTCAGACTGGGATATTGGTTTAGCAAAAGACTGCAGCGACAGTGAGTATTTACAAGCGGTGGAACAGAGCCTGAGCAGCTTGCTGCAATGGCATCAGCCCGATCTGGTGTTGTTTGACGCCGGAGTCGATATTCACCGCGATGACGAACTAGGCCTGTTGAATATCTCTACCAACGCGCTGTATCAGCGCGATTTAATGGTGTTACAGCACTGCGCCGCACGCAACATCCCTGTTGCGGCTGTTATTGGCGGCGGCTACCAGCGCGACATCGCGGCGCTGGTGCAGTTACACCTGCAATTATTTAAGGCTGCTTTTACCCTTTGCGGTTCAGATTTCGCCGGCAAAATAGAAACCTAAACGGCGTTTTATCTGCGGTGGCAAAACCGGCAAGTCAGCTTTGGGTAATAAAAAAGTCGCCATATTAAACAAGTCAGTAAAAATGCGGTTTTTCTCAGTGGTGCGTTTTAAATAATCATGGCCGGATGAACCGCCAGTGCCAATCTTGGTTCCAAGCATCCGTTGTACCATCATGGCGTGTTTATAGCGCCAAATAGTGAATAGCTCATCAATTTCGGTTAAACACGTTAATAACTGAAACGGGAGGTTAAATACCGGCTCTTCCTGATACAGGCTGATAAATAGTGCGCTTAACATCGCGCGTTGACTTAAACGGAAAGTACCACTTTGCTGTAATTGCTGGTATTTGTCTTTATCCAGCAAGGCGGCAAACTTCTCGGCGGTGCGTTCAATCTCAGCCAGTTGCGCCTCGCGCTCGTGTTCGGCAATTTGTACAATGCTCTGCACAGTGCTTTTATCTTCGGCTAACATCGCTGCTGTTGCCTGCTGGTACATTTGCCAGAAACTAAAGCCGTCTAACTCGAGAAACGGCATGCGTTCAAGCCATTTTTCAATGCGCTCAAACAAACTGGGTTGATGCTCAAGCTGCTGCAGAAAATTGCGGTCCTTTTCGTTTAACCGGCTGTAAAACGAGTTTTTATCAAAATCGATGCGAAATTCACTTTTTAAACCCAGGCCAATTTCCAGCATTTTAAACTGAATACTCTGAAAACCTGACGCTGGTACTAAATAGTCACGGAACGACATAAAGTCTTGTGCTGTCATGGTTTCCATCACACCAATCTGCTGATTCAGCAATTGCTGGATAGTAATAACCCGCTTTAATTTATGCACTATGCCGGTAAGCTGCTCATCTTTTACCTCTTCGCCGGCAAAAACCTGTAATACCGCTTCCAGTTCATGCAGGATTTGCTTAAACCACAGCTCGTATACCTGATGCACAATAATAAACAGCGTTTCATCGTGGGCTTCATTGGCATATTTTGCGCTCTCTGGTGCTTGCGCCGTCAAAATCTTATCCAGTTGCAGGTAATCACCGTAATAACAGGGTGTAGTATTTTTTTGCATGCTAATTCTTCACTTTGGAGTTTTGCCCGCATTGTAACAGCCGTCGCAAGCAACTCAATCTTTCGGTGGAGTTTTACGCAAAAGCTGATTATGCTTGCCACAGCAACAGCCAACGCGGAGCAGAGCATGAAACTGGATGATGACATTCATAACTATTACGAAAAACTGACGCTGGATCATATTGTTGAACTGGGACTGGATACTGAAAAAGATGAGGAGTATCTGGCAGACTTATGCTGTATCTCGCTGAATTTACTGCCACCACGCTATATTCGTTATGAAGTAGATATGGCATTTTACCTGCCGCAAAGCGAACGTTTTGAGATGCAGATGAAAGTAAAAGAGGCAGTAACCCGGGCCAGGCAATTTCTTGACAGCAATGAGTAAACAGGAAATTAAGCCACAACTATCGCAGGCACCGCCATCTATGCAACTGGCGGTTGACCTGATTTTGCTACTGGAACAACATCAGTTAGACACTACGTTGGTATTGGACGCACTGGAGATTGTAAAACAGGACTATTTACGAAAACGGGACTTGGGTGGCAACCCCACCAGCCACATCCCGGCACATACGTCATAAACTGTGGCTGCTTCCTTCCGGACCTGACCAGGTTCGCCTACTAGTATTGCGAGAGGACCAATGGGGTTACCATTGTACTGCTAAAACCTCAGCAGGCGCGCATTATGCTAAAAAGCAGGTGCTGTTGCAAGAGCACGCCAGCTGCAATTTAACCTTGCAAAGCCTTTTTATAGTCTTTAAGTAGCGCTTTAATCCGTTTTTGGTTATCAGGGCCCAAGCGCAACATTAGTTTTTGCGCTGCAGGCAGTTGCTCTAGCTGTGGATCGGCAAATTGATACATTACCGACGGCCGCTCAAGTTGCAAAGGATACTGTAGCTCAGGTGTGGCTAACAGCACATCTATGGCTTGCAACAGGCGGTTTTTAAATAAGTCATCAGGATACCCCAGCTCAGAGAACGCTTGTTGCATTAAAGGCTCGTAACGGTTGAACAAGGCAATCATTTGCTGCGGTGGCACACTTTCCAGCAATTGTACGTATGGCTGATAACGCGCAAAGCTCTCTTCAGCCAGCAATAGTGGCTGCCCGGCAGGCACACTGAAGCGTTGTTGCAGCGGCTGCAGTAACGGGTGTCCGCTCGCGAGTTGGCCCTGTGCAATATTATCAGCTTGCACCACCAGATTGCGTAACATGTCTTCAGAGACAAACAAATTAGCCAGCCCGGGCCGCCAGTTCAGCGCCAACAAGCGCTGTGTTACTTCCGTATCTGAATCGTCCAGTGCCGGCAAAGGGGGTTCAGGTACAGTTACTGGCTCCGTTTCAGCTGCAGGCTTAACTAACGGTTCCGCATTTGGCTGCGGCGCAGCGACAGGCTCGGGCTCAATAACGGCTTCTGGCTCTGGCTGTGCTACCGGCATTGTTGCCGGCGGTATAGCAACGGGCACTGTCAACGGGCTTTGTTCTTTTGTCAGCAACAACCATAGCGCGGCCAGAATAGCGACAATTACCGCGAAAATACCCAGGTAGAAAAAAGTCTGGCTGTCGCCTGTTTTTTGCTCTGTCATAACAACCTCTGTGTCGGGCGCCAGCAATATGGCGAGAAAGCATTGCATTCTTTAGTAAATCCAGCAATATACATAGCAGTGAGCCTGTAAAAGGAAAAAAGTTCAACCTTATCATGTCAGACCAAGACCTAAATAAAACCCGAAAAACGGCACTAATGCTTACCGGTGGCGGTGCCAGAGCCGCCTATCAGGTGGGAGTGCTCAAAGCCATAGCGCAGCAGTATCCGCGCAGCAGCAAACTGCCGTTTCAGATCATTTGTGGCACTTCTGCAGGAGCTATTAACGGCACAGCCCTGGCCTGCTATGCCTCGTGTTTTCATCTGGGTGTAAAAAAGGTGGAGTGGATCTGGCGTAATTTTCATACTGATCAGGTGTACTATTCGGATTATCTGCGGGTGTTCCGGCAGATCATGCGCGGCATATTCAGCGCTTTTCAGGCAGATTACGCTAACAAAACCGCAGTAAGTTTGTTCGATAATAAACCACTGCGCCAGCTATTAACCAAGGTACTGGATTTGAAACGCATCGACCGAAATATCGTTGGTGGCTACTTATCCAGTGTATCAGTCACGGCATCGTGCTACAGCAATGGTGACTCTATTACGTTTTTCCAATCAGACAATGCAGCTGAATGGCGCCGTGCTAAACGCTGCGGCCAGCGAACGCTGCTTGGTGTGCATCACTTGATGGCGTCTGCAGCTATTCCGCTAGTTTTTCCGTCTGTACGTATTCATCAGCAATATTTTGGCGATGGTTCGCTTAATCAGTTGGCTCCGCTAAGCGCCCCCATTCATTTGGGTGCCGACAAAATTTTGATCATCGGCCTGGCTGACCCGCGTAAAAATGAGCTTAGCCAGCGCATGCTGCACCATCCAGACCTGGCAACTATTGCCGGTCATTTACTCGATACCGTGTTTGCTGATACGTTAAATTCTGATTTAGAACGGATGCAGCGCGTCAACAGCACCATAGCTTTGATGCAAAAACATAATGTGCCATCCGATCTAAAACAGGTGCAAAGCTTACTCATTAATCCCAGCCAAAATTTGGGACAGCTTGCCAGTGAGCACTTTTTACAATTACCTATGCCAGTGCGCACCCTGCTGCGTTTGACCGGTATTCGCCAACATTCCGATTCCAGCCTGGCCAGTTATTTGTTGTTTGAGCAACAATATACTCGCCGACTGCTCCAACTGGGCTTTGAGGATGCCAACAACCAGATGGATACTATTCTGCAATTTCTTGCCGAATAATCCGCCAATAGCTTGACGCCGTCAGTAAAACACCATTCGATCCAGCTTAAGTTATTGTATTTGTTTAGTTATAATTTATGGCCCGCTATTTGCTATATCCAAATAAAGCAAATAGCGGATTGTCACTATGGAATACCTGTTAGTTCAAGACGTCGCGTTAAACACCGCGCCAAGCTACGCTGCTCTAACCAAGCTGCAACACTGGCAAGACTTGCCGCAGTGTCAGGAGCAAAGCCTGGTAAGCCAGCTGCAAACTACATTAGACCTGCAGCAACAGTTAAATATTGTGTCCATGGCAGCAGGCAAGATTTTGCCGTTATCATCAATGCAATTGAAAACCTCTGTCGGCACTTTTTCAGCCAGCGGTTCCCAGAATGCAGAGTTTGAATACCGTTCAGTGCTGGTGTTAAACCAACAATGCCTGGCAGAGCTGACCTATCACAGCGAGTACGCTTTTACTCCGCTTATCCAGCGTGAACTGCTGTTACTGGAAAGTGAGTGGTTATTTGCGCTACGCAACGCCCTGGTGGTGGTGCGGCTGCAACAGTTGGCAATGCGTGACACCCTGACTGGCCTGGGCAACCGGCGTTATTTTGACGATGCTATTAACAGCGCCATTCAACTGGCCAAACGTAACAATAGCAACTTAGCACTGCTACTGTTGGATCTGGACAATTTTAAGCAAGTGAATGATAACGCCGGCCATGCGGCAGGTGACGAGGTGTTACTGGCCGTGGCCAATAATATGCGTGATACCTTGCGGGCTTCTGATCAACTGTTCCGCTTTGGCGGTGATGAATTTGCTGTGTTACTGGTAGGCCAGGAAGCCAATAGCGCTGAGCTGGTTGCCCGGCGGGTGGTTAAAGCCATAAACCAGCATCATATCTGCCAGGAATACCAGGTCAGTGCCAGCGCAGGTCTGGCAGTGTTAAGACCAGAGCAGGATACAATGCTATTGTTTAACGCAGCAGATTCAGCCTTGTATCAGGCTAAAAATGCCGGTAAAAGCACAGTGCGGGTGGCTTGAGGCGTTAAATCAGCTCTGCCAGCTAACCCAGTAGCTGGCATGGGCCGGGGCTACTGCAGAGCTATAGCCCGCAACCAACAGCAACTGCCCGTCTACCAGCAGCAGCGGTATACGCAAACGCTGCCACGGCGGCACCCGCCACAGTTTAAACCACTGCTTTAAAGGTTTGCTGTGTGCTGAATTATAAGGTTTAAAGCGTAAACTGAGCTGGCCAAACACCACTTCTACCTTACCATCGCTTAGCGGCAAGGCTTGTGCTGTTGCTTCAGTAGCAAAATGTAAGACCCCCCCCTGCTGCGCCAAAATAACTTCTGCTTCTTTATGCCAGACTAAATGTTGCTTAACCGGCTGACACTGTTGTGTTGTTAGCACATACAGAGCGTCAGCAAAACGACGCAGCTGATAGTGCTCCAGCTGTAACGCCGGACTGGCGTCTTCGCGCGCTGCTATAACCTCGCGTTGCAATACTTGCAGCCACTGTAAAGACGGGTTGAGTTGCCAATGTTTTAGCCAACGGCGGACAATGTAGTTTTGCTGCGCCTGGGTTAATTTGAGCAGCTCAGGCAGCAGCAAAGTGTCACCGGCAATGCAGCGCTGGAAATCTGTTGTGCTGTAATCATCCAGCAGTTGCTGCAACTGTTGGATATTTTCCAGGCTACGACCAACACTGCTGATAAAGTGCGGCCAGCGTTGACTTAACAGTGGCGTTACCTGGCTGCGGATAAAGTTGCGTTCAAAACGCATATCGGCGTTGCTGTCATCTTCTACCCAGCTAAGCTGATGCGTTGCAGCGTATTGCTGTAACTGTTGCCGGCTAACTCCAAGTAGTGGTCTTAACAGTTGGCCGGCAGCAAAGGACCGGGCGGGCTTCATCCCGCCCATGCCCGCTGCACCGGTACCGCGCTTTAACGCCAGCAGTAAACTTTCAAATTGATCATCGCCATGATGCGCCGTTAACAGCACATGCCGGGCAGAAACAATAAACTCGGCCAAGGCGCCATAACGTGCGTTACGGGCTTTAAATTCCAGATTATCTTTACCTTTCAAGCTTACATTGCGCTGCGAAAATGCCACCTGTCGTGCAGCACATTGCTGTGCGCAAAACTCGCCCCATGCCGACGCATGCTGGCTGATGCCATGATGAATATACACCGCTTGCAGTGCAAAGGGCTGCTCAGCACGTGCCAAAGCAAGCAAATGCAGCAACACCATTGAATCGAGGCCACCACTTAGGGCTAAAACCACTTGCTGGTCTGGCGTTAGTGCAAGCTGTTGCAACAACCAATGCGGATTGAGTTTGGACATAGTGTGTTCTGGCGTTAATTTACAGCAAACAGGCTAGCATAAAATAAAAAACCAGTGCAGTGGCACTGGTTTTTAGTTGCGACGAACGTCTAGCAATAGCCGTAAGACATTAAACGCTTATAGCGGCTGTCTAGCAATTCCTTGCAGCTAAGTTTTTGTAACTTTTGCAGATCCTTCAGCAGCGCCTGCTTTAATGTTTGCGCCATCTGCTCAGGCGACCGGTGCGCACCGCCCAGAGGCTCAGCAACCACTTCGTCAATCAGTTTAAGCTCTTTAATACGCTCAGCTGTAATGCCCATAGCTTCGGCTGCCAGAGGGGCCTTCTCGGCACTTTTCCATAAAATAGACGCACAGCCTTCTGGGGATATAACCGAATAGGTACTGTATTGCAGCATATTGACCTTGTCACCGACACCAATAGCCAGCGCCCCGCCCGAGCCACCTTCACCAATAACAGTGCAAATAATCGGCACTTTTAACCCCGCCATTACTTTTAAATTGCGGGCAATGGCTTCAGACTGGCCGCGCTCTTCAGCACCAATCCCCGGATAAGCACCAGGTGTGTCGATAAAGGTAACAATGGGTAAGTTGAAACGCTCTGCCATTTCCATCAATCGCAGTGCTTTGCGATAGCCTTCCGGGCGTGGCATGCCAAAATTGCGTTTTATTTTTTCACGGGTGTCACGGCCTTTCTGATGACCAATTACCATGACCGGCGTATCGCCCAGCCGGGCGGTACCACCAACAATTGCCTGATCATTGGCAAAAGTACGATCGCCACACAACTCATCAAAGTCAGTAAACATATACTGCAGATAATCCTGTGTGTAAGGCCGCAGCGGATGACGCGCCAACTGCGCCACTTGCCAGGCACCCAGCTCAGCAAAAATTTTCTTAGTTAAAACCTGGCTTTTTTCTTTTAGTTTGTTGATCTCTTCTTCCAGGCTCAGATCGTAGTCGCCATTACGGCTGACATTACGCAATTCGTCTATTTTTGCTTCAAGTTCAGCAATTGGTTGCTCAAACTCTAAATAATTCAGCATCATCGACTGTCACTACCTAATTAATTAAATTCCAGTTCTATTGTCGCCAGTTGCTTTAACTGATGCAACAGAGCATCGGCAGGCGTTACCCACCACTGCGTTCCAAATTGTAACGTGACTTCGCCTTCCTGGCGTTGATAGCGTAGTTTCACCGGCACAGTACCGGCGTTAAACTCGCTGAGCACCTGCTGTAATCTTTGCAGGTAATTGTGGTCTATTTGCAGCGATTGTACAGTGATATTCAGAGATCGCAGAGACTTTTCCCTTACTGCAGTGATCTCATTAACATCGCGGCCGGTCATTGTAAGGCCGCCATTAAAATCATCAAAGCTGACCTGTCCCGTTATCACCAAAATATGGTCTTTTTGTAACAGTTGCTCGAAGTTTTCCAGCATGTCGGGAAAAAACCGTACATCAAGCCGCGCTGATTTATCATCCAACGTGACAATAGCCCAGCGCCGGCCTTTTTTATTTATCATTACCCTTACCGATACTACTAAACCAGCGACGGTAACACTTTGATCTTTCCGGGTTGGCTGTAAATCGACCAGCCGGCAGTTAACATAACGCGGGATCTCAGCCAGATAGCGATTTATCGGGTGCCCGGTAAGGTATAAACCCAGCGTTTCACGTTCGCCGTCCAGCCACACTTCATCTGGCCAGGGCTCAACGTGTTTAAACGCAGTGTTTGCAGCATCTGGCTCGGGGCTTAGTAAGCCAAATAAATCGTCCTGCCCCACAGCCTGTGCTTTGGCATGTTGCTCGGCCGCTTTCATCGCCTCTCCTAAGCTGGCCATCAAGGCGGCACGATGTGGGCCTAAGCGGTCCATGGCTCCGGACAAAATCAGCTTTTCCATCACCCGCCGATTTAAGCGTTTTAAATCTACTTTGGCACAAAAATCAAAAAGATCATTAAACTGGCCATGCTGTTGGCGCGCTTCAATAATGGCTTCTATAGGGCTTTCACCCACACCTTTAATTGCGCCGATACCATAAACAATATGGCCCTGGCGATTCACGGTAAATTTGTACAACCCGGTATTAACATCCGGCGGTATCAACACCAGCTTCATGCGCTCGCACTCGTCAACCAGTGTCACTATTTTGTCGGTGTTGTCCATATCGGCCGACATTACCGCAGCCATAAACTCAGCCGGATAGTGCGCCTTCATCCACAGCGTTTGATACGACACCAGCGCGTAAGCTGCAGAGTGAGATTTGTTAAAACCGTAACCGGCAAATTTTTCTACCAGGTCAAAGATTTTAATTGCCAGATCAGGGTCGATACCGTTTTGCGCCGCACCTTCCTGAAAGGTATCACGTTGTTTGGCCATCTCTTCGGGCTTTTTCTTACCCATAGCACGGCGCAGTAAGTCAGCACCACCCAGTGAATAGCCCGATAGCACCTGAGCAATCTGCATTACCTGTTCCTGGTACAGGATAATGCCGTAGGTTGGTTCCAGGATCGGCTTTAATGATTCATGCTGCCAGGTTGCGTCAGGGTAAGATATGGCCTCACGGCCTCGTTTTCGGTCGATAAAGTTATCTACCATGCCCGATTGCAAGGGGCCTGGGCGAAACAAGGCCACAAGCGCAATCATATCTTCAAAACAGTCAGGTTGCAGGCGGCGGATCAGATCTTTCATGCCGCGAGATTCGAGCTGAAACACCGCAGTGGTATCAGCTTTCATCAGCACATCATAACTTTTGCGGTCGGTAAGCGGTATGTTGTTCACATCTACCAGCGGCTTGCCTTCGCGGCTTAGCCGCTCGTTAGCCATATTCACTGCCCACTGCAATATGGTCAATGTACGCAAACCAAGAAAGTCAAACTTTACCAAACCGGCGTATTCAACGTCGTTTTTATCAAACTGGGTAACCGGATTGTTGCCCTCATCATCGCAATACAACGGGGAGAAATCGGTAATTTTAGTTGGTGCTATCACCACACCACCAGCATGCTTGCCAGCGTTACGGGTTACGCCCTCTAACTGGCGCGCCATATCAATCAGATCTTTGACATCTTGATCTTGTTCATACAGTTCCGGTAAGCGTGGTTCTTCTTTAAACGCCTGTTCCAGTGTCATGCCCGGTGTTGGCGGCACCAGCTTTGATATCCGGTCGACAAAACCGTAGGGATGGCCCAGCACCCGCCCCACATCGCGGATAACGGCCTTGGCAGCCATGGTACCAAAAGTGATGATTTGCGATACCGCTTCGCGGCCATACATATCGGCTACGTGCTCGATAACCTCATCGCGCCGGTCCATACAGAAGTCGACGTCAAAATCTGGCATCGATACCCGCTCAGGGTTTAAGAAGCGCTCAAACAGCAGGTCAAATTCCAACGGGTCTAAATCGGTTATCTTCAGTGCATAAGCCACCAGTGAGCCCGCACCCGATCCGCGTCCTGGCCCCACCGGAATATCGTTGTCTTTGCTCCACTGAATAAATTCCATAACCACCAAAAAGTAGCCCGGAAACCCCATTTGGTTAATAACATCCAGCTCTATTTGCAACCGCTCGTCATAGGGCTGGCGTTTTACCTCACGCACACTCGCATCAGGAAACAGTTGCAGTAAACGATCTTCCAGGCCTTCGCGTGACTTCATTACCAGAAAATCAGCGTCAGTCATACCACCGGTAGGAAAAGCCGGCAAAAAGTATTCGCCGAGGCGAATGGTGACATTGCAGCGTTTGGCAATTTCTACCGAATTTTGTAGCGCTTCGGGCAAGTCGGCAAACACCTGTTGCATTTCTTCAGCTGATTTTAAGTACTGCTGCTCTGAGTAATTTTTTGGCCGGCGTTTGTCATCCAGAGTGTAACCGTCGTGAATGGCCACCCGAATTTCATGTGCAGCGAAATCGCCGGGTTTTAAAAATACGACTTCATTAGTCGCAACTACCGGCAGACCGTGTTGCTCGGCTAACATTACAGCATGCTGGATATACAATTCTTCGTCGGCACGGCCGGTACGTGTCAGTTCCAGATAAAAGCGCTGTGGAAAATGCTGCTGATAAAATTGCAGCAGTTGCACCACAGTTTGCTCATTTTGCTTGAGCAGCGCTTTACCCAGTAAGCCGTCTTTACCGGCTGACAGCACAATTACGCCGTCGGCAAACTCTGCCAGCCAGTCATGTTCAATTTGCGGTTTACCGTCGACATGGCCGCGTAAGTACGCCTTGGAAATAAGATTGCACAGGTTTTGGTAGCCAGTATTATTGGCAGCAAGTAGCAGAATACGGCCAGTTTCGTTGCCAAATAACGGGTGCAAGACATAGCAGTCGACGCCAATAATCGGCTTGATACCCGCATCATGCGCAGCGCTGTAAAACCGTACCAAGCCACAAAAGTTCATCTGATCAGTCAAGGCCAAAGCAGGCATATTTTGCTGTTGCGCCGCTTTTACAATCGGTTTTACCTTAGCAACGCCATCGACCATAGAGAAATCGCTGTGTACACGCAGATGAATAAAAGCCGGGCTACTCATTAAACTTGTTGCTCCAATACCAGCCGCACCGGTTTAAAGCTGCGTCTATGCTCTGGTAAAATGCCATGGCGCGCTATCGCTGCCATATGCGCTGCAGTTGGGTAGCCTTTATGGTCAGCAAAGCCATACTGCGGATGTGCCAGATGCAGAGCATGCATTTCGCTATCCCGCGCTACCTTGGCAATAATAGACGCGGCACTGATCTCCGGCACCAAGGCATCGCCTTTTACCACAGCGCTGGCTGGGATACCAAAGTCGGAGGTACGGTTGCCATCAACCAGCACCCATTCTGGCCGGATTGTCAGCGCAGCGACCGCACGGCGCATTGCCAGCATGGTGGCCTGCAAGATATTTAACTGGTCAATCTCGTGCGGCTCAGCACGGCCAAGCGCCCAACATAGCGCCTGCTGTTTGATTAGCTCTGAAAGCTCTGCACGGCGTTTTTCACTAAGTTTCTTTGAATCGGTCAGGCCGGAAATTGGCTTTGTCGGGTCGAGGATCACCGCTGCAGTAACCACAGCACCAATTAGCGGGCCTCGGCCTACCTCATCAACGCCACAAATAAGTTTTACATCAGGACGCGGATACAACATCATCTTTTACTACCTTTAATATAGCCTGGGCTGCCCTGGCGCTGGCGTCGCATTTAATGCTCTGGTGCAAGCTACGGTACTCAGCCAATAAGGTATCACGCGAGGCCGTTAATTGCGGCAGCATAGCGTTAACCAACGCCAGAGGCGTGACATCATGCTGCAATAATTCTGGCACCATGCCACGGCCGGCAAGTAAGTTTGGCAGGCTAAAATGTGCCAGTTTAACCAACCGCTTACCTATCTGATAGGTGAGCCAGTTCGCCCGGTAGGCCACCACCATTAAGCACTTAGCCAGCATGGCTTCTAATGTTGCGGTACCAGAAGTAATAAAGGTGGCGTCAGCGGCTAACAATACCTGCCGGGCCTGGCCGGTAAACTGCGTGATGTTAAGATCTGGCGCTATCTGTTGTTTAATGGCATTAAACTGTAAAGCTTTTTGCTCCGTAACCATATTGGTTACAAATTGCAGCTCGGGCAATTGTTGCTGCAGCAACAAAGCGGCCTGCAAAAAGTCACCAGCCAACAGTTTAATTTCGTTAGTGCGGCTGCCGGGCATCAGCGCCAGCACCGGTCTGGCAGAGTCTAGCCCCAACGCTGTTTTAGCTGTGGCTTTGTCGACATCCAGTGGCATAGTATCTGCCATGGTGTGGCCAACAAAGGTGCAGGGCACCTGATATTTATCATAAAAGGCTTTTTCAAACGGCAATAGCGACAGCACCATGTTAGTGGCTGCAGCGATTTTAAAGATGCGCTTATGGCGCCAGGCCCAAACTGACGGGCTAACGTAGTGTACTGTCTTAATGCCCGCCTGCTTTAACTTTAACTCTACCGGCAGGTTAAAATCCGGCGCATCTATACCAACAAATACATCAGGCTTATCGGCTAGCAAGGCAGCAAGTATCTGGCGTTTTACCTGAAGTAAGCGCGGCAAGCGGCCCAGTACCTCGACTATACCCATTACCGCCAGTTCTTCCATGTCAAACAAGGCGGTAAAACCCAGCGCCTGCATGCGCGGGCCGCCGATGCCATAAAATACAGCATCGGGATGTACTGCTTTAAGCGCGGTGATCAGGTCAGCACCTAAAATATCGCCGGAGTGTTCCCCGGCGATAATGGCAATTTTAAGCGGTTGCTTCACAGGCATCAGCGCACTATGCCTCTGCTGGCGTTGGCGATAAAGTCGGTAAACAGCTTAAGCTCGGGCACTTCTGCGGCTTTATCTGCCAGCGCAGCTAAGGCTTCAGCCACCGTCTGGCCTTTGCGGTATACTTCTTTATAAGCACGGCGGATTTCTAACAGCGCTTCACTGCTGTAACCTCGACGTTTTAAGCCTTCGGTGTTAATACCCGCTGGTATACAAGGCGCTCCGTGCACCATCAAATACGGCGGCACATCTTTTAAAACAATAGACCCACCACCGCAAAAGCTATGCGCGCCGATGTGCACAAATTGGTGCACGCCGGTCATACCACCTAAAATGGCCCAATCGCCAATATGCACATGCCCCGCGGCTTGAGCGCCACTGGCAAAAATGGTGTGGCTGCCAATGACGCAGTCATGCGCAACATGGGTGCTGTTCATAAACAGGTTGTGGCTGCCAATGATGGTTTTACCCTGATCTTGCACTGTTCCGCGATGCACTGAGCAACCTTCGCGAAACACGTTGTAATCACCGACGATTAACTCGGTTGCTTCGCCTTGATACTTCTTATCCTGGCAGGCTTCACCTATGCTGGCGAACTGGAAAAAATGATTGCCTTTACCAATAGTGCTGGGGCCTTTGATAGCAACATGCGACTCCAGTACACAGTCATCGCCCAACACCACATTGTGGCCGACATAACAGAACGGGCCTATTTTCACATTGTTACCAAGCTTGGCGCTTGCTTCAATTACTGCAGTAGCATGGATCACGTTATAGCTCTCTTCTGGCACACATCAGCTCCGCCGAGCAGACAATCTGGCCTTCAACTTTTGCTTCGCCGTAAAACTTCCACATGTTGCGGCGCTCTTTTAAAAACTTTACGTCTAATATCATGGTGTCGCCCGGTACCACGGGCTTTTTAAAGCGGGCGTCGTCGATAGCGGCAAATAAATACAACTCGTTTTCTGAGCGCTCTGCCACGGTTTTAAAACCCAGGATGCCAGTCGCCTGTGCTAAGGCCTCAAGGATCAAAACACCCGGAAAAATAGGCATGCCAGGAAAGTGGCCGGTAAAAATGGGCTCATTTATAGTCACGTTTTTTAGTGCTGTGAGGCTTTCACCCGGCGTAAAATCCAGTACTTTATCAATAAGAAGAAACGGGTAACGATGTGGCAATAACGCCATAATTTCCTGAATTTGCAGGCTGTTTAATTGATTAGCCAAAGCTAGTCCTCTGTCTGATGTTCAACATGCGGTGCACCCTGCACAGTAGCAAGCCGCTGCTCCAGCTGCTTTACCCGCTGATATAATTGATCTATTTGGCGCAACTTAGCTGTGTTCTTACGCCAATCGGCATTAGTTGTCGCAGGGATCCCCGACGAGTATACGCCTTTTTCTGTAATTGACTTGGTTATCATGGCCATACCAGTGATATTGACCCCGTCACAAATTTCGATGTGGCCATTAATACAAACGGCGCCGCCAATGATGCAATAACTCCCAATTTTAGTACTACCGGCAATAACAGTACAGCCAGCAATAGCAGTATGGTTGCCAATGTGCACGTTATGAGCAATCTGACATTGGTTATCAAGAATGACATTATTGCCCACAATGGTATCGGCAATGGCACCGCGGTCTATGGTAGTGCCGGCACCAATTTCACACTCATCACCAATAACAACACTGCCGGTTTGTGGAATTTTAATCCAGTGTCCGCCCTCATTGGCAAAACCGAAGCCATCAGCACCAATTACCGCACCACTGTGCACAATACAGCGCTCACCCAACTGCACTTTATGATATACCGTAGTATTGGCCCACAGCTTACTGTTATTACCAATACGGGCATGCTCACCGACAAAACTACCCGCGCCTATCTGCACGTTATCACCCAGCACAGCGCCGGCGGCAATAACCGCATTAGCAGCCACAGCCACGCCCTGGCCTACTATTGCTGATGCATCGATGACAGCTGTCGGATGAATATCTACGGCTGCAGCCGGTGTTGTATCTAACCACTGCGCTACACGGGCAAAAGCTACATAAGGGTCTTTAACAATTAAACCGCTAACGCCAGGCGCCAGAAAAGGCACATCTTGTGCGGTTATTAATACTGCAGAAGCTGAGGTTTGACTTAAAAATCGACGATATTTGCTGTTAGATAAAAAGCTAATCTGACCTGCGACAGCATGCTCTAACGTTGCAATAGCAACGATGCTGCAAGCAGCATCGCCTTGTAGCTGAGCATCAAGTTGCTCAGCCAGCTCACCTAAGGTATACGACACCATTATTTTGCTTTGCTGACCTGAGCGGCAACAGCTTCAGAAATGTCATATTCTGGTTTTGCATATACCGCCGCGCCAGAATTTAGCACCATATCGAACTTTTCACGCTCTGCCACAACATCAATCGCGGTTTTAATCAGTGCCAAAATTTTATTACGCTCTTCAGCCTGACGGTTACGAATTTCCTCATCCAGCGGCCGGGCAAGCTGCTCATACTGCTGGCGCTGTGTATTTAAGGTGTTTTTTAAGCTATCTTGCTGCTCTGTACTCATTGTAGGGCCATCGCGGCGTAATTTTTCAATGTTAAAGTTAATATCTTTTTCCAGCTTATTTACCGTTTCTACGCGCTGAGCAAATTCACTACGAATAGTTTCCTGTAGTGCAGCTGACTGAGGGATCTTCGCCGCTACAGCTTGCACATCAACATACGCAATTTTCATTTCCTTCGCTGCAGCATTACCCGCTAACATAAAACCAGCGACAAACAACAGTGCACATTTTACTACTTTTGTATTTAACATCTTATGTTCCCTATTTTTCTAATCTAGAAAGTTGTACCAATATTAAAACTGAAGTTTTCCTGCAAATCACCTTCTTGCTTTTTGATAATTTTCGCCAAGCTGAAGGTAAGCGGGCCCATCGGCGAAATCCACTGCAAAGATACACCAGCTGTAGCCCGAATCAAGCCCGGGTCAGCGTAATCAATCAGGCCTGGTTGTCTTTGACCATTTTCAATTTGTGTCAAGGTTGCGTAACGGTTTAGATCAAATTCTGTATCCCAGACATTACCGGCATCGACGAAAATACTGGTACGTACTGAATTGCGGTAATCATCGCTTAAAAACGGCGTGGGTGTAATAAGCTCTAACGTCGCGACCGCCATCGCATTTCCGCCGATAGAGCGTTGTGATACCTGATAGCGATCGTCTTCTGGCCCGGTTGGAAAACCAGGTTGCCCACTGCCTGGTAAACCCGGAACGGAATCGGCACTGCGAAATATCGCACGTGGACCGATAATACGGCTTTCAAAGCCACGCAGGTTACTACCACCGGCGTTGAAGTTTTCGGTAAATGGCAAAGTAAAGTCATAGCCATCATCACTGCCATAGCCGTTGCCATAGCCCAGTTCAACCTTACTCAGGAACGACCAGCTGTGATCGTTGCTTAGCGGGATATAGTTGCGGGCTTCAAACATCACCTTGTAGTATTTTAAATCAGAGTTAGGTGTAGTCGCCTTAAGTGTCGCACCAAGGTAATGCCCTGCCGTTGGAAACAAACCACGGTTTAATGTGCTACGCACCCAGCCTGCCGACAGCTCGTAGTTAGTAAACTTATACCCACCATCCGGGTTCTGCGCGTCTAGCAATACGGCACGGAAATGGCGTAACTGGTCATATTCCTGAATAGAATTGATCTTGTTAACTACGTAGTTTGCGCCAAAGTTTAACCGGTTATACTCGTTAACCGGATAGCCAATACTGGCCCCTGCACCATAACGGGTGTAGTTGTAAGCTTCAAGGTTAGATGACGCACTGCTGTAATCCAGATCAGAGTAGAATATCTGGCCGCCTAAACTCACACCGTCTAAGGTAAAGTAAGGGTCGGTATAGCTTAAACTTATTGATTTTTGGTACTTGTTGGTACTGAGATTGATACCAGCGCTGTTACCTGAGCCAAAAAAGTTCTCTTGCTGTACACCAACCTGAAATTGCAAGCCCATGTAATTGCCGTAAGAAATACCGGCATTGAAGCTACCTGATGGCTGCTCTTTAACCTTAAAGCCCACATCAACCAGATCATCAATACCTGCAACAGGCAGTGTTTCAAAGTCTACTGACTCTATATAAGGTAAACGCTGTATACGTTGCTTAGATAACTCAAGCGCATCATTTGACAGCCAGGCACCTTCCATTTGCCGTAATTCACGGCGCACAACTTCATCTTTGGTGTTGGCATTGCCAGATACGGCAATACGACGTACATAAACGCGCTTACCAGGTTCAACACTAATGGTTAATTCAACGTCTTTAGTATCGTCATTAATTTTCGGGATGGTACGCACTTTAGAGTTGGCATAACCAAAGCGCGCCAATAATTTAGAGATGCTCTCTTCGGTGTAGGTCACCAGCGCGCCGTTATATAGCTGGCCATCTTTAAGCGGCAATACCTGATTAATAAAGTCGTCCTGACCAATCAGGTCACCAACAAACTTTACGCCTTTAATCGTGTATTTCTCGCCTTCGGTGACATTAAGCGTAACATACACAGACTCTTTATCCGGGCTTACCGACACCTGTGACGAGTCAATGTTAAAACGCAAATAACCGCGGTCCAGGTAATAACTGTTTATTTTTTCAATGTCGCCTTGCAATGTCTGCTTTTGGTAACGATCAGATGACATAAAACGCCACCACGGTAAGTCTTGCATTGACTCAATATTGTTTAGCAACTCCTCATCAGAAAACAGCTTATTGCCGACAATATTAATTTGCCGTACCGAAGCAGCATCGCCTTCTTCAAACTTAACCTTCAGGTTTACTCTGTTGCGCGGCAGGTAAGTCACCTCTACGTCAACCTCTGCCTGATATTTACCAACACCGTGGTAAAACTCTGTCAGGCCGTTTTCAATACTTTTTAATACCGTTTTGTCCAGCGGCTCACCTACTTCAACCTTATTTCCGGACAAACTTTCCAGTAACTGCTCTTCTTTTATGTCTTTATTGCCATCAAATTCAATGGCATTAATAGTCGGCCGCTCACGTACGCGGAAAACTACCGTGTTACCGTCACGAAACACTTTAATATCGTCAAAATGACCGGCAGAATAAAGCGCGCGGATACTGCGCGACAAACTGTAGTCGGTTACCGTATCGCCAACGGTAAAAGGTAAATTGTTCAGCGCAGCGCCCAAAGCGACACGTTGCAGGCCTTCCACCTGAATATCCTGAACCGTAAATGATTCTTCAGCGAGCACCGAGTTACTGCTTGTAGCAAGCAACATCGCAGCTACTAATCGTTTAATTGTCATTATTTGAACTACTTATGATTAGTTATTTACAAACGAGAAATATCGTTGAGCAGCGCAATTCCCATCAACATCAGCAGGATTAACGCTCCAAAGCGAAAACCTGTTTCCTGCGTCTTTTCAGAGACAGGTTTACCGCGTATTAGTTCCACCAACATATACATTAGGTGGCCGCCATCAAGCACGGGTAAGGGCAGCAAATTTATCACGGCTAAGTTAACACTTATCAGCGCCAAAAACGACAGAAAAGCCACCAAACCTATACTGGCTGTGGTTCCTGCACCCTGTGCAATGGAAATTGGCCCGCTTAGATGCTTCACCGACACATCACCGCTAAGCAACTTTCCAATCATGGCGATACTTAAGCGGGTCAACTGCCAGGTATGCGATAACCCGGCGCCTACAGCGTCGAACACACCATACTGACGCGTGTATAACACACCTTCCGGCCATTCACCGACTGTCGGTGTGACACCCAACACTCCCTGGCTGAAACCGTCATCAGCAACCTGGCGCGACGGTGTTACGGTTAGTTGTAATGTTTTGTCGTCACGTTGCAGGGTAAATTGCAGAGGCTGGTCTGGCGCGTTAGACACCAGACGTTGCAGCTGGCTCCAGTCGTTAATGTCTTCATCATTGATACGCAGCAAGGTATCACCGCCTTGCAGGCCATCGCGCTCTGCGGCTGACCCTGGTGCCACCTGCGCTATTTTAGTGTACAGCTGAGGCCTGGCAAGTTGCAGGCCCAAGCTTTCAAATACACTTTGTTTCTCGGGGTCAAACTGCCAGTCTGTGGTATCAAGTGTTAGCGTAGTTAATTCACTGCTTTGCATATCCCGTAACTGCAGTGCAATACTACTGCGGCCAATCTGTTCAAC
Source organism: Rheinheimera gaetbuli (assembly GCF_054781935.1). Classification (NCBI taxonomy): domain Bacteria; kingdom Pseudomonadati; phylum Pseudomonadota; class Gammaproteobacteria; order Chromatiales; family Chromatiaceae; genus Rheinheimera; species Rheinheimera gaetbuli. Next base: position 554,902 of record NZ_BAAGTL010000028.1, read on the forward strand.
CAGCAATAAATTCACACTACTGATGTCAGTAGCGGTATGCTGGTTTACCGCCATAATCTGTTGATTTGGCTTAAAACCAGCCTGCCCAGCGATAGATTGTGGTGCCACATTGGCCACAACAGGGCGCATAGTTTGCACGCCAAGCATGTACATCAACCACAATGCAAACACGGCAAAAATAAAATTTGCTGCCGGACCGGCGGCAATAATCGCCATCCGTTGCCATACGGTTTTATGATTAAACGCCAGATCTTTAAACTGCGGCAGCACCGGATCTACCCGCTCATCTAACATCCGCACATAACCGCCAAGCGGAATGGCAGCAATAACAAATTCAGTACCTTGTTTATCACGCCAGCGTAGTAATGCTGTACCAAAGCCAATAGAAAAACGTTTTACCAAGACACCGTTTTTGCGGGCAACCCAGAAATGACCGAACTCATGCACTGTTATCAGCACACCCAGGGCAACGATAAATGACAGTAAATTCCAGATCACACCCGACATCAGGATAACTTCCTTAAGGTAACTTGAGCGCTTAGTCGCGCTTGTTGGTCCAGCGCCACTATATCATCCAGAACACTGGCTCGAAAACCAACAAATTGCGCCAGGCAATCGCTATTTACCCGGGCAATGTCAGTAAAGCGGATCCGTCCAGCCAGAAAAGCCGAAACAGCTTCTTCATTCGCCGCGTTAAGTGCTGTAGTAGCGCCTTGCCCGGCCCGGCATGCTTCTATTGCCAGATATAAATTGGGATAGCGCTCTGGACTGGGTTCAGTAAAGGTAAAATCACGCAGTTGTTTAAAACTTAGCGGCGCTACCGGGCTTGAAATACGCTTGGGAAACGCCAGCGCATAAGCAATAGGGGTGCGCATATCAGGTTGCCCTAACTGCGCCAGTATCGAGCCATCAGTATACTGCACCATAGAGTGAATAATACTTTGCGGGTGGATCACCACCTCAATATCGTTAGCAGCACAATTGAATAACCAACGCGCTTCTATAAATTCCAGGCCCTTGTTCATCATAGTGGCGCTGTCGACTGAGATTTTTTGTCCCATACTCCAGTTTGGATGGGCCACGGCTTGCGCTGGGGTAATATTAGCAAATTCACTTAACGGCGTAGCGAGAAACGGCCCACCACTTCCGGTCAGCAATAATTTACTAATGCCAAAATCGGCAAGATCCTGGTCATGAGTGTGTTGTTGCAAGGCAGCAGGTAAGCATTGAAAAATAGCATTGTGCTCGCTATCAATCGGCAATAAGGTCGCACCATGTTGCTTTACCTTATTGATAAAAAGCTCACCGGTCATCACCAGCGCTTCTTTGTTAGCCAGCAGTACAGTTTTGCCCTGTTCTACCGCAGCCAGTGTTGGCAGCAAGCCAGCTGCACCTACTATAGCTGCCATCACAATATCAGCATCAGGGTGTGCCGCCAGCTGACACAACGCATCATGGCCGCTAAGCACTTGGGTACAACTACCCGCTTGTTTTAACTGAAAGCTAAGTTCAGCCGCAGCTTTGACATCGAACATCGCAGCATAACGCGGTTTAAACTCCAGACATTGTGCCAGCAGTTTATCCACCTGACTGGCAGCAGTCAGAGCCAACACGCCAAACTGCAGGCGATGTTGGGCCAGCACTGACAAAGTGCTTACACCAATAGAACCGGTTGAACCAAGAATAACAACCTGACGCATCAATAAAAACCACCGAAAATGGCGATAAGTACGGCGTACAGCGGTGCTGTTGCTGTCAGGCTGTCAATGCGATCTAAAATACCGCCATGGCCGGGCAAAAAAGCACCACTGTCTTTTTTACCCGCTACGCGTTTAAACATACTTTCGGTCAGATCGCCAAATACCGACAACACGGTCAAGATCAATGCAGCGATATACCAAATACCGGTTTGCGCCGGCCAGCCTTTTAGTGCCGCGACCAGAGTAACCACTATGGCTACCAGTGTCAGCCCGCCCAGCATACCTTCGACTGTTTTGCCGGGGCTAACTTTAGGCAGCAGTTTATGTTTGCCAAACGGCTTGCCGACAATATAACCACCAATGTCAGCAGCCCACACCAATGCCAACAAACAAAAAATCAGCCAGGCACCGGTATAGTTTGAAGCAGCATAGTCGGTGTTACGAATAAACAATACCGCTACCCAGGCCGGTATTAATGTTAGCCAACCCATCAATGCTTTTAGCCAGTCACGCTTTGCCCATAAACGTTGGCTACGCGGAAAACTAAGCACCAGCGCGACAGCACATAACCACCAAACAATACCAAGTAGCAACAAGCTGCTAAGTAAAATATTACTCTCTATCGGAAACTGGGGTGTAACCGGCAGTTGCCAATAAAGTAATGCAAATAACACTGCTGTCAGTGCCACATAGACCCAACGCATAGACTTGCTGGCTAAACCACAAAAGCCACTCCACTCCCAGGCTCCGAGCAAAAAAGCCGCCGATATAAACATAGCGAAACCCGGCAGCGGTAAGTAAAATACAGCAGCCAAAGCCAATGGCGCCAAGAGCAGCGCGGTAATTACCCGTTGTTTAAACAATCTCATTATCCTTTAGCAAGCGCCGCCAATTGTCGTACTTGTTCGCCAGTACAACCAAAACGACGCTCACGGTTGACAAAAGCGGCTATAGCATCCGAAAACACTTGCTGATCAAAATCCGGCCATAGCGTGTCGGTAAACCAAAATTCTGCATATGCCGCCTGCCACAGCAAAAAATTACTGATGCGTAAATCGCCACCGGTGCGGATCAACAAATCCAGCTCAGGTTGGTCGTGCATCTGAATATGCTGTGCCAACAGGGTTTCGGTTATCTGCTCAGGTGACAACTCACCAGCCTGTACTTGCCTGGCCAGCATTTGGGCAGCGTTGGCAATATCCCAACGGCCGCCATAATTGGCGGCAATATTCAACGTTAACGCCGTGTTATTGGCGGTAAGTTGCTCTGCTTTAGCAATATTAGCTTTTAGTTTATCGCTAAACGCAGACAGATCACCGACTACCCTTAAGCGTACATTATGTTTGTGTAAGGTTTTCACTTCCGTTTGCAGTACCATTAAAAATAACTGCATTAGTGTAGAAACTTCATCTTCTGGCCGACGCCAGTTTTCACTGCTAAAGGCAAACAATGTTAACGAGGGTATACCCAGCTCGCGGCAAAGACTAACGCTGCGGCGCACGGCTTCAACGCCTTTTTTGTGCCCCCAAACCCGCGGCTTACCCTGCCGCTGCGCCCAACGGCCATTGCCATCCATTATTATTGCCACGTGTTGTGGCAAACTTTGCGGTTTGAGCTGCGTCTGTGCAGTCATAGGTGTGACCTGTCCTTAACCCTTTGCATCAGTCTGAAGCTGATTTCTGTACTACTAAAACATTACTGCAAAATAGAAAAAAGCGCCGTAAAGCCAAAGCGTCACGACGCTACTAACCTAACAGAAGTTTGTATTAAACTTCCATCAGTTCCTTTTCTTTGTCTGCCAGCACTTCGTCAATTTTTTTCACGAAACTGTCAGTAATTTTTTGAATTTCTTCCACCGCACGGCGCTCATCATCTTCACTGATAGCTTTATCTTTTTGCAATGCTTTTAAATCCGCATTGGCATCACGGCGTATATTACGCACGGCAACGCGGCCATTTTCTGCTTCGCCACGCACCAGCTTTACCAGGCTTTTACGTCGCTCTTCGGTTAACGCTGGCAAAGGCACACGAATAACGGTACCGGCAGACATTGGGTTTAAACCTAAATCTGATGCCATAATGGCTTTTTCTACCGCCGCAGCCATGCTTTTGTCAAATACGGTAATAGCTAAAGTACGAGCATCGTCGATAGACACGTTAGCAACCTGACGCAGTGGCGTATCAGTGCCGTAGTAAGAGACAGAAATGCCATCTAACAGGCTTGGGTGGGCACGACCGGTGCGCACCTTAGTTAATTGTACTTTAAGTGCGTCGACGCTTTTTTCCATCCGCACTTTGCTGTCTGTAATAATGTCGTTAATCACGATCGATATCCTTTTTGTTCATTGCCTGGCTGCAATACAGCCGCACCAAGGTCGGCTAGTTTACTGTAAATTTTCTGCGTGGTCGATGACTGTGCCTTCCTGCTCGCCCATGATCACCCGCTTCAACGCACCAGGTGTATTCATATTAAACACCCGAATTTGCAAGTTATGGTCTCTTGCCAGGGTAAAGGCGGCAAGATCCATCACTTTAAGCTCTTTATCCAGCACTTCATTATAGGTAAGCTGGCTGTATAAAGTGGCGGTTGGGTCTTTTACCGGATCGGCAGAAAACACACCATCAACCTTAGTGGCTTTTAATACCGCATCAGCTTCGATTTCAATGCCGCGCAGACAGGCAGCAGAGTCGGTAGTAAAAAACGGGTTGCCGGTACCGGCAGAGAAAATCACTACCCGACCCGATTTTAACAAGCTGATGGCTTCAGCCCAGCTGTAGTTGTCACACACGCCATTTAGTGGAATAGCACTCATCATACGGGCGTTAACATAGGCGCGGTGCAGCGCATCACGCATTGCCAGGCCATTCATTACCGTAGCCAGCATACCCATATGGTCGCCCACTACCCGGTTCATACCGGCTTTGGCCAAACCTTCACCACGGAAGATATTACCGCCGCCAATCACAATGCCAACCTGTACACCTAGCTCTACCAGCTCTTTAATTTCCTGTGCCATCCGGTCCAGCACTTTGGGGTCGATGCCAAAGCCTTCGTCGCCCATTAGCGCTTCGCCACTGAGTTTTAATAAGATCCTGCGGTAGGTGGGTTTTGGATTTATGCTCATGACTTCCTCATCGTGCCGGGGTGAATTTAGATAATTGCGGGTAAAAAAAACCGCGATTTAAGCCTTTTCAGACTCAAAGTCGCGGTTATTTTAGCGGGTTTTGCCCAAAGGCAGAAGAATAAATTACTTTTTAGCTGCGGCGATTTGCGCGGCAACTTCAGCAGCGAAGTCTTCTTCTTTCTTCTCGATACCTTCACCTACTTCTAAACGGATGAAAGATACGGCTTTAGCGCTGTGTTGCTTCAGGAAATCACCAACAGATACTGATGGATCTTTCACAAATGGCTGACCCGTTAAGCTTACTTCGCCGGTAAACTTGCTCATACGGCCAGCAACCATTTTTTCAGCGATTTCTTGTGGCTTACCAGAGTTAACCGCGATATCAATTTGAATAACGCGCTCACGCTCTACGACATCAGCAGGCACGTCGTCTGGCGTTAAGAAGCCTGGGTTATTAGCAGCAACGTGCATAGCAACATCTTTAGCGATATCTTCGTTACCGCCTTCCAGCACCGCTAATACACCGATACGGCCTGAGTGCACGTAAGAACCGATTACGGCGCCTTCAACCACTGCTGCACGACGTACGTTGATGTTTTCACCGATTTTAGCAACTAAAGTTGCCCGGGTGTCTTCAACTGAAGTGCCGTTTAAGTCAGCAGCTAAAATAGCTTCTGCAGTGAACAGCTTGTTAGCATGAGCTAAGTCAGCAACTGCGTTAGCAAAAGCCAGGAAGCTGGCATCACGTGCTACGAAGTCTGTTTCACAGTTAAACTCAATAGCTAAACCTAAACCGTTAGCTACGCGAGTTAAAATAGTACCTTCAGCGGCAATACGGCCTGCTTTCTTGGCAGCTTTGGCCAGACCACTTTTACGCATGGCGTCGATTGCAGCTTCGATATCACCTGCAGTCTCTTCCAATGCTTTTTTACAATCCATCATGCCAGCGCCAGTGCGCTCGCGAAGTTCTTTTACTAAAGCGGCAGTTACAGCCATGAGAGCTTCCTCGTATTAATTCTGGTTAGACAAACAGGGGCCTTGGCCCCTGTCGCAATTTTGCACTGTTTAACGCAAGTTTAACCTGCGCTAATGACAGAGAAATTACTCTGCTTCAACAACGAAGGCTTCGGCTTCTGCCTGTACTTCGATGTTTTTGTCACGACCTTCCAGGATAGCCTGACCAACAGCAGCCAGGTATAACTGAATGGCGCGGATCGCGTCATCGTTACCTGGAATTACATAGTCAACGCCTTTTGGATCAGAGTTAGTATCAACGATAGATACAACCGGAATACCCAAGTTGTTGGCTTCTTTGATAGCAATATGCTCATGGTCAGCGTCGATTACGAACAGCACGTCTGGCAAGCCGCCCATATCTTTAATACCGCCTAAGCTCTTTTCCAGCTTGTCCATTTCACGGGTACGGTCTAAAGCTTCTTTCTTAGTCAGCTTGTCGAAAGTACCGTCCTGGCTCTGTGCTTCCAGATCTTTTAAACGCTTGATTGACTGACGCACTGTTTTCCAGTTAGTCAGCATGCCGCCTAACCAGCGGTGGTTTACGTAGAACTGGTCCACTTTGCTTGCCGCTTCTTTAATTGCTTCAGAAGCCGCACGCTTAGTACCAACGAACAGGATTTTGCCCTTTTTCGCTGCTACTTGCTGAATGAATGCCAGTGCATCGTTCATCATAGGAACAGTTTGTTCCAGGTTGATGATATGTACCTTGTTACGCGCACCAAAAATGAATGGCTTCATTTTTGGGTTCCAGTAACGGGTTTGGTGACCGAAGTGCACGCCCGCCTGGAGCATGTCGCGCATAGAAACTTTTGCCATGATTTATTTTCCTGTATAAGGGGTTAAGCCTCCATGTATCCCATATGCCGACCTTAAGCCTACTGTGGTTCAGTAGCACAAAAAGCACCCCGGAATATGTGTCGATACATGTGTGTTTTGTTTACGTTAGGCAAACTGCGATGCTATTAGCCATATTAAAGAACAAAAGGTTCTGCAATATGCACTAAAGCAATTTGCTAATTTGCGGCGCGCTTTATACCATAGACACCTTACAAACACAATCTAATGTGTATTTTTACAGCAGTAATGCCATAGCCTGGTGTTACCCAAAAAAACAGAGAGACAGCATGACAGCGACTATCAAAACCCCGGCCGAAATTGAAAAAATGCGTGTGGCAGGCCGCTTGGCTGCACAGGTGCTGGAGATGATTGAGCCTTATGTAAAAGCCGGTGTCACCACCGACGAGCTTAACACCATCTGTCACAACTTCATTGTTAATGAACAACAAGCGATACCAGCACCCTTGAATTACCACGGTTTCCCTAAGTCGATCTGCACCTCAGTTAATCAGGTAATTTGCCATGGCATACCTGCCGATAAAAAGCTGAAAGACGGCGATATCATTAATATTGATATCACGGTAATTAAAGACGGTTACCACGGCGATACCTCAAGAATGTTTGTCGTTGGCAAGCCCAGCATCCTGGCTGAGCGGCTTATTCGGGTGACGCAAGAGTGCATGTATCTGGCGCTGAAAAAAGTAAAAAATGGCGTGCGCTTAGGTGATATTGGTCATGTTATTCAACAACATGCCGAAGCACATAGTTACTCGGTAGTGCGCGAATATTGTGGCCATGGTATCGGTGCGGTGTTTCATGAAGACCCGCAGGTGCTGCATTACGGCAAGCCCGGCACCGGCGAAACTTTAACCACAGGTATGTGTTTAACTATCGAGCCGATGATTAACGCAGGCGCACGCCACAGCAAATTATTGGCAGACGGCTGGACGGTTGTCACTAAAGATCGTAGTTTATCGGCCCAGTTCGAACACACTATTTTAGTAACTGACACCGGCTGTGAAATTTTAACCCTGCGCAGCGACGATACAATAGATCGAATATTAACAGCAGAATAAACGCCTTACAGGAGTACCTTAATGAGCCAGGCGGTAATGTATAGCAAAGCGCTTCCGGACAATTACAGCCTGGACAGTTATAAAAAGCATTTTGCTGAATTTCATGACTGGCTTGGCCGCAGCTTTTCGCAGCATCCGGTGAATAGTCTGGTTAAGGCCCGGGCGCATTTTATCGACGATGTGCTGGTACAGCTGTGGCACAAGTTTGATTTGCACAAAAGTAAAGATGTCAGCCTGATAGCGGTAGGTGGCTATGGCCGGGGCGAGCTGCACCCCTGCTCTGACATTGATTTGCTGCTGCTGACAGATGGCCGACTCTCTGCAGCTCAGCAAGACGCCGTTGGCCAGTTTATTACCGTGCTGTGGGATCTGCGCCTTGAAGTTGGCCACAGCGTGCGCACACTTAAAGAATCTATTAAGCTGGGCAAAGAAGACATCACCATCGCCACCAACCTGTTGGAGATGCGTCTGCTTACCGGCAATAAACCGCTGTTTGAACAATTACAACTCGACGTTAGCAAAGACAGCTTCTGGACCAGCCAGGCGTTTTTTCAGGCCAAGCGTCACGAACAACAGCAGCGGCATGCCCAGTATCACGGTACCGCTTACAACCTGGAGCCGAACTTAAAAGCCAATCCGGGTGGCCTGCGCGACATTCAAACCATCGGCTGGGTAGCGAAGCGGCATTTCCAAACCCGCACCATGCGCGAGCTAGTGGCTTATCAATACCTGACTGAAGATGAATATCAGGAACTGATGGAGTGTGAGGCATACCTTTGGCAAATGCGCTTTGCGCTACATTTAGAAGCCGGCCGTAACGAAAACCGCATTCTGTTTGACTACCAGCCCGCAGTAGCAGAGCGGCTGGGATTTGGCGCCGATGGCAAAGCCTCGGTAGAGCGGATGATGAAACGGTTTTTCCGCACCGTACAGCGCGTTGCTGAATTAAACGAAATGCTGCTGCAGCACTTTGACGGCAGCATACTAAACCATAAAGATAAAGTTAAGACGCTGATCTTAGATGATTATTTTGAGCTACAAGGCCATTTAATTGTTGCCCGCGATAATGCGGTGTTTGCCAGGCGCGACAACCTGCTACGGCTGTTTTGGCATATTGCTAACAACTCGAACATTACCGGCGTGCACTCTTCTACTATGCGGCTTGTCCGCCAGGTACGCCGGCGTTTAATGGGTGATTTACAGGACTATGAAGCCTGCCGCCAGCTGTTTTTAGCCATTATCCGCCATCCACGCGGTATGGATAAAGCCATTACACTAATGCACCGCTATGGTGTGCTGGCGGCTTACCTGCCGCAGTGGCGTAATATTGTCGGCCAAATGCAGTTCGATTTATTTCATGCCTACACCGTCGATGAGCATACCCACCGCTTATTAAAAAACCTGTATAAGTACACGCTAAGCGAGCACGAAAGCGAATTTCCGCTGTGTAGTGATATCGTCAAGAAAATGGAAAAACCAGAGCTGCTATATTTGGCCGGCATTTTTCACGATATTGCCAAAGGCCGCGGCGGCGATCACTCCGAGCTTGGTGCCATGGATGTGCGCGAATTTGCCAAGTTGCATAAGCTCAGTGATTTTGACAGCAAACTGATTGCCTGGCTGGTAGAGCATCATTTATTGATGTCTGTTACTGCGCAGCGCCGTGATATCCATGACCCGGCAATAGTCGCTGAGTTTGCCGAAAAAGTACGTGACGAAACCCGACTTAACTACCTGTATTGTTTAACGCTGGCTGATATCCGTGCCACCAACGACAACTTATGGAACGACTGGAAAGGCTCATTGTTGCGCGAGCTGTTTTTAGCGACGCAAAAAGCGTTTCGCCGCGGGCTGGAAAAACCGATGGACCTGCGCGATCTAATCCGCGAAAACCAAAGCGAAGCCATGCCGCTACTGCTAAAGCAAACTTTTAGCGAAAGCGAAATACTGCATTTATGGAGCAGGATAAAAGCCGATTACTTTGCCCGTTATAGCGCGCGGCAAATTGCCTGGCACTGCGAGCATATTTTGCGGCATAAAAACCCGGACGAACCATTGGTGTTAATCAGTAAAGCGCCGATCCGCGGCGGTACCCAGGTATTTATTTATACCAAAGACCAGCCGAAATTATTTGCCCGCTTAGTCGCGGCGCTGGACAGCAAAAAAGTAACAATTTTTGATGCCCAGATCATGACCAATAAAGACGGTTATGCCATGGATACCTTTGTGGTGCTGGAGCAAAACGGTGAAGCCGTTAACTCACCCTCACGCCAACAAAGTATTAAACGGGCGCTAGAGTTATTTATTGCTGGCAAGCCGGATTTGTCGCGGCAAAAAACCAGGTTGTCACGGCAGATGCGCCAGTTTAATGTGCCGCCCAAGGTGGTATTTTTACCCGGCAATACCGCTAAACGCACCATGATAGAGCTGGCCGCACTAGACACCCCCGGTTTATTGGCCAATATAGGTGAGGTATTTCAGCGCTGTGATGTCAACATACACGCGGCGAAAATCACCACCATTGGCGAGCGGGCAGAAGATTTTTTTATGATTTCCAATAGCGATGATCAGGCGCTGTCCAGTGAGCAGCAAAGCGCACTAAAGCGTGCCCTGATTGAGCAACTATCACAGCAAACAGAAGGCTAACAACGACAATGTCAGAGTTAAAAAGCATTATAGAACAAGCATTTGAACAACGTACCGACATAACCCCAAGCACGGTAACGGCAGAAGTGAAGCACGCCGTCAGCACCGCCATCAGCATGCTGGATAACGGCAGCGCCAGGGTAGCCGAAAAAATTGCCGGTGAATGGGTTGTGCATCAATGGCTGAAAAAAGCCGTGTTACTGTCATTTCGCATTAACGACAACATTGTTATGGACGGTGCTGAAAACCGCTTTTTCGATAAAGTACCCATGAAATATGCCAGTTACGACGACGCGCAATTCCGTGCCGATGGTGTGCGCGTGGTGCCACCGGCTGCGGTACGCCGTGGCAGCTACATCGCCAAAAACGTGGTGCTAATGCCATCTTACGTTAACATTGGTGCTTATGTCGGTGAAGGTACTATGGTAGACACCTGGGCCACGGTGGGCAGCTGTGCACAAATTGGTAAGAACGTGCATTTGTCCGGTGGTGTTGGTATTGGCGGCGTATTAGAGCCATTGCAGGCTAACCCAACCATTATTGAAGACAACTGCTTTATCGGTGCCCGCTCTGAAGTGGTTGAAGGCGTTATTGTTGAAGAAGGTGCAGTACTGTCAATGGGCGTTTATATCAGCCAGAGCACGCGCATTTACGATCGTGAAACCGGTGAAATCAGCTACGGCCGCGTTCCGGCAGGTGCGGTTGTGGTGCCGGGCTCTATCCCGTCAAAAGATGGCAGCCACAGTTTATACGCGGCCATTATTGTGAAGAAAGTGGATGCGCAAACCCGCGCAAAAGTGGGCATTAATGCCCTGCTGCGCAGCGTAGAGTAATCTTTAGCAGATAGCAAAACGGCAGCTCAGGCTGCCGTTTTTTAATGTTGTAACTGTATCATGCTATGTTGCAACTAGCCGATATACAGCATCACTGCAAAGCTAACTAAACCCACAGCAGCAAACATGCCGTATTCCAGACGTTTTTCAAATTGTTTCTCAGCGCCCTCTGCTGCTGGCACCAATAGCGCTGAAATCAGACAAGTTAACCCTGCCAGCAAACACAGCGTAGTTAACCCAAACACCAGCGCAGAACCTAATATCGCCATAACTTACCCTTACCTGACATGTTAAAAACGGGGCTTACTGCAGCAAGGCAGCCGCCAAAAAGTGCGCGCATTCTAGCACAAAATCAAACGGCAATTGAAACCAGCCGTGTTACAACATTATATTCTGTTACGAAAAAAGCCAGCTTGTTGGCTTAAACGCAGGATAAAAGCCTTTATACTGCGTTCAAGTTCAACCTTAACCTCTCTGAGCGCTAATGTACTATTTTTTTCGTGGCTTAAATTTGATCCAGACCAAAGGTTTAAAGCGTTTTGTGCTGGTGCCGTTATTAATCAATCTGCTGCTGTTTTCCTTCGCATTCTATGTTTTGCTGCAACAGGTCAACGCTATGGTCAGCGCAGTACAACAGTATTTACCCGCCTGGCTACACTGGCTGGAGTATTTACTTATCCCATTGGGCGTAATGACGTTGGTTATCGGCTTAGCGTACAGTTTTACCATGGTCGCGAACTTCATCGCTGCGCCTTTTAACGGCTTACTCAGTGAAAAAGTAGAAGCGCATTTATCAGGCCGGGTTATTGCCAACACCACAATGGCGGCCTTTGTTAAAGATATACCGCGCATGCTCGGTCGCGAGTGGCAAAAACTGCTGTATGCCTTGCCTCGCGCCATTATTTTATTTGTGCTGTTTTTATTTCTGCCGGTTATCGGACCGATACTGTGGTTTTTATTTACCAGCTGGCTGCTGGCTATTCAGTATGTTGATTACCCGTACGACAACAATAAAATTGACTTTCGCACTATGCGGGCCCAACTGCGCGCCCAGCCTGCCAACAGCTTTGCCTTTGGCGTTACAGTAAATATTGCCTGCATGATCCCGCTGTTTAACTTATTTGTAATGCCAATAGCGGTATGCGGCGCCACCGCCATGTGGGTAGACAAACTGGCAGCACAAAACGATCCGGCATTAAAAGCCGCGGGCGCACAGGCTTACAACAAGTTGGACAAATACTGTTAGCTTTTCAGTAGGGAGCACCAAGCTATAACTGGCCTTGTCGCTAACAGCGTCTATGCTTGGTACCACAGTCAATACTGACATCCCCGGGCGCGCTGTGCGCACCAAAAAGGAAATATCATGAAAATTAAGCCGGATGATTACCGTGTGCTACCGGCCCAGAGTGTCGACCTGTCGCAGCGCCCAACTAAGGTTGAGCCGGCTTATGATTCTAAGAAAACCTACAAGAAGATGTTACAGCAGCAGGTTGACGAGCTAAGTGAGCTGCAGCGACTTCACTACGCGTCGAATAAACACGCTTTATTATTAATTTTTCAGGGCATGGATACCGCAGGTAAAGACAGCGCCATCCGTCATGTGATGTCGGGTGTCAATCCACAAGGCTGTCAGGTGTTTAGCTTTAAACAACCCAGCACTGAAGAGCTACAGCACGACTTCCTCTGGCGTACCGGCAAACGCCTGCCACAGCGGGGACAGATTGGTATCTTTAACCGCTCTTACTACGAAGAAGTACTGATAGTGCGGGTACACCCTGAGTTACTCAAATCGCAAGGCTTTTCTGATGATGCCATAGCTGGCCATGCTATCTGGGACGAGCGTTTTAAATCAATAATCGATCTTGAGGCGCATTTAAGCAGCAACAGAACCCAGGTGCTTAAATTTTTTTTGCATCTGTCAAAAGATGAGCAGCGCGAACGGTTTTTGGCGCGCATAGACGAGCCGGAGAAAAACTGGAAGTTCAGCATTGCCGATGTAAAAGAGCGCGGCCACTGGAATGACTATATGCGCGCTTATGAAGCCTGCCTCAGCACTACAAGTACAGCGCTATCGCCCTGGTTTATTGTGCCGGCTGATGACAAGAAAAACGCCAGGCTAATCATCTCGCAAATTGTCGTCGAGACGCTACAGAACCTGAAAATGCATTACCCCAAAGTCAGCGCTGCGCGTAGAAAGCAGTTGCTAAAGCTACGCGAGCAACTTTAAGCGTCAGCATACATGCTGCAAACAGGCTGCAGCGCTATGTTGCAAACTGCTGTTTAAGCCAGGGTAAAGCAATAGTTTCCGGCTCCAGTGTTTCGCCGGCATCAATGCGCAGCATAGGCGCAAGTTCTGTGCCCTGAATTTCCAGCAGTAACTCGCGTAGCTGCTCGGCGGCACCGCAGAAAGTGTCGTAACTGCTGTCACCCAAGGCGATCACGGCAAAGTGTTTGCCGGTAAGTAACGGAAAGCGGTTTTGTACATCAAGATAAAATGGCAGCAGATTATCCGGAATATCGCCCTGCCCCGTGGTAGAGCTTAGCACCAACCAGATATCAGCATTAAAGCTAAGCACATCATCCAATTTAGCTTCTTCAAATAACTTAACCTCATGTCCCAGGCCGGTTAACAGCGGCTGAGCCTCTTCAGCGACATATTGGGCCGCGCCATATACACTGCCGACAATCAGGGCGATTTTTGCCATTTTTCCTCCATAAAAAGCTCAGCAAATTGTTGCTGATAATATGCTTCATCTATCGGCCAGCCAAATTGGCTGAACAACAGTTCAAGCTCATTCAGACCGGCGCTAAGCGTTAAAAGTTCGCCGCTCACCGGATGCGGCAACTGCAACTGTTTGGCAATTAATAACAAACGCTTGCAATTAAAATGCTGTTTAAACAATGCATTGTGTTTACCATCACCATGGCTGGTATCGCCTACAATTGGATGGCGTAAATGCGCCAAATGGCGGCGTAGCTGATGTTTGCGGCCGGTCAGCGGCTGCAGCGCGACTAAAGCATACCGTGCTGCCGGATATTTACTTACCGGTATAGGTAGTTCTACCTGTTGCAAGGGCTGATAACGGGTTACTGCTTGCTGCGGCGCTTTGTCATCTCTACTGAACTTATCGGCAATATCGTCCAGCTGTTCTTTTAGTGGATAGTCAAGCTCACCACCGCTAAGCATGAAGCCGCGCACTACTGCCAGATAATGTTTACGCCACAGCTGTTGCTCTTGCTGTTTGCATAACAGGTGAGCCACCTCGCTGGATAATGCGAATAACAACACCCCAGATGTAGGCCGGTCTAACCGATGCACCGGGAACACATGCTGCCCAAGCTGATCTCTTAGGGTTTGCATTACAAACACCGTTTCGTGTTTATCCAAAAACGAGCGATGCACCAGCATGCCACTGGGTTTATCAACCGCCACGATATACTGATCCTGATAAATAATACTCAGGGGCGTAGTCAGCACAAATGGCAGCGCAGCGGTCATTGCACCCCCGACAAGGTATTATCAATGCGGCGAATAATGTCCAGTATGGCTGCCATTGCGCTAGCGTTATGCTGAAAAGCAAGCTCTGCCATGGGCAAAATATTAACGGCTTGCGGCAACGGCGTATTGGTATCTAGCAACGCCTGCATGCGCGGTATAAAAATAAATTGCAGCCACTGCTCCAACGCCAGCGTGTCGTAACAAAAAGGCAGTGTGCTGGCCATAGCAGCCTTATCAGGTGGCGATGTGCGCCATAATTGTTGTTGGCGTAACTCAGCTTCCAGCTCATTTAACAGGCATTCAACCGCTTTTGACATAAGCACCTCAGATTAAGCAGCGTAGTTTAACACAAGCAAAAGCCGCAACCAGCCCTTGTAAAAACGAGTTAGAATCAGCATTATCTGCCCAGACAAGCAGGAGAAGTACATGGGCTCAGTGTTATTGCTGTTGGTGATCAGCAGCATTTGTTATCTGTTTTGGATGCAACGTAAACAAGATGAACGTGCTGTAGTGGTGGCAGGCCAGTTGTGTCAGCAACAGCAGCTGCAGCTGCTCGATTGCGGGCGTAGCGGCCACAGTTTTCGTAAAATAAACGGCAGGCTGCGCTTTATCACCCGCTATCAGGTTGATTTTAGCGGCGATGGTGAAAGCCGTTATCAGGCTGAATTGTTGCTAAGCGGTATGCGCCTGGCGGCATTTAACTTACCGGCGTATCGTATTAATTAGCCGGTAGTTTGTCTTTTAACTGGCCGGTTACAAAGTCTTTAAACATCACCCAGTCGGCCGCCAAACTGTACAACGGATACTTAAAAGTAGCCGGCTTATTGTGCTCAAACACCAGATGTCCCAACCAGGCGAAACCATAGCCTATGACCGGTAACAACCACAAATACGACCACTGCCGGCTAACAATGGCGAACAACAATACCGCTAGCACCAAAGCGCTGCCACAGTAATGCAAGGCGCGGCATAGGGGATGGCGGTGCTCACTTAAGTAGTACGGATAAAATTCGGCGAAACTACGGAATTTACTCATACGCGTTGCTCCGGTGTTGTGTCAGACAACCTGCGGTTGCCGCTGGCGGAACATCAGCGTACCACTTACGGTATTAAACGTCAGCTCTGTAACAGGCTGATATAAATCTCCGGCGAAAAAGGCTTTGTACTTCTGCAGTGTAACAAAAACACCAATACCCGCAGATTGTTCGTCTTTGTCGACAATGGAGTCTACTGCGTGAATAAGGTAATGGCCCAACCCCAGATGCTGATGCCTTGGTGCGACCGCAATAAAGGCCAGCATGTGGTAACGCTGTGCTGGCATGGCAGCATGAATTTTTTGCTCTTTTTCTAATAATTGCCGGGTAGACACATAACCTGCTGTGAGCAACATTTTTAGCCGCCAATGCCACAAGCGGCTGGCACCGATACCTGAGTCTGGTGTAATGACACAGGCCACTCCCAGTAATTGGTCAGCGTTAAATAACCCGATTATAGGCTGCCCTGCCTGCCAAAAGGTGCTGAGCTCTTCACGGATTGCGGCGCGCAGTCGCTGTTCATAGTCTGGTTTGTCAGCACGAAAAATTTCCATAAATAAGGGGTCATCATGGTAAGACTGATACAGCAGAGACGCCGCCAGCTTTAATTCCTCGGCACTAAGTAAAATAGCTTGTAACCGTTCTAACTCTGTCGCATTAAGCTCTGCCAGCATGGCGGCTCCTTGGTTATTGTAGTTTTTTTCACCACAATAGCAGTGTGGATATAAAATGCCAAGAGACGGATTTCAGCAAAAACACCGATAGCAGCTATGCTTTCAGACAGACATGTCAATACAGGTAATTAAAAGGAGCCACAATGGATACCTCAGCGCACAATATGGCAACCCTGTTCGCCCAATTGGGCCTGGACAATGATGAGCGGGCCGTCAGTCAGTTTTTACAGCAGCACAAACTGGCACCGGGCATGGCAATTCAGGATGCTCCGTTCTGGACACAGGCGCAGGCCAGTTTTTTACATGAATCACTAAAGCAAGATGCTGAATGGTGCGAAATTATTGATGAGCTAAATGCGTTGTTACACTAAGCATGGCGCCAGAGCGAGGCAGGCAGGGCCCGCCGCGCTCTAAAGTATTACAGATATTGATAGGCTTTATCGCCCCAGCCGGTTAAACGATTTTGTTTAAAAATTAGCGGTGTGCATTCTTCTTTGGTGGTTTTACCATCACTCTTGTGATGATGCGTGCGGTAAAACAACACTTGTACAGTGCTACCCTCTTTATTAAACGCCTCGGTAAAGTCCGGCGAGCCTAATAAAGTACGAACATCATCCGCGCTCATATCCAGCACAAGCTTGTTAATTTGTTGCAGGTTTGCGTGCTGTGTTTTTTTCCAATTACTGTCATCATCAAACTCATGGTTACCCCCTACAGAAACCACACACCCTGATAACGTCACTGCCAAAGCAGCTGCGACAAAAGTTTTTGCTAACATAATCACTTTCCTTGGTTGTTTTACATAATTGGCCGGCATTTCAGGCTGCTTTGTTTTTAGCAAAGAGCATGCCACCAATTAAATTATTTAAAAACAATGCATTATGAAATTGCAGTTATCTTTCTTAGTATATTGATGGTAAATTTCGCTATTAGTTAGTCAAACAAACACCCGAAGGCACTTAATGACCGACACGATACAACTGCTGCAACAAGTCGCCACGCAATTAAAACAGGAAGGTAAAAGCCCAAGCCTGGCGCTATTTCGTGCCCGCCTGGCGGGAAGAATAACGCCACAACAATTATTCGCTGCTTATCAGCACTGGCGCAATCATCCGCTATACGCCGCTGCGGCGACAGATGAAACAGAAACGCAGTCCGAACTCATGCCAACAGCGGTTCAGCCGGATGATTTACAACAGCAGCTAAACCGGATTGAAGCTAAACTTGACGCATTACTCAGCATGCAAGCTAAAAGCTGATGTATCTTGCCGAACTGACATTCAAAGTTATTGCGGATACCGATTTTAATCTTTCTGAAAACGCTATCCGTAATTATATTGAAGCGCTGATATTTAATGGCCAGGTATTAGGCCGTGAATTCCCCACCGCCTGGCAACAGCATAGCTTTGCTTGTCGCGTTGTGTTACCCACTGAAAATGCCCTACAACAACGCTATCATAGCGACAGAGGAGCCGCTGCACAGCAACAGCTGGCTGCCGCAGGGTTGGCTTATCCGCAGGTAAAGCTGCTTGGTATGGATTTAATGTCTCAACACACTGACCCGTGCCAGCAGGTTGATTTCTACATACTGTATAGTCGTTTCAGCGATACTTGCTCGCCGCTGCGTTGTGGTGCCGATCTGGCGCCAGTGCCTTTATATCAGATCGCCAGCCCCAACACAGACCATGAACAGCTGATCCGCTGGCAACTGCAGTATCAGGCGTTAGACGAAATTCAAATGCAACAAAACCGGGTATTATACAAAACGGCAGAACGCAGCTTGCAACAGCTGCACAGCGAGCTTAACAAACAAGGACGCCGCCTTGCACGAGAGCTTGCCAGGCATAACAATATTAAGGTGTATTATGCGGTATACAGCGGCAGCAGCAACAATTGTAGCCTGGAGGCACAGAAGCCCTGCCCTGGCTGTGGTGGCAACTGGTGTTTAACCGAGCCATTGCTGCAATTATTCGATTTTAAATGCGATGCTTGTCAATTAGTAAGCAATATCGCCTGGGATTGTCAAAGCCCCTCAGCAGAGCACGGCGACAGCTGATCAATAAACTGCGCAAGACTATCTGCCAGCTTTTCTGTCACTTCCTGGCCAACATGTTCCAGATACACCTCACCACTGCTGTTCAGTACTGACAACATAATGTCATCATCTTCAGTTGTGGCGAAAAATACTGTCTCGCGCTGTTTAAGACGACGCTTCATTATAATATGGCCAATAATATTTTCTTGCAGCCGTTTGACGTCATCACTGTTCCACACCATCAACAATATTAACTTACCGCGCGCATGCTCTGCGGCCAACCCGGCACCGTAATACAACTGATAAAATTGCTTGATATCACTGTGCAATGTCAGCTCCAGCGCATGTTCAACATTACTGAAATCTGCCTGCGGCTGCTGTAATACAGGTTGCCATTGCACTTCGTTTTGTTCGATGTCGCCAAGCTGACATGGTGACGGGCTGCTTTCATCAGCCCAGGTTCGCAACATCTGCTGGTTTTGTTGCTGCCATAGCAGCATCTGTTGGATAAACTGCGGATAAATGTCGGAAAGAGTCACGGGATCTGCCATTACACTTTGTGATAAACTGGCGCTATTGTATCGTTAAGCCAGCGCAAAAGACAAAACCTGTTATGACCAACCTATATTCCGACGCCCTGACCGGTTTAAGCCTGGGCAAAACCACAGCCTATGCTGAGCAGTATGATGCCAGTTTGTTGCAGGCAGTGCCTCGCGCGCTTGGGCGTGACGACATTGGCTTGGACCCGAAAGCACTGCCCTTTGTTGGCCAGGACATTTGGCATGGCTATGAATTGTCTTGGTTGAACGCCAAGGGTAAACCAATGGTTGCGCTGGCTACTTTTGTTGTCCCATTTGACTCAGCCAATCTGATCGAATCCAAATCATTTAAGCTCTATCTGAACAGCTTCAATCAAAGCCGGTTTGCTGATTTAGGCCTGGTGTATCGTCACCTGCAACATGACTTGTCGGCCTGCGCCGGCAAGCAGGTAAAAGTTAGTCTGCATAATGTCAATGAAATTACAGCATTTCAGCCAACCTGGCTGCCTGGCCGTTGCATTGATGATCTGGATATTGAAATTGAGCAATACCAATACGATGCCGGTTTACTAAAAACACAAGCAGATGGCGCTATCGTCGAAGAAAAACTGCATTCGCATCTATTAAAATCAAATTGTCTTATTACGTCTCAGCCTGATTGGGCCAGTGTATATATTCATTACCGCGGCACAGCATTGGATCATGAAAGCCTATTGCGTTATCTGATTAGTTTTCGTAGCCACAACGAGTTTCATGAACAATGTGTTGAGCGCATTTATACCGACATCTGGCGGCTTTGCCAGCCGGCGTTTCTTGCGGTATATGCCCGCTATACCCGCCGCGGCGGCCTGGATATTAATCCGTGGCGCAGCAGCGAGCCCTGCTCGCCACCAACCATCCGCCTAAGCCGACAGTAATATGTAATATTACATAGGCAATTACGAATTAAAAACCATCGCCCCGGCCGGCAGTGACAGTTAAAACCTTGATTATAAAAATATTACATAGATTTCAACTACCATAAAGCCGAGCAAAAAAACGTAACTCAATAAGAAACATTACGACTGGACTTTCAAAAACCAGCTAAATCTGCTTAAATATGCGGCGCCTTGCAGACGGACTGCAAGGCTGTAGTTCCCAAAAGGAATGCTGATTATGCAATATCTTACCTCTACTGAAGAACAATCCTGGTTACCTTACTACCTGTGTAAGAAGTAATTCAGGAGAAAAATAATTACCCTGTCACAGCTGGCTACAACGCCAGCTGTTTTTTTACGGCATAAATGCATAAAGTCTGCTCCCTTTTATCTGGATTGCCGATATACTTAAGCCTAAACATAGATTTAACAACACGGGCAAAGGTGGCAATTTTGCAGGATGACCAACTAAGCAAGGCGCTAAAAGCACGCAAAGCACTGGAAGATACTTATCAGGCACAGTTCAAAATTCTGGCTTCTTTTGTGTCTCGCCTGTCATTGGCATGCAAAGGCGTTGATGTTGATCTGGATAACCGGCTGGCAAAGCTACGCACCGAACTAAACCGCGGCACTGACTTGGAAAAGTTGCTACCCTTCATAGAGGGTACCAATGAAAGTCTGAAGCAATTGGAAACCCGGCATCAGCAAGATGTGCAGCGCGTACAACAAGGTCTGACCAATGCCGGTAAGCTGCTGCAACAGCAAAAAGGCCTGCCGGATCAATTGCGCCGTGATTTGCGTCAATTATTAGGCAAAGTGGAACAACCGTCTGCAACTGTGCATGCTTTTCTCCCTTACCTTACCGATTTAGTCCGTTTGTACCAAACAGCAATGCAAGCCAGACAGCAATTGCAAAGTACCGACCAGGGCGATGATGAGCGCTACGGCCACATTTGCCGCCAGATCAGTCTGGAGCTGACTAACTTACTTAGCGAGCTGACGTTTGCCGAAGATAGCGCTGCAGAAATGGACATCATCCGGCTAAGCTTGCTTAACAACCTTAGCATTGAGCAACTGCTGGAAGCCTGTCTTAAAACTATCAGTGTTATTATTAGTAGTATTAATAAAGAGCGTCAGTCGGCTGAGCACTTCCTGTTAAAGCTCAATGATGCCTTGTCTAACGTGCAGCAAGCCGTTGTCTCATCGCTAAGTTGCTCTGGTGAGATGAAGCAAAAAATGCAACGGCTCAACCAGCAAATCGAGCTGCAAATTACCCATCTGAGTGAGGCAAGTGAAAGAGCTACCTCACTGGAACAACTGAAATTATTGGTAAGTGACAAACTGACGGCGATCACCAGTTCTTTACGCGAGAAAGAGCAGCTTGAACAGCAGGAACGCGGCAACTTTTTGTTAACGCTGGGGAATATGGAAAAACGGTTAAATGAGCTGGAAACTGATGCCAGTAATTTTAAAAAGCGCATTTCAGAGCAGCAATTTCGCAGCTTACAGGATGCGCTAACCGAAATACCAAACCGCGCAGCACTGGATGAACGTTACCAGCTGGAAATTAAGCGTTGGCAGCGTTACCAGAAGCCGTTATGTATTGCGCTGGCAGATGTCGATCATTTTAAAAATATTAATGACAATTATGGCCACAGTGCCGGTGATAAGACCCTTAAAGCTATAGCAAAGGCACTAAGAAATGGCTTGCGGGAAACCGATTTTATCGCCCGCTATGGCGGTGAAGAGTTTGTTATTTTATTTCCGGAAACTGCACTTGCTGATCTGGAAGCGCCACTCAATGCGTTGAAGGACAAAATCGGCAAAATGCCGTTTAAATTCAAGAACACTCATGTTCCTATTAGCATTTCTTTTGGTGCCACACAGTTAACAATCACCGACAGCAGCCGCAGTGCATTTGACCGCGCAGATGAGGCGCTGTATGAAGCGAAAAAGGCAGGACGGAATAAAGTTATTCTAAAACCCGCTACCTAAACTGCTATGCACCTCATATTGGAAAGGAGTACCTATGCATGTACAGTTAAACCCGCTTGGGTCTATGGACTTATTATCTCAGCTTGAAGTCGATCATTTAAAACAGAACACGCAACAAGAAGCGTTCCGGCTGTTTCGTAACTGCTGCCTGGCGGTACTTAATGTTGGCAGCCATACAGACAGTTCAGCCGAAATTTACGAACAGTTTGCTGATTTTAAGGTAAACCTGATAAGCCGTGAACGTGGAATCAAAATTGAATTATTTAACCCGCCGCTGCGGGCTTTTGTTGATGGTCAGATTATCAAAGGTATCCACGAACACTTATTCGCTGTGTTGCGCGATATTTTGTTCTACCACAGCCGCTTGCAAAGCCACAAAAGCTGGCTGGATTTAAACAACAGCGCTCATATTACTCACACGGTATTTGATATTCTGCGGAATGCCCGGGTTATTGATGCCAGCAATGAACCCAATATGGTGGTGTGTTGGGGCGGACATTCTATCAATGAAGCGGAGTACAAATATACCAAAGAAGTAGGCTATCAATTAGGCTTACGTGGTATGAATATCTGCACCGGCTGTGGTCCGGGCGCGATGAAAGGCCCGATGAAAGGCGCCACTATAGGTCACAATAAGCAACGTATCAGCAACGGTCGCTACTTGGGCCTAACCGAGCCGAGCATTATCGCTGCTGAACCACCAAACCCCATAGTAAACCAGCTAGTCATTTTACCCGATATAGAAAAACGCCTGGAAGGTTTCGTCAGGGTGGCACATGGTATTATTGTCTTTCCGGGCGGTGCAGGAACAGCGGAAGAGCTATTATACCTGCTTGGCATCATGCTGCATCAGGATAACCAGCAACAACGTCTGCCAGTGATCCTGACCGGGCCAAAACAAAGCGAAGCTTATTTCAGCGAAATTGTCAGTTTTATCAGCAATACCCTTGGTGATGCAGCGTTAAAGCTGTTTGACGTTATCATTGATGATGCGCCAGCCGTTGCAAAGAAATTAAAGCTCGGCGCTGCAGAAGTAAGACAGTATCGCAAAACGGTCGGTGATGCTTATCATTTTAACTGGACGCTCAATGTAGAGCAGGACTTTCAGCAGCCTTTTATCCCGAATCATGCCAATATGGCCGCACTAAACTTGCACACAGAACAAGACAAAGCAAAACTGGCAGCTAATTTGCGCCGGGCCTTCTCAGGCATTGTTGCAGGCAACGTGAAAGATGAAGGTATCAGGGCAATCCGCCAGCATGGCCCGTTTGAAATTTCAGGTGAAGCCAGATTAATGCATATGATGGACACCCTACTGCAGGCTTTTGTTGAGCAAGGCCGGATGAAACTGCCAGGTAGTAAATATGAACCATGTTATCGGGTTATCCGTTAAATGACACAGGTGCTGCTGATTGACGCGCTTAATTTAATCCGTAGGTTGTACGCCGTACAGGAGAGGCCTTACCAGCCACTACCAGAGCAGGTAACCGATGGCACCCGGGCGCAGATCATACAAAATACTGACAACATGCTGCGCCAGGCTCTGCAACGCTTGCTAAAAGAATTTAGCCCCAGCCATGCCTTAATGGTGCTTGATGGCCAACATAGCCCATGGCGCAAAGCACTGTATCCGCAATACAAAGCCAACCGCAAGCCGATGCCCGCTATTTTGGCTGATGCTATGGCAGGTTTAGTGCAATCGGTTACAGCCTTGGGTATTCAGCATGTGCAGCACAACGACAGCGAAGCGGATGATGTTATTGCTTCAGTAGCAACCAAGCTTGCACAACACGGCATGCAAGTGACTATTGTTTCTACTGACAAAGGCTTTTTACCATTGTTATCAGACAATATTCATGTCTACGACACCTTTGCCCGCCAGTTTCACACCGAGCAAGACGTGCAGCAAAAGTTCGGTGTCAGTTCAGCAAATCTGGTGCGTTATTGGAGCCTGGTGGGTGATAGCACCAATAATATTCCTGGCGTAACAGGTATTGGACCAAAAGGCGCGCATGACCTGCTGGCACTTGGCGCCACCCTGACGGATGCGTTAGAACACCCGGATTGCCATAAAAAACTCAGAGAAAAAATTCTGGCGCAAAAAGATCAAATTAAAGTATTCATGCAGCTGTTGACACTGCGCACAGATATCCAACTGGGGCTGAACTTACAGGACATGCGCGTACAGGTCACGGGAGCTCACTGATGCCAGTTACCTTACGTAAACTCATCACTAACAAGTTGGTCTGGCTAGCCGCTGGATTGCTGCTCTATGTACTACTTACGCTGGCAGCATTGTTTTGGTATCAGGATGATGTTGAGCAAATGAACTGGGTTGACCGGGAAGTGTTTAACGCAAAAATTATCCGTCAATTCACAGTGTCGGGCACGACTAAACAACAGCAGGTACTAGACAGATTAGGCAGCCCGGATATCACCGCCGCTTTTTCCGACAATGCTGACATTTATCAGGTATTGTATTATCGCACCCAAAGACGGACAGCGGATGGCATTACCACTGCAGATGAATGTACGGCTTTACTGTTTAAAAACCGCCAGTTGATTGCAATTGGCGATAATGCTGTAAGTCGCTATCAGTCGCTGAGCGCCAATGCAAACTGACACAGTGTCAATTGCGGAATTGATAACGCCCTGGCAGCAAGCGCGCAGCCAACTGCAACAGCACCCCGACAGTAAGCGGTTGGCTGTGCTTAGCCAGCAATTATGCCAACAACGCTTACATGCGGCTTTGGCTACTCAGTCACAATTAACCGACTGCTCAGCCCTGCCCGACGCCTTGTGGCGCAGCGAGTTGCTATTGAGTGTCTGCAGCTGGCTAAACTGGCCGAGAGGTGCGGTGCAACTATTACTTCATGCCAGCTATTACTCTGGTCTCAGTGATCTGCTACCTGAGGCGAAAACGCAGCCTAAACTGCAATCTTATCCACCTTTGCTCAGCGCCAAACTGCTACAGGTGGTAATGCCACCGACACTGCTGCAGCTACTGCGTGGCTGTTATGCTACAGAGCGCAAAATAGTGTATTGGCGCCAGCAAGCGCTCAGTTCGCTGTTAACACTGGTTACGCGGCTTAACACTCCAACAGCAGACAACAGTTTTTCAACACAACTGGCAAACCGCATTACGCGCAGCCGCTGCGAGCATGAACTGGCGCTACTACGTAAAATTATACAATGGCTCAAACAACCTCAGCTTTCACCGCGCATTACCGCTGCAACCCTGGTTAACAACTCTGCTTATCAGCAATTACGCCACAGCAACAATAAAGTGCTGGCCGCTACCTTAAGCTCAACACCAGCATGGCGCGAACCGGTGTTACAGTTAGCAAGCGAGCTTAACCGGCAACAGCAGCTAATAAGCGATTTACCGCTGGCGGTCAATCTTATCGGCCGCGACTTGTTAGACACTGTATTGATAGATGCCGAGCTAAACAACCAACTCAGCTTACTACATCACCCGCAGCAAGCCATGTTGCAACAACTCACGACGGGTTTTGCCTGCAGTCTGCATTTACTGACAAATGGCGCTATGTCGGTGGCCAAAAGCCGGGCTTTAGCAAGATGCCTGTGCGCGCCGCTATGGTTTGATAGCAGTGGCTTTCGTCTGAGTCCGTTGGGGCAAGACAGGCCAGGCTATGCAGCATTGCCTGATTTCAGCCTGTACCAGAAAGCCGCCGCCAGCGCGCTGATATGCAAATTACTGCAACAATATCAATTAACCGATTGGTTAGCACCGACGCAAAAACTGCTACTGATCCTGCAAAAACAGCCAACCCAGTGCGATAACGCCACGCTAACACTATTAATTGCCTGGTACAGTTGTCAGGCGATATATGCCACAAACATTCCGCCTGAGCTGCCAGAACTACTACAACGGTATGCAGCCGATACCGGAAACCGTTTTGACACGCTACCCTGGCTTACAACTGTTGCCGGCCACGCCAGTAGTCATTGCCCTTTACTGTTAACATTGTAGTTTTATTACATCATTCATCAGCGTTATACAGGATATAAGCGGGATAACTAAGGTAAACTTTCACCAAACTGGCGCCAATAGTGGAAAACTGCTATATTCAGCGCCGTTTTCAGGCCCGTCAGAGGCCCGCTTTTCACGTAAATAACACTGCTAAGGATCCCCATGAGCAAGCAAACGATTACTGTCATCAAAGGCGACGGCATAGGCCCCAGCATTGTAGAAGCTGCAATTCAGGTGCTGGACAAAGTTGGCTGTGAATTCGACTACGAATACGTCGATGCCGGCTTAACTGCACTGGAAAAAACCGGCGAGCTATTGCCACAAGCTACGCTGGATGCCATAGCCCGCAATAAGATCACATTAAAAGGCCCGCTTACCACACCGGTAGGCGAAGGTTTTACGTCCATTAACGTGACCCTGCGGAAAAAATTCAACCTGTATTCAAACGTACGGCCGGTGATTTCCTTCAAAGGCACCAAAGCACGCTACGAGAATATCGACATTATTACTATCCGTGAAAACACTGAGGGCATGTACTCAGGCCATGGCCAGGTAGTATCAGCTGATGGCATGGTAGCCGAAGCCACCAGTATCGTTACCAAAGAAGGTGCCGAGCGTATTGCAGTATTCGCTTTTGAAACCGCACGCCGCGAAAAGCGTAAAAAAGTGACTATTGTACATAAGGCGAATATTCTGAAATCAACCTCAGGTTTATTTCTTAAAACAGCACGCGAAGTAGCAACCCGTTACCCGGATATTGAAGCTCAGGAAATGATTGTCGATAACGCCTGTATGCAGTTGGTAATGAACCCGCAGCAGTTCGACGTTATTGTTACCACTAACCTGTTTGGCGATATTTTATCGGATTTATGTGCCGGCTTAGTCGGCGGTTTAGGCATGGCGCCAGGTGCTAATATCGGCACGGAGTGTGCTATTTTTGAAGCAGTTCACGGCAGTGCACCGGATATCGCCGGAAAAAACCTGGCTAACCCAAGTTCAGTGATCCTGGCATCTATCCAGATGTTGGAATACTTAGGGATGCAAGACAAAGCGGAGAAGATCCGCAGTGCTCTGGCTGACGTTATTGCCAGCGGCGACCGCACCACACGTGATTTAGGCGGCAGCTTCGGTACCACCGACTTTACCGCTGCGGTATTAGAGCGATTATAAGCAGTAATACTGCTAAAATAGCCACCTCAGGGTGGCTATTTTTTTAGCGTCTTTCACAGAGGACTTATAATATGTCTCAACTAAACAACCCACTGCACGGCGTGACGCTTGAGCAAATCGTCACCGCGTTGGTCGATCATTTTGGCTGGCCAGCTCTGGCACAGCAGATAGATATCAACTGCTTTAAATCAGATCCATCGGTAAAAAGCAGCCTGAAATTTTTGCGCAAAACGCCTTGGGCACGGCAAAAAGTAGAAGAGTTGTATGTGGCAAAAAAGCTGTATCAGCAAGTCTGATACAGCTTTTCGTTTAACCGTTGTAAATAGCACCGCCGCCACTAACGTAGTTTTGTAGTACGCTGTTCGCTGCATCTCGTTGTACCAGCCGCACGACTTCAACGCCGGCATTGGTAAGATACTCATAGCTGCTGTCGTATACCGGGCCTTCATCAAAACCTATGGCACGGGCGTCTTCTGCCGTAGCGGCACACACCAAGCGCTTAACGCCGCTCCATAAGGTGCCGCCTAAGCACATAGCACAAGGCTCGCATGAGGTAAACAGCTCGCGCTTAACACCATCGGCTGACAAACTAAAACTCTGGACACTTTGCTCTGCCAGCATTATCGCCATCATCTCACCATGCGCGGTAGAGTTGTGCAGTGGCACTACCCGGTTTACGCCAACACTCACCAACTTACCGCTATCGCAATCAAAAATTGCACTGCCAAACGGACCACCAGTGCCGCGCAATACGTTTTGTTTTGACAACTCCACCGCTAAAGCCATTTTGTCATTGTCGCTTTGATACACTTTTTGCCAGTCAACTACGTCGTTAATCCATGCAGGCAAGTTCAGTGTTAATTGTTGTATTGCTGTCATTATTATTTCTCAACCAACGGCTTGCTGTAGGCAAGCTCCATATCCCATGGTAGCTGGATCCAGGTATCTTGTTCAATATCAGTGACATAATGGTCAACCAATGGCTTGCCCTGCGGTTTGGCATACACCGTGACAAAACAAGCTTTAGGGAAATGCTCACGCAGTGCTCTGGCAGTTTCACCGGTGTCTACCAGATCGTCGACAATCAGTAGCTGTTCAGAATCGGCAAGGCAGGCGTCCTTTAAAATGCTCAGGCTACCTTGTTTATCATGCTCATAGCTGGCAACACAGATGCTGTCTACCACACGGATATTCAGCTCACGTGCCAGTATCGCCGCCGGCACCAGGCCACCACGACTTACAGCCACTATAGCATTAAAATCATGGCCCACCAGCTGATGCGCCAGCTCTTTGGTAGCACGGTGAAACGCTTCCCATGATACATAAAACATTTTATTGGTTGATAACGACATATTTCCGTCCTGTGCTCGGTTAAACGGCAGTTATAAGCAGCCCAGTGCTACTTCAACCATTTCATTAAAGCTGTTCTGGCGCAGCTCGGCACTTAACGCTTCGCCGGTACGAATATGATCGCTTACCGTAAAAATAGCCAAAGCATTGATGCCGTATTCGGCAGCAACACCGTATAAGCCAGCAGCTTCCATTTCCACGGCCAGAACACCGTATTTTTCTAACGTATCGAACAGGGTTTCGCTGGGGTTGTAAAACAAGTCTGAGGTAAACACATTACCCACTTTAACATTGATGTTTTTCGCCCGGGCTGCTGCCACCGCTTTTTCCAGCAGTTCAAAACTGGCGATAGCGGCAAAATCCATCCCGCCAAGGCGGTTACGGTTAACGTTAGAATCAGTACTTGCGCCCATACCAATAACGACATCACGCACTTTTACATCTAATGGCAGGCCGCCACATGAGCCAATACGGATAATATTTTTTACGCCATAAAACTTAACCAGTTCAGTTGCATAAATAGACATCGAAGGTACCCCCATACCTGAGCCTAAAACGCTAACCGGCTTACCATTGTAGGTCCCGGTGTAGCCAAACATATTGCGCACCGTGTTTACACAAACCGCATCGGTTAAAAAAGTTTCAGCAATGTGTTTGGCCCGCAGTGGGTCACCAGGCATTAATACTGTTTCTGCAAAAGCGCCCTCTGGCGCATTAATATGCGGAGTAGCCATAAATAATCTCTTAGTTAATTTTAGTGATAAAGGAGTCGCCGTATGCCATCGCATCCAGCGTAAAATAATCTGCCAGTGTCTGGCCTATATCAGCAAAACTGCCGCGCTCGCCCAACGCAACATCACCCAGCCCTGCTTTGTAAACCAGCACCGGAATATATTCGCGGGTATGTTCAGTGCCAGGCCAGGTTGGATCGCAGCCGTGGTCTGCCGTCAATATTAGTAAGCAATCATCACCACAGGCATCTATAAGCTCAGGCAGGCGCTGATCAAAATACTCAAGTGCTTCGCCATAGCCAACAGCATCGCGGCGATGACCGAAATTTTGGTCAAAATCGACCAGATTAGTAAAAATAAGGCTGTTATCCGCTTGCGTAGCCATCTGGGCCAGCGTTTTGTCAATCAGCTGTTCCAACCCGGTGGCTTTTAAACTTTCACTAATACCCTGATGAGCATAGATATCAGCAATTTTACCAATGCTTATTACCTTGCCACCCGCAGTGGTTAATTTATCCAGCACAGTGGGTGCTGGTGGCAATACAGAGTAATCACGGCGATTACCGGTGCGGGCATAATTTTGCGGACTATCGCCCAGAAAAGGCCTGGCAATAACGCGGCCAATGTTATATTTATCCAGCAACTCGCGGGCCACCAGACAAAAATCCAATAGCTTCTGCAAGCCAAAATGTGCTTCGTGCGCCGCTACCTGGAACACGCTATCGGCCGAGGTGTAGCAAATCGGTTTGCCACTGCTGATATGCTCGTCGCCCAACTTAACCAGAATATCGGTACCCGATGCATGGCAGTTGCCCAAAATGCCAGGCACTCCAGTGCGCTGGCATAGCTCATCTATCAGCTCTGGCGGAAAACTATCAGTTTTGTTGTGAAAATAGCCCCAGTCAAACAAGACAGGTACACCGGCAATTTCCCAGTGGCCGCTGGGGGTGTCTTTGCCACTACTCAGCTCGCTGGCATAACCGTAGGCGCCGATAATAGTGTTTGCAGGTTTAATATCAGCCTGTATGCCTTTAGAGGCCGCCTTTGCAGCCTCTACCAGCCCAAGAGTGGCCAAATTGGGCAAGGCTAACTGGCGGCCTTTGGCGGCATGAAACGCGCTGGCAATACTGGCAAAGGTGTTAGCACCAACATCGCCAAATTTAGCTGCATCAGGCGCATAGCCTATACCAAAACTATCCAATACCAGGATCACTGCCTTCTTTGCCATAGTCCTGCTCCTGAAATATTTATTAAAGTGGTTGCCAATACGCCCAGCTTAACACTAGCGTGTCCGTTAACGCTGTAACCGACAACATTTTTAAAAAGGGCACGCAGTTTAAATCGAAGGCTAAGGCTTTACAACTGCGAAGTGAAAATCAGTAGTACAGATCACAAAAAACCCGCCATTACAGCGGGTTTTGTTTTAGTTCACACGGTTTTACTTAACTATCGGGGTAATTGCTTGTAACCCATGTTATACAGGGTAAAGCTAAATACGTCCGCAGCCTGGTCTATTTGCATAGATACTGGCATACCGGCACCGTGTCCGGCTTTAACGTCTATACGGATAAGTTGCGGATTCACGCCACTGTCTTTAGCTTGCAACTCGGCAGCAAACTTAAACGAGTGCGCCGGCACCACACGATCATCGTGATCCGCTGTAGTAATCATCGTTGCCGGGTGCGTTACGCCTTGCTTAACATTGTGCACTGGCGAATAACCCAGTAAGTAGTTAAACATGTCGGCACTTTGCTCACTGGTGCCATAATCAAAGGCCCAACCGGCACCGGCAGTAAAGGTATGGTAACGCAGCATATCCAACACACCAACCGCCGGAATAGCCACTTTAAACAGCTCTGGGCGTTGTGTCATTACCGCACCTACTAATAAACCGCCATTAGAGCCGCCGCGAATAGCCAGCTTATCTTTAGAGGTGTAGCCTTGTTTTTGCAGATACTCTGCTGCGGAAATAAAATCATCAAACACATTTTGTTTGTTTAATTGCGTGCCGCCTTCGTGCCAGGTTTTGCCATATTCGCCACCACCACGGATATTGGCTACAGCATAAACCCCGCCCATATCCATCCATACTGCGTTAGATACGCTAAATGACGGTGTCAGGCTGACATTGAAGCCGCCATAACCATAGAGCACGGTTGGATTACTGCCATCACGCTTTACATCTTTGCGGTAGCTAATGATCATTGGGACTTTAGTGCCGTCTTTTGACGTATAAAAGACCTGCTCGGAAGTATAAGCTGCCGGGTCAAATTGCGTTTTCGGCTGATTAAATAAGCTGGAGTCACCGGATTGCGGTGCAAACTTATAAATGCTGCTTGGCGTGGTGTAATTGGCAAAACTAAAATAAAGCTCAGCGTCATCTTTTTTACCACGGAAGCCACCTACGCTGCCCACGCCGGGTAAGGCGATTTCACGCACCAGTTTGCCGTCGTAATCAAACTGTTTTACCTTAGCAACAGCATCAACGATGTAATTTGCAAACACATAGCCGGCACCAGTTGAGGCACGCAATACATTAGTCGTTTCAGCAATTAGCGTTTGCCAGTGCTCTGGTTGCGGTTTAGCCGCATCGGCAACAACCACCTTGCGATTAGGCGCATCACGGTTAGTGATAAACATTAGCTTGTCACCAACAGAGTCGAGTAAGTCAACATCCGAGGTGGTATCGGCCACTACAGTTACAAAGTTGGCGTCAGCTTTAGTTAAATCTTTTATAAACAGCTTGTTGCCTGAAGTCGATACCGCTGCAGATACCAGCAGGTAGCGATCATCTTCTGTCACAGTGGCGCCAACATAACGGTGTTTTTCGTCTGCGGCTGCACCAAAAATGACGTTATCATCAGCTTGTGGTGTACCCAACTTGTGGTAATACAGCTTGTGCTGATCCGTCATTGCTGACAATTCACTGCCATCAGGCTTGTCGTAGCTGGAGTAAAAGAAACCTTCATTGCCTACCCAACTGATGCCACTGAATTTGACATCAATTAAGGTGTCGCCGATTTGCTGTTTCGTCTCTACGTCAATAACAATAATTTTACGCCAGTCACTGCCGCCTTCTGAAATAGCATAAGCCGCCAGACTACCGTCACGTGAGAAACTGATATCCGCCATCGACGTCGTGCCATCGCTGCTGAAGGTGTTAGGATCTAAGAACACTTCAGAGCTGCCATCGGCATTTAGACGATACAACACAAATTGATTCTGCAAACCATCATTACGGTAAAAATACTGGTATTTACCTTCTTTAAACGGCGCGCCAACGCGTTCAAAATTCCATGACTGCTGTAACTTATCCCGAATTGCGTCGCGGTATGGGATTTGGGCAAGGTAATCGAAAGTGGTTTTATTTTGCGCTTTTACCCAAGCCTCTGTCTCGCTGCTGCGGTCATCTTCCAGCCAACGGTAAGGATCGGCTACCTGAGTACCAAAATAGGTGTCAACGACGTCACTTTTTACTGTTTGCGGGTAAACTAACTGCTGTTTCACCGATTCTGTCATACTCACCTTAGCGCTATCGCTGGCTGCAGTGCTTTTTGGCTCACCGCCGCAAGCGGCAAGCAAAGATACTGCCAGTATACTTAATACATGTTTCATCTACGGGGACTCCCTGTTTCTTGTTGTTATAACGCCTGCGAGCTTAACAAAGAAGCCAGCCTTTGCCTATTTCAGGTCAACGGTTTTTCTGTGCTGTTGAACTGAAATCAAAGCAAAAGCTATAGTGCTAAAAAGCAAAAAGCCCGTCATAAGACGGGCTTTTTGCTTTTTATGGTGCCCAGAGGCGGAATCGAACCACCGACACGCGGATTTTCAATCCGCTGCTCTACCGACTGAGCTATCTGGGCAAAACTGCTGTATAAATGGTGCCGCTTATCCGAGTCGAACGGATGACCTACTGATTACAAGTCAGTTGCTCTACCAACTGAGCTAAAGCGGCGCCTATACTGTAGCTTAAGTCGTTTATATCTGTTACTTTGCAACAACTTAGCTTTTAAACTAGTGGTGCCCAGAGGCGGAATCGAACCACCGACACGCGGATTTTCAATCCGCTGCTCTACCGACTGAGCTATCTGGGCAACGCGGGTCGTATTAAACGGATTTTGTGATATTAAGTCAACAGATATTTTAAAAGCCATAGCGCGTTAGCCTATTAACTAAGCAAACTGCTGAAATTAACAGCTTAACGCTTGAAAAAACGTCGATAACTTATGCACACAAGCAAACTGCGTAAAGCATAAAAAGTTGTTACAATAGCCAAAATAACAATCACACTGCCCCGCTTGCAGTAAAGTATTGGAACGCGAATGGAAAATACCTCCTTTAGTAAACCGATTTTTAAGCGCCTGGCATTACTGTCGCTCCTTATCTTATTAGTTCAGGCGTCACTGTTTATGCTGTTGCAGCAGCCCGACCCGGCATTTGCCGAAAAGAAACTCGACCGGCTAGACGCCGACAGCAAACTACTGACCCGGGTGGTGCAACCGCTGGTGGCAGCAAATGATTTTGCTGCCGCCGAACAAATGCTGGCCCAAGCCCGCAATGGTGATATATCACGTGCGATGTACTTGTATCGTCAGGCTGATCGGCAAAGTGCAGAACTGGTTGCCAATACGCAAAGCGTACAGGGTTACGTGCCGCAACCGACCTGGCAGGACCAAAGCAAGCTTGATGGTGGCTTTCTGGTGGTACAGCAGATAATTAATTTGCCAGCAGAACGCAAAGCATTACTTATCCAGGTGCAACAGCTGGAGATTAAAGCTATGTGGCCCTATGGCGCCGTTTTTGCTATCAGTTTGTTATTAGGTTTGCTGTTAAGTGGTTTTTTCGCCAGTGCCATATCAGGCTTTTTTAGCCGCAGGTTAAAACCTTTGCTGCAAGGCACCAGCCACGCATTGAGCAAGCAGCAGTTTAATACCAGCCTGGAGAGCAATAGCAGCGACAGTTACGGTGTGCTTGGCAGCCATGTTAATCAGCTTTTTCGTAAAATCGAACAGTCTCATCAGGCATTGCTGGAGTCTGAGCAAAATATAAAAACGCTGAAACAGGAAGTAGATGCCCGGATAAAAGAGCGTACAGACGCGCTGGAAACCGCTAAGCTGACGGCAGAAAAGGCCAATGAGGCAAAATCAACCTTTTTAGCCACCATGAGCCATGAAATTCGCACGCCGATGAACGGCATTATTGGTACTATCGACTTATTACGCAAAACCCAGTTATCAACCTCGCAGTTTCGCATGACAGATACTATTCGCGAGTCATCGTTCTCGTTACTGCGTATCCTAGATGATATTCTCGACTTCTCAAAAATAGAGGCTGGCAAACTTGAGCTGGAAACGATTCCGCTGTCTCTGGTAGATATTATTGAAGCCGTTGGCCGCATCTTGGTTTCCGTTGCTTATCAGCGCCAAATTGATCTTAAATTGTTTATCGACCCACGCATCCCTGATGGTCTGGTTGGCGACCCGGTACGTTTGCGACAAATTTTGTATAACTTGGCCGGTAATGCCATTAAATTCACTCAAACCACACCAGAAAAAACCGGGCTTGTGCTGATAAAAGCAGAGCAGTTGGAAGAAAACATGGATTTCAGCCAAATCCAGTTCAGTATTACCGACAACGGCAAAGGCATGACACAACGCCAAATAAGCTATGTATTTCAGCCATTTAATCAAGCTGAAGGCTCTATTACCCGAAAATTTGGCGGCACCGGACTGGGTTTATCGATCTGTCAGCGTTTAACCACTCTGATGTATGGCGATATTAATGTCAGTAGCCAGGTCGACAAAGGCACTGAGTTCAGCGTTCGTATTCCAATGCGCCGCTCAGACGAAATAACGTATCTGGACAAAGAACTATTACATGACGTTCACCTTTGCCTGTTTACCACGGACGTACACAATCAAAGCCACCTGCAGGCCTATTTTAGCTATACCGGCGCCGATCTGGACATTACAAACAGCTTTGAAGCCCTGCTCAAAAGAGCCAACTCAATGCAACCCTTACCGCCGAAACAGGCTGCAGTTTGGGTATTAGATGCCACCTATGAGCAAATTTCGGCCGCTGAAATTACCCAACTCTTGCAGTTGCCAACGATGAATCAAGTGCAGTTTGTTGTCATCACCAACCAGGTAGAACTGACAGAACAAAGCAGTGACCGCATCTATTACCTGCACAGCTCACCTATTTGCCGTAGCCACTTATATGATGCGGTTCTCATTGCAGCAAAACGTAAAGCAAAACCGATTTATGCCGGTGAAAAATCTCCGATAGCTGCGGCACCGTCAATTCAACAGGCACGTAAAGATGGCAAGTTGGTGCTGTTAGCCGAAGACAACCTGATGAACCAGCGTGTGATCGTTGACCAGCTCAATGCGCTTGGCTACGCGGTAGAAGTGGCAGATGACGGTGCTATTGCACTGGAAAAGTGGCGTCGTTTCCATTATCCATTAATCCTGACCGATTTACATATGCCGAACATGAGCGGTTATGATCTGGCCAATGCTATCCGCAAGGAAAGTCTGCACAGTGCTGAGGGCATGCCGTTTACCCGCATTGTTGCCGTTACCGCAAACGCTCTCAAAGGTGAGGAGCAAAAATGCCTTAGCATAGGCATGGATGGCTATATAACCAAACCGATTGAATTAGCAGTGCTGGAAAGTATGTTGTCGCGCTGGCTGCCGCTGGGGGCAACTAACAGTAAACTCTTAACCAACAGCGCTGATATTTCGCAAAACAGCTCGCCGATCTGCTTTACGACTATTGCTAACTATTTAGGCAATGATCCAGCAAAACACGAAGAACATCTCAATTACTTTGTCAAACATGCTGCAAAGCTATTGTTATCACTGCAAGCTCATCTACAAAACCAGGAACGCAGCACGGTGCGCTCTGTGGCTCATCAGCTTAAATCTGTTGCTAAGAGTATTGGTGCTATCAGTCTGGCCGAGCAAGCAACGAAGCTGGAAAAAGCCGCCGAAGAAAGCGATTGGTCGGTTATTAGTGAGTATATCCGGCAAATGCAGGATAAATATCAGGAAGTCGTTAATTACGTAAAACAGCGCTATTAAATACATTGATGGGTTGAAAAAACGCCAGCGGGATGCTGGCGTTTTCGTTAACGCCCTGGTTTAGTTGCCCCAAATTGCTGTAACAAACTGCGGATGGTCAATAAAGGGGTTACGGTTGCCCTGATACTGATACGCCGCGTCATTGCGATCGCGTTCTTTCTGGCTTACCGGATCCAATTGATGCCACTGTTTTAACAGCTGCAACAACCAGCTTTCAAACACCTGAGTACTGGTACCGTTAAGTGCTGCATTGGCTTCAGTGCTGTTAGTTTGCCAGGCAGTTAGCCGGTCCTGATAACGTGTCGCCATATAAAAGTACGCCCGCGCTATGTCGCCTTTAAACTCATCAATCGGTTCAAATACCACGCCGCTGTACCCGGTGCCAGCTAAGGCATTGCCAAGCTTGCTGCCATTAGTTGAGGTAAAGCTGGCGCTGCCTACATCGCCATAGGGGTAGCTGCTTCGCTTGGCGTTGACAAAACCGTCGGTAGCAAAAATATGATGAATATCAGAGTTCATCGGCTCTACTGCACCACCAAACCAACTGCGCGGAAAACTGTGTTCACGGTTGTAACAATCACCTTCTTTACTGTAGCTACCGCATTGATTGCTGCCAGCAGCATACACATAGCTGTCGCTTGCTGACGGCTTCTCAGAATAAATGTCTAAAATGGAACCGTCATTTTCATAATAGTTATCCAGCTCATAAACATTATAAAAACCCCAAATCGCACTGTACCCTTGTGCTATGTGGTTTTTAATAATGTTATGCAGTGCAGTTTTCAGACTGTAGCCGGTTAAGCCTGCAGCGCTGGCATAGTAACTGCCTAAATCAGCACCGCCACCGTCATCACCACCACTAATACCCAGCGTAAAACTATGGCTTTGCTGGCTGGCAAAAGCGCCGCCGCTAAATACCGGCTGCCCGCCCAGTGTCAGGCTATAGCTGCCATTGCCATAACTGCAACAGATACCATCGCCATAGCTGTCAAAAATAGTGAAGGTATATTCACCGTTTGCCAGACACCACTGTTCACTGTATTGGCTGCTGCTGGCTAAACCACTGCCGCTGTAAAGCGTGCCACTGTTGCTTGATACCAACTGCCAGCTGGTTTCAGCGCCATAGTTATCAGTGCTCAGTGTAAAGTCAGCGTTAGTGTTGGCACAGCCTGCCGGTGGTGGGCTCTGGGTGGTTGCCGGTTCAAACTGGTCCACATACACCAGCTCTGCGCCATCAAAGCCAGCAACATCATAAAAGCGCAGCCCCACTTCAATGCTACCACTACTGGCAGCTGTATAGCTGTGGCTTAGCGTCTGCCACTGCCCGGTCAGGTTCTCGTTGGAGTAGCCCTGATAGCCATTGACATAAAGCCTGGCGCGAACACCACCCTCGGTGTGGTATACCGCTGTGCTGAAGTTATAGGTCTGGCCGGCGCTAACACTAACCAACTGGCGAAAGTCGGTGGTAGCCTGATCGGGGGTATTGACACTAATGGCGGCTGCGCTGTTACCGCTTAATTTGATATTACCTGATTGGCTAATCGTAATACCGCTATCAATCAAGCTCCAGTTGTCTGGCTTATTGCCGGTCCACTGCTCAAAGCCGCCATTAAGCACAGTAGCCTGAACAGCTGCAGTAAAAAAGGTAAGCAAAGCCAGTGAAAGCGTTGTTCTTTTCATTGTTATTTTTCTCATTCTGATAATTCGTCGCTAAATAACTGTTGGCCATATAGCAAACAGCGCCACTAAACTATTACAAATAATTTGAATAAAAATAGAGCAACAATGAATTTTTTATGAACAATGGCATAAAAAAGGGCAGCCAAAGGCTGCCCAAACTGTCAGTTACCTGACCACGTAGTGTAAAACCAAAACTAACTTAAAACTGATTCATGGTGTTATGTGCGCCACCGGCTTTTAATGCGGCCTCACCGGAAAAATATTCTTTATGGTCATCACCGACATCTGAGCCTGACATATTTTGGTGTTTCACACAGGCAATGCCCTGACGAATTTCCTTGCGCTGCACTCCTTCAACATAACCCAACATACCGGCTGCACCAAAATACTCTTTGGCCAGGTTGTCGGTAGACAATGCTGCAGTGTGATAGGTAGGCAAGGTGATCAAGTGATGGAAGATCCCCGCCTCACGCGCTGCATCAGCCTGGAAGGTACGAATACGGTTATCGGCTTCAAGCGCCAGCGCTGTTGCATCGTAATCGGCACTCATTAACATCGCTCGGTCGTATGCTGTGACGTCTTTACCGGCCGTTTTCCACGCATCAAATACCTGCTGGCGGAAGTTTAAGGTCCAGTTAAAGCTTGGGCTGTTGTTGTATACCAGCTTGGCATTAGGCACAACTTCGCGAATGCGGTTTACCATTTCAGCAATCTGGCCGACATGCGGTTTTTCAGTTTCAATCCACAATAAATCGGCGCCATTCTGTAGTGAGGTAATACAATCGAGCACCACACGGTCAACCCCACTGCCCTGTTTAAACTGGAACAAACCACTGGCCAAACGTTTTGGTTTTAACAGTTTTCCATTAGCTTTTACCACCACGTCGCCGTTGGCTATATCGTCTGCACCGCTTATTACATCGCCATCAAGAAAGCTGTTGTATAAATCACCTAAATCGCCCGGTTTGTTGGTAACGGCAATTTGTTTGGTTAAGCCGGCTCCCAAGGAGTCGGTGCGGGCCACTATTATGCCATCATCCACACCCAGCTCTAAAAAGGCATAGCGTACGGCGTTAATCTTGGCCAAAAAGTCAGCATGTGGCACGGTAACCTTGCCATCCTGGTGACCACATTGTTTTTCATCCGACACCTGGTTTTCAATCTGAATAGCACAGGCTCCGGCTTCAATCATCTTCTTCGCCAGTAAATAGGTAGCTTCTTCGTTACCAAAACCCGCATCGATATCAGCAATAATCGGCACGACATGGGTTTCAAAGTTATCAATTTTGCTTTGAACTGCAGCGGCTTTGGCGCTGTCATCGGCGGCTTTAGCCGCATCCAGCTCACGGAACAAGCCACCTAACTCACGGGCATCAGCTTGCTTTAAAAAGGTATACAGCTCTTCGATTAACGCCGGTACCGCGGTTTTTTCATGCATAGATTGGTCCGGCAGCGGGCCAAACTCAGAGCGCAGCGCCGCTATCATCCAGCCAGACAAATACAGGTATTTTCTTTTAGTAGTACCGAAATGTTTTTTGATAGCGATCAGTTTTTGCTGACCAACAAAACCATGCCAGCAACCTAACGACTGGGTGTATTGGCTGCTGTCAGCATCATAGGCTGCCATATCAGCACGCATAATTTTGGCGGTGTACTTGGCAATATCCAGTCCGGTATGAAAGCGGTTTTGCGCACGCATTCTGGCGGCAGATTCCGGGTTTATCGCACCCCAGGCCTCACCGTTTTGCTGACGTAACTGTGCGATTTGTTGTATTGCATCTTGGTAAGCTGACATAGCAGTATCCTCTTGTTGCTGTTGCCCGGCTTGCCGGACGCTGACTGTTCCCAGGCTGATGTGTTACCTGTTGACTTACACTATAGGTTTCATTTTGGTAATTCATAAAGGTGATTTTTGTGATGCTGGCCATTCACGGTATTAATACCAAAGTTGGCTTGACGCTGCGCTGGTAGCCAATGCTATGATTCAGATCAGTGATACAAAAAAGCTGGGCTATTTAACTAATGAATATTAATAAGATGGATTTAAACCTGCTGGTGTACCTGGACGTGCTACTGCGGGAGAAAAATGTTACCCGAGCCGCCAATCAGCTGAATATTACCCAGCCGGCCATGAGCAATGGCCTAAAACGGCTGCGTGATTTGCTTAATGATCCGATCTTAGTGCGTACCTCAGACGGTATGGTACCCACCGAACGCGCGCGCGAACTGGCACCAGTGGTACGCGGCGTATTATTAACACTGGAAGAAACCCTACAACCAAACAAAGACTTTGAGCCGCTAAACAGCCAGCGGGTGTTTCGCATTATGGCCAGCGATTATGCGGCGTCTACCTTAATACCGGCGTTACTGAAAAAAATGCGTCTTCTGGCTCCCCATACCAGCCTGGATATTATGACACCATCTGATGTAACCTTTCACGATGTTGAAAACGGCAAAGTGGATATGGCGATTAACCGTTTTGACCAGCTGCCGCAATCGTTTCATCAGAAAACTGTATGGCGCGACAGCTTCTCTTGCTTAATTAACGCGCAAAACCCGGTATTAAAAAACTTCAATTTAGATAGTTACTTAAAAGCACAACATATTTGGGTCAGTAAAACTGGTTTTGGTGTCGGTGTAGGCATGGACCCAAAAGACGTGCAAAAGTTAGGCTGGGTAGATGAAGCACTGGCTAAACTGGGCAAGCAACGTAACATTTCTGTATTTACCCGCAACTATCATGTGGCGATGCATTTGGCAGTTGGTATCGATCTTATTGCTACCCTGCCCAGTCGCGCCGCTAAGCTGTATGAGAACGATGCCAGCATGGCCATTATGGACCCGCCATTTGCTATACCGTCGATTGAGCTGAAGATGATTTGGAGCCCGTTGCTGCATCAGGATGCCAGCCATATCTGGTTCCGCCGGCAGATTGTGGAAACCGCAGCTGAGCTGGATTAAAACAGCCCACAACAACGGTGGGCTTTATCGCAGGTGGCCGCTAGCAGCGTTATTGCGCCGCTGAGCCGACCTCCATCCGGGTTTTCGTTTGAATACCCTGCTCAGTAATATCAACTGACATCATCAGCTTCATGTCCATTTCCTGCAATGCTTTGAAGTTGTCCGGCACCGGCTGGCCGGAGCTTTCCATGGCTTGTGCCAGCGTATTGAAAAACGCCGCGTAATCGAGCCCCATGCTGAACAAACCGTTTTTCTCCAGCTTGCTTGCCGCCACTGCATCCGCCTGCTGCTTCGCGGTGGTGCCGCTGTATACCAGTACATGGTCGTCTGCCAGCTTAACTTTCGCCGCAACACCCAACATTGCTGCCTGTGGTATAAACTGGGCCAGATCCGCCTCTTCGCCGCTTTGCGGCAGCTCAATATCAGCCAGCGCCGGACTAAGCGCCGCCAGACCGCCAATAAAACTTCTGGCATTAGCTACCGACACGCTCAACATGGCATCTACTGCCGTCGGTTGCAAAGTACTGCTATCCAGCGTCAGGCTGTTTATTGTCATTGACATGCCCTGCACACCATTAGCCATACCAGCCATTGCCAGCATCGCCACCGGGTTAGACTGTTTCAGCTGCTGCTGTATATCTGCCAATGGCTGGCAGCTGTAGGCCGGCTCAGTCATTTCTGTCCAGACTTTGCCAACGGCAGAGCTCAGCTGCACCGGATCCAGCCCCAGACCAAGGTGAAACAGAGTAACGCTGGCATTGCTCTGCATATGTGGGGGTAAATAGCCGCGCAGACTGGACAGAGCACCAAGCACGGTGTTACTCGCAGATGCCAGCAGCATATTAGTGCTGATTTGGGTGTTGCTGTTGCCACTGTAATCCAGCTGGCCATCAAAGAATATGCCCGGCCAGTTCTGCGTAATAGCGGCAACATCTTGTTGGCACTCAGCACTGCGCCAGTCAGCAATGGCATCCAGTTCAGCGGCAAATACACTGTGGATATCCTGCGCCAGCCGGTTCCCCTCAGTAGAGGTTAAGCTTTTCGCCAGTTCAGTAAAACTAACAAAACCAATGGCATCCTGGCTCAGTTGATATTTTTCCGCCAGTTTGGGTAGAACCTGCTCAGAGTTAAAGCTTTTGGCCGGTTTAGCTAGC
This sequence comes from Rheinheimera gaetbuli, assembly GCF_054781935.1. Classification (NCBI taxonomy): domain Bacteria; kingdom Pseudomonadati; phylum Pseudomonadota; class Gammaproteobacteria; order Chromatiales; family Chromatiaceae; genus Rheinheimera; species Rheinheimera gaetbuli. Next base: position 596,954 of record NZ_BAAGTL010000028.1, read on the forward strand.
GCCAGTAACTGGCTAATATTGGCTGATGCTAAACTTTCTGAAGTAACAGCCAGGGTGGCCCAGCCATCTTTTACCGTGACCAGCAAATCAACCTTAATTGCTTCATGCTCAAAGCGATAGCGCCGGTAACTGACATCGGCATCACTGATTGGCTGATGGCCAAAACCGCTGTCTTGCTCTGCCCGGTCAAACATAGCAAAGAAGGCATCAGCATCAGATATTTCTATCCGCAGTACCGGCGACATACCGACCATGTACATCAGATTGCGCATTTCATTTTTAAAGCCAGATTTCGCACTAAAATCCTGCCCTGGCGTTAGCATTGCCAGGTAATCACGTAACAACGCCACCAGAAATTTCACCTGCGGCGCATTATCTGCGCTGTCAACAAGCTCTTGTAACGCCTGATCAAATTCAGGGTTAGCATAGTACTGCGGGCCAAACCCCATACTTTTCAGGTAATCAGCAACATTAACCGGTTTAAACTGACCTGAAAAAAGTACCGTATCTGCCGGTACATAATCCAGCTCAGGTATGGTCGTTTTGCTATCGGTACCGCTTAGCTGGTAATAGGCAAAGGCTCCGGCAGCTATAACAGCAGCGGCGATCAGCGTTTTACGCATTAAAAACTCCTTGTTGTAATAAGACAGGCTAACTTGATGCCACTTAATAGGTGATTTAACAGGATTGGAATGGCTTGTATCTTAATATGCAGGGCTAAGCATAACAACTGTAACTTTACGGCAATAATCGCAATAATTTATTGCAATCCTTGACCTGTAGCCGATAAAAAAGGCGCTGTCCGTAATACAGCGCCTTGCGGTTGTTGCACTGGCCTGGGTTAATCCAGCAACTGATAGGCTGGCAGGGTTAGGAAGTCTACCAGCTGCTCAGAGGTCGTGATATCGAGCAGCAAAGTTTGCGCACGGGCAAAGTTTTGCTCTGCCCACAGTGTTTCGCCTACTTCTGAGCGTACCACTTTTGCCTCTTCCTCTAACATTGAAGCAAATAAGGTTTTACTAATCAGCTTGCCGTTGCTTAAACTTTTACCGTGCTTAATCCACTGCCAGATAGAAGTACGCGAAATTTCCGCCGTGGCAGCATCTTCCATCAAACCGTAGATCGGCACACAACCTTTACCACTGATCCAGGCAGCAATATATTGCAACGCGACACGGATATTGGTGCGCATACCTTGCTCCGTGCGCTCGCCATCGCATGGTTCAAGCAACTGCGCAGCAGTAATCTCCTCATCGTCGGCACGGCTGACATCCAGCTGGTTTTTCTGTTGGCCGGGTAAGTATTTCGCAAATACAGCATTGGCAGTAGCAGCCAGGCCCGGATGCGCCACCCAGGTGCCGTCGTGGCCATTGCTGGCCTCCAGTTCTTTATCTGCGGTAACTTTGGCCAGAATCGCGGCGTTTTCTGCCGCATCTTTGGCCGGAATAAAAGCCGCCATGCCGCCCATTGCCAGCGCGCCGCGCCTGTGGCAGGTTTTTATCAGCAAACGCGAGTAGGCATTTAAAAACGGTTGTTTCATACTAACCACCTGCCTGTCTGGCAGTATGCGGTCCGGATGATTATTTAACGTTTTAATATAGCTGAATATATAATCCCAACGGCCGCAGTTAAGTGCGACGATATGGTCGCGCAACATATACAGGATTTCATCCATCTCGAACACCGCCGGCAGGGTTTCAATTAATACCGTAGCGCGCACTGTGCCAACCGGTTGGCTGAACTTATGCTCGGTGTAGCGAAACACATCATCCCACCATTTAGCTTCCAAATGACTCTGTAATTTCGGCACGTAGTAGTAAACGCCGCTGCCGTTAGCTAAACGGGTTTGGTAGTTGTGCAGGAAATACAACGCAAAATCCAGCAGCCCGCCGGGAATTTGTTCACCGTCCACTAACAAGTGTTTTTCCCACAGGTGCAAACCGCGCACACGCGCAATTAACAATGCCGGCTTGTCATGCAATGCATAATGCTTGCCGCTGTGTGGGTCGGTATAACTGATGGTGCCCAGGTTAGCATCGCGCAGGTTGATCTGCCCCTCAATAACACCCGCCCAACTGGGGGCTTGCGAGTCTTCAAAGTCAGCCATAAACACTTTTACATCAGCATTTAGCGCATTAATAATCATCTTGCGATCGACCGGGCCGGTAATTTCAACACGGCGGTCCTGCAAGTCTGCCGGTATTGGCGCTACCTGCCAGTCAGATTGGCGGATATTGGCCGTTTGCGGCAGAAAATCGGGTAAGGCCCCCTCATCATAGCGCTGCTGTGTGGTTTGCCGTGCGGCCAACAATGCTTTTAACCGTGGCCGAAACTCTCTGGTTAACTCCACTAGCAAGGCACAGGCCTGTTCAGTCAGAATAGTGTCATAGTCGGCATTTAGCGGTGCATTAATGCTTAAGCCGGCACGGTTTATGCTGGTTGTCATATGTGGGTCCTTTTGTTGCTATTTCTTGGCTCGCCAAAGCGGCAAGCTAAGCTAATGGATACTTAACAACTATAAGCGCATTTTCACTATAAAATACATCAATGCAAACAATTCCAGCCATTCACAACATAAATAATAAAAGCGAAATTATTTCTGCAACTTTGGCACAACCTGTGCTTTAAAAATCATAGTGTTGTGGCGTGTCAGACGCCGAGTCAATTTTCTGTCGGAGGTATACATGGAATTTGTCCTGTTATTAATTTTACTGTTGGTAGTGGTGGTTGCGCTGGTTGCTCATCGCTTTATTGATACGGGAAACCCATTTCCACTGCAGAGGAAAGCCAGCTTATTCAGCCCGGTAGAGCGAAGCTTTATGCAGCTGTTGGAAAAGGCCGTTGCCACGGAGTATAAAATTTTAAACCGGGTGAAGCTGGCTGATGTGATAGAGCTAAAAAACGGCATTAGCGGTAAAGCCCGTGCCAGCGCTATGCTGAAGTTAAATTCCAAGTATCTCGATTTTGTATTGTGCGACCCAAATGATTTCAGCATAGTTGCTGTGCTGGATTTGGTGAATAACACCAGCAAAGATGGCCACAAGGCCGTACCTGACTGGTTTGTCAACGGTGCGCTAGACGCGGCTGGCGTGCCGTACCTGCGAATGAAAATAAAAGCCGGCTACACTGCTGCCGATATTCAGGCAGCTATCGCTGCCCGCCTGGGTAAAATGGTCACTAAACCAGAGCCTATGTTTAAAGGTTTAGTTAAAAAGGGCCCTACCCGGCCTGTCCGCTCTTTAAAGCCGGCAATCAATGGCAATAATTTGCCAGTGCCGGCGTTATCACACTCCCAGATTAAAGCGCAGCAAACCGCTTTGATACAGGCTTCTTAGGCTTTTATTTGAGCAGTTAATGCCGTAAACCTCAATGCTGCCGGCTGCACCCGGTGGCATTTTTTTGCAGAAAAATAAAAATATACCTAAAGTATCATCCTGCCTTGCCGTTACAGTCATGAGGAATTGGCATAGGAGGTAACTATGAGTCAGTCCGTTGGTGCTGCGTCATCAGCTCCAGGTTTTGAAGTTCTTGGCGCCGTAATGGCAAAAAAACAGCAAAATCAAGAAGCTAAAATGGCGATGACGCTATTGCAAGGTGCTGTGCAGTCTACAGCGCAAATGCAATCCTCAGCCCCGGTAGGTAACCTGGGACAGAACATTAATATCATGGTTTAACCCGGATAAGTTCTGCTGAATACCAGGCCAGCATTTGCTGGCCTTTTTATTTCACATAACCCATTGCAGGAATTACCTGGCAAAACGCACAACCAGCTCATGCAACGCTTTCGATACCTGTTGCAATTTTATGATGCTGTCAGCTGAATTGCCTGCTTCTGTCAGACTATCGTTTGTCAGGCCGGAAATGTTCACCACCTGCTGGTTAACTTCTTCTGCCACATTGGCCTGCTGCTCTACAGCAGCCGCCATTTGAATAGACATATTGGCAATACTGCCAACGGCATCGGAAATACCGTTTAACATCTCTTCGGTTTCTTTAACTCTGCTCAGCCCGGCTTCTGCTCCGGCTGTGCCGCTTTGAGCCACCCTTACAGCAGTATCCGCTCTGTTGCTCAGATCGTTAACTATCTGGTGAATTTCTTTGGTCGAATTTTGCGTGCGCTGCGCCAGATTACGCACTTCATCGGCAACAACAGCGAAACCCCTGCCTTGCTCACCGGCACGCGCCGCTTCGATGGCGGCGTTTAGCGCCAGTAAATTGGTTTGTTCAGCTATTTGTTCGATCATTTGCGCCACAATAGCAATTTTTTTAGTTTGCTCAGACACTTCGGTAACAGAATTACTGATTTCGGTTACTGTTTGGCGCAACTCTTCTATCGCTTTGCGGGTTACGGCTGCGGTTTGCCTGCTACGTCCTGCTAACTCATTCGATTGCTCAGCCCGCTCTGCGGTTTCCTGTACGTGTTTTGATACTTCTGCAATAGTGGTGGTCATCTGATGCATGGCCGTCGCAGCTTGTTCTGTTTCCCGTTGTTGGCGTTCAATCAATTTCATTGAAGACTGTGCAATATCAAGGCCCAGCTCAGATTGCTTCGACACACTTTTAGCTGCATCCTCCATCAGACTTAGCACTGCCCCAAGGTGCACTTTAGAGCTCAGTACCGCCACTTTAAGCTCACCGACATCGGGTGCATCATCAGTAAAGCTTTTTACTGCCAGTTCATGCGAAAATGAATTAGCTAACAACATTTTGACGCTATCTAACGCGTTCTTTTTACTGATATTGGCCCATACAACATAACTAATCAGAGTCAGTACCACGACTAACTCTGATAGCGCGTTGAAGCCACCAAAATACAAACCGGCAGCCAGCAGCAAAGTAACCGCCAGTAAGATGTTAGCAGCGCCAAGGTGAAAATTCCGATTCCGAAACTTGCCGTTATTAATAGCAGCATACAGCTTTTCTGCCCGCTTAATGTCCTCCCTGGCCGGACACGTTCGCACCGATTCGTAACCAATAACACGGCCACTTTCCGTTACCGGCGTTATATAAGCATTTACCCAGTAAAAATCACCATTTTTACTGCGATTCTTTACCAGCCCCATCCAGGGCTTGCCAGCTTTTAAATGTTGCCACATTATTTCATAGGCTAAAGGCGGCATATCCGGGTGGCGCACTATATTGTGCGGCTGGCCAACTAGTTCCTCTTTGGTAAAACCGCTAATTTGGATAAACGCATCATTACAATGCCGGATAATGCCATTTAAGTCGGTATTAGAGATTAACTTTTGCCCTGGCGAGAACGTCCGTTCAGTATTGGTAACCGGCGTGTTACGACGCATAGCAGCGTGCTCCTTGCATTAACAATGCAATTAAACTGTACCCTAAAAATAGCAACAGTTAGTAATAAGACAATGAAGATTAAAGAATATAGCTTATGCAGCAACTGTTTGCGGCTTAACGTTAAGTAACGTTAAGCAAAGTAAAGCAGGGTAAATTATTGAACCGCAGCACCGCTAACGCATTCTTAGCCCCGTTATATCATCTACTTAATGAGGCGTTATGCGTATTTTTTTAACTGTATCAGCATTTGGAAGTTTAATGATGTTAACCGGTTGTGGCAGTAGCAGCTCTGATGAAACGTCAGCCACTTACACCAGCAGCTATATCCAACTTTACAACGGTTCAGCCAACAGTACCTCTACCCGATTATTACTTACCGACAGCGATGACAGTACAGTGTTGGCCGGCTCCGCCACCTATACTGACGCCACGTCGTTAGTCAGCTATACCCCTGCCAGCTACAGCATCTCTCTAAGCCGATTAAACAGTGACGGTGATGATATCAGTATCTTGGACAGCAGCATCACCCTGCGCCAAAGCTATAAACACTTGTTGTTTTTAACCGGTGATTACAATAATCCTGAACTGCTGACATTGCAGTTTTTGCGTGATGACAGCCTGAGCGACAGCTTTAAGCTTTATGTAGTTAGCTTGTTACCCGACGACAGCAGCTATGATGTTTACTTGAGCACTTCAGATACCGGCTTCGATGATGCCACACTGACCGCAACGTTAAATTACAGCCAAATCAGCTCTGTGCTGGAGTTTGAGCGCGGCAATTACGTTATTTACCTCACCGAAGCCGGCAGTCGCGATATTATATTCCAATCATCCAAATATAACTTTGAACACCTGACTGAATATGTGCTGGTTCCACGTATAGCCTCCGGCCCGCTGGAAGGCAATATAGCTGTAGATATTATTAATAACACCACAACCGTTGGCAATCTTACAGACTGGACTGCGCAGGCACAGTTTCGCCTTTACAACAGCGTAGACGGCGCCGGCCGCAGCGATATTTATCTGGATGGCGGTTTAGCCGTAATGTCACTGACTGCAGACAGTTTGTCAGACTATGTCGAATTAGCAGCAAAAGACTACCGTTTATCAGCAACCAATGAGCAAGGCCAATTGTTTTTAAACAATGGCCTACTTACCTTAAACCAGGGGGAAAGCAAAGCGGTGGTGTTATATCAAAATGCAGCCGCAGCAACTGCTGTTATGGTTGTTGAAGAAAGTAATACACCACAAATTTATGATTTCGATATTAATGTGGTTAACACCATTTTTGATTATAGCGCCCTTAGTGTGTACTTCGTGCCCCCCAACGAAACTGTTGATACCACAGAATATTACATTACTTCGATCAACAGTGGTGCGCAAAAAGAAATAAGCATTCCAGACGGCGAATACACTATTTTTCTGCTGTACACCGACGATAACAAGAACAAAATGCTGTTGGCCGAGTCTGAGTTGCAACAGTTTGTTGCCGGCAGCAACTATTTGCTGGTTGCAGAGCCTGACACTAATAGTAGCAGTAGCTACAAACTAAGCTTATTGCGTTAAAGACATCGCTGAGGTAGCCGTGCTGCATTTATTGTTAATTGACGACGATACTCAACTTACAGCCCTACTGGCGGAGTATCTGCAACGAGATGGTTTTCACATTACCATTGCCAATAATGGCGCTGCCGGTTTAGAGCACTGCCAGCAACAGATGTTTAATTTGGTTATTCTGGATGTAATGATGCCACAGTTAGATGGCATCTCGGTGTTAAAGCAGTTGCGCCGCTTCAGTAGTATTCCGGTGATCATGTTAACGGCGCGGGGTGAAGGCCCGGATAAAGTTATTGGTCTTGAACTGGGTGCAGATGATTACATCGCAAAACCCTGTTTACCACGTGAGCTTAGTGCCCGTATTAAAGCCATATTGCGCCGGGTGCAGTACAACTGCAGCCAAACTGAATTACAGCTTGGTGCTTTACGTATCAAGCCGGTTAACCGCAGTGTGCTGTTGCAACACGACAAGATTGAATTAACCGGTGCAGAATTCAGCATTTTTTACCTGCTAGCACAGCACGCTGGTTACATAATCAGTAAAGCGGATTTATCGCAGCAGGCGCTTGGTAAGCCTTTGGGCAATTATGATCGCAGCATTGATGTGCATATCAGCCACATCAGACAAAAATTGGGCACACCACCAGTAGGACAACAATGGATCACTGCAGTACGCGGTAAAGGCTATCAATTTACCTATCCGTTTGGCACCGGAGCATAGTTACATGAACAAATTGTTTTGGCGTTTTTTCCTCGTATTCTGGGCCACTTTGCTTATGGCAGTTGTGTTAGTGCGACTGACTTTTACCTTGAGTGGTCCTCCCCCTTGGTTGCCACCGGACAAGCTGCGGGTTGGGGCAGGCTTTTTCAGCCAACCATCAATACCGGCTTACAGTATCAACGCCGCAGGCAACGCAGATTTCTCCGCAGCCGTTGCACCAACACATCCGTTGCCACCATTCTGGCGCAGGCCAGTGCTGCATCTGTCGGTGTTGCTGGCGGCCAGTATTTTGTTCAGTTGGGTACTGGCGCGCCATATCGTCGCCCCAGTTCGGCAACTAAAGCAAGCACTGGCCGGACTTGCCGCAGATAACTGGCGTACCCAACTGGGCAGCGGGCTAACCACAAGACAGGATGAGTTTGGTAGCCTTAGCCGTAATTTCAATCAGATGGCTGGCCAGGCGGCGGAAGCCATCGCCTCACAGCGCCGCTTGCTAAATGACGTATCACATGAGCTACGCTCACCGTTGGCCAGAATGCAAATTCTGACTGGGCTGGCAGCACAATCACCGTCTTATTCAGGTATGGCAATGGAGAAGATAGAGCAGGAGGCAAGCAAACTTGATGCCCTGGTCACTGAAATTTTGACCTTCTCTAGGTTAGAAAGCGGAGCCGTAAGTGCCGAGCATATTGATATTAACCTCGCAGAATTGGTAGCCTCGGTCTGTGATGATGCGCGGCTGGAAGCAGACAGCAGCAACAAGTCGTTATGGCTGCATCTGGAAAATGTGCCGTTAATTAAAGGCGACCCGTCGCTGCTTTACAGCGCGATAGAAAACGTGATCCGCAATGCTGTGAAGTATACTCCGCCATACTCCGAAGTCAGTGTTTATTTACGCCAACATCAGCAGCAGCTGAGTTTACAGGTGCTCGACCAGGGGCCGGGCGTGGCACCACAACATTTATCTAAATTATTTACGCCATTCTTTCGCGCACAGAGTAGCCACAATGGCATAGGCTTAGGCTTAAGTATTGCCAAACGCGCCACTGAGGCTTGCAATGGCAGCATAGCCGTAGCCAATATAATGACAAACAATGAAATTATCGGCTTTAGCGTTGAAATATGTTTGCCGATAAATTCATATTCTGTTCAGGCAGAATAACTAAACTGCCACGCTGTTTTACGTTTTAGTATATTTTTGCATTACACTGTAATTACATCTGCGACCGAAAAGGACCTGCCATGACCCGGCAACAATACTCTGTGTTGATTATTGACGACGCTTACACGGTACGCGAATACCTGCGCCAGACCCTGATGCATTTGGGTATTACTCAGATCCACGAGGCGTCCAGTGGTAGCCGAGGGTTGTCGGTTTTCAATCAGCATCAGCATGATCTGGTGTTTCTTGATATTGAACTGCCCGACATTAATGGTCAGCAATTACTACAACAAATTAAAAGCCAGGCCGATAAAACCCATGTCGTGATGGTGACAGCACATAATTCAATTGATAACGTGCAACAAAGTATTGCCGCCGGTGCAAGCGGCTTTATCGCCAAGCCGTTTTCACCGCTAAAGATAAAAAATATTGTTGAACGTTGCCTGGCAGCAAAGCTGAATTAAGAGAAACTCAAACCTTGCTACTGAATGACAGAGACCGCGATTAAAGCGGCCTCTGTTGGTATGGCTATTTTAATTGTTGCAATATATCCGCCCAGGGCACCAGCTTTAGATTTTGCCCCTGCTCCGGCATGCGGTTACGGCCATCCTGCACGATCAACGCACCTTGTTCAAACCCTGGCCCTAACGAGCGGGTTGTGATGTCCAGTCCGTCGGTTTCAGAAGCGCCATCTATACCCAGTTTCGGGTTAGTGCTGATACGAAAGTGCAAGTGTTCAGCATAGGGGGGCGCAGCGTCATATAGCATGTAGCTGTCATTACCCTGGCTTGATACCAGCAAATAACTGTTGCCGTTATGCTCTGCCAGCGCAATGCCCTCAATATCATCGACCAGTCGTTCACCATCAACACGAATTATCACTTCACCTGTGGTCGCCGCATCCGCTTCAGCGGCAAAACGCCAGATGGCTTCATCTTCCTCGCCAACAAATAACAGGCCGCGTTTATCATCAGCCACACAACCCTCTGGTTGCGACGGCACCTGCAATGAGCGCACTAAGCTGCCCTGCCAGGTTTTGCCGTCACTGCCGATTTGATACTGCTGGATTAAGCCGGACTTATCATTAACAAAGACATAGTGTTGGTTATTTTGGCTATTGTGATACATACACAGGCCGTAAATCTCGCTCATGCTGGTTGCGACCTTACCGGCATTATGCAGCGTGCCACTGCTATCAATAGCAAAAAGTTGCAGGCTGTTGTCGTCGCGCAAACTGGCTACGGCAATATCGTGCGCAGCCCCTTGCCAGTTAAGGCCGTAGCGCACATCGACATTATTTAACCGGCCCACGCTAAGCTGCTGCACGCGCGTACCCTGCATATTGTACACATCCAGTCCGGCGCGTTTGTCAGTGCCAAGCAGCAGGCTAAGCTCAGGCCGCGCCGGATGGTGCCACACCGCCGGGTCATCCATTACATCACCGCGTTGGCTGGCGGGCTCAGTCTGTAAGGTCGGCATCAGCTGGACTACCGGCGCTTTGGGCTGACGCTCCGGCTTCGCCTGCAGCACCACCGGCAGCTGCTGTACTGCACCGGCATCCTCAGTGCTGATATAGGCTGTTGCCGTGTTGCCCTGCATACTGACCGCTAAACCGCTAGCCTCAGCCAACGCCGGGACAGCTATGGCGCTGCGCAGCTGGCCGTCGCTGTTAATATGTAACAATCTGGCCGGCTCTTCCTCCAGCGCCAGCAGGCTGCCGTCAGACAACGTTTGCAGCGCTTTTACTTCGCCCTGCAACTGGCCAAACGGCTTATTTACCTGAACTAAACTGCGGCCCTCATCGGCTTCGGGTTCGGCCTGATAGCGCCAGATAGCGCGATCAGCTTCGGCGATATACAGCGCACCAGCGGTCTGATCCACTACACAAGCCGTGCTGTCATAAGGGATATTTAACTCGCGTATTACCACCGGTTGCGCCAGCCACTGTTGCTGCTGTTGCAACAGCAGCTGATCAGCGCCTCCGCGGCCACCGAGTAAAAACAGGCTGAGCTGCTGGTTTTCACTACTGTGATAAAAGCACAGGTCGTCTACTACCCGGCTGCTGATCAGTTGCCGCTTTACCAGCTGCAGCGGTGCTGCCTGTGCCGGGGTAAAGCGCCACAGATACAGGCTGTTGCTGTTATTTTCCATCGCGGCCAGTAGCACGCTATCGTTACCAAGCGGCTGCACTGCCAGCCGGATAAAAGCACCGTCGTACCGGCCCGGCACAGCAGCGCCCTGTTGCACCTTCAAGCCTGTTGCGTCAGTAAACAGCTGATACTCAGTACCCGCTATTTGCACATTATGGTAATGGCTGGCATTAACCGCTAATGCCTGTACTGCCGGTTCCGCTGCCTGCTCATTGGCGGCCTGACAGGCGCTGAGCAGCGCCGCCAGCGCCAGGCTGCCAGCACTTAATAAAAACATTTTTTTAGTTGATAACATCATGTGGTCCTTGTGCCGCAACGGCTTACCAGTTAGTAATTTGCACGCCCAGCACAAAGGTGCGGCCATATTGCTCATACTGGAAGTTATAAGGCTTGCGCCCGGTGTAGGCATAGTAAGGTTCGTCATTCAGATTGATCACATTAAAGTACAGTTGCATACCGCGACGGATAGTCCACTTGCCGGTAAAATCGAGCTGCATATGGTCATCTGAGTAAACATCGTAAGCGGCATCGGTCACATCGCCTACCTCAGCCAGATACTTCGATTTATAATTGGCCGCCAGGCGCAGGCTGATTACATCGGTTTCATAACCCAGGCTCAGGTTAGCGGTTTTATCTGACTGGCTCGGCAGCGCTACTTCGCGGCTAAACAAGGCACCATCGTCAAACCATTCAATATCGGCAGCCGAATCTGTCAGGGTAAGATTGGCCGACAGCAACAGGTTATCAAGCCAATTGCCAAAACCCGACACTTTGTGAATAGCATTAAGCTCCAAGCCGTATAGATCAGCCTTGCCACCGTTAATATAGGTTTCGGCTTTGGCAAAGTTGGCATAATCACCACGGCCGGCTAAATCGGCTTCGTAGATAAAATTATCAATCTGCTTATAGAACAGCATGGCAGACAGCACGCCAAGTTTGTCGGCATAATGCTCAATGCCCAGGTCAACGTTATTCGAGGTCAGCGCTTTTAAATCAGGGTTACCAAAGGCGGCTTCGAGCTCATCGTCATCTTCTTCCAGTATAAAGGCCGGCGACAGCTGTTCAAAGTTAGGCCTTACCAGGCCGGTACTGAACGCTGCCCGCACTATACTTTGTTCAGACAGGTTATAACGCCCTACCACAGCCGGCAACCAATAACCTTCAGAGCTGTTCGCCCGGTTGGCACTGAATACTTCTTCTATAGCATCATAGCGGCTACCTGTGCCATCGCGTTTTTCATGCTCGTAACGCACCCCTGTGATCAACTGCCAGTTATCACGCTCCCACTGCGCCATAAAATAGCCGGAGCTGATATCCTCATCTATCTGGTAATCATTTATTTGCGACTCAACTTCATCAATAAAGTCATCGCGTTTTAAGCTGTTAACCAGCTGATAAATGCTGCCACTGTTGATGGCCGGGCCCATAGTACTAAGACTGTAATCGACATTGCCAGCGGCATAATCGGCCAGACTTAACGTATTAATGCCGAAATCTGCAAAGTCTTCAAACAGCCAGACATCCTCTGCAGCGCGTTTCTCGCGCTGGCTGAATTTGGCACCACCTTTTAGCAGCAAGCCGCCGTGGCGCTGAATAATCTCACGGCTTAGATCAAACTTAATATTGCGTTCGGTTTCTTTGGCGTATGTGTCACCCATTTCTACTTCTTTCAGCTCGTAGCCATTGGCCAAAAAGGCGTCTGCCGGTGCGGTTAAGCGTAAAATATTGCTGCCGCTAAAACCGACGCCGTCTGCAAACTCCTGCTCAAAATCAGCGCCAGCAATATTAAACGGCGTGTCTTCATCGGCCTGGCTGGCGCCGGCTTCCAGCAACCATTCCCAGTTACCGGAAATTTGTTTAGTACCAATAACCAGGGCGCTGATGCTTTGGGTTTCTTCGCGCTGCTTTAGCGAGCGGATCAGCGCAGCTTCGCCACTGTTACCGGCAAATTGCGCATCGGCAAGTTCAACCACCATGCCCTGACGGGTTTCAGTGTCACTAAAGCGGCTGTACAGGCTGCGCAGGTAGTATTCGTTATTGTTCCCCGGCCGGTAATCCAGATTCAGCGCCAGGCCAAGCCGCTCGCGGCTGATAACATAATCGCGCAGTTCAAACTCTTCCAGGCCTTCGTCAAAATCCCAGCTGCCGCCGGTTTCGACGTTTTCTGAACCAAATTTACGTTCGGCGTAACTGGCGGCGATAGCAATACCAACACTGTCGGTTTCACCACCGGCATCCAGTATTTTACTGAACACACCGGAGACCTTGGGGCTGCTTTTGCTTTGCTGCTCGTTATAGCCAGCCTCTGCAGTAAAGGAATAAAAATCGTTGCTGCGATCAAAAGCCGACAAGCTCTTAATTTCAACCGTACCGCCTAAAGAGCCGGCCGGCATATCCGGTGTCAGGGTTTTGTTTACTTCGACAGATTCAAGCAGATCCGATGGGATCACGTCCAGCGCCACCGCACGGCGACCAGCTTCAGGGGCCGCTAGCTGGGTACCGTTATAGGTTACCGCGTTATAGTCCGGCGCTAAGCCACGTACGCGGACAAAGCGGCCTTCGCCCTGATCGCGCTCTACTGATAAACCTGCCAGCCGCTGCAGCGCCTCGCTGACATTACTGTCCGGGAACTGGCCCATCTCATCGGTGCTGGCCACGGTAATAATGCCACCGGCATTACGCTGGCGGTTCAGTGCTTTACTTACCGCACCGGATTGCCCCACTACTTCGATATGCTCTATCGCCTCACTGGCGGACAACAGCTTAATATCGCCGAGGCGCTGCTCTGTGTCCGCTACCACTAATACTCTGGTCTCCGGTATGGCACCCAGATAATTTATCAACAGAGTGTAAGTGCCTGATGGCAGCTGGCCAAAGTGGAAACGGCCATCTGCTGAAGTAGTGCGGCGCAGTCTCAGCTCCGGGATACTCACCTCTGCACCGCTTAACAGGTTGTTGCGGTTATCAGTAATACGGCCCTGTACATCGGCATCAGCCAATGCAGGCGCGACTAAGGTAGCGAACGCCAGGCTGACGGCGCAGGCCAGCAAGGTGCGTGGATTGTTGTTGTAGGAAGTCAGCTTCATCGGTTGCTCTTCTGTTTACGGCCAATAACTGCAGGCAGTGTGCCGCTGCTCTGTGACAAAAAGCCGTTTGTTAACACAACGCGCTGAGCGCTGATGACCCGGGTCTTAACAGTGCAGCGCAGTGTTGCAACGGCCTAAGCCTGTCATCCAACTGTCATACGCGCAGCGGAAAATTGAGTTTATTTGCGCGGATAATCTGACTATGTGGCGACAACACCGCTATAAAATTCTGTTTAGCTTGCTGTTGCTGTTAACTGGCCTGCTGCTGGCTATTGATACCGGCAGCGCCAAACCCGGTAGCGAATTTGACGCTCTGGATATTTTGGGTGAGGGCACAACCTTGCTGGTTGCCATCGGCTGGCTGGGGCTGATTATCAGCAGTCGCCCGGCAGGCAGAGTTACCGAGTGGTTGTACTACGGCAGTTTATTGCTGGTGTATTCTTATTTTCTCGACTTGCTGGACGAATTTATCCGCTATCCGGAGCCTATCCGGCTAATGAGCTGGCTGGAATCTTTGCCGGCGCCGGTGGGCATGCTGATCCTGACCTACGGCCTGATGGGTTGGCACCGCGAACAGCGTGCCATTAACCGCCAGCTGCGTGGCCGCGAGCTGTTTTTACGCGATCATCAGCTTATTGATCCGCTCACCCAACTGTACGGTATCGACTATTTACAAGCCGTGCTACAACGCGAAATAGAGCTACACCAAAGTCAACACAAAGCATTGAGTTTACTGGTGCTGGATATTGACAACTTTGCCGGCTTTAACCGCCGTTATGGCATGGCCGCCGGCGATGCTTACCTTAGCCAACTAAGTGAATTACTCAGCAGCCAACTGCGGCACAGCGACGTGGTATGCCGCTACGCCGGTGATCGCTTTATTGCGCTTTTACCCAACACCGCACTGCCGCAGGCGCAGATTATGGCGCAGCATTTACGCCAACAGCTGTCTCAATTGGTGCAAGACAAAGATGAGCCACAGCTGACGCTGGCAGAGATGGCTGTACAACACGCTACTGCCAAAAGTGCCTTGCAAGCCGCCGACCAGGCTATGGCGCAGGCAAAAAAAACCACCACATTTAAGTTGCAGCCAAGCTGATGACTATGCGCCACTTCGGCTATCAGGACAAAATCCTGTTGTTGCAGCATGGCAGTACTGAGCTGCTGGCGCTGGCACAACGGCGCGGTGCAGCGCTACATAAGCTGTTAAGTGGCACCGGCATTTTTGAGCAGGATTTACACAAACCGCATGGCCGGCTGCACCACAGCGACTGGCTGACGCTACTGCAAAACTGCCAACAACAGCTAAACAGCCCGGAACTGCCCTATCTGCTGGGCAGTGCCTTACTAAACAGCCGCTATATTTCGCTGTGCCAAAGTCTGCAATATGCACAAAACCTGCGCCAGGCTCTGGCGCAGCTGTATTATTTTCGCCATCAGCTGTTCCCTTGCTTTTACGTGCGGTTGCACCAACAACAGCACTGCATAGTGCTGGAGTTTAAACCCGCGCTGGGGTTAGCAAACCAGCAGGCGTTTATGTTAACCGTGCTCTGCTCACTGCTGCTTGGCCTTATAAAACAACAACTGGGCACACTGAACGGCATCAGCCTGCAGTTACAACAAAGCGCAGAGCCGCCCGCATTGCAGCAGCAACTTTTTGGCGGTATAAATATTAGCTTTAACCAGGTCGCGGACAGCCTCAGTATTCCAATCGCTATATGGCAGCAAGAGTTTACCCATACCAACGCAGCAGAGTTTAACGCCGCGCGGCGTACTTGCCGCCAGCTTAACCGTGTACTGCCCACACAGCGCGCCTTGCCGGAGAGGATCTGCCGCCTGCAACGCCGCGCCCTGCCGCAACTTTTAAACCAGGAGCAGATTGCCGCCACACTCGGGCTAAGCAGTAGCAGCTTAAAGCGCCAGCTCAGCCAGCATCAAACTAACTTCGCCAGCCTACTGGACGAGGTACGCCGCGATGCGGCGCGGCAATTACTCCGGCAAGGCCACTACTCAAACCGGCAGCTGGCGCTAAAGCTGGGTTATTCCGACGAGCATAACTTTCGCCGTGCCTTTAAACGCTGGACCGGACTAATCCCCAGCAGTTTTAAAGGCCTGTTCAATTTCAACTAACCTCAACATAGCTACCAAGGATCTTCGATGAAACTGATTAACACCCTGTGCCAGGCATTATTACTCAGCACCGTGCTGCTTGCCTGCTCACCGGCCCAAATGCCGGAAACAGACCAGACAGCAGCCGCAGCAAACGAAAATGTAGTGCTGCGCTTTGCGGTACTGGGCGACGCCGAGCCTAAACCCGAGCCGCAATTTCCCAATATGGCTGCAGCGGTTGCCGATATTAACCGGCTGGCAACGCAGACCAAGCTCGATTTCGTGGTTGGTGTCGGCGATATTGCCCACAAGGGCACCTTGGTGCAGTACGACAACGCTACAGCAGTATTACAACAACTGACGCTGCCATTTTACCCGATTATGGGTAACGAAGAGCACGGCAGTACGGTCGAGCGCTTTATGCAGTACGCCAACAGCTGGAATGCCGGAAAAATTACGCTGGACTCACCCAGCTATGTGCTTGAATTTGACACGGTAGCACTGGTATTTGCCTCGCCCGATCATGGCCGTGATTTTAACGACAGCGGTATTGACTGGATGCTGCAGCAACTTAAGCGCTTAGCACCAAAACCCGTGTTACTGATTGTGCATGGCGCCCAAGCGGGCGTGTACCAGGAAAATGCCGACAAAGGCATTAACCATCCCGGCTTTGCCGGGGTTATAGCCCAGCCTAATTTAGCAGCCGTTGTTTCCGGTGATTTACATATGGATATGGACCGCGTTTCACACTCTAAACAACTGGGCAAGGTGCATTACCTGCATATACCGGCATTAGAGCGTACTAAAATACCCGATGAGACTCAGCATACTGCCATGTTCAGGATGTTTACTCTTGACACTAATGGCATGATGCAGGTAGATACTTATCAAACCGGTGTTGCACAGCCTCTGACGCGCCACAGCTATACATTTAGTCTTAGTGGCGACACTAAATAAAACTTAAATTTCAGCCTGATCAAGGTGTTAATGATCAGGCTGAAAAAATTACTTAAGTTTAACCAGTAATTGCCGATTACCGTTTAACAGAAAAACCTTGTGGAGCATCAGATGAACATTACATCTGCTTCGCAACAGTTTGCGGTTGCCGAACAACAATACCTTGCTTATGGTCGCAAACAGCAGTTACTAAGCAATCAAGCCAGCCCAACTCCGGTTATGCCAGAAGTAACGCCGACGGCGGCGTTAACGGAAGATGATTTCACTGCCGACGATGGTACCTTGTTCAACGCCTACCAAACCTTTGGCATGGTAAAACACTTGCTGGCAAAGCTGGGCCAGCATCTCAGTGATTGGCAAAAGCCCGCTCAGGCAACGCCGCCAGCACACAGCAACAGCCGGCTTAACTCTGAAATTGAAACCGCTGTTTTTGCTGCCAGCTTTAGCAGCGAGAGCCTGTTTGTCAGCAGCAACCAGCAGCAGTTAGATAACACTGGCCAGCGCCTGGCAACTACCGAATGGGAACTGGGGTACCAGGCGGTGCAAGCCAATTTTAGTGGCCAGCTTCAGATGCAGGATGGCAGCAGTGTCAGCTTTAACTTTGAGTTAAGCATGCAAGTCAGTTGGGCACGCTACAGTTATATCGAACAGCCCCTGCAAGACCCCCTGATTGTCAGCTTAGATAATAGCCCGGCAAAACTGACAGATAGTCACACTGATTTTGACTTGTTTAATAACGGTACTGCCGTGCAATTGCCGCAACTGGCCGCGCAACAGTTTTATCTGGCTTACGATCGTAATAACGACAAACAGGTAAATAATGGCGCTGAGCTGTTTGGCCCGCAAAGCGGTCAGGGTTTTGCTGAGCTTGCTGCGTTTGATGATAACGGCAACGGCTTTATCGACCCGGGCGATGATATCTGGCAATACCTGTATTTGTGGCGACCAAAACAAGACTTGCTAACGATGGCTGAAGCAAAATTAGGAGCATTCTCAGTCAGCTCGGCTGCCACACCGATGCCTCTGTTGGATAAACAGCAGCAAAAACAGGGTGAAATACAGCGTAGTGGCCTGGCGTTTACAGAGGATGCCAGGCCCGTTCTGGTGCAACAAATTGATCTTGTGGTGTAGCAATCTCAGGATAAAAGCTAGCTTTTATCCTGCTTTTCCAAAAAGTCCTGAAACTCTATGGTGTACAGCTTTAACAGTACCAATGTCAGGGCGAAAATTATCGGCCCGTATATCACACCGATTAAACCAAACAACTGAATACCACCGATTAACGATAAGAAAATCAGCAGAGTATTCATACCTGCACTACCTTGCATAAGCAGCGGCCGTAAAAAGTTATCAATAGAACCCACCACTATCGCGCCCCACAACGCCATAAATATTGCCCAGGGCCAATCACCAATTAATAGCAAATACAAACTGGCCGGGATCCAAATTAGCGCCGTGCCTACCACCGGAATAAACGACGCGAATGCCATCATGGTGCCCCAGAATAAACCCGGTAAGCCGACAATCGCCATGGCAATACCACCAGCGATACCCTGAGCAATAGCGGTTAAAAACGAGCCCATTACTGCAGAACGTGCAACTTTTTTGGCCTCATCCAGCAGAGCCTCTTCCTGCGAGCGCGACAACGGCAACACCCAGTGCAGGGTATTCACCACTTTTTCGTGATCACGCAGTAAAAAGAATAAAATAAACAGCATCAGAATAAAGCTAAACACCAGGCCGGTGACATCGCCAACCAGCTTAGTACTGAGATTCAATAACTCTTTACCAAAACCAGTAGCGAATTCTGTCAGTTGCTGCACCAAACTCTGGCCACTGATGTTTGCTGCAGGTAGCAGCTGATTAACTTTCTCCAACGCGCTTTGTAGCAACGGATGTTGGATCAATTGTTCAGCACCACCACTGTTTAGCCAGATATAGCTTTGCTTGGTAAAAGCAATACCTTGCTGCACTATTGCCATAAATACCAAAGATGCCGGCACCAAAATAACCACTACCAGCAATAAACAAGAAACACTGGCAACCAGATTTGGCCTGTCGGGTATTTTTTGCTCAATATACTGGTGTACCGGAAAGCACAGCAGCGACAGCACAAAGGCCAGTACTATAGCGCCAACGTAGGGTGCCACCAGCAAATAACTGGCGTACAATGCCAACAATAAGGCGCCGATCAACACATAATGGCGCGATTCCGTTTTAAAACCTTGTCTCATTTAACTACACTCCGTTGTCTTGCGGCCTAAGGCGCAACCTGCTGTAAAATCAGACCACAAATATAAGCGCCATAAGTGCCCAAACCATAACCAAGCACTGCCAGCAACACCCCAACCGGAGCCAGCGACGGATGAAACGCCGCCGCCACTACCGGCGCCGATGCTGCGCCGCCCACATTGGCCTGGCTGCCCACCGCCATATAAAACATCGGCGCTTTAATCAGTTTGGCTACCAGCAGCAACAAGCCGGCATGCACCAGCATCCAAACAATACCCACTAAAAACATCAGCGGGTAATCCAAAATAGCGGTAATGTCCATGTGCATGCCGATGGTCGCCACCAGAATATAAAGAAATGCAGAACCCACCTTAGAGGCGCCTACCGCTTCTAATTTACGCACCTTAGTAGTCGACAAAAACAAGCCCAGTGTGGTGGCAATAACGACCAACCAGAAGAAGGTACTGGTTAGGCTGTACATCGCCAGCCCCGGCGCGACCTGTCCAATCCACGGAGCAATAACATCGGCCAGCGCATGAGACAAACCGGTAACACCAAAGGCCACTGCAATAATCAGCATAATGTCATTCAGCTTGGGAATACGCGCATTTTCGGCTTCATATTGTTCAATTTTACGACGCAAATTGACAATACCGCTGGTGTCCGCGCCATTTTTGCGGTCAAAAAACTCAGCGCGACTGGCGATAAACAGCAATACTGCCATCCAGACATTAGCAACCAATACATCGACGGTAATCATTACCGAAAAAATACTGCCATCAACATTAAACACTTCTTTCATCGCCGCCTGATTAGCGCCACCGCCAATCCAGCTGCCGGCAATGGTAGTCATACCACGCCAGACGTCGCCACCGAGCTGTTCCGGAAAAAAGTAACCCACGCTGACAAGGGCTATTGGCCCACCAATTACGATGCCGGCGGTACCGGTTAAAAACATGATCAGAGCTTTAGGACCAAGCCCCAGTATCGCTTTAAAATCGACGCTTAAGGTCAGTAATACTAAACTTGCTGGCAGCAAGTAGCGTGACGCCATCTTATATAGCGCTGACCCCTCGCCATCAATAACACCAAAGGTATTAAATAGCGACGGAATGAAGTAGCACAGCAATAGCGCCGGCACATAGGTATAAAACTTTTTGAAAAACGGGTTATCGCTGTGGCTGGTATAAAATACCGCACCAAGGATCACCGCCATTAAGCCAAGCACCACCGCATCATTGGTGATCAGCACACTGGATTCTTGCATAAAAGCCCCTGAAAAAGCAAAACGAAACGGCTGTTTTACTGACAACCCTTTTTGCGCCAACATAGCACAGCGCATCGGGCTAAACAAAGCACCGCCGGCTGCTTTACCGCAAAGTTGCGTTAACCTGCCGACTCATTAGCACTTTGGCCTGATACTTTGGCTGGTATTATGCTGTAATAAGGCCGCAGCTGTGACGACAACAGCGACAAATAACCACCCCCACGGAGGAACAATGCGATCCCTTATCTCAGGTATCACCGCACTGCTGGCAGTATTTAGCAGCAGTGTCTGCGCCAAGGCCATCACGTTAGAACAAACCATTAGCGTACAAAGCGTGACACAAGTTGCCCTGAGCAACGATGGTAATTACACGGCTTTTATTCGCAACCGGCCGCGCACCCCCTACACAGAAGACGATGGCAGCAGCCATCACGAATTGTTTCTGGTTGACGACAAAGGTAATGAACGCCCTTTTGTCAGCGGCAGTGGCCGCGTTGGTAACATTAAATTCAGCCCCGACAACCGCCAACTGTATTTCACCGCCAAAAGAGGCGATGACAAATTCACCAGCCTGTACCGTATTGCCTTAAGCGGCGGCGAAGCCATAAAAGTTCTGACGCACAGTAGCAACATCAGTGCTTACGATATCAGTGATGATGGCAAGCAGCTGGCATTTTTAGCCAAACCAGCTGCAGCAAAACACAAAGCCAACCTGACCAAAAAAGGCTTTAAGGCACAGGTATATGAAGAAGACTTAGAGCTGACGCAACTGTGGCTGGCTGAGCTTAACGTCGATAAACTGACGCCTAAACAGCTGGCAATAGATGCCGATGTACTATCGGTAGCCTTTGCCCCCAAGCAGATGCAATTGTTGCTACGGGTGGCACCCAGCGCGCTGATTGACGACAACTATATGGCCAGCCATTACCAATTGGTCGACTTTGATGGCAAGGTGCAGCAGAAGTTTAACACCGTAGGTAAGCTGGACCGCGCCGCATTCTCACCTGACGGCAGCAAAATTGCCCTGATTGGTAGCGCCGACATTCACGACCCGTCTGCTGGCCGTTTGCTACTGGCCGAGGTTAAAACAGCCAGCATTACCGAACTGGTACCGGATTATATGGGCCATGTTCAGGATTTTGGCTGGCGCTCAGACAACCAGTTGTTATTTGTCGGCCATGTTGGTACCGAAGCTGAAATTGGCAGTGTAAACCTGCGCAACAAACGCATCAGCACCCTGGTTAAAACCGGCAACGGCATTATTACCCGCCTCGCGCAACCTGCCGGTAGCAAACACAGCCGGGTACTGCTGAACAAAGCAGAACATCCGAATGAAGTGTACAGCTTAAGCGAGCAAGGCAACTTGCAACGTCTGACCCATTCCAACTCCTGGTTAGACAACATAGACATGCCAAAACAACAAACCCTGACCCATACCGCCACCGACGGCACCGAGCTACAAGGTGTGCTGGTTTATCCGCTGAATTATCAGCAGGGCCAGCGCTATCCGTTAATTATGGTGGTACATGGCGGGCCGGAAGCGCATATTTCCAATGGTTGGCTAGACCGTTATGCCAGCCCGGTTAAGCTGGCAGCCAGCGAAGGCTATATGCAATTCTTCCCCAATTACCGCGGTAGCACCGGCCGTGGTGTCGCCTTCTCCAAACTGGGCCAGAACGATTATGCCGGTAAAGAGTTTGATGACCTGGTAGA
Organism: Rheinheimera gaetbuli; assembly: GCF_054781935.1. Classification (NCBI taxonomy): domain Bacteria; kingdom Pseudomonadati; phylum Pseudomonadota; class Gammaproteobacteria; order Chromatiales; family Chromatiaceae; genus Rheinheimera; species Rheinheimera gaetbuli. The sequence goes on from NZ_BAAGTL010000028.1 coordinate 619,209, forward strand.
TGCAAAAAACTATCTGGTAGAACAAGGTCTGGTAGATAGCGCCAAAGTAGGTATTACCGGCGGCTCTTACGGCGGTTATGCGTCAGCCTGGGCTGCCACTAAGCAAACCGAACACTTTGCGGCCAGCGTAATGTTTGTCGGGATCAGTAATAACCTGTCTAAGTTTGGTACCACCGACATCGCCAACGAAATGCACCTGGTGCATGCGCGCAGTTATCCGTGGCAAAAATGGCAATGGTATTTAGAGCGCAGCCCGATTTACTATGCAGAGCAGGCCAAGACCCCGATTTTGATTATGCATGGTAAAGACGACACCCGCGTGCATCCGAGCCAGTCGATGGAGCTGTACCGCTACTTAAAAACCCATGGCAAGGTGCCGGTGCGTTTAGTGTTGTATCCGGGTGAAGGTCACGGTAATCAGAAAGCGGCAGCGCAATTAGATTACGGCATGCGCCTGATGCGCTGGATGGATCATTTCTTAAAGCAGGGTAATAAAGATTTACCACCGCACGAGCTGCCACACGCTGACAACATAAAAGCTGCCACTAAGGTACAAGACGCCGCCTGAGCGACGCACGCCTTAAACTAACCCACGCCCGGCATGCCGGGCGTTTTTACTGGCCAGCTTTGGCTGTTAATGCCGGTGCATCAAAGGTAACACCATCCCAGCCGTTGCGGATAAAGTTACGGATATTCTGATGATCTGTCCCCTTGGGGTTATTCAGCACAATACGGTAGTAGTCGCCAAATAAAAACAGTGTTTGGGGTGCCGACAACTGATGCAACAAGCCAAACGCCAGAATTTTACACGAGCCGTTGTTTTCCCCAGCGCCGTTATACAGCTCACCATTGTGAAAGCCGGTAGGCGTAAACTGATACAACGCCTCTATCAGCGCTATGCTTTGCTCAAAGCTGATGCTCTCAGGCTCAGTACTTAGCTGAATAAAAAATTGTTCTAACATATGAACTCCTGTGCTTCATCGCCTCACTGACGGCTATAGCGTGATACTAAGCCCGGCCACCATCATTAGGCAATACGACCAAGGTCAGCAACGTAAATTTACTATGCAGTGCCGTTTGTGGCTAATTCCCGCACCTTGGCCTGATATACTCAGGCAATATTTGATTGCAAAAGCGCATTATGATTACCGCTGATATCTGCCACAACGCCCGGCTGGCGCGCGATGCCCGTTTTGACGGTTTGTTTTTTACCGCAGTAAAAAGCACCGGTATTTATTGCCGGCCAATTTGTCCGGCGCGGCCGCCGGCAGAGCATCAGGTGTGTTATTACCCTTCAGCGTCTGCTGCCAGCGCCGCTGGCTATCGACCCTGCCTACGCTGCCGGCCTGATAGCGCACCGGGATCTGCGGCATGGCAAGGCACAGATACTACGTTACAGAGGGCATTACGGTTAATTGACGAAGGTGGATTGCAGCAGCAAACACAGCAAACACTGGCCGGGCGCCTGGGCATCAGTGAACGCTATTTACGTAAATTATTTCAACAGCAGCTTGGCGTTGCGCCTAAACAGTATGCGCTGGCGCAACAGGTGTTGTTTGCTAAAAAATTGCTGCATGAAACCGCGTTACCGGTAAGCAATATTGCCTTTCAGGCCGGCTTTAACAGCGTGCGCCGTTTTAATGATGCTTTTAAACAACAGCTTAAACTGTGCCCGCTCGACATACGCCGCCACAATAAAACAGCCGCCGACAGGCTGGAACTAAGCCTGAGTTACCGGCCGCCGCTGGCGTGGCAACAGATGCTGGATTTCTGGCGTGACCGCACACTGCAAGGTATAGACTGGGTTCAGGATCAGCGCTATGGTCGCAGCTTTTGCTTTATGCAGCAACCTGGCTGGTTTGAGGTAGCACCAGGCAAGGGAAACAACCTGCAGCTGCAACTGCACTGGCCGGGCCAACAGGGGTTGTTTAACCTGATCCGGCAACTGCGCCGCCTGCTGGATCTGGATGCCAATATGCTGCATATCGAACAACAGCTCAGTAAACATCCATTGTTCAGCCGGGGCCTGGTCAGCGGTTTGCGTATTCCAGGAGTATGGAATAGCTGGGAAGCTGCTGTACGTGCAGTGCTGGGCCAGCAAGTGAGTGTTGCCGGTGCCCGTACCCAACTTAACCGCCTGGTACAAGCGCTGGGCGAGCCACTGGCAGCAGATAAAAAACTGTTTCCCACACCGCAAGCGGTGCTGGCCAGCGACTTACAAATGATTAAAGTGCCGCAAGCCAGACGCGATACGTTAACGGCGCTGGCGCAGCATGTTATTAACCACCCTGATGCCACACCTGAGCAATGGCTGGCTATCAAAGGTATTGGCCCTTGGACAGTTAGCTATGCCAGATTACGCGGCTTATCAGACAGCGATATCTGGCTGGGTGGCGATTTAGGCGTACAAAAAGCGCTGGCCAAAACCGGCGTTGCTGCAGACGACAGCGCGCTGGCACCATGGCGCAGCTACGCCACCTTTCAGTTATGGTTTAGTTTAGGAAACTGACTATGTATATGCAGTTTATTAACAGCCCGCTGGGGCCGGTCAAAATAACCGCTTCAGATAGCGGCATTACCGGTATCAGTTTTGTCAGCACCGTATTTGCCAGCACTGCACAGCCATCGCTGCCCTCGGCGCTCACCGACAGCGCCGCCGTCCAGCTTAGCGCTTATTTTGCCGGCAGCCTGAGCCGTTTTGATCTGCCGCTGGCTGCACAAGGCACCGCCTTTCAGCAGCAAGTATGGCGCACGCTGTGCACTGTGCCCTTTGGCACAACCTGCAGCTACGCCGACATAGCCCGCGGCATCAGTAATGTGAAGGCCGTACGCGCCGTCGGCGCTGCCAATGGCCGTAACCCTATTGCCATAGTGGTACCCTGCCACCGTGTTATCGGCGCCAACGGCACCTTGACCGGTTATGCCGGCGGCTTGGATAAAAAAGCCTGGCTGCTGAAACACGAACAGCGCCCTTAAGCGCTGTTCTTTTTATCACTAAGCCTTATTAGAACTGGTACGTTACACCTAAACGGAACTCATTTTTTGTATCGCCACTGTTTAGCGCAATATTGCTGCGAATGGCCCAGTCCGGGCTTAGATAAAAAGCAATACCGCCCGCCAGGCTGCCATGGTCGTCACCCATAGAGTGATAAGTAGCCTCTGAGTACAACTCTACCTGCGGCGTTAACGGGTGGCGCAAACCGATACCCGCATAACCGCCGGTATTGTCAGCATCACCGGAGGCATGCTCAATACCGGCCAACAGATAGCTTTGCGTAGTTGGTGAAAAATCCAGTTTAAAACCAGTAAGATAGTTTACACCAGCCTGAACGAAGTTCACGTCAAACGGGCCACTGGATAAGCGCGAAAAAGTGCCATCAACAATCCAACGGCTATCTAAACGGTAAGAGCCTTCAACATAAGGGCCATCGCTGCCGGCGTCAGTATAGCCACCACCAACATAGTCCCAGTTAATATTTGCCTGCGCACCGGCAGCAAACGCCAATACCAACGCCGATAATGTCATCGCGGTTTTTTTCATTTGTTGTACTCCTTGACTGCCCTCTCGTTAAAACGGGCATAGCCATATGATAAAAGATGTTGCCAGCTTAGCGGCTGCGTCTTAACAGCAGCTGAACTGTTAACCAGGCCAACCATTCGATTTTATCTGACTTTTAGTGCCAAATTTCGCCCTTTTCTTCTCATTAACTATGGCATTTAATAGGCAAAAGCCAAATGGAGCGCCTTATGACTGCACGTAATGTTCAACGTTTAATACCAGCGGTAACCACCTCTGATGGTGCCGGAGTGAGTATCAGACGTAGTTTGGGGCAAAACCAGCACACCCGGCTGGACCCGTTTTTAATGCTGGATTTTTTTGGTTCAGACAAAGCTGCTGACTACATTAAGGGATTTCCTGCTCACCCGCACCGGGGGTTTGAAACCGTAACTTACATGCTTGAAGGCCATATGCTGCATGAAGATCATCTGGGCAATAAGGGGCATCTAAAAAGCGGAGGTGTGCAATGGATGACTGCAGGGCGCGGTATTATTCACTCCGAAATGCCGCAACAGGAACAAGGCCTGATGCAGGGATTTCAACTGTGGATAAATTTGCCGGCCCGCGAAAAGATGAAACCGGCCGCTTATGTCGATATAGCACCAGAGCTCATTGCGCAGCAACAACTGGCGCAAGGCAGTGTAAAAGTGATTGCCGGCGTATTGCACACAGACGAACTTGAGCTGGGCGGTCCGATCCAGGGCCTGAGCACCGACCCACAGTATTACGATATTGCGTTAAATGCCGGGCAAAGTTTGACGTTAGCACTGCCACCTGCACACAATGCACTGGTTTATCCTTATCACTCCTCTGTACAGATAGCAGATGGCGCTGATATCAGAAAAGTGCCGGTACACCATGCTGCGGTGCTGACTCACGGCAACAGCCTGACACTGCAAGCTGAACAATCCTGCCGGTTTCTGGTTCTGGCCGCTGCACCTATTGGTGAGCCAATAGTGCAATATGGCCCTTTTGTAATGAATAGCGTGACAGAAATCGAACAGGCAATAAGCGATTACCAGCAAGGTAAGCTAACTGACAATACCGCTGCGCTCAGCATAACGCTGACACAATAAAAGCGGCAAAAAGCGAGATTTTCCCGCTGTCGCGTTTTATACTGACGCCTTTGTTGAAAGTACAGAGAGTCAGCATGCAATTAATCGGTATTATCGGCGCAATGGAGCCCGAGGTGGCGCTGTTGCGCCAGCAAATCAGCGACATCACCAGCACTGAACTAGGTGGCTACACCTTTCACAGCGGCAAGCTGTCAGGCATGCAGGTGGTGCTGGTGCAATCTGGTATTGGCAAAGTGGCAGCAGCACTGGCTACAGCGCTACTGATCCAACATTTTAAACCCGATGCCATTATAAACACCGGCTCAGCCGGTGGTTTTGACCCAGAACTAAATGTGGGTGATGTAGTGATCAGCACCGAAGTGCGGCATCACGATGTTGATGTGACCGCTTTTGGCTATGAAATAGGCCAGGTACCGCAAATGCCAGCAGCGTTTAACGCCCACCCGGCACTGATTGACGCTGCCGAGCACAGTATTCAGGCATTGGGCTATTGTCAGACCAAAAAAGGTCTGATTGCCACCGGTGATAGCTTTATCTGTGACCCGGCCCGCATTGCTGTTATTCGCCAACACTTTCCTGCCATGCTGGCGGTAGAAATGGAAGGCGCAGCCATAGCTCAGGTCTGCCACATGCTCAACACCCCCTTTGTCGTGATCCGCAGCCTGAGTGATATTGCCGGTAAAGAGTCGCCGCAATCTTTTGAAGCCTATCTGGCCGTCGCCTCAGAAAACAGCTCCGCCATGGTGCAGCAGCTGTTAACACGTTTGGCCGCTGTTGCTTTATAACGTGCAGTGGCTGCAGGACGTCTGGCTTAACCCACCACTGTTACTGTTGGTGGTGTTGCTTAGCACTATACTGCCACTGCCATTGGCCTATCACCCGCTTACGCTTTATCGTTACCTGGCGTTTGCGCTGGGGAAAAAAGTCAACCCTGATCCCAGCCGTCCCCGCCAGCAACTTTACATCTCGGGTATGCTGGCTACCTTAGTGGCAACGCTGCCAATAATAGCGTTGTGCTATAGCCTGTATCACTTTTCACAGTTACCGCAGCTGTTCGACGCGCTGTTGCTGTTTGCTTGCATTGACTGGCAGCAGCGACGCAAGGCAGCCTGGCAAATACAGCAGGCATTGCAGCGTAATCAACTTAGCCTGGCCAGGGAGCAGGCAAGCACCTTGTTGCTGCGGCGCACTGATAACCTAAGCAACATGGGGCTGAGCAAAGCGGTATGCGAAAGTTTGCTATTGCGCAGTGCCACTGAAGTAGTTGCTACTTTGCTATGGTTCTTGGCGGCTGGCGGTTTAGCGGCGCTGGGCTACCGGCTATTGGTGGTATTACAGCAACAATGGAACATTAAGCAAGTAAGCTATCGTTATTTTGGCCAACCAGTGGCACGTCTGGTGCAGCTATTATCGGCACCGGCAATAGTAGTTTGTTGTGCTGTTATTGCCTTAAACTATGGTGTCAGACAGTGCTGGCAAAGTTGCAGTGCCAAGCCATTGCATATCGGCCGGCTGCCACACTGGCTGCTATGTTGCAGTGCTGCCGCCCTGCGACGCAGCCTGGGCGGGCCTGTGTACTATGGTAGCATTAAAACCCAACGCAGCCGAATTACACAGCAGCAAGAGCCGACAGCTACTGATATCGCTAAAATACTAAAGTTAACCCGCCAGAACCATTTGGCATTAGTAATGCTTGCCAGCGTAATACTGTTGTTACAGGTGGTTTGGTTAGTCAGTTATTAAGTTATTAAGTTATGTTATTTTCAGTACAGCGCTGGACTCTAAGCTGTTCTCGTTATATGTTTTTCAGCACACTTGGCGTAGCACCAATAATACTGATAAAGCTACCAGATGGGAGATGTAGTGAACTTTCTGCCACAATTATGGCGTTATGCGGCATTTTTTCTGCTCTGGCTAACGCTATCCGTGCCGGCAACACCGTTATTACGACCACTGACACCCGATTTGGGGCTGTCACAAGGCAGCATCTATGACCTGATGCTGGACCAGGATGGTTTTCTCTGGGTGGCTACTGCAGGCGGCTTGAACCGTTTTGATGGTATCCAAGTTACCCAGCCCGGCACCGCTCAATATAACCTGCGCGCGGTATCGTTCACCCGCCTGCTACGCGACAGTAACGACCAGATTTTTGCTGCCAGCGCCAGCGGTGACATTTACCGCTACCAGCAACCAGACGGCAATATGCAGCTATTTAGTCAGCTACAACAACAGGACGAAACACTGCTGCATCCCTTTATCACTGGCTTGATGCAATATGACGACAGCAGCATGCTGGTTACCACTGCAAATACGCTGTATCAGGTTTCCAGCCAGTCTGGCAATGCCATAAAACGCTTTAGCTTAACTGAATTGGGCCACAACGACGGTTGGCTACGAGGTCTACTGGTATGGCAGCACTACGTGTTACTGGCAGCCTTCAACGGCGTGATTGTTTACGATATGCAGACTGGCCAGCATCAATATCTGCCTCATTTAGCCGCCGCTGCAGCTAATGCTGATACCAGTCATGTTAAAGTGCTTAGCATTGCTAATGAAAGGCTCTGGGTCGGTACAGTTGCCGGCCTTTACAGTATAAGTTTGCCCGACGTGCAGGCGTACCTGGAGCACGGAACGGCATATCAAACTCAGATTGAACTGGCGCAACCTAATATTTGGCAGCTGCTGTGGCAAGACGACAAACTGCTGATACCAACCGAACGCGGTTTGCTTAGCTATACGCCGCAAACTAAAGATATTGAAACACTGGTGCAATTTAGCTCGGCGGGTTTGGGGCTGTTTGAAGATAGTATTCTAGATATTGTCGCCGACAACGAAGGCGGTTACTGGCTGGCATCACGCGACGATGGGGTCTATTACTGGCACCCACAAAGTGAAGCTTTTAGCCAACTAAGCCGGCGCAATGACAGCTCAGTGCTTAGCAGTGACAAGGTATACAGTTTATTGCAAGATGGGCCGACATTATGGGTAGGCACTGCCAATGGCTTAAACCGCCTGGATGAAAACACCCTAAACAACGGCCAGTTTTTGGTTTCAGACGATGCCAAAGCTGTGCAGCATGAAGGTGCTATTTACCGCATTTTGCCAGCGGGTTCGCACGGCTTGTGGTTAGATACTGCTGTTGGCCTGCGCTATTTTGACAAGCAACAACTGACTCAAACGGCAGCACCGTTAGCAGATAGCCGTAACACGACGTTACTGGACCATTTTAGTTACTCGTATTTTCAATATGGCCAGCATATTTACTTTTTTCGTCAGGCTGAAGTTTTCCGCTACGATGTAGTAACGCACCATGTAAAAAATATGACTGCAGCACTGCCAGATTTCACCGTTGACAGCAATAGCGTGATCTTGCACCAACTAACAGGGCCAGCAGGTGGATTACTGCTAAGCAAGCCTGATGAAATATGGCTGTGGCAGCCCGACAGCCAGCGCAGCCGCTTATTATTCAGACATAAAGACTATCAGCCGCACTTAAACCGGATTGCCGATACCGCAACAACAGATTCGCAAAACAGATTGTGGGTTGGTATGTCTGGTATCGGCTTGCTTGGTTTTGATCTGACATCACTTCAACTGCAGCACACTTTGAACACTGGCGAAAAACAAGTGCCTGATGCTATCTACGACCTGCAAACGGCAACAAATGGCGACATATGGTTTTCATCCCATCAGGGGCTCGGCAAGTTAAATCTACAGACACTGCAAATAGAATTGTTTAGCCGCGATGATGGCCTGGACACCCATGAGTACAATAGCGGGGCAGTCGCAGTGCATTACAGCGGCCAGCTGGTTTATGGTTCAATGCGCGGCCTGACGTTTGTTGCAACCGACAAACTGGCACCACAGCATAACAACAACCCGGTAATTATTACCGGTATAAGCGTACTCAGCGGAGACTTCAAACCGTTACAAACCAAACTTAATGGCCGCCACCTCACATTGTCACATCAGGATCAAGGTATTACGTTGCAGTTCAGCGCCATGAGCTTCAGCCGTAACCATAAACTAAAATATCGCTATTGGCTCAGTGGCAGCAGCGAGCTGACATATCCGTTACAACGCAGTAGCAGCATAGTGTTTCCGCAATTAAATAGCGGCAGTTATCAATTTAATGTGGTGGCAGTGTCACCGGAAACGGGTGAGGAAAGCCCTGCTGCCAGTTTTACATTAACCATCAAGCCCGCCCCCTGGCTGTCGGGCTGGGCTATTTCAAGCTATTTTCTGCTGTTGTCGCTAATCTTATTTCGTTTTTATCGTTTCAGACAAAAGCAACAACGTGAAGTCAGCGCAGCCCATGATAAAGTAAAACAAAGTGCCCAACGCCTGAAACAGGCATTAGCATCGGTAAATAGCGGTGCCTTTGAGTGGAAAGCCGAGAGTAATAGCTTATTCGCCATACGCATGCACAACATGCTGGGCTATGCTGAAAACATGAATATGTTAACGCTACAACAACATATCAGTCTTATTCACCCCGACGACCTGGATAAATTTAACAGCCGTTGGCAACGGTTTATGCAAGATCCGCAGCAAGGCTTCGACTGTACCTACCGCTTAAAACATTGCGATGATAACTGGCTGTGGTTCAGAGATCAGGGCAAAGCCACCAGCAGCGACAGTGCAAACCGGCCATTGCAAATGATTGGCACCTTTAGCAACATTACCGAAACACGGGCTAATCAGGAAAAAGCCCGGCTATTTGGCGAGGCCTTTCAGCAAACCCGCGATTGGGTAGTTATTCTTGATACGCAACAACGTGTTATGACAGCAAACCAGTCATTCTGTAGCGCCTTTGGCAATATGGAGCTGTATCTGGATCAACCGCGAACCCACCATCTGGGTATTAGCCTGGTACGGCGACGTTTTTATACCGGGCTGCTCAGAGACATGACCCCGGGCCAGCACTGGCAAGGTGAAGAGCTGGTTATCACACCTGATGGCCGTGAGCGCCCGACACTGATTAATATAAGCGCCATAGCAGAACCAGAGCAGCCTACCTTTTATGTACTGGTATTTACCGATATCACCGCACAAAAGCTGGCCGAAGATGAGCTGCGTTATTTGGCTAATTACGATGCCTTAACCGGCCTGCCTAACCGCGCACTATTGATGGACCGTATTTACCACGGCATTGATCAAGCCAAACGTGACAAGCGCTCGCTGGCACTGTGTTTTATCGACCTGGACAAGTTTAAACAAATTAACGATTCGCTTGGCCATGATATAGGCGACTTGCTGTTAAAAGAAGTGGCACGCCGCCTTACGTTAACTCTGCGTGACAGCGACACAGTGGCACGGCTTGGCGGGGATGAATTTGTCGTGTTGCTTGAGGGTTATAAAGCGCAGGACAATATCAGTCATGTCGCGCGAAAAATGCTAACCATTGTCAGCGAAACCATGCAGTTTGGCACCCATACCGTTGGCATTTCACCCAGCATAGGTATCGCGGTGTACCCCGAAGATGCCATCAATGCCACTGAGTTACTCAAGCATGCCGATGTAGCGATGTATCACGCCAAAGAAGCGGGTCGGAATAACTTTCAGTTTTTTACTGCCGAAATGAATGAAAAAGCCCATATGCGGCTGGCACGCGAAACCAGATTACGTAGCGCATTGAAAAAAAACGAGTTTATCAATTACTATCAGCCAATCGTTAACAGCCAAACCCGGCAGGTGGTAGGTGCTGAAGTACTGTTGCGCTGGTACAGTAGCGATGGTTTAATTTCACCGGCCGAGTTTATTCCATTAGCCGAAGAGCTGCGGCTGATTATTAATATGACCAACCTGCTACTTGAGCGTGCCTTGAAAGACCTGCAGCAATGGCATAGGAATGGCCATCTGATCTATTTGTCAGTCAATATTTCGCCACAACACCTTGAGCAACTGTCGCTGGCCGAGCATACCAAACACTTGTTAAAGAAGTACGACATACCTGCCAGCTATCTGCGGTTTGAAGTTACCGAAAACGGCCTGATGCGTGATCATGAAAGTGCTATTGAAACTATGCTGTCACTGAGCTTCCTCGGCGTACAGCTGGCACTGGATGATTTTGGCACCGGTTACTCCTCGTTAAAGTACCTGAAAGAACTGCCGATTGATGGCATAAAAATAGACCGCAGCTTTGTGCAGGACATCGGTATCGACAACAGTGACGAGACCATTATCGAAGCGATGTTATCAATGGCTAACAGCCTTGGCATGTACTGCATCGCCGAAGGCGTAGAAACGGAGCAGCAGCTGGCCTTTTTCAGCCGCCGCCAGTGTTATCTGATCCAGGGCTATTTGTTTGCCCGACCAATGCCAGCAGTACAAATGGAGGATTATCTGCTGCAAGAACATTAACACCACACAATCGAGCGCCAAACAGACCCGGCGCTGCGATATTCCGCGCCAACCAGTTTACAACCACTCTGTTATACTAGTGCGTCCATTCTGACCACTGAGTAGTTATGTTATCCCCACTCGTCAAAGGTGCGTTATTGCTATTGCTGGCAGAAGCCTGCTTTGCTGGTATCGGTGCTATTGTTAAGTTTACCAGCAGTACTGCATCTGAAGTACAAGTGGTGTTTTTTCGTAATTTTTTTGCGCTATTACTCATGCTACCGTTTTTGTACAAATATGGTTTTAACCTGTTAAAAACCCAACGCTGGTACCTGCACCTTAGCCGCGCCCTAACCGGCATTATCTCGATGTACTGCTTTTTCTATGTGCTGGCCAGGTTGCCATTGGCGCAAGGCATGCTGGTGTTGTTGTTATCGCCGTTTATTGTTCCGCTTATTGCCCGCTTCTGGTTAAAAGAGCGCCCCAGCCGGCTGACGCTATTTGGCATTTTGTTGGGCTTTGTCGGAGTAATGTTGGCGCTACCGGCCAACTACGGCAATGCCGATGCGATTTTGCTGGTTGGCTTATTGTCAGCGGTGTTAGTGGCCATAACCAAAACCACTATCCGCTATATGTCAGATACTGAGCCTGCGGTACGCATTGTGTTTTATTTCTCCCTGCTCACCGCAGTATTGTCTGCCATACCGGTGCCGTTTTACTGGCAACCACTAAATAACCAGGTATGGCTGGCTTTTGTGGCGATGGGCGTACTGGCGGCGATTGGCCAACTGGCAATGACACGCGCTTATGCCGTAGCGCCGGCCAGTGATATTGGCATGTGGACGTACAGCAGCGTTATTTTTGCCGGCTTGTTTGGTTATCTGTTCTGGCAAGAGCCCGTAACTATGGCCTGGTTTGCCGGGGTGCTGGTTATTTTTTACGCCGGCTATATCACCACCCGGCAGAGGTTGTTGTGACGGTTTTGCAGCTGAGTCACGAACAGGCTGGGATCGGTTTACTCTAAGTCAACCGTTGAAGGCATGGATGCCTGAGTCGAGCCCCCAGGGAAGGGTTTACGGCGCGTTGACGTGGGTAAACCGATCCCTGCCCTACTCAGGAACAGCCATTTTACGCCAGTGCTGGCAACGCGGGCCCGAACAGGCTAAAATACGCTCCCTTTTTTCCAAGTGACAATACAGGTAACGACGCACAATGGGCAAAAAACTGCACATTAAAACCTGGGGCTGCCAGATGAACGAATACGACTCATCGAAAATGGCCGACCTGCTGGATGCCACTCATGGCTTTACGCTGACCGAAGAGGCAGAAGACGCAGATGTAATTCTGCTAAACACCTGTTCTATCCGTGAAAAAGCGCAGGAGAAAGTATTCCATCAGCTGGGGCGCTGGCGTCCGCTTAAGGAAAAGAACCCTGATCTCGTCATCGGTGTAGGCGGCTGTGTTGCCTCGCAGGAAGGCGCCGCTATTCGTGAGCGCGCGCCCTATGTCGATATCGTATTTGGCCCGCAAACACTGCACCGCCTGCCAGAGATGATCAACGCCGTACGCGGTAATAAATCACCGGTGGTGGATGTTTCCTTCCCGGAAATTGAAAAGTTTGACCGTCTGCCAGAGCCTAAAGCGGACGGCCCAACCGCCTTTGTTTCGGTAATGGAAGGCTGCTCTAAATACTGTACCTTCTGCGTGGTACCATACACCCGCGGTGAAGAAGTCAGCCGGCCGCTGGATGATGTATTATTTGAAATTGCCCAATTGGCCGAGCAAGGCGTACGCGAAGTTAACCTTCTGGGACAGAACGTTAACGGTTACCGCGGCGAAAAGTTTGACGGCAGTATTTGCCATTTCTCCGAGTTACTGCGTTTAGTGGCGGCGATTGACGGCATTGACCGCATTCGTTACACCACGTCGCATCCTGTGGAGTTTACCGACGATATTATTGAAGTGTACCGCGACGTACCCGAGCTGGTTGATCACCTGCACCTGCCGGTACAAAGCGGCTCTGACCGCATTTTAAACCTGATGAAACGCGGCCACACTGCGCTGGAATATAAATCACAAATTCGTAAGCTGAAGAAAATCCGGCCGAATTTAAGCATGTCGTCTGATTTTATTATCGGCTTCCCGGGTGAAGACGATGCCGACTTCCAGGCCACTATGGACCTGATCCAGGCAATTGATTTTGATATGAGCTTCAGTTTTATCTATAGCGCACGGCCGGGCACGCCCGCCGCTGACTTACCAGATGACGTTAGCGAAGACGCGAAAAAGCAGCGTCTGTATATTCTGCAAGACCGCATTAACCAACAGGCACTGAAAATTGCGCGTGGTATGCTGGGCACCGAACAGCGCATCTTGGTAGAAGGCCCGTCAAAAAAGAGTATTATGGAACTGACAGGCCGCACCGAAAATAACCGGGTGGTCAATTTTGAAGGTTCACCGGATATGATTGGCCGCTTTGTCGATGTAAAAATTACCGACGTGTTCAGTAATTCTCTGCGCGGTGAGCTTATTCGTACCGAACGCGACATGGGCCTGCGCCGCGAGATTGCCCCACAGCAAATACTGGCGCGGCAGAAAGCTGAACCCGCACCAGATACACTGGGTGTAACCAGCTATATTCCGTAATTAATCCGGGGGCCTTAGGGCCCCCCTTTGCTACTGAGGCAGGCTTTTGAGCACACCGTTACATACAGCAGACTTAACCCTGGAAGGCGCCGACAACCGTCGTTTAACCCTGTTGTGCGGCCCGTTTGACGATAACGTAAAACACATTGAACGCCGCTTACTGGTCGACATCAGCCACCGCGATAATCTACTAAAAGTGGCTGGCCCGGCAGACAATGTCGCCGCTGCGTTGGATGTGCTGCAACAATTGTACGCGCTGACGGCCGCCCCTAACGCGGAGTTAACCCCCGAGCAGGTGCATTTGTTGATCAGTGAAAACTACGACATTCAGTACCAGCAAGCCGACAGTGAAACGCGTGACTTCAGCCTGAAGACCAAAAAAGGCTTAATTAAACCGCGCAACCCAAACCAGGCCACCTACGTTAGCAACGTGCTAAACCACGATGTCTGTTTTGGTATTGGCCCGGCCGGTACCGGCAAAACTTATTTAGCCGTGGCCTGCGCGGTAGATGCATTAGAGCGCAACCTGGTGCGGCGCATTGTGTTAACCCGTCCGGCGGTAGAAGCCGGTGAGAAGCTGGGTTTTTTGCCCGGTGATTTAGCACAAAAAGTTGACCCTTATCTGCGGCCTTTGTACGACGCCTTATTTGAAATGCTTGGTTTTGAAAAAGTAGAGAAATACCTGGAACGCGGCATTATTGAAATTGCACCGCTAGCCTATATGCGCGGCCGCACGCTAAACGATGCCTTTATTATTCTGGATGAAAGCCAAAATACCACGGTAGAACAAATGAAAATGTTCTTAACCCGGATTGGCTTTAGCTCCAAAGCAGTGATCACCGGCGATATTACCCAGGTAGACTTACCTCGCGGCCAGTATTCCGGCTTAAAGCACGCCATAGATGTACTGAGCGACGTAGCTGAAATCAGCTTTAACCACTTTACGGCCAAAGACGTAGTGCGCCACCCGATAGTGCAGCGCATTGTCATGGCCTATGAAGCCTTTGAAGCAGCTAAACTGGCGGCCGATAACGCGGCGAAAGGGCAATAATGGCGATTATTCTTGATTTACAGTTAGCAAGCAGCGCAGCTGATTTGCCCAGCGAAGCTGATATTCAGCAATGGCTGGAAGCAGCGATATTACCGTTTCAGCCAGAGGCCGAAGTTACGGTACGCATTGTTGATAACAACGAAAGCCAGCAGCTGAATTTTGACTATCGCGCTAAAGACAAGCCCACCAACGTACTTAGCTTTCCGTTTCAGTGCCCGCCCGGCATAGAGCTACCTTTATTGGGCGATTTAGTCATCTGTGCCCCGGTAGTTGCTACTGAAGCGGTTGAACAAAGTAAAAGCCTGCAGGCGCATTGGGCACATATGGTAGTACACGGAAGCTTGCATTTACTCGGTTTTGACCATATAAATGACGACGATGCCGTGCAAATGGAAGCAGAAGAGATTACCATTTTGCAGCAACTTGGCTTCACTAACCCCTATTTGTTAGACGACGAATAGGTTTTTTTATTTATATGGAGCAACAGTTCACCTATGAGTGACGACCATCCCCACTCTAGAAGCGGTTCTGCCGGTAAATCCTGGCTGGATAAAATAGCCAGTATTTTTAACGCAGAGCCACAAGACATCTCTGATTTACAGGACATCATTAACGAAGCGCAAAACCGCCAGTTAATTGATGCCGATACGCAAAGTATGTTGCAAGGCGTGCTAGAGGTATCCAGCATGCGGGCACGCGATATTATGGTGCCACGCTCACAAATGGCCACTATTGATATTGATGACTCTGTCGCCGATATGTTGCCCATTCTTATGGAAAACAATCACAGCCGTTACCCGGTGGTCAATGAAGATAAAGACCATATAGAAGGCATTCTGCTGGTAAAAGACTTACTGCAATACGCGCTGGACCCCAATGTCAGCGACTGGCACCTGCGCGACTTACTGCGCCCGGCGGTTATTATTCCGGAGAGCAAACGGGTAGATGCTTTACTAAAAGAATTCCGCCAAAAACGCTACCATATGGCAGTGGTCGTCGACGAATACGGTGGTGTCTCCGGCCTGGTTACCATTGAAGATATTCTTGAGCAAATCGTCGGTGAAATTGAAGATGAACACGATGACGAAGAAGAACACGACATCAAAAAAATGGCCTCACGGGTATTTCAGGTAAGCGCCTTAACGCCGCTGGACGAATTTAACGAAAGCTTTAGTACCGACTTCGATGAAGAGGACGCCGACACCATCGGCGGCATAGTACTGCATGCCTTTGGTCATATGCCGGCTAAAGGCGAGAGCATCGAGCTTAAAGGCCTGACGTTTAAAGTCAGCAAAGCCAACAGCCGCCGCCTGGTGCAACTGCAGGTGATCCGCGCCAAAGAGCCGGTTAGCACGGACGCCAGCTGATACGGTGCGCGCTGTATTGTCCCGCTTCTCTTGTGCGTTAAGCCCGCTGGCGCTGCTCCTGGCTGGCGGTTTAACCACGCTGGCTTATGCGCCCTATACCTTGTGGTGGCTACCGCTATTTATGCTGTCAGTATTGGTGTTTGCGCTGCAACACGCCCGCAGTGCACGTCAGGCGTTGCTGTTTGGCTTTAGCTTTGGCGTGGGTTGGTTTGGTGTTGGCATAAGCTGGGTGCATGTTAGCATTGCCCAGTTTGGCGGCCTGCCACTGGCCGGCAGTTTAGGCCTGATGGCGCTGCTGGTCGGCTACCTGGCGTTATTTCCGGCATTTAGCAGCTGGCTTAGCTACAAACTGGCCCACAAAGCTGTTATGCCATTGTTATTTGCTGCTTGCTGGACAGCTGCCGAATGGCTACGAAGCGTATTACTCACCGGCTTTCCGTGGCTGTCTTTGGGCTACAGCCAAACAGAGCATGGCCTGAACAACTTTGCCCCGCTGATTGGCGAAACCGGCATCAGCTTTTTACTGGTGTTTAGCGCTGCCGCGCTGGCGCAGTTATTTCGCCCGCAACCAGCGCTAGCCCGCTACGGTTATCTGCTGATAGCCGCTCTGTTGTTTGTCGTAGCACCGCAGCTTAGCGCGGTAAAAGGCTGGCATTACAGTGATAACAGCTTAGACGTGTTGCTGGTACAGGGTAACATTAAGCAAGAGTTACGCTGGGCGCCAGAGCAAGAATGGCCCACCATGCTGAAATATCTGGACCTGACCCGACCGCATTTTCAAACTGACTTAGTTATCTGGCCTGAAGCCGCCATTCCGCAATTAGAGCCACTGGCAGAAAGCTACCTGGACAACCTGAACCGCGCTGCGCTGTATGCCAATACGGCAGTAGTAAGCGGCATTCTGGACTACGACTTCAAAACACAGCAAGCCTGGAACAACCTGATCGTGCTGGGCAAACGCCAGCCAGAATCCAGCGACGGTGACTACTTTTACGGCCACGGCAACCGTTACAGCAAGCACCATTTGCTGCCAATTGGTGAATTTGTACCGTTTGAAAGCTGGCTGAGAAAACTGGCTCCTATTTTTGATTTACCCATGAGCTCCTTTACCCGCGGCGCCTATGTGCAGCCCAACCTGGTTGCCAATGGTTACCACCTGCTGCCGGCTATCTGTTTTGAAATCGCCTTCCCAGCGCAAATAAGTGCCAATATGACAGAGCATACCCAACTGCTGCTAACAGTGAGTAACGACGCCTGGTTTGGCGACAGCATAGGCCCGCATCAGCATTTGCAAATAGCGCAAATGCGCGCACTGGAATTTGGCCGGCCGCTGCTGCGTGCCACCAACAACGGCATAACTGCAGTGGTAAAACCCGATGGCAGTATCAGCAAGCTTGCACCGCAGTTTGTTGAGGCCGTATTGCAAGACAGAGTACAGTTAACTCGCGGCCAAACGCCTTACGCCCGCTTTGGTGATCTGTGGCTATGGTTGCTTAGCGGCACGGTGTTACTATTAGCTGCCGGTCAACAGCTGCGGCATCGTGTTAAACAAACAAAAGTTTGATTGACAGCCTCTGTCGGTTACACTGTTACCACCTTTAAGGTTTACAGTGAGTTGTGATGACTTTACTGCATAACATTGCCCGCACCTTACAACGACGGCGTAACAGTACCTGGCACGCCTTGGGGTATGACACCACAGTACGAGCTGAGACCAAAACCGACTTCGCTGCTGTAGCCGAGCTTACTCTAACCGCCTTTAACAATACGACTGAAGCACAACTAATAGCTTGTCTGCGTCAGCAATGCAGTAACTGTATTTCGCTGGTAGCAGAGCGACACGGCCAGATTGTCGGCCATGTGATGTTTTCGCCAGCGACATTGGATAACGCACCAGGCGTTAAGCTAATGGCCTTAGCGCCAATGGCGGTGCGCAAAGTTATACAAAATCAGGGCATTGGCTCGGCGCTGGTGCGAGCCGGTTTAGAATTGTGTAAAAAACACGATATAGCGGCAGTGGTTGTGCTCGGGCATCCGGCTTACTACCCCCGCTTTGGTTTTAGCCCTGCCAGCCGGTTTAACATCAGCGGCCCGTGGCAGGCGCCGGATAGTAGCTTTATGCTGTTGGAGTTAAAACCCGGCGCGTTAAAGGGCAAAAGCGGCCGGGTGCAGTATCACCCGGCGTTTGCTGCACTTTAGTTAAAGTAAACTATACCAGGAACCGGATTTACACCAACAATCTAATCCTCATCCATAGCGCCATTTACTATTTCGGCTATTTCAGCCAATCGTGCCATGGCACGGCCATTAACTGATTTTTTCGGATACTGGCCACGGCTGTTTTTTTCGCCGGCTGCGACGCCGGTAAGCAAGGTTAAGGCTTCATCTACCGTTTTTACCACGTAGATATGAAATTTATGCTGCTTTACCGCAGTAATCACTTCGTCATTTAACACCAGGTTAAGCTGGTTGCTGGCCGGAATAATGACGCCCTGCTCGCCGGTTAAACCGCGGCTTTGACATAAACGGAAATAGCCTTCTACCTTTTCGTTTACGCCGCCGATAGCTTGCACCTGACCATGCTGATTAATTGAGCCGGTAACCGCCAGGCTTTGCTTAATCGGTATATCAGTGATGGCCGATAACAGCGCGCACACCTCTGCCAGCGAGGCACTGTCACCGTCAATATGGCCATAGCTTTGTTCCATGGCAATATTGGCCGATAACGTCAGCGGAAATTCACGCGCGTATTTGGCCCCCAGATAGCCGGTAAGCAACAATACGCCCTTAGAGTGAATGGCTTTGCCCAGCTCAACTTCGCGTTCGATATCTATTACGCCGCTGCTACCAGCAAATACTGTGGCGCTAATGTGTGCCGGGGTACCAAAGGCGGTGTCGCCAATTTCCAGCACCGTTAAGCCGTTAATTTTACCTACCGCCAGGCCATCGGTATCAATTAAAATTTGCCCTTCCTGAATATCTTCCAGAAAGCTTTCACTGATACGTCCAGTGCGGTGTTGCTTACCTTTTAACGCCTGCTGCACATGCTCAGCGCCAAGGCTGTCGTGCAGCTGTTGCGAGGCATAAAAACAGGCTTCACGCACCAGTTCTAATACGTCAGCAAAGCGCGCCGATAACTTACGTTGGTGCTCAGCCTGACGAAAGCTAAATAATAACAACTGCTTAAAGCCAGCAGCTGTCAGTTCATGAATATTAAGCAGCCGCATTTGCTCACGTACCTGCATCGCCATATAGCTTACTGTTTCCGTGGTGTACGGCAGGTAATGCTCAAAGTCGGCCAGTACGCGAAACAGTTCGTTAAATTCGTCGTCAACGTCCTGGATCAGGTAATACAGATCGCGCGAGCCCAGCAGCACCACCTTGACGTTTAATGGTATGGCTTTGGGGGTGATGATAGTCGAGTTAGTTACTGCGTGTTCCGACAAGGTGTCTATTTGCAACTCACCGGATTTCAGCGCCAGCTTTAGTGCATCCCACAGCGCTGGTTGGGTTAACAACCGGTCGGCATCCAGAATAAGGTAGCCGCCGTTGGCACGGTGTAAGGCACCGGGACGGATCATGCGGTAATTGGTATACAGCGAGCCGCCAGCCGAATTGTATTCTACCCTGCCAAACAGGTTGCCATAACTGGGGTTGGGTTCAAAAATAATCGGCGCCCCTGACATGCTGTCAAAATGCACCAGCACATTGGGAACAAACTCTTCAACAAAAATTTCGCGGTTGTCGTGTTCTTCCTGTTTTTCAGCATCAGACTCGTCTGGCATTAGCTCTAATACGGCCTTAACCAGATGGCTACGCATTTCGCGGATATAGCGTTGCACGCCCAGTTCGGCAGCGTAGTCATGCTCCAGTTGTTTCAGCAGCGGCTTTATTGCCTGTTCAATGGTGTCTTTGCGCAGTGCCCGTAAACTTTCAGACAGCTCGCGTTTCCATTGAGGTAACTCCAGCAGTTGCTCATTTAATACCGTTTCTAATTCACTGACCAGGCCGTAAAAATACTGACGCTGCTCTTCGGTCAGTTTAGTAAACTCTTGATCATCAAGTGGCTTGCCGTCGATAATCGGCGAAAAACTCACCGCGCCGTTTTCTTCATACAGCACAACGTTTTTTTCCAGCGCGTTTTTCTCAACCAGCTCGATAGCGTGTTCGTACTTGTCGTCAAATTCGCGTGCTATAGCTTTTTTCTTGCGCTGATAACCCGGGTTGTCAAAGGCCGCCGGAAAGGTATCTAACAGCTCATCTATCAGAGCTTCAATTTTCTTTACCAGCACCTTGCCCTCACCCGGCAACAAGCGCAGGGTGTTAGGTACCCGCTCGTCGTCAAAGTTGTTCAGGTAACACCACTCTTGCGGTGTCGCCTTTTCACTGGCGGCCAGTTGCAGAATATCTTGCACCAGGGTAAAGCGGCCCAGCGCCGGCTCACCGGCGACATACAGGTTGTAACCTGGCATATCCATGCCAATAGCAAACGCCAGTGCCGATTTGGCTCTGTCCTGGCCAATAAACGCCGGGATCAATGTGGTTTGATCCAACGCCTGCGTAATCAGTTTGTTATCAAGTTGCGGCCCCAGTTGCTGAACAGTCAGCGCCAGTGAATGTGGGTGTGATGTCATGTATTGCCTTGGCTTAAACAGCGGTAATTGGCGCTATACTAGCAAAAAAGCTGCCCTGCTGTACTGGTCAATTTTCTACTTCAGGCTAAAGAATTCTGCCGTAGCGCCGATACAAGGCTATGCAACAAAACAGGATCAGAGGCCCGTTATGAACGAATCTTACCGTTTACAGAAAATCCGCAACCTCGGTGTGCGCTTACAAGAGCTGGAACTGGTGTCGATAACACCGGGCTTATCCTACACCAGTGCAGCGCTTAACTTTTTGTTTGCCGATTATCAGCTAACGCGCCCGACTGGCTTGCCACTGGAACATACCTTAAAAACGCTGGGCGAGGCCATTGTAGAACAACGTAAAGTGCGCTTCTCCAGCCTTGATGCTGACGCCGTTATCGATTTTTTCTGCCGCTTCTACCGGGTTCATTAACCTCCCCCCGGCCCTCTGCTGTACTTCAGCGTAGCGTTTTAGCGCTGCGCTGAAATATTTTATCCGTCCTACCGTTCTTATACCCCATTACAATGCAATTTTTCAGGTCAGCAGATGCAAGCCATTTATTCTTACTATCACAGTGCAATTGCACGCTGTCAGCACCTATCTGGTATCGCGCCATTACTGCTAAGGCTTTACCTGGCACCGGTGTTGGCGCAGGCTGGCTGGAACAAGTACCAGCATTTTGACAATACTGTGGCCTGGTTTGGCAATGCCGACTGGGGGTTGGGGTTGCCTGTGCCGGCGTTAATGGCCGCACTGGCAATAGCAGCAGAGCTTGGCGGGGCATTGCTGTTGTTGCTGGGTTTATTCACCCGGCTAGCCAGTATTCCATTAATGGTCACCATGCTGGTGGCGATTTTTGCCGTGCACTGGCCCAACGGCTGGCTGGCTATTGCCGATAGCAGCAGTTGGTTAGCCAATGAGCGGGTGTTAAATTCCGCTGACAAGCTAGACGCGGCAAAAAGCCTGCTGCAACAACACGGCCATTACGATTGGCTAACCAGCAATGGCAACGTTGTTATTTTGAACAACGGTATTGAATTTGCGACAACGTACTTTGTAATGTTACTTAGTTTGTTTTTTACCGGCGCTGGCCGCTACACCAGCATGGACTACTGGCTATGCCGCCGTAACGTTAATGAGGCCGCGTAATGAGCAACATTCATTTTTTGCCTGCTCAGCGAAATCGCGCTAGGCTGGAACCCAACTTAGCTGCGAGTCACGCCAATTCTATGCCCGAACCCAACAGTGCGCCACAGCACAGCGACGCCACACCAGCGCAAAACAGGATAGCGGTGTTTCAACTAACCGATAGCAAACACAAGCGCTATGAGCAGTTGGTACGACATTACCATGCTGATATATACCGCTATGGCTACTGGCTGTGCAAAGATGCCGACGTAGCACAGGATCTGGTACAAGAAACCTTTTTACGCGCCTGGAAAAACCTCGACAGCCTGCTTGACGCAAATGCGGCTAAAGCCTGGTTAGTGACCATTTTGCGTCGCGAAAATGCCCGTCGCTTTGAACGTAAGCAGTTTGACTACGACGATGGCGCAGAGCAAGACAGCCTGGCCGACACCAGCCAAAGCAGTGCCGAACAGCATTGCGACAACGACTTACTGCGTAAGCGTATGGCAACACTGCCAGAAGAATACCGTGAGCCTTTAGTGCTACAGGCGCTGGGCGGCTTTAGTAGCGACGAAATTGCCAACTTGCTAGAGCTTAATGTAAATACCGTCAATACCCGGCTGTTTCGCGCCCGTAAATTACTACGCGACCAGCTTAGCCAACAGGGGGAGCCCAGCCATGGATAACACAGAATTACGCCGTATCTTACTGGCCAATCCGTTTAGCAAGCACCCTGAACTGCTGGCGGCTTTGGCAAAAGATGCCGATTTACAGCTATTCGCCCACGAACTGCAACAACAACAGCAAGAGCTGGAAGATGCGCTACAAGTACCGGTACCACCGATGCTGGCTGAACGTTTATTGCAAATTCCGCAGCAACACCAGCCACGCCGCAACTGGTTTACGCCACTGGCACTGGCGGCAAGTATTGCGCTGGTATCCGTACTTGGGGTGCAGCTATATCAGGGTAGTTTTGCTGCTGACCTTGGCAGCCATGCGTTGGCCCATGTCTACCACGAGCACGACTTTTTGCTGCGCCACGCAACAACACAACCACTTGATGAGGTAAACCTGAAACTGGCTGACTTCAGCGCCAGCCTGCAAGACTGGCAGGATGAAATTATCTACGCCCGTTATTGCACTTTTCAGGGCGTGCGCTCACTGCATCTGGCGGTAAAAACCGCCAGCGGTTATGCCACAGTGTTTATTGTGCCAAAAGATGCTGAGCTGGCGTTTAGCAGCCAATTTTCCGACCAGCAATACCAGGGCTTAACGCTGGCCATGGCCAACGCCAATGTAATAGTGGTAAGCGATAACGCCGCTGACTTGCAGCAGCTGCCGCAAAAGCTGACGCAAAAGCTGATTTTTTCGGCCTGATATTAAAAGCGATCATTGCCGCTGATATTCAGGTTGTTAATTTTGCGCTTGCCCAGCAACTTTAACAGCAGATTACGACAAGCCCGCAACAGCGGGTACAACCATGCAGCGACGCGGCGTGATTTAAACAAATGATAATTCAACCGGTTAAAAAGCCCGCTGCGGCTACTTAACAACGACAACATATAAATTGCATCACTGCCGTAGTACAGGTTATCGGCCATTTTCAGCACCATACCCTGATCAATATCCAGCCCCTGTGCGGTTAGCTCGCGCATTACATCACTGTCTTCGCGGGCATTAATCAGCTGTAACTCCCCTACAGTTTGGCGAACACGCACCAGCTGGCAATAGGCATTGCAAGCCGGACAGTCTTTATCGTAAATCAGCAAAATGGCGGGCGCGGCAGAATGCTCAGTCGATGTCATTTGCTGACATCCAGCGCCAGCTCAACAGCAGCTTTGGCATGAATAAGCGTGGTATCAAACAGCGGCACGGCGGCGTCAGCTTTACCCACCAGCAAACCAATTTCGGTGCAGCCGAGAATAATGCCATCTATGCCCTGCCAGGCAAGGCCAGCCATCATTTTACGTACAGCTTGCTTAGATTCGGGGTTAATCACGCCCTGACATAATTCCTGATAAATAATTTGATGCAGGCTGTCTTGCTCGGCTTCATTTGGCAGCAATACTTCTATGCCGTGTAACTCGCTTAACCGCTCGCGGTAAAACGGCTGCCGCATAGTAAATTTGGTGCCTAGCAGCCCCACGCGGCTGCAGCCTGCCTGCTTTATCGCTGCTGCAGTCGCATCGGCGATATGCAGCAGCGGAATAGCCACTGCCGCCTCAATAGCCGGGGCCACTTTATGCATGGTGTTGGTACACAGCACAATAAAATCAGCGCCGGCCACCTCAAGCGTGCGCGCCGCTGTGGCCAGTATTGCACCGGCAGTGTCCCAGTCGCCAGCCTGCTGCAGGCGCTCAATTTCATAAAAATCGACACTGACTAAAATGCACTTGGCAGAGTGCAGCCCGCCCAGCTGGCTTTTAACCCCTTCATTTACATACCGGTAATACGGGATAGTCGACTCCCAGCTCATACCGCCAATAAGGCCAATGGTTTTCATTGTTAAAACTCCGTTCGGTTGCCAGACAGCTAACATGGCGTAAAAGTGCAGCGCTGGCAATTTTTTAACCGGTAACAAGCAGGGTGTATGCTATTTGTTATATTACGCTGGCAAAAAACACGAGTAACACAATAAGTAGCCCCCAGGGAACAGGTGATGACCACCAGTTTAAGTTTTTTGCACTAGCGTCTTTAGCCCTTTGCCGCCCAGTTCTGGCCATTGCTGATACAAACCAATAGCAAACAGGCTGCCAATAAACAAACAAATACCGGAGCTAACCAGCCAAAATGTCAGGCTATTCTCCGGGAACATCGGCATTAAACCGACGAAGGAAACACCACGCAGGATAAAAATTGCTGCAATAAGCACTAAAGCCAACCTGGTCAGCGGTAAACGCTTAATGCTACCTGCGCCAGACAAACCATACAGCGCCCAGGTAACCAGCAGTAACACAATGGCAGACGTTACAACAGTGGGATACCACAGCCCCTGCTCTGCCATCCGCGCCATTTGCTCACCCGCACCAAAAAACCGATACCAGTCTGCACCGAATACAATACAACCAAGATGCGCCAGCGCCGCAGCGACGCAACACAGTGCCGCCGCCAAAAGGGGCTTATTGTTAGCAGAGTTCATCTTTCCTCCTTAAATACCTTGCACAAAGTACGCGAGCAACAGAGCACGTTGCAGGTCGACGTCACAGCCAGCGCGTTTTCCTGACGATAATATGCAATGGTTAGCAGACGACACGACTCATGTAGTAAAACCGTTCGTCTTCGCTAGTTAAAACAAACCCTTGCCGCTTATACAAATGAACCGCCGGGCTATTTTTAAACACTCTAAGCTTCAAAATTTGGCAACAGCGCTCTTTAGCCAGCCGCTCAGCTTCAGCCAGAGCGATTGCGCCAATGCCTCGGTTCTGATAATGCTGATCAACTTGCAAATCACGTAACCAGCAATCTTCAGTGTCAAAAGATAACCTCATTACACCCACCAGCGTTTCCTGAAACAAAATATCAAAATTCACCAGCTGTTGCGTCATGGCCTCAATCTGCGCCTGATCCCAATCTACCGAGTAGTGCTGATAATATGGCTGCATATTTGACAGCGTAAATTGTGCTGCCGTTGCTAAATCCTCAGCCGACCTGAATGTAACCACCGCTATAGTCTCCTCACATTTACGCCTGCTTGCCGCGTATTTAAACGCAGGCTTATCTGTGCCGGTAAATTTAATGTCAGCCAGATTAGTGATCATTTAGAAAAAATACAATAACTTAAGCGCACAGCAACTGCGTGGTGCGCATCGACAGCATCTGCTTGATGTGGTTATTTAAGTAACACACGACCATCCGATTTCTCACCATTCCAATCTCTGGTGAAAAAAACAGAAACACTTGAATTGAAGTTCAATAGCATTTTAGAGCCGTCAGCTTCCAAAACTACCTCACGTTTACCCGTGACATACCAATTAACATTCTTCCAGCTTTCAAGCATTCCAATAGAACCGTTGTCATTGAAGCGGAATTGATAGTCACGACCACGCCAGCTATATATCCACTCGGCGTTGCTCAGCTTCTTCGCTAATGCTTTTGCTGAAGCGATATTTTCATGGGTAAACCTTTCAAGCGGGTCTGAATAGCTTGAATTGCTAAAAGTTAACACGATAAAAAGCATTAATAATCTACACACCAACGAGCACCGCCGCTTTAGTAAAATTAATTGCAGCTTTATTTACCTGTAATATGGCTTGCTCCATCAGTCTTCCTTTGTAGTTTATGCCTTTATAGTAGAGGCGTGTGCCCCGCGCATGCAAGCAGCGAATGACGCGGTTTGCTAAGCTTTTTATGTGCCATTACATTGCCCGGATATAAAACTCAGCAGAGTGTTTGCTATTACATCTTTAAGCCAGCCTGGGCCAAAATCTGTCATATCGTTATGTTTAGAATTTGCAATTTGCACAATACACGCATTAAGCATCGTTTTTTCCTGCTCTGTGTACAACACCCCTTCATCAGCCGGATAATCACTACCGCGAATCGATAAGATAAATGGAGAGCCGGCTCTTGGCAATGGAACACGGCGGTGATCTAAGGTTATGAGTTTATTGGTAAAATCCACACCTTCATTCAGCAACAAACTGGAGATATCGCCACCGTTCGAATGACCAACTAAAGTTAAATTATTAAAGTCATAGCCCGAAAACTCAGGTTTTAGCTGCCTGCGAATGAATTTTAGGGTTGTAGCGCCTCGCTGCCAATTTTCACTTCGTTCAGTATAAAGATGGCCTGTAGCTGCAAGAGCTGGATCGCCCGGCAGTTCATGCTGGATAGCAACAACAAGGTAACCGGCTTTATTCAAAGTATCTGAGATAAATGAATACTTATCGTAAGCAACGCCATAACCAGAGCTTAATAAAGCAACAGGGCATTGATTTTCAGCGCTACAGAGCGAAACGTCCGTCGGCAAGCTAACTTGAATTGGAATGTCTCTTTGCCTTTCAGGATCTGTGACAATACGATACTCAGACGCAAACGCTGGATTAGCCAAACACATTAGCAGAAACAGAAGTTTCAAATATATCTCCAAAAAGCTTAACGCAAAGCACACGGGCGTAAAGCCGAAAAGCGGTTTGACGTCGCAGCCAGCTTTTTTTGCTGGCGATAATATTTTTTGTTAGCTGCCTTTGCTTTGTTTTGGAATAGCTTTTTGAAGGCCATCCGTTAGTAACACAGCAAAGGCACTTTGATGAGTCAATCCAGACAATACTTTGGATTGGATGCTTAAGCCTTGATAATCGCGTGATTTTAACTGATTCTCGAATGCCTGCATTTCCTCTACCATACTACCTTCTTCACTACCGATGTACATGAATACACTTGCTTTCATGACCTTATTATTTTTTGCAAAGTCATTTTCCAGCCGAAACATCACTTTGTTGTCATACCAGAACGATGGGCTACCTAAGATGTAGTAGTCAAATAGTTCGGCATTAGTAATCAAGATGTTGGCGCCAAGCAAACCGCCATATGAATGACCAACAAATATTTTTTTATCCTGTCTGATTCGATATGTTTGACTAATCAGAGGTAAAACCTCGTCTGATATGAAACTAATATACTGACTGGCTTTACCTGAATACTTCTGAAGTTCGAGCGAATGCCCCCTTTTTTCATTTGGGGCATATGTTGGTGTGTAGTCTCTTGTGCGACTAAGCAAAGGGTTATGCCCTTTGGAATATGAAATCCCTACAATAATGACATCCTCGATGTCCCGGCCTGCCATCAGATGAACAATGCCGCTCGCCACTGCAACTGAATAACCTGTGTCATTTAATAATACCAGCGGGTATTTTTTGTTATTTTCTGAGTAATCGTTAGGCAGGCGAATATACAGCTCATACTCCAATCCGCTTACTTCAGATTTTATTTGCAGAGTATGCGTATTTCGAATTTTAAATTCGGTGCTCTCTTTAGCACATACCGAAACTGAGAAAAAAACAACTAGAGCAAAAGCCAACTTAAAAAACATTATTTTCCTTAAATGTGTGAAGGTTAACCACAGCTAACGCCCGCCACACACGCGAGCAACTTGTTGCGAGCGCCAAAGGCGCGTTGTGCTGGCGTTTGTTATGCCTGACTCGGACCATCTTGATATTTAGATTTTTCAATGATTAAAGGGACTTGCGATGCGAACCACTCTTTTTCCTTGGCTCCAAATGTTGTTTTACGTCCATTTAACCTGTAGTGATAAACTATCGAACCTTGGTGTTCTTTTATCGTGAGCTGATGTTTTCCGATATTATCTGAAACAATTAACTCGATTTGAGCATTCTCGGGTAAACATAATAGTTCTGTTTCTTCAGCGTTAAAACGAATATTTTCTTTTATAACCCTAGAAGGGGCGGTGATATGTAAATAGAAATTTTCTTCATCTACTGTTTGGCGATGTCCTGGCCAAGTAACACATGCCGAAAGAGCAAGGCTTAGGCAAGCTAAAATAACGAGTCGAAATTTAAGAAACACTGACATATCCTTTCCTGTTTCCCTGTTGTTGTTCCTGAGAGGGGCGATAATCTTTCAGCCGGCATAACGCCGAAAGGCCCGGCGGCGAAGCCCTCCGGTTACTTGACTTGTTAAATCCGCCCAACTAACATAATGCGTATTGACAATGCGCATAAGCTATACCTGGAGCAAATGCAATGCAACCTTTATCTGGCAACGCTGCCGCCAAAAAAGCGGCAAACCTTTCAATAAACAGAGATTTATTGGCTGAAGCTCGCAGCCTGAACATAAACCTCTCAGCAACTCTTGAATGGGCGCTGACTGAGAAAATTCGCCAGGAAAAGCGTAATCAGTGGCTGAAAGATAATCGTGAAGCCATTGATAACTGTAATACACTTGCTGAAGAAAACGGTCTTTTCTCTGACAAACATCGGGTACTCTGATGAAGCAGTTTGACCTTTACGTAAATACAGATAATGATACCAATCAGACTTATCCCTACTTTGTTGATATTCAAAACGGCCTTCTCGAGACCCTTAACAGCAGAGTAGTAATTCCACTAACTCCTGTTCGGAGATCTGACCAAACCTACCCCAACCACCTTTGCCCTGTTATTAAAATCAAAAACAAAAAGTTTGTTCTTCTTACTCATCAATTAACCAGCGTCTCCGTCAGCTTTTTGAAAGCGCAGGAAGCTTCATTGACTGACGCTCGAGATGACATTGTCGCTGCGATAGACTTTCTGGTTACCGGCATTTAGCGCAAAGCACACGTGCGGCTTTGTAGTGAAGGAAGTGGGCCTTCGGTGAAATTGCCGTTCTTTATCTGCGCGGTAACGACAAAGCCAAAGCCCACTTACTCAAATTACAAAAGCGCATGAGCAAAGCACTCAGCGCTCTGGCGCACAAGGTTGGCCGTTGCGTTTACTACATGCTGAAAAATCAGAAGGTATTTGATGAGAAGCGATTCCTAGCCGGTTAAGTCGCGGGACAAGGTGAGCTGAACGTCTAACTGGAACACCATGGCTGATGCTCAAATGATGGTTGGGTAACCCTTAGTAATAAGCTGAATCACCCGCCTTCTGGCACACTGCCGTAACCAGGTTGCTTTGATTAGACACCTTGTCGCCGCGCATTTACCATCAGCAAGATGGTTTGCACCTGTGCTGAGCCTGAAACTAACTGGCTTTAAGCCCGACGCCTTGAATAGTGCCAGCAACAGGTTAACCGATGAATGTCTGGTGCCCCTGCTGTCAGCAAGGATGCTGAAATCAGCAGGCACTCATTGAGCATGAGATAAGAGAGCCCCGATATGTATTTGTTGCAGGCTATCGCCTGGCAACCATGATGACAGATGAAGCAGTCTATCTTGCTGATGGACAAACAGACTGGCCGCTAACACGGCCAGAAGAGCGGTTTTACCTATTGACTCCGAGAAGGCTCATATGTGTTATGTGCCATTATTTGCGATCTGCCGGATGGTTTACACCATCTTTGGTCGGTACATTTTGTATTTTCAATGGGTTAATTCCCTCAAGGCAAGCAACATTAAAACCATACTGCGTTGGATTTGATCTGCGTTGATGGTGAGTATAAATACCGCAGTTGCTACAAAAATAATGCTTAGCTGTCTTTGTATTAAACTGGTAAAGCTTTAATAAGCTCTCACCTTTTATAATTTTTATACCCGACAAAGGAATTGAAGCCGCTATCGCTCCACGCCTCCGGCAAAGCGAACAATCACAGCGCCGTAATTCAACCAAACCATCCGGTAAATCAAGCTCAAACTCAACAGAACCACAATGGCAGGTGGCTTTGTGTTTAGATTTGATTGGAACGCCATCAACTTCTTTCAAATTTAAAGCCATACTTGGTTCCTTGCGAGCACATAACGCAAAGCTTTGGGGCGGCTGGAGCGCAGCGTAAGCCGTCCCAGCCACGATAGTGGCGACAATAGCGCCTTGTTATGTCACTTTTTTATACCAAAACAATGCTCTTCTGACGGGAAAGTTCCGGCCCTTACTTCTTTTTCGAACTCTGCAAATACCTCTTTGATATGGACGCTGAGGTCTACATATTTCTTGGCAAATTTCGGGGTGTAGTCTGAGAACAGTCCAAGCATATCCTCAGTCACTAGCACTTGTCCATCACACTCAGGAGAAGCGCCAATGCCGATTGTGGGAATGGTAATGGCTTCAGTAACCTTTCTTGCGGCTTTCTCAAAAACCCCTTCAATCAATACCGAAAATGCGCCTGCTGACTCAAAGGCCTGTGCCTCTTTAACCAACAACGCAATAGCATCGTCATCTCGCCCCTGCGCCTTGAACCCACCAAGAGTATTTGCATGCTGAGGGCGGAGACCTATGTGCGGCATAACAGGAATACCCCTGTTAGTCAGGAATTCCACGGTTTCAACCAGCTCCAATCCTCCTTCAACCTTTACCGCCTGAGCACCCGTTTCTGTCAATACACGGGCTGCATTTCGATACGCCAGCTCTTTACTCTCCTGATATGACCCGAAGGGCATGTCAACAACTACGCAAGCCCGTTCAGCTCCTCGTACAACAGCTGCACCATGAGCAATCATCATGTCTAGTGTTACAGGCAAGGTTGAATCAAAACCGTATGCAACCATTCCAGTTGAATCACCAACAATGATGAGATCTACATACGGGTCCATAAAGCTCGCCATTGGCTTGGTGTAAGCTGTCAGAGAGACAATGCTACCTTTTCCTTTCATCTCTCTAATCTTAGCGGTAGTAATCTTTCGGTTTGACGTATGTGTACTCATCCTAACTCCTTTTTATGGTGCCCAACACTCGTTCAATGGACATAACGCCCGCCACAAACGCGAGCAACGTGTTGCGAGTCGAGCGCCCAAAGGGCGCGTTTTTGATGGCGATTGTTATATGACGATTTAAACCTCATTGCTCAATCACCCAGAGTCATAGCCAACTCTTCCAATTTATCCTTAATTTCATTCTTTGCGGCAAAGCTCAATTCTGCTTTTACCAAGCTTTTCAGCACCGTGAAATATGCGAGATTAAAAGCGTCTTCTTTCGATGAAATTAAGTCAGGTTTTACACCAACCCATTCCCAATTTGTTTTAGTGATCGGATTAATTGCTTTACCATATGGAATACCTGCAACAAAACCACTCCCAAAATCTAAAAAGCGCATAGGGTGCGCTCCGCCGGCAGTCACTTCACCGACAACGACTGCTCGTTTTAAGCTCTGTAAACTATAAGCAAAATCTTCAGCAGCTGAGAACGTTGCACTACTCGTTAAAATGTAAATAGGAACATCGACAAGTTTTTTTCCTTTAACCTTTCTGAAGGTCCAAAATTCATCAACTTCACCAGAATAACGCCAATAGATACTGTTCAGATGAGTCCTATTTTTAAATAGATAGCTACTAATTAGCTGTGACATCTCTGGATGTCCACCACCATTATTCCTGAGATCGAAAATAACAGCGCTAGCATCAGAGACCATCGCCATTACATTGGCTACACGCTCTGTCGAGTTGCTGTTTACTTTATCAAAACCCCAAAAATCAATATAACCAACATTACCTGCCAGTATTTCAACTTTACTAAATCCAGAGTTTTTACGTTCAAGTTTTTCCCAATAACTTTCTGACGATTGATTGGTGCCTGTTTTTTTATTAGCTCTCCATAAAAAGCTAAAATGCTTATCAAACTTTTTTAGATTACTATCAATTACTTCTGCAAATTCTTTATCACCCGAAACAAGCTGTAGCTCTTCAGATGAAGATAATATTTTTAATGAATCTAATATCGCAGGGGTTTTGTCCTCGAGGACATATTGTTTAGCAATTTCTTGCTTCAGGTTACTGATAATTTCCAGCCTATCTGGGCTTACTTCCGTGTCAGCAAAAGTTACACAAGGTATAAACAAAACTCCGGCTAAGAATTTAAGCACTAGGTTCTTCCTGAGTCATATAACGCAAAGCTTTGGGGCGGCTGGAGCGCAGCGTAAGCCGTCCCAGCCGCGGTAGCGGCGACAACAGCGCCTTGTTAGCCTTTTTGCATACCAGCAGTAATTACACCTGCACTTACAAGCAGGCTACCGCCAACTTTATTAAATCCATCCTGAACTCGGGGTTTAGTTAAATAACCCCGAAGATAGCCTGACAATACTGCATAGCAACTTACACTAAACAGAGATACCGCTAAAAACGAAATTGCCAAAATCGACATTTGAGGAATAACGGGCTCCGAAGTAGTAATAAACAACGGCAAAAAAGCCATGAAAAATAGAATGCCCTTCGGGTTGAGTGCGGTAACGATCATAACATCCCGGAAAATTGAAAATGAACCGCCCTTATTATCCCTTTCAGTTGCATGACTATCTGGCCTGCTCTTAGTACGAAACGCTTTGATACCTAAGTAAATAAGATATGCCGCACCAGCAAATTTAATTAAGTTAAACATGGTTGATGAGATTGATAGCAATAACCCTAACCCCATGAAACTGAGCGACATTAAGATAATATCTCCTGCAAGGGCTCCGGCAGCGAGGGGAATAACTGAACGCTTACCGTGAGTAATAGCTTGACCAATAACCAGAAAAACTGTCGGACCAGGTGTTAAACACAATACCAGTGATGCAGTTACAAAGGCCAACCAAATCTCAATACTCAAAATGAACTCCTGTAAGGCTAACGCCCGCCACAAACGCGAGTAACTTGTTGCGAGTCGAGCGCCCAACGGGCGCGTTTTTGATGGCGTTTGTTATACATTTATAAGGATGCTGCATAAAAAATAGTACCGATGCCGCACAAAGCTGATGCAAAACCTAGAATACGTATCCGATTATTAAAAATATCCTGATCTACGGAAAAGCGCTCAGTGCGCTGCAGCCCCACTACAAAAAGCAAAATTGACAGCGCTAATAGCCCAAACATGGCAAACGGAGCTTTATCAAAAAGTGCTACATAGCCTGCTAAAGCAACCAAAACTGACAGTGACATCCATAGCGCAGCGAAGAAAATGCTTTTGGGTGGCTTGACAGAACTCAAACTAAACTCTCCTAAATGTATAACGCCCGCAACAACGGCTTGGGTGAGATGGCGGCATTTTTGCGGCTTTTTGCAAAAATGGTGACAGCTTACCCAAGTCCGATTGCTTGCGCTTGTTAGCTGTGATTTGGCTACACATTTAAAGTGACCATGCCTGAGTGATCTCTGTCTGCAAAGTAGTGATGATTTTGGTGCTGTATAGCATCTATTGCGGCAACAGCATCACTGGCTGAGTCAGTATTATTTAGTAACGACTCAAGCACAATAATAGCTTCTGATTTTTGTGCGATAGCCAACAACATACACGCCCGATACCTTACATGCTTTGATTTATCTTGCGTTGCTTCGATGCCAAGCTGGAATGAAGAATCATTTGTTTTAGCGAATTTAATGGCGTGATATACACAGGATGCTCTCTCACCCCATTTTTTTGAAACCCGATATTTTTGAAGTAACAAATCAGGGAACATATCGCCAAGTTTGCTTAACACCTTTACGGCTTCATATTCATCATCTGAACCTCGACCATTAAGCAGCTTTAACTTCGCTTCAATTTCGGATATTTCCACTGGAGTCTCCATTGCAGCTAACGCCCAACTCAGCGGGCAATTTGAGCCCAGCGAGAATTGATCCGCTGCAGTTGATTGTTAGCAGGCGGCATTAACAGATACTCCATTGCTGGTCGTCTGCATCCCATCGATACTCTTGAGCATTTACTACATCTTCAACGCCATTAAATGTATATTTATATCCGGCTCGAAGCTTCACTTCTTTTCCTGAACTAGCTGTTCGTTGTAGGTCTAAGCCTAAGTTCGTAAGTTCGTCTATAGGCTTAAATGATCTTTGGCGCTGGTCTCGCCCTATCATCGTCATCTTGCTTCTGAAAAGATGGCTTAAATCATAAGTTCGATTCTCTGCATCAACTGAAACCGTAATTGTTAAATCATTGAATCTATTATTTGTTATGTTGTGATAGTGGATTCTTGATACAGGCTGACCGGACTCGTTATGTCTTAGACTCTCAACAAGTATTAGTAAATGTGGTCTTTGAGACTCAATGTAAGCTTTGTTCGTTTGCAGATAACTAGCTACTACAAATGTGGCTGATACTAGCGCCCCAAGGCTAGCAATAACCGCAATTAATGCGCTCACCATTTCATTAGGCTTTAGCCCCAAAGTATCGCAGTAAACGATTCCCCAAGCTCCTGCTGCGGCAAGCAATATCAAAAAGCTGACAATTGCCCCTGTTATTTTATTCATTCTCCACTCCAAGACTCTACAGTGAACCTGCTAACGCTTTAGCGTTTTATCCGGCGCGTTGTTCAGTGACGGCTAAACGCCTGTTGAACGGCCCGGT
>NZ_BAAGTL010000029.1:0-1073 GCF_054781935.1 Rheinheimera gaetbuli
TAGCAATATGCTGGGGATTAACTCAAGCTGCCTTGCCTATGTCATATATACCTCTGGCTCAACCGGCCAGCCGAAAGGGGTTATGATTGAGCATAAAAATGTTGTAGCCTTTCTTTGTTGGGCAAAAAAAGAGTATACAATACAACAGCTAAGCTTGGTTTTGGCTTCAACGTCCATCTGTTTTGATTTATCCGTGTTTGAACTATTTGCTCCCCTTACTTC
Source organism: Rheinheimera gaetbuli (assembly GCF_054781935.1). Lineage (NCBI taxonomy): Bacteria > Pseudomonadati > Pseudomonadota > Gammaproteobacteria > Chromatiales > Chromatiaceae > Rheinheimera > Rheinheimera gaetbuli. Next base: position 223 of record NZ_BAAGTL010000029.1, read on the forward strand.
TGGCGGCGCAGCATTAATAGTAAAAAATATACTGCAATGGAACAGCTGTGAGCAGGCGCTGAAAATCAGCCTGATTAACACCGTGCCTTCTGCTATAGAATCTTTGTTAATCAATAATTCACTGCTGCCTGGTCATGTTAAAACCATTAATCTGGCAGGGGAGTTTTTAAAGCAGTCTTTAGTAGAGCGACTTTATGCTTCGGGTGTCGAGCAAGTATATGATTTGTATGGCCCATCAGAAGATACAACCTATTCAACCCGCTGTTTAAGAAAACCCGGAGGCATTAGTAGTATTGGGCGAGGGATCCACAATACTCAGCTTTTCATTCTTAACGCTTGCCTAGAATTAGTGCTTGAAGGCGTTTGTGGTGAACTTTACATAGGTGGCGATGGCCTCGCCCGCGGATATCTGAATAACGACTCTTTAACCACTGAACGTTTTATTGCCAATCCTTTTTACGATCCTAATCGCGCAGGCAGTAGCAAACGAATTTATAAAACGGGTGATCTGGTGCGCTGGCTGCCAGATGGTAATCTGGCTTATCTGGGACGTATTGATCATCAGGTGAAATTACGGGGTTTCCGTGTCGAGTTAGGAGAAATTGAAAGGTGCTTGGCTGCCCAAGAATATGTGCAGGAAGCTGTTGTATTGAGCAAGGTTTCTGAACGGGGAATAACCCAGTTAGTGGCTTATGTCAGTATTGGCAAAGAGAATGGGCTACGGGCTGATGACAAGACAGGTAGAGACTGGAATGCAATATTAGGTCAGTACAGCAGGCAATACCTGCCTGACTATATGATCCCCAGCGTCTTTGTGGTGCTTGAAAGCATGCCGCTTACACCCAATGGCA
>NZ_BAAGTL010000030.1:0-1073 GCF_054781935.1 Rheinheimera gaetbuli
TAGCAATATGCTGGGGATTAACTCAAGCTGCCTTGCCTATGTCATATATACCTCTGGCTCAACCGGGCAACCTAAAGGGGTTATGATTGAGCATAAAAGTTTGGTGAACACTATACACGCAACTGCCAAGCAACTTTCAGTCAATTGTAATTCAGCTTTTTTGCACAGTCTTTCTATTAATTTTGACGCCGCCAGTTGGGTGCTTTGGATGACTTTAACGAGAGGGGCAAAGTTGGTATTGACTAATGCTCAAGAACAATTAAGTGAAGGGGTAGTTGATTGTATAAATAGAGAACAGGTCACTCATCTAGTGATGACCCCATCTAGTTTGTTGACTCTGGAACAAACTAATATCTCAAGTGTGCAGGTTGTCACTGTCGGTGGGGAAGCTTGTCCTGAGAAACTAGTGGATGAGTGGTTCCCTAAGGTTCAATTCCTTAATGCTTACGGCCCTACAGAAACAACAATTTGTTCCAGTATTTATCAGGTAAGGGATAATCATAATACCGTCAGCATAGGTAATCCAATCAACAATACCTTTTTTTATGTAATGTCCAAGGAAATGAACCTGCTGCCAGAAGGCGTTTGTGGTGAACTTTACATAGGTGGTGACGGCCTCGCTCGCGGATATCTGAATAACGACTCTTTAACTGCCGAACGTTTTATTGCCAATCCTTTTTACGATCCTAATCGCGCAGGCAGTAGCAAACGAATTTATAAAACGGGTGATCTGGTGCGCTGGCTGCCAGATGGTAATCTGGCTTATCTGGGACGTATTGATCATCAGGTGAAATTACGGGGTTTCCGCATTGAGTTAGGAGAAATTGAAAGGTGCTTGGCCACTCAAGAGTATGTGCAGGAAGCTGTTGTATTGAGCAAGCTGTCTGAGCGGGGAGTAACCCAGTTAGTGGCTTATGTCAGTATCGGCAAGGAGAATGGGCTGCGGGCTGATGACAAGACAGGTAGAGACTGGAATACAATATTAGGTCAGTACAGTAGGCAATATTTGCCTGACTATATGATCCCCAGCGTCTTTGTGGTGCTTGAAAGCATGCCGCTTACACCCAATGGCA
>NZ_BAAGTL010000031.1:0-6729 GCF_054781935.1 Rheinheimera gaetbuli
ATTGAGCAGCCGGCATCTGGCGTATGTGATTTATACCTCAGGGTCGACAGGGCAACCCAAAGGGGTGATGGTGGAGCACCGTAATCTGGTGAATTATCAGCAACATATTCTGCATTGTTATCAAATGCAGGTTGGCGATCGGATGTTGCAGTTCTCCACACCTAATTTTGATATTTTCGTTGAGGAGTTTATAGCCGCTTTATGCAATGGCGCGTGTTTAGTTTTGCGCAGTGATGCTTGTTTGGGCGGAGCACAAGCTTTTAAGCGTTTCGGTCATGAGCAGGGAGCGTCAGTTATCAGCCTGCCTACGGCCTTCTTCCATGAGTTAGAAAACAATGAACCGAGCTGGGCCTGGCCATCATTGCGCCTGGTGATCGTCGGTGGAGAAGCTTTATCAAGCAGACTCGCGCAGAACTTTGTCGTCCAATCGCCAAAGGTTCGTTTGCTTAACACTTATGGGCCGACTGAGACGACCATCACGGCAACAAGTTTCACTGTATTGTTATCGGACGAACGTTGTGTCCCTATAGGCAAGCCAAACTCTAATACCTGTGTTTATGTGCTGGATAGCCAGCGGCAACTGGTACCTCAGGGAGTTGTAGGAGAGCTGTATATAGGAGGAGATGGGCTTGCCCGGGGATATTTAAACCGGGATGCTCTGACGGAAGAGAAGTTTATTGCTAATCCGTTTGGTGAAGGGCGGTTGTATAAAACAGGTGATCTGGTGCGCTGGCTGCCGGATGGTACTCTGGAGTTTTTGGGACGAATTGACCACCAAATCAAGCTGCGGGGTTTCCGCATTGAGCTGGGAGAAATTGAAAACAGCCTGAGCAACCATGCGTGGGTGCAAGATGTGGTGGTATTGGCGAAAGCAACCTCAAGCGGTGACAGCCAGTTAGTGGCGTATATATGCCCGGTTGCTGAACATTATTCGGCTGAATGGTCTTTGCAGCAGAAAGAAGAGCAGACAACGGCCCTGAAGCAGGCGTTAACGAAGCACCTTAAGCAAAGCTTGCCGGAGTATATGGTGCCGGGAGTTTTTGTGTTGCTGGAGAGGTTGCCGCTGACCCCGAATGGCAAGGTTGACCGCAAGGTCTTGCCAGAGCCGGATATATCCAGCCTCCAGGCAGAGTACACTGCACCTGCCACAGAGACCGAGCAGGCTCTGGCAGAGATTTGGCAAAAACTGCTTGGTCTTGAGCGGGTAGGTGTTCATGACAACTTCTTTACTCTGGGTGGGCACTCCTTGTTGGCGCTTCGCATGTTGGTCAGAGTACGGGAGGTAAAAGGGAGGCCATTTACTTTGTCACAAGTATTTGAATACCCCGTACTGAAAAATATGGCAAAAGTACTGGACGGTGCGCAAGCAGTACGCAAAATAGCAGAAGTATGTACTCAGTTAAATCCCGGAACAAGTGACTCTCAGCCACTGTTTCTAATCCATCCAGTGGAAGGTGACATCTATGGTTATCATGAACTGGTGCAGAATTTACCCAGCGAACTGCCAGTATATGGACTTAGCCGCCCTGAGCTTGTGAACCCGGCAGCTTCAGTGAATATCTGGCAAGTTGAAGCTCTTGCTGCTCTCTATATTAAGGAAATTAAAGCGGTTCAGAAAAATGGACCATATCGTCTGTTGGGCTGGTCACTAGGGGGTGTTTTAGCATTAGAGATCTCTCAGCAATTACGAAACCAAAATCAGCAAGTTGCATATCTGGGCATTATTGACAGTGTCTGGCACACTCAAAAGTCTTCATCTTCTTCCAAATCAGCTATGGAAACATTGTTGAGGGATGAAGCTCAGACTCTGGTGGAGTATTTAGATACCTTAGCGGAACATCCACTTCTGTTAAGTCAATTTGATAAAGAACAGCAAATTGCCGAGCTAAGTGTAGCTACGGGGCAATCGGAGCAACGTATGAGGGAAATTGTTTTATCCGGGATTGTGGGGCAGGAACGCTATACCAAAAATCCAGTTCACAGGATTGGCAGGGTGCAGTATTTTTCAGCCAAACAAAGTAAATCGGAACAAAAGCCTTCCTGTATTAATACACTTAAAGAGCTAAGTCTTTATCCGTTTGCTTGCCATGAATTGGAAGCAGATCATCACAGTATTATGAAATCCAGAGCGGTAAAAGAGATGAGCCGATTGTTGATGGCTAGATTGTTAAGCAATGACGAACTCAGGCAGTAAACCAAGCGAGGATGTGAAGAAGCAGTAAGTAGGAAAGGTGCTTCTATAGAGGAAGCAAGCTAAAAACTCCTTAATCTATAGTTGTAAATATAATCAGATAATCTAAAAATAATGAAGGTGACAGATGATTGAACTAGGGAATAATTCAGCCGCTAATCAACTTTTTAACTTGCACTCAGCTGCTTCTCAGGAAGATGTGGATAAGATAAATAAACGATTCTACGGACGATTTAACTTTCCATGGCATCCGGCAATTCTTTCCAAGTATAAAGAGCAAATGTTATGGACCACTGCTTTAAATCAGGAAGTAGGCGTATTTGACAACAGCCGTATTGGCGAGAGCCCCAGGATCTGGGTGGCAGGATGTGGCACAAACCAGGCTGTAATTACGGCATTAAAATATCCTCAATCGGAAATATTGGGCACAGACATATCTACTGAGTCACTGGCTGCTGCGAAAGTATTGGCAGAGCAATTAAATGTGACGAACGTAAAACTGGAAGAGATGAGCCTGAATAATGTCAACTATGAAGACGAGTTTGATATAGTGATCTGTACTGGCGTAATCCATCATAATTATGACCCGTCGATTCCCCTGTCCAAGTTGGCTAAAGCCTTGAAGAAAAATGGCGTGTTAGAACTTTTTGTCTACAACTATTACCATAGACTGACCACAACAGCATTTCAAAAGGCGATTCGTATGATGTGCTCTACTGATGGTCGGCCAGAAATTGATGTTGAGTTGCCGGTTTCGGCTGCGATGATAAAGGACCAGCAGGCAAACTATAGTCCTTTAATGGGAGGTTTCCTGGCGGGATTGGTTGACTCTCATGAGAGTGCAATGGCGGATGCAATCCTGCAACCGGTCGAATACAGCTATACAGTAGAAACGTTTAATGAATTGATTCAGAGCCAAGGACTAGAGATTATTACACCTTGCATTAATCAGTGGGACAAAGGGGAAGGCAGAATCTCTTGGGAAATGAAATTTAGTGATAAACGGGTTGAAGACCAGTATATGTCATTACCTGATCTCACACGCTGGCAGATTGGAAACCTGCTGTTATTAGAAAACTCGCCCCATGTCTGGTTCTATGTACAGCGAAAGGACTCGAGTTTTCCTGTGCAGACAAGTAACCAGATCAATGAGGTATTTTTGCAAACCCACTTTAAGAAAATGAGAACTAGCTATGATTTATACGTTTATCAGGAAGACAGTAGCTATAAGTTAACAGAGGAACATAAGGTACAGCCCGACCCAATTTTCCCGAAACACAAACTGGCTGCACGCGTTTTTGAACGTTGCACTGGGGAAAAGACCATGGCGAACATACTTAAAGAACTGAAAGTGGAGGCAGATTTCCATCTGGTTAATGAACTAAGGCTCAGATTGACCACGCCCGCCTTCCCATATATATGTGCCGCTGAGTAACAGGATTGAAGAGCAGTAATACCTTAACAGGACATCGTTGGCTCGGAGCCTATAAAATATTCTGTGTAAGCGGCTGTTTATCATAGCGATACTCAGTCGCTGTACCATTTCTGGCGTTACCTGTAAATTGATCCGTATCACGACAAACTGGACTTCCCTCCGTAAGCTTCCGAGTAGCGCCCAAATTCACAGATTAGGTATAATTGGCCGAACGGTTACGTTTTAAGAGTTATTTTCAGTCAAATATAAATCTAAAACAAGCGCCTGTTTTCGAGTCTGTACTTTCGTCCACGTAGAGCAAGTCGCCGTTATGGTTACGCATAATCTGTTTTGATAAACTCAGACCTATACCGGAACCATTGGGTTTAGTTGTGAAAAAAGGAATAAATATTTTTTCCTGTACATGGGGAGGAATGCCTGGGCCGTCGTCTGTGATATCTAAAAACAGTTTGTTCTTGTTGTTGTAGTACAGCTTGATATGGATAGCCCTTTCCAGAGTACTCTCAAGAGCCTCTATGCCGTTCTTTATAATATTCAGCAATACCTGCTCAATTTGAGCAGCATCAAAATTGGTTTTGTAGACTTCATGTTCAGCACAGTGCAAGTATATGCGGACACCGTTTTCAACAAGTTGTTTCTTTAATAACTGCAAGACGTTGTTAATGACTGCTTTTAGATCTGAATACTGCATATTGGGCATAGGTATGCTACTGAGTTCCATAAAGCGGCTCACGAAGGTACTGAGGTGAGTCACTCTGTTTTGAATTGCAGATAGAGCTTCAATAATATCTTCCTTATTTTGTTCATCCGGAGTGTCCAAATACTGGGGCAGAAGTTGACCTGTGGTATGGGTTAACATAGAAATAGGAGTGACGGAGTTGGATACTTCGTGGATCAATACTTTTGTAAGGCGCTTGTAGGTGTCTAATTCTTTGTCTACAAGTTCCTTATGAATTGATTGAATGATCACTATTTTGATACTGCGCTCCAGAAATAGCGAATGTGTCAACCTAACAGTGAGAGTGTCGGTATGTGTTTCTTTCTTCCACGTTATAATGCGTTGAGCTGATTTCCCAGCATGAATAATAAATTCTCCCAGTTCACCCCAGTTGCCGTCAATAATCTCACTATTTACATCTCTGGTTAAAACTTCTGACGCACTATTTTTATGAATAATTGTGTTGTTTTCGTCAATAACCAACACTATGGCATCCAAATGCTGAATAAGTGATTCGAAAAAATGATTTTGAATATGTAGCTCGTTTCTAGATTTTTCAATTCTATTTTTCAGCTTATTGAATTCTAGCAACAAAGGGCTATCTAGAGGAAGGCCAAGGGTGGGGTCTTCATTTGTCAGGGCAAGCAACACTTTTTTAATTTGATAACTTTGTCTGTTCCAAGCGAGTTTAATCTTTGCCAGCAAAAAAACAGATAGCAGAATCGCAATAACCGTTAACGCAGAAGTTCCCCTTTCAGTAATCGTGTAATAAGCGACAATAACTGAGAGTGTGTACATGCCAAATAACAGCATTTGGGCCAAATGTTGTTTATCAAATCTCATATTTTTCCAGCCTTCTGTAGAGCGCCCCTCGAGTAATACCAAGAGCTTCCGCAGCTTTACTTAGATTACCTTTAAAATGTTTTACTGCTCTGCGAATGGTTTTTTCTTCTACTTCTTCAAGGTCAAATTCTTCGAGAGAAGCACCAATGCTTGCAGAAGCAGGGGAGGTGCGGGAAGGTAATACATTGTTGAATTCTAACTGATAGCCTTCCGCCATAATAACCTCTCGCTCTATAGTAAACTCAAGTTCCCGGATATTCCCGGGCCAGTAGTAGTCAACAAGCTTGTTCATCTCCGACTCAGAAATAGACAATTCTTTTTTGTACTTCTTGCAGAACTTATTGACAAAGTGATCAGCAAATAAGGGGATGTCCTCTCTGCGCTCCCGCAAAGGGGGGAGAGCTATTTCTATGGTATTTACGCGGTACAGCAAATCTTGACGAAAATTGCCTTTTTCCACTGACTGGTACAGCGATTCATTGGTCGCAAAAATCAGCCGGGCATCAACCCTCACCGTTTGACTTGCACCAACGGGGCGGAATTCTTTGTCTTGCAGTACTGACAGTAACTTTGCTTGCTCGGACAACGGCAAGTTCGCCAGTTCATCGAGAAATAAAGTACCGGCTTGCGCAAGCTGAAACCTGCCAAGGCGGTCATGTTTAGCATCTGTGAATGCCCCTTTTTTATAACCAAATAGTTCGCTCTCAAAAAGGGTCGCTGGGACAGAACCCATGTCCAGGCTAATGAAAGGTTGTTCACTGCGCATGCTCATATTATGAATAGCCCTGGCAAGGACACCTTTGCCAGTGCCACTTTCACCAAGGATCAGAATATTGGCATCAGTTTTGGCGGCTTTTTGAGCAACCTTTTGGATTTTCATCATCATCTTGCTTTGACCCAACATAGGTTGGGCATCACCTCGCATCGCTTCTTTGAAGGCATTTGTTTGCATGGAAAGCCGCTCTATTTCCTTCTGGGAGGCGACTTGTTTAAAAGCAGCCACTACGGTGCAGATTAATTGATCGTTGCTAAAAGGTTTGGCAATAAAATCGTTGGCGCCCGCCTTAATCGTTTCTACAATAAGAGGTGTTTGGGCATATGCTGTCATCATTATGATGATCATGGTAGGGCTGGTTTCTCGGATTTTTTTTAACCAGGCCACGCCTTCTCGACCACTGACAACATCCTGTGTAAAGTTCATGTCCAGTATGATAACGTCAAATGCTTCTTCAGCTAACATGGTCAGAATACGGGTAGGATCTTCAAGTATTTTTACATTTCTATAATGCGGTTTCAGAGCCAATCTGGTGGCTACCAAAAGTTCTTTGTTATCATCGACCACTAAAATGTCCCCTTCACTTTTCATTATCACTCCTCATTTTCACTTATTAAATAACAAAGTATTATCTTTTTTAACACACCTGCAGGCTTTAAAGAGACAGTTTTGGAAAAAATAATTGGCTTTACGATTTTGGTCTAAATAACTGTTCCAAACAGTAGATCACTAAAAAGAAGGAACTCAACGCGGTTTACGCGATCAGA
>NZ_BAAGTL010000032.1:0-1162 GCF_054781935.1 Rheinheimera gaetbuli
GCTGGTTGATGCAGAGGTGCAGGCGGCCTTACCTGCGGGCGTAGAGGATGCTTACCCGGTGTCGCAGTTACAACAAGGTATGCTCTATCACACCATGCTTCAAAGTGGCGCAGGTATATATCATGATATTGTTCATTATCGTATTGGCTTGGACTTTGATGAGAATAGTCTTCGTAAGGCGCTAGAGTTACTGACTGATCGCCATGCCATTCTGCGTACAGGCATTGATCTGGAGAGTTATCCTGTTCCGTTGCAACTGGTATACCGTCAGGTGTTGCCGCAATTAAGTGTTATTCCGCTAGAAAGCGACATTCAGTCTGGTTTACAGGCGTGGCAGCAACATGAATTACAGCATGGTTTTGCTAAAGATAGTTATCCATTGATCCGTTTTGCTGCTTTGTTAACACGTGCAGGGGTTTGGTATCTAGGATTTAGTTTTCACCATGCCATTCTTGATGGCTGGAGCGAGGCCAGTCTTATGGCCGAGTTACTAAGCACCTATAGCGGTTTGCTTAACGGTCAGTCTACAGAAACGTTGCCACTGCGCTCTACTTATCGCGACTTTATTGTCCGTGAACAGGCTGCACTAAATGACCCTGTACAGCGTGACTATTGGCAGAGCTTTGATGATTCAGCCTTAAGTCGGGTGCAGCTACCTTGTTTGGCCGATGTGAAAGAAGACGAATATTGTTTAGACACTGCGGTCTCTGAAACGGTGTCTTATGTTCTTGACAGCGAGCAGTCAAAAGCTTTGCGCCGGCTGGCCATTGAGCAGGGTTGTTCATTAAAAACCGTGCTGCTTTGTGCGCACCTTAAGACCCTGTCTTTAGCATGCGCTAAGGATCATGTGGTATCTGGTGTGTCCTTCCATGGCCGCCCTGAGGTGGTGGACAGTGAGAAGGTGCTGGGACTGTTTGTAAATGTTTTGCCGGTGGCTCTGTCTGTCCAGGGTGGTAGCTGGATAGAGTTGATCAATAAAGTTGAAGCTAAGTACAAGCAGGTTCTGCCATACCGTTTTTATCCGCTGGCGGAGATAAAACGCTGCAGAGGTGGCGAACAGCCTTTTGAAAGCTCGTTCAACTACACGCAGTTCAATGTGCTGTGGCAGGAGGATGCGCAGGCGGGAACCCAGTTAAATGATCAGCGCGGCGGAGTGGCGGAG
>NZ_BAAGTL010000033.1:0-4684 GCF_054781935.1 Rheinheimera gaetbuli
CGTCATCGCAGGGGATAGCGTTTTCGCTGGAGGATTTGTTTGAGCATGACACGGTGGCGTCATTGGCAAATGCATTGCAACAGGGTGCAGTGACGGTGGTGGAGCAAATCGAAACTTCTGAGTTTGCGCTGCTGGACAGTGAAGATCTTGAACTGCTGTTAGCCTAAACCCGACCGTTGATAGCCGGTAAATTAGTAATAACGGCGTAGTAAGTTAAAGCTTGCTACGCCGTTTTTTATTACTGTAAGCGCCGCTTTTATCCGCTTTCGGCTTTTACTCTGCAGACCTGTCATAAGTAGCAGTTACTCCTGCCCCGCTATTGTAGTTGAATTTACACCATACAAAAGACCCCCTGCCAACCTGGCAAGGCCGTTGTGATGTTCTGTTTGGGAATGGAAATTCAGCTATGACTAAAAAGCAAATTCAAGACGCCTATCCTCTTAGTTACACCCAGATGGGCATGTTGTTTCACCAACAAATGAACAAAGCAGACGCTGTCTATCATGACATTGTTATTCAGCAAGTGGCTTTGCCCCTGCAGCTAAAGGTTTTACAGCAGGTAGTTGATAAGTTAGTCAGCGCGAACGAGATTTTGCGCACAACTTTCGAGCTGAGCCGTTTTAAGCAATCGCTTCAGGTTGTGCACGCTGAATTGAACACGCCGGTCGGGTTGTTAGATTTTTCCCATGCCGAGCCTGATCGGTTTCAACAGTTGAAGCAGCAATGGATTGAAACAGAAAAACAACGCGGATTCGATCTGGAGTCGGCGTCTTTGTTTCGCGTATTTGCTATATATCGGGATGAGCAAAGTTTTGAACTGATCTTAAGTTTTCACCATGCCTTACTGGATGGGTTCAGTGTCCGGCATTTGACCTCAGAGTTGTTGCGTTGTTATGACCTGGCACTTAAAGGACTAGCTGTTGAAGTGGCCCGTTCACCGGCAAAGTATCGTGATTTTATTGCCGCAGAACGTCAGGCTATTGAAAGTGTTGATACACAACAATATTGGCAGTCATTGTTACAGAGCAGCCAACGAGCGGACATAAACAGTGCTGCATCACAATGTGCTGGAAGATCGCATCTGGCGGCGTTGGTTCCACTGTGTTCTGAGATAACTGATGAGCTTGAAACACTAAGGTTGCGTCTTAATGTGCCACGAAAAGCTATCCTGCTTGCAGCGCATCTAAGAGCTATATCGGTATTGTCCGGCAAATCTGATGTGTTAACGGGTGTTGTTGTTAACGGCCGGCCGGAAAAGCTGGGTGCTGAGTCAGTACTAGGTTTGTTCCTAAATACAGTCCCGTTCAGAGCCCATATTAGAAATCAGTCTTGGGCTGACTTTATAAAGGCTGTGGCAGCATGTGACAAAGTAATGTTACCTCATCGTCGCTATCCATTAGGCTTGATGAAAAAGCAGCATGATGGTGCAGATTTCTTCCGTCACATTTTTAATTACACCTCATTTAACGAATCGGCACATGTAAAAAAACAGGCTGAAGATGAAGTCCGCGGGTTTGAAAAAACTAATTATCCCTTCATTGTGCAGGCGATATTTAACAAAGCAGACAACCGGCCAGAAATTTATCTGGAGTTAGATGGCACTGAGTATGCAGAATCTGATTTGCAACGCTTTGTTAAAGTATATCGCAACGTTCTGGAGCAGCTGGCTCTGAACTCAGATGCAGATTGCAGCGTGTTGTCTGCATCTGTGGATCAACAGTGTGATGAGTTGCCGGTATTTGCTACCGACACTATTGTGGCGATGTTCCATCGGGCCTGTGTGGATCACCCGGATGCAACGGCCCTGACCTTTCTGGATAAGTCGCTTAGCTACAGCCAATTAGATGAAGCCAGCAATAAAGTGGCCAATAGCCTGCTGACACTGGGCGTTCAGCCCGGCCAGTTGGTAGGTGTGTGCCTGCAACACAGCGAAGAGCTGCTGGTTGCTCTGCTAGGGGTGCTTAAAGCCGGTGCGGCCTATATTCCGCTAGATCCTAATCAGGCGCCTGAACGGCAGAATGATATTCTTGCTGATGCTAACCCCGCTATGGTACTGGTGCAGGCAAACGTGTCTGGTTGGCGTGATACGGTTACGCAATATACGCTTGCTGAATTACCTGGTGATAATCCGCACGCCCCTGATAGTCGCGTGGCACCGCAAGATCTGGCTTATGTGTTGTATACCTCAGGCTCAACCGGCCGGCCAAACGGCGTGCAGGTGACACATAACAATGTTTGTCGACTGTTTAAATCCAGCCAAGATTGTTTCGGTTTTGATCATACCGATGTCTGGACCCTGTTTCATTCTTACGCCTTTGATTTCTCTGTCTGGGAGATGTGGGGAGCGCTGTTTTACGGTGGCCGTCTGGTTATTCCTGAGCGTGCCGTTACCCGTGATCCGGTCGGGTTTGCCCGGTTGGTGGTTCGCGAAGGTGTGACAGTGCTGAACCAGACACCGACGGCGTTCAACGCGGTGATGCCGCATTTGTTGCAAGCCGCGGATAGCCATCAGCTGCGTTATGTGGTTTTTGGTGGCGAAGCATTGGAGCTGTGCAAGCTGTTGCCATGGTTTGATGCCGGTGGAGCCTGTGGTCGCACCCGGTTGGTGAACATGTACGGCATTACCGAGACCACAGTGCATGTAACCTATAGGCTGTTATCGCGCAAGGATTGTGTCAGCAAAGACAGTGGCAGTCTGATTGGCGAACCTCTGGCAGATCTTGCTATCCAGCTGCTGGATGAATGGCAGCAGCCGGTGCCGTTGGGAGTGCCGGGCGAGATCTACGTTTGCGGCGCGGGCGTCAGTAATGGTTATCTTAACCGCAGCGCTTTGACCGCAGAGCGCTTTGTAAAGTTAAACGGCAGCGGGCCACTGTGGTACCGCTCTGGAGATATAGCCCGGCGTTTGGAAAACGGTGATGTGGAATATCTGGGACGGCGTGATCATCAGGTGAAGATCCGTGGGCACCGGGTAGAGCTGGGAGATATCAGCCGGCAATTGTTGACGTATGACGGCATAGATGATGCGGTGGTGTTGATGCGAGGAAGTGCGGGTCAGGAGCCTGTGCTGACAGCCTACTACACCGGACACGCTATAGAGCCGCCGCTGCTTGGTGCTTACCTGCAACAGCTATTGCCGGCATACATGGTACCGGTCGCCTATGTGCGTATTGAGCAGATGCCGTTAACGATAAACGGTAAGCTCGATCAACGTGCGTTGCCAGAGCCGTGTTTGACAGATCGGGTGGGAAGTGCAGCGTTAGACGCTCCGGCATCAGAGCTGGAAGCGCTGATTTGCCGGATTTGGCAGGAAGTGCTGGGTCTGGATGAAATTGGTACCAACCTTGGCTTTACCGCTGTGGGTGGCGACTCGATTTCCAGCCTGCAGGTTGTGGGTAAGCTGCGTAAGCAGGGCTATATGTTGTCGCTGCAGGATCTGTTTCAGTACCAGACTATTGCCGCCATAGCCGGGCATATAAAGCCGGTGCAGGAGGAAGAGGCAGAGCAGCAGCCGTTTGCCCTGATTGCGGATGACATTCGCAGAAAATTACCGGAAGACATCGAAGATGCGTATCCGGTGAGTCTGCTGCAGCAAGGCTTGCTGTATTACAGTCAGCACTCCCCTGGGCAAGGTGTGTATCACGACATAGTGCACTACCGTCCTGGACTGCGTTTTGACGAAGAGAGCCTGCGCCAGACTCTGGCACTGCTGACGCGGCGTCATGCGATGCTGCGAACAGAAATTGCGCTGGACAGTTATGCACAGCCGTTGTTGCTGGTACATAAGGACGCGCAAATTGAGCTGCAGGTTTATCGTGTGCAACAGGATGATGCTGAAGCGGCACTGAAGAGCTGGTTGCAACAAGAGCACCAGCGAGGTTTTGCTGCAGAAGAATATCCGTTGTTGCGAGTGGCAGCGCATGTGCTGGCGGATGGCGAATTTCATCTGAGCTTCAGCAATCATCATGCAATAGTGGATGGGTTGAGTGAAGCGAGTTTAATCGCAGAGTTGTTGTCGGTGTACCGTCAGGTACAGTCAGGCAAGAATGTAGAGTTGCCGGCATTGCAGGCGAGCTATCGTGACTTTATCGCGATGGAGCTGCAGGCGTTATCAGAGCCTGAGCATGCAGCGTTCTGGCAGCACCTTGATGAGGCGACGGCCAGCCGGGTGCAACTGTCGGCAGCGAATGATGGGGGCAGTGAAGAACATCAGGCCGTGTTGTGTTTATCGGATGCGATAACCTGTAGCTTGGGTGGCGCGGTGTCAACGGAGCTTAGGCAACTCTCAGCAGAGAGTGGTTACTCGTTGAAGACATTGCTGCTGGCTGCGCACCTTAAGACATTGTCTCTGGCCTGTGCCAGTGACACGGTGGTGTCGGGAGGGTCGTTCCATGGACGTCCTGAGGTGATTGACAGTGAGAAGGTGCTGGGGCTGTTTGTCAGTATTCTGCCGGTGTGCGTCACGTTGCCGGAGGGAGACTGGCTAAGCCTGATCAAAGCTGTGGACGCGCATTGTCGCGCTATTGAGCAACATCGTTTTTACCCGCTGGCAGAAATAAAACGCCGTTTAGCTGGTCATGCCCTGTTTGATGTGTCGTTCAACTATACGCAGTTCAATGTGCTGTGGCAGGAGGATGCGCAGGCGGGAACCCAGTTAAATGATCAGCGCGGCGGAGTGGCGGAG
>NZ_BAAGTL010000034.1:0-654 GCF_054781935.1 Rheinheimera gaetbuli
TGAGCAGCCGGCATCTGGCGTATGTGATTTATACCTCAGGGTCGACAGGGCAACCCAAAGGGGTGATGGTGGAGCATCAGGCACTGGTGAACCGTATCAATTGGATGCATCGCCAATATGGTGCCAGTGCTGATGACAGAGTCCTGCAAAAGACACCGTTTAGCTTTGATGTTTCGGTATGGGAGTTTGTCTGGCCGTTAACGGTGGGAGCTGCGTTGGTGTTGGCGAAGCCGGAGGGCCATAAGGACCCGGTATATCTGGCCAGGTTGATAAAAGAAGCCCGCATCAGCAAGTTGCACTTTGTGCCTTCAATGCTGAACAATATGCTGGCCCTGGCAGATTTATCTGACAGTGTTCACTTACGTCAGGTGTTCTGTAGTGGTGAAGCGTTGCCGCTTGCAGTGGTGGAGCGCTTCCGTTCCCGTTATCCCGATGTTGAATTACATAATTTATATGGCCCAACCGAAGCGGCGATAGATGTGAGCTATTGGGATTGTGGTCAGTCACTGGAAGGCTTAAGCAGCATCCCGATTGGTCGCCCAATCCAGAATATCCAGTTGTATGTCTTGAACAAGGATTTGGCCCTTGTGCCTCAGGGAGTGGCTGGAGAGCTGCATATAGGTGGAGATGGGCTTGCCCGGGGGTATTTAAACC
>NZ_BAAGTL010000035.1:0-631 GCF_054781935.1 Rheinheimera gaetbuli
CTGAGTTACCGGCATTATCCTCTGGCGCAAATCCAGCAGGAGACAGGGTTGGAGTTCAGTGAAGTGCTGTTTAACTACACCCACTTCCATGTCTATGACCAGCTGATAGATACGACATCCGCAGAGGGTGAGCAGCAGGAGACGTTGCTGGATTCAAGTGTATTTGAGCAGACTAACTATCACTTCACTGTCGATATGCAACGAGGTAATGGAGACAGCGGACTGGGGCTCTCCTTTAGTTACAATGCAGCCTTGTTTGATGATGGATTTATAGCGCGTATTACGGCGTACTTCCTGCGAGCCTGCGACAGTTTGCTGGCTGAATCCGGACGCTTGACCGACAGCGGGCAGCAAGCTGTTGAGCGGGCATTTGGAAAGACATTGATGCCAGCTCAGGAATTGGATTATCTGCTACACCAGGTAAACGACACACGAAGGGAGTACCCGCAGGAGAGTTGTATTCAAACCCTGTTTGAAGAGCAGGTGGCACAGGAGCCGAACAGGCAGGCAGTCGTGTTTGAAGGCAGGAGCCTGAGTTATGGCGAACTGAACAGGAAAGCGAATGAACTGGCGCATTACTTAATTACTGAAAAGCAGGTACAGCCGGACACGCTGGTGGGTATTTACCTGC
>NZ_BAAGTL010000036.1:0-3644 GCF_054781935.1 Rheinheimera gaetbuli
AGATTGACCGTAAGGCCTTGCCGGAGCCGGATATGTCGAGCCTCCAGGCAGAGTATGTGGCACCCCGTAACGAAGTTGAGTTGGTCATATGTGAAGTCTGGCAGGAAGTACTGGGTGTAGAGCGTGTGGGTATCCATGACAACTTCTTTGAACTGGGTGGTCATTCACTGCTGGTGATGCAGGTGATTTCCAGACTACAACAAGCTGGTATAGCCATGACGGCGCGTCAGTTATTTGCTCTGCCCACACTGGCTGAGTTGGCAAAGGAGCTTGGCAATGCTGACAGCAGTGATAAGCATGCCCTTATCTATGCTGCTCCGGCGAATCTGATCCCCCCGAATGCAGTGCAAATCACCCCGGATATGTTGCCGTTAGTTGCGCTCACTGAAGAAGACATACAGACCATTGTGTCTCAGGTCCCAGGTGGCGCTGCGAATGTACAGGATATTTATCCACTGGGTCCATTGCAGGAAGGTATTTTGTTCCATCATATGATGAATCCCATAGGGGATCCTTATGTAATGCCTATGTTATTTCGTATCAGGGATTTAGATTCACTTAGCGGATTTATTAAAGCTCTGGAGTTTGTGATTGCCCGGCATGATGCATTGCGCACAGCGGTATTATGGGACGGGCTCTCGACCCCGATCCAGGTGGTTTGTCGGCAGGCGAGCTTGCCTGTTCAGTGGATTGAAGCCAAAGCAGGTATTAGTGCTCAGGCTCGCATGCAACAGCTGTGTGCAGCGGATGTGCAACAAATGGATATAACCCGAGGCCCTTTACTAAAGTTACAAGTAATGCGGGTAGAGGACAGCGAAGAGCACTTTGTGTTATTGCAGGTGCATCATTTGGTCACGGACCATGTGGGTCTGGAGATCATTCAGCATGAGATAGGGCAATTCGAGCGCGGGGAAGCGGCGTCTTTACCAGTACCGGCCGCATACAGGGAGTTTATAGCCCATACCCGTCATCAGGCCAAGCATAACGATGCGGAAGCTTATTTCCGTCGAGTGCTGGGAGATATTGAAGCACCAACTGCCCCATTTGATTTATTGGATTCTCGACGAGATGGTAGTGAGATTGTCGAGCTGAGGGAAGGGGTACCGGCTGAAATCAGTCGTCAGTTACGGGAGATAGCGAGGCGTATGAAAGTGAGTCCTGCAGCTCTGTTTCATAGTGCCTGGGGACTGGTGTTGAGTGCTTGCAGCTGTCGTGATGATGTGGTGTTTGGCACTGTGGTATCGGGGCGTTTGCAGGGTACGGTTGGCGCTGAGAGTATGATGGGAGTGTTTATCAATACGCTGCCTTTCAGGTTAAGACTGAAGGGACAAAATGTGTTGGAGTTGGTGACACAAGCTCATGAATATTTACTGGGTCTACTACCTTATGAGCAGACTCCTCTGGCTTTGGCTCAACGCTGTACCCGGTTACCCGGGGGGACGCCCTTGTTTAGCGCGATGCTGAATTACCGCCATTCAGGGCAGAATAATACACCGGGAGAGGTTTCGGGGAATTATACCCTTATCAGTGCTCAAGAGCGGAGCAACTATGTTTTTAACCTGGCGGTTGATGTACTGGATGAAGAGTTTGAGCTGGATATTCAGGTGGATGGCTCTCTGCATGCGCCACGCATTATGGGGTATATGCAAAGTGCATTGGCGGGGTTGGCAAAAAGTCTCAGCCAGACGAGCTCCTATCGTGTAGATAATACTTCTTTTGTACCAGTATCAGCGATATCCATACTGGGACAAGTTGAACGTGAACAGTTGCTGATTGGGTGGAACGATACAGAGGCAGATTATCCCCGGGACAAGTGTATCCATCATTTGTTTGAAGCACAGGTATTGAAGAGTCCTCAAGCCGTCGCTGTGACCTTTGCAGGAACGTCACTTACTTATGCCCGGTTGAACGCCAGGGCAAATCAGTTGGCACAAGCTCTTTTGGAAAGAGGGCTTTTGAAGAAAAAGCAAACCGGCTCGCAGGAAACGAAACGAATAGGCATCTGTCTGCCACGCTCTCTGGATATGCTGATAGCGATGTTGGCGGTATTAAAAGCGGGTGGGGCTTATGTGCCACTGGACCCGGATTATCCGAGCAGCCGTTTAAGCTACCTGTTACAGGATGCTGGGCTGGATACGGTAATTACTCATAGAGGGGTGTTATCGGCCATACCCGTGTTAGTCACCCAAGGCTTGTGTCTGGATGATAAAGAACTACAAGCCAGCATACAGACCCAACCGGAAGCTAACCTGCTCATAGCGGGACTGAGTGCAGATGAACTGGCCTATGTGATTTATACCTCAGGCTCGACAGGTAACCCGAAGGGGGTGATGGTGGAGCATGGTGCTGTTGTGAACTTTTTGTGCAGTATGGCCCATACACCAGGGCTGGAGGAAACGGACAAGTTACTGGCGGTGACTTCGACAGCATTTGATATCCACGTACTGGAGATGTTCCTGCCATTGGTATGCGGTGCCCATCTTGTGATAGGGACAAAAGTGCAGAGTCAGGATCCAGAAAAGCTGAGTGCGATGATAGCGGAGCTTGGCATCAGTGTGATGCAGGCCACACCAGCGACCTGGAAGATGTTAGTGGAGTCAAAATGGCAGGTTAATTCGGCCTTGAAAGTGTTGTGCGGGGGGGAAGCACTGAGTCATTCGCTGGCCCGGGCCATACTGGCCAGCGGTCCGGTCACCTTGTGGAACATGTATGGTCCAACCGAAACTACTGTGTGGTCGAGTGTCCAACGAGTCAGTCTTGAGGATAGTAAGGTGTTAATGGGGCAACCCATAGCGAATACTAGCATGTATGTGGTGAATACTGAGATGGCATTGCTCCCGGTTGGGGTGCCGGGTGAATTATTAATCGGTGGGCGCGGACTTGCAAGGGGTTACCTGGGGCAGGATGCTCTGTCGGCAGAGCGTTTTATCCGTCATCCGTTTAGCACAGCAGGAGCAGAGGGGGAGCGTGTGTATCGTACCGGTGACATGGTACGGCGCCTGGTTGATGGCAGTCTGGAATTTTTAGGCCGGGCAGATCACCAGGTTAAGGTGCAAGGCTTCAGGATCGAGCTGGGGGAAATCGAGAATCTGCTGCTGGCCCACGAAGAGGTTAAAGATGTGGTAGTACTTGCTATGGAAGCCGGAGGGGATAAACAGTTGATAGCCTATTTTATTCCTGCAGAGGTACAAGCGCGGGGAGGACACTGGTTACCAGAGAGCCCGGAATTAGCAAACTCAATTGCAAGGTTGCGGGATTATGTGCGGGCACATCTGCCACTTCACATGGTGCCCTCGGTTTTCAGGGCTCTGAAGTCCTTCCCGTTAACCCTGAACGAGAAGGTGGATCGCAAGGCTTTGTCCGAGCTGGAAGTAGTGGTAGTTACAGCGGCATATCAGCCAGCGGAGACGGAAACAGAGCGAGCCTTGTGTGACATATGGCAAATGCTGTTGGGAGTGGCGCAGATTGGTGTGACGGAGAACTTTTTCCAGTTAGGAGGGCATTCTCTGCTGGCAATAAAGTTACTCGGGATTATCAAACATCAGTTTCAGGTTGAACTGAGTGTGAAGACCTTGTTTGAATTGCCGGATATCCAGAGTTTGGCGGCGTATCTGGATGTGCTAAGGCCTAAAGGGGCGGGTGAT
>NZ_BAAGTL010000037.1:0-1500 GCF_054781935.1 Rheinheimera gaetbuli
TTGGCCGGTACAGGAATATTAACCTGTTTCCCATCGACTACGCCTTTCAGCCTCGCCTTAGGAGCCGACTCACCCTACCCTGATTAGCATGGGATAGGAACCCTTGGTCTTTCGGCGGGGAAGTTTTTCACTCCCCTTATCGTTACTCATGTCAGCATTCGCACTTCTGATACCTCCAGCCATCCTCCCGGATAACCTTCACAGGCTTACAGAACGCTCCTCTACCACTTGTGCAAGCACAAGTCCGCAGCTTCGGTGAATGATTTAGCCCCGTTACATCTTCCGCGCAGGCCGACTCGACTAGTGAGCTATTACGCTTTCTTTAAAGGGTGGCTGCTTCTAAGCCAACCTCCTAGCTGTCTATGCCTTCCCACATCGTTTTCCACTTAATCATTACTTTGGGACCTTAGCTGGCGGTCTGGGTTGTTTCCCTTTTCACGACGGACGTTAGCACCCGCCGTGTGTCTCCCGAGTAGTACTCATTGGTATTCGGAGTTTGCATGGGGTTGGTAAGTCGGGATGACCCCCTAGCCCAAACAGTGCTCTACCCCCAATGGTATTCGCTCGAGGCGCTACCTAAATAGCTTTCGAGGAGAACCAGATATCTCCGAGCTTGATTAGCCTTTCACTCCGATCCACAAGTCATCCCCATCTTTTTCAACAGATGTGGGTTCGGTCCTCCAGTTAGTGTTACCCAACCTTCAACCTGCTCATGGATAGATCGCCCGGTTTCGGGTCTACACCCTGCAACTATTCGCCCAGTTAAGACTCGGTTTCCCTACGGCTCCCCTATTCGGTTAACCTCGCTACAGAATGTAAGTCGCTGACCCATTATACAAAAGGTACGCAGTCACCCAACAAGTGGGCTCCCACTGCTTGTACGTACACGGTTTCAGGTTCTATTTCACTCCCCTTACAGGGGTTCTTTTCGCCTTTCCCTCACGGTACTGGTTCACTATCGGTCAGTCAGGAGTATTTAGCCTTGGAGGATGGTCCCCCCATGTTCAAACAGGATACCACGTGTCCCGTCCTACTCGTTTTCACTACTAAAGCATTGTCGTGTACGGGGCTATCACCCTGTATCGCTACCCTTTCCAGAGTATTCCACTAACACCTTAATAGCTTAAGGGCTACTCCGCGTTCGCTCGCCGCTACTAACGGAATCTCGGTTGATTTCTTTTCCTCGGGGTACTTAGATGTTTCAGTTCTCCCGGTTTGCCTCCCTACACTATGTATTCATGTAAGGATAGTGAGTAAACTCACTGGGTTTCCCCATTCGGATATCTGCGGGTCTAACGCCTCTTACCGGCTTCCCACAGCTTTTCGCAGGTTAGTACGTCCTTCATCGCCTCTGACTGCCAAGGCATCCACCGTGTACGCTTATTCACTTAACCATACAACCCCAAAATGTCTTGAGATGTACAGTGTGTTTAAGGTTCACAAATAAATATTGTTACCTTGTTTTTTACTACTATCAGCTTGCCAAATTGTTAAAGAGCG
>NZ_BAAGTL010000038.1:0-755 GCF_054781935.1 Rheinheimera gaetbuli
TAAGGAGGTGATCCAACCGCAGGTTCCCCTACGGTTACCTTGTTACGACTTCACCCCAGTCATGAATCACAAAGTGGTAAGCGCCCTCCCGAAGGTTAAGCTACCTACTTCTTTTGCAACCCACTCCCATGGTGTGACGGGCGGTGTGTACAAGGCCCGGGAACGTATTCACCGCAACATTCTGATTTGCGATTACTAGCGATTCCGACTTCACGCAGTCGAGTTGCAGACTGCGATCCGGACTACGATATGCTTTAAGAGATCCGCTCACTGTCGCCAGCTTGCCTCCCTCTGTACATACCATTGTAGCACGTGTGTAGCCCTACTCGTAAGGGCCATGATGACTTGACGTCGTCCCCACCTTCCTCCGGTTTATCACCGGCAGTCTCCCTAGAGTTCCCACCATTACGTGCTGGCAACTAAGGATAAGGGTTGCGCTCGTTGCGGGACTTAACCCAACATTTCACAACACGAGCTGACGACAGCCATGCAGCACCTGTCTTACGGTTCCCGAAGGCACAAACACATCTCTGCGTTCTTCCGTAGATGTCAAGAGTAGGTAAGGTTCTTCGCGTTGCGTCGAATTAAACCACATGCTCCACCGCTTGTGCGGGCCCCCGTCAATTCATTTGAGTTTTAATCTTGCGACCGTACTCCCCAGGCGGTCTACTTAGTGCGTTAGCTGCGCTACTCACGGTACAAGACCACGAACAGCTAGTAGACATCGTTTACGGCGTGGACTACCAGGGTATCTA
>NZ_BAAGTL010000039.1:0-1092 GCF_054781935.1 Rheinheimera gaetbuli
GCACCAACAGTACGGCCGCCTTCACGGATAGCGAAGCGTAAACCTTCATCCATCGCGATTGGGCAAATCAGTTCAACAACAAACTTCAGGTTGTCGCCTGGCATTACCATTTCTACGCCTTCTGGCAGCTCAACCGCGCCAGTTACGTCTGTAGTACGGAAGTAGAACTGTGGACGGTAGCCTTTGAAGAACGGAGTATGACGACCGCCTTCTTCTTTTGACAGTACGTACACTTCGCCTTCAAACTTAGTGTGTGGCTTGATTGAACCTGGCTTAGCCAGTACCTGGCCACGCTCTACGTCTTCACGCTTAGTACCACGTAACAGTGCACCGATGTTCTCGCCTGCACGACCTTCGTCTAACAGCTTACGGAACATTTCTACACCGGTACAAGTAGTAGCAACAGTGTCTTTGATACCGACGATTTCTACTGTCTCGCCTACTTTTACGATACCTTGCTCTACACGGCCTGTTACTACAGTACCACGACCAGCAATTGAGAATACGTCTTCGATTGGCATGATGAATGGCTTATCGATTGCACGTACCGGCTCTGGAATGTAAGTATCCAGCGCGTTACCCAGCTCAAGGATTTTTTCTTCCCATGCCGCATCGCCTTCCAGGCCTTTCAGCGCTGAACCACGGATTACTGGCAGGTCATCACCTGGGAAGTCGTAGTCTGAAAGAAGCTCACGCACTTCCATTTCTACCAGCTCTAACAGCTCTTCGTCATCTACCATGTCACACTTGTTCATGAACACGATGATGTACGGTACGCCTACCTGACGTGATAACAGGATGTGCTCACGTGTTTGTGGCATTGGGCCGTCTGTTGCCGCTACTACCAGAATTGCGCCGTCCATCTGTGCAGCACCAGTGATCATGTTCTTAACATAGTCAGCGTGGCCTGGACAGTCTACGTGGGCGTAGTGACGCGTTGGCGTATCGTATTCAACGTGCGACGTGTTGATGGTGATACCACGTGCTTTCTCTTCTGGTGCTTTATCGATTTGATCGAAAGCAAATGCCTGACCGCCGTAGTGCTTAGCCAGTACGTTTGTGATTGCTGCAGTTAAAGTAGTTTTACCGTGG
>NZ_BAAGTL010000040.1:0-846 GCF_054781935.1 Rheinheimera gaetbuli
CAAGAGCATGTGCTGCTGCTGACGCTGCACCATATTGCCTCAGATGGCTGGTCAATGGGCATTTTACTGCAAGAGCTCAGTGCACTGTATAGCGCAGCATTAGCGGGGGTGTCGGCCGATTTGGCGCCGCTGCCGGTGCAATACGCTGATTATGCGCTATGGCAACGCAGCTACCTGCAGGGCGAGGTGCTTGAGCAGCAAGTAGATTACTGGCGCCGCCAGCTGGCGGCGCTGCCGGTGGTGCACAGTTTACCGCTGGATAAACCGCGGCCATCAGTGGCCAGCTTTAGCGGCGATGTGCAGTTGCACAGCCTGCCGCCGGGTGTGCAGGAGCAACTGCGCAGTCTGTGTCAGGCGCAAGGTGCGACCCTGTTTATGGGTGTGCAGGCGTTGTTTGCGGCGTTTTTATCCCGCTACAGCGGCGAGCGTGACATTGTGATGGGCACGCCCAGTGCAAACCGTGAGCAGGCCGAAGTAGCGGGCCTGATAGGGTTCTTTGTTAACAGCCTGGTGCTGCGCAGCGATATCGACCCGCAACAGAGCCTGAGCGGGCTGATTGGTGCCAGCAGGCAAATGTTGCTGGAGGCGTATGCGCATCAGCAGGTGCCGTTTGAGAAAGTGGTTGAGGTGCTGCAGCCGGAGCGCTCAGCAGGCCACAGTCCGCTGTTTCAGATAATGCTGTCGTGGCATCAGGGAGGCAGTGAAGGCTCGCTGTCTCTGGAGGGGTTGACGGTTGTGCCGGCAGAGGGTGGCGCAGCCCAGGCGAAATATGAGTTATCGCTGACGGCCTCGGAGTCAGAGGGTGGGTTAATACTGGCGTGGGAATACAACACGGCGTTGTTCAGG
>NZ_BAAGTL010000041.1:0-1456 GCF_054781935.1 Rheinheimera gaetbuli
CTCCTGATGCAGTGGCTGCGATGTTTGAAGACACAGGCTTAGCCAAGAGTCAGTTAACGTACATTGAACTGAATCGCAAAGCGAATCAGCTTGCGGGGTATCTGATAGAGATGGGCGTAGAGCCGGGAGACAGGGTAGGGATTTATCTGGCCCCGTCTTTGGAGATGTTGATTGGCGTACTGGGGGTACTGAAGTCAGGTGGCAGCTATGTGCCATTGGCCACCGACCACCCGGAGGGCAGGGTGAAGTACATCCTGGATGACGCAGGCATAGAGATGGTGTTGTTGGGGCAGGAGCAACTCAGCTCAGCGGCTATAAAAGGCGTGGACGTGTTGCTGTTGGAAGGCGGCGCGACGGACGAGACCTGGTTGTCAGGCTATGGCACAGCCAACCCTGAGGACGTAGTGGAAGGCAGTTGGGCAGAGCAGGTGCCTTATATCCTGTACACCTCAGGGTCCACCGGTCGACCCAAAGGGGTGAAGGTGACGCATCAGGGGGTAGTTAATTACCTGAGCTGTGCTCAGGAGAGTTATCTGAGTGAAGAGCATGTTGGCTCGGTCGTGAGCTCACCGCTGTCCTTTGACGCCACCCTTACGACGTTGTTAACCCCGTTATGTATGGGTAAGTCGGTCACCTTACTGGCGAATAATGAAGGTATGCTGGAGGCCTTGGGTCGTTACTTGATGGGGGCACAAAGCTACCTGTTCAAGATAACCCCAGCACACTTGGAAGCTCTGGATTACCAGCTTGAGGATAAAGTGTCGAGTGAAGCCGGGCATTGTGTGGTAGTGGGAGGAGAGCAGCTATTGGCCACGACAGTGGTGAAGTGGAAGCAAAAGCGTTTGTCCGGTGCGAAGTTTGTGAACGAATATGGGCCAACAGAAACGGTGGTGGGTTGTAGTCAATTTGTGGTGGACACCGAGGCGGATGTAGCAGAGCTGCTTTGTAAAGAGAAGGTCAATGTGCCCATAGGCAGGGGTATAGCGAATAGTCAGTTGTATGTATTAGGCAGTCATGGACAGCTTTTACCGGTGAACAGTATAGGTGAGTTGCACATAGGTGGTGTAGGTGTAGCTCAGGGGTATCTGGGCCGGGATGATTTAACGGCAGAGAAATTTATTTCGAACCCGTTTGGAGAGGGGCGGCTGTATAAAACCGGAGATTTAGTGCGTTGGTTGCCGGAAGGCAATCTGGAGTTTTTGGGTCGGATTGACCATCAGGTGAAAATCAGGGGTTACCGGATTGAGCTGGGGGAAATCGAGCATGCCCTGTCAGTTCATGAGTCGGTGCAGGAAGCGGTGGTGCTGGCCAGGCAATCAGCGGCAGGGGACAGGCAGCTTGTGGCTTATGTCAGTGTGGGTGAAGCCTATGCAAGCTTGATTGAGTCAGCCGCATTTATAGAGCAGTTGCGCTCTCATCTGAAAGGGAAACTGCCGGATTATATGTTACCAGGGGC
>NZ_BAAGTL010000042.1:0-2363 GCF_054781935.1 Rheinheimera gaetbuli
ACTATCTTGCTCATGCGCGGGCGACATATATGCCGTCGCACTTACAGGGCGCGGTGGTGAGTTCACCGTTGTGTTTTGATGCCACGTTAACCAGTCTGCTAACGCCATTGTGTGAAGGGAAGCGAGTGGTGTTATTGGCGGATGGTGATGCGGCGCTGGAGGCCTTGCCAGCGTACCTTTTTGGCGAGCAGAGCTGGTTGTTCAAATTAACACCGGCCCACCTTGATGCATTGGTGTACAGCCAGGAGCAAGGTACCAGTGGTGGTGGTTCGCATGTCATCGTGGTAGGTGGTGAGCAGTGGCGGATGAGCAGTTTGCAGCGGTGGAAAGGAGTGCTGTTACCGGCCAGTGTGTTTGTCAATGAATATGGACCAACGGAGACGGTGGTAGGCACGAGTGTATTGCAAGTGTCTACAGCGGAGGAGTTGGCGGCCTTGTCAGGACAGGTGAATGTGCCGATAGGTCGGCCGATAGCGGGTAGTCAGTTATATGTGGTAGGTGTTTCAGGGCAGTGGCAGCCGGTGAACAGTGTAGGTGAATTGTACATAGGCGGCGAGGGTGTAGGTCAGGGCTATATCAACCTTGCGGAGCAGACGTCGGGCCGTTTTATATCTTATCAGGGTGCGCGGGTGTACAAGAGCGGCGATTTGGTACGCTGGTTGAGTAATGGGCAGCTGGCCTTTATAGGGCGGGCGGATGAGCAGGTGAAGGTTCGGGGCTACCGGATTGAGCTGGGAGAAATCCAGGCACAGTTAGTGGCCTTGCCGCAGGTGCAACATGCGGAAGTGATAGCGGTAAAGGAGACGAAGGGCGGGGAGGAGAGTACCCGGTTGCTGGCCTATCTGGTGGCTGCGGGCGAGGATGCGTTTGATGAGCAGGAGCTGGCCCAGATCTGTCGCCAGCATTTATCAGCCGGTTTGCCGGAGTATATGGTGCCCTCGGCGTTTGTGTTACTGGCAAGCATGCCGTTGACAGCCAACGGTAAGCTAAACCGTAATGCGTTGCCTGTGCCGAAGAGCATGGGGCAAGAGTCGGGAATGGCTAATGTGGGGTATGTTGCTCCGGCCAAAGGCTTAGAGACCCTGATATGTGCTATCTGGGCGGAGGTATTAAAGCTTGAACAGGTAGGCGTAGAGGATAATTTCTTTAGTCTGGGCGGGGACTCTATTCTGTCGATACGGGTTGTGTCCCTGCTTAAGCGTGAGGGGTATCCGCTGGCGATTAAGGATTTATTTACCTATCAGACGGTTGCAGCATTAAGCCGGTATATTGAAGGGAGCCTGTCGAAAGAGGAGGCACAGGCCGTACAGGCTACGGCAGCCTTTGGGTTGCTAACCCCGCAAGAGCGGGCGGATTTGTTGGAGGAAGAGGGGTTGCAAGATGCTTATCCCTTATCTGTCTTGCAGGCGGGGATGGTCTTTCATACTCAGTTGGCGGGTTTCAATGGCACCTATCATGACTTTAATGCGGAGCATATCGTGTGTCCGTGGGATGAGGTTTTATTTGGCCGGGCCTTGTCAGATTGCATAAGTGCGCATCCGATTTTGCGTAGCCGTTACCGGTTATCGGGCGAGCGGGCGTTGCAACTGGTCTATGAGGCGGATGCCTTTCTTCAGCATGGCAGTGCACTGCCATTAGTGGTCGAGGACTTACGGGGGCAGGAGGACGCTGTACAACAAAGTTATGTGTCAAGCTGGATAGAGCAACACAAACGGCATGAATTTGACTGGGCCGGGGGAGCCCTTTATCAGGTCAATATCTTCCGTCGTACAGACGACAGCTTTACCTTTGTATTGAGTTTTCACCATTCGGTGTTGGATGGTTGGAGTCGTGCCTCATTAACGACTGTCTTGTATAACCGTTATCAGCAATTGCTGATGTCGTCAGATGGCAAAGGCGATGTGCCGGTGGCACTGGAGGAGGAGAGCATTTATCGCGAGTTCATTTCTCTGGAGCAGGCCGCACTGAATAATGTTGCGGCCCGTCATCACTTTATGGCCAGCCTGGAGGACGCGCCAATACAGCAGTTGCCGGTGAACGGTATAGCCAGTGATGATGCGGTGGATTATCGCAGTCACAGTGTTGTAGAGTTTACGGCTCGCTCAGCCGGATTGATAGGCTTGGCTGCGGAGTTGGGTGTCCCTGTGCAGGTGGTCTTGATGGCCTTGCATATTAAGGTGCTGTCGACGGTGAGTGGGCAGTCACGGGTTCTGACGAATGTGGTGTATAACGGCCGTCCGGAAATAGAAGGAGGTGAGCGGGGTCTGGGCTTATTCCTGAACTCTTTGCCGGTGGTGGTTGAGCTGAAGGCATTCAGTTGGCGGGAGCTGATTGAGCAGGTGATGGCGCAGCATCAGTTGAAC
>NZ_BAAGTL010000043.1:0-1310 GCF_054781935.1 Rheinheimera gaetbuli
ACCACGCTTCCACACCTCACCTATCAACGTTGTGGTCTCCAACGACCCTTTAGTAGACTCGAAGTCTAAGGGATGACTCATCTTGTGGCCGGCTTCCCGCTTAGATGCTTTCAGCGGTTATCCGTTCCGAACGTAGCTACCGGGCAATGCCATTGGCATGACAACCCGAACACCAGCGGTTCGTTCACTCCGGTCCTCTCGTACTAGGAGCAACTCCACTCAATCATCCAACGCCCACGGCAGATAGGGACCGAACTGTCTCACGACGTTCTAAACCCAGCTCGCGTACCACTTTAAATGGCGAACAGCCATACCCTTGGGACCGACTTCAGCCCCAGGATGTGATGAGCCGACATCGAGGTGCCAAACACCGCCGTCGATATGAACTCTTGGGCGGTATCAGCCTGTTATCCCCGGAGTACCTTTTATCCGTTGAGCGATGGCCCTTCCATACAGAACCACCGGATCACTATGACCTACTTTCGTACCTGCTCGACGTGTCTGTCTCGCAGTTAAGCTGGCTTCTACCATTACACTAACCGTACGATGTCCGACCGTACTTAGCCAACCTTCGTGCTCCTCCGTTACTCTTTAGGAGGAGACCGCCCCAGTCAAACTACCCACCAGACACTGTCCGCAATCCCGATTCAGGGACCTACGTTAGAACATCAAACATACAAGGGTGGTATTTCAAGGACGGCTCCACCAGAACTAGCGTTCCAGCTTCAAAGCCTCCCACCTATCCTACACATGTAGGGTCAATGTTCAGTGCCAAGCTATAGTAAAGGTTCACGGGGTCTTTCCGTCTAGCCGCGGGTATACGGCATCTTCACCGCAATTTCAATTTCACTGAGTCTCGGCTGGAGACAGCCTGGCCATCATTACACCATTCGTGCAGGTCGGAACTTACCCGACAAGGAATTTCGCTACCTTAGGACCGTTATAGTTACGGCCGCCGTTTACCGGGGCTTCGATCAAGAGCTTCGCTTGCGCTAACCCCATCAATTAACCTTCCGGCACCGGGCAGGTGTCACACCCTATACGTCCTCTTACGAGTTTGCAGAGTGCTGTGTTTTTAATAAACAGTTGCAGCCAGCTGGTCACTGCGACTCTTCGCTGCTTACGGAGCAAGTCCTTCACAGCAAAGAGCGTACCTTCTCCCGAAGTTACGGTACTATTTTGCCTAGTTCCTTCAGCCGAGTTCTCTCAAGCGCCTTGGTATGCTCTACCTGACCACCTGTGTCGGTTTAGGGTACGGTCACCAATACCTGAAGCTTAGAGGCTTTTCCTGGAAGCATAGCGTTAGCAAC
>NZ_BAAGTL010000044.1:0-544 GCF_054781935.1 Rheinheimera gaetbuli
GTATGTAATTTGGTTCAGACAAGGCACTTAAGACCGAAGCATACTTAAAGTATGTGAGGTGTTAAGCAACGAAGTATGAAGCAAATTTGGTGGAGTTAAGCGGGATCGAACCGCTGACCTCCTGCGTGCAAGGCAGGCGCTCTCCCAGCTGAGCTATAACCCCTCTTCTTGCTTCTGCTTTGACCTTTATGCTGTGTTATGCCGCCTTACTCACTCAGTCACGTACTTATGTACGCTCCTTCACTCGCTCGTCGCATGCCTTGCCTAAAGCTCACATCATCGCAATAAGTCTTTCGCTGGAATTTCGTGTTAGACAAGGCACTTTGAACCGAAGCATACTTAAAGTATGTGAGGTTTAAAGTAACGCCGCATAACGCGAAATTGGTTGGTCTGAGTAGACTCGAACTACCGACCTCACCCTTATCAGGGGTGCGCTCTAACCACCTGAGCTACAGACCAGCCGTAACCGCAATGGTTCTTACTGTTTGCTCTACGTCACAATCAATCATCTGGGTGAACACTTACAACTTCTTTTAGCTATAGG
>NZ_BAAGTL010000045.1:0-2174 GCF_054781935.1 Rheinheimera gaetbuli
TCCGGGAATGTTCCCAGCAGAACCGGAGAATCATCATGACCCCGTTACGCCAGGCAATGATCGACGAATGTCGGTTGCGCGGTCTTGCCCAAAGAACCGAAGAAACCTATCTGTATGCGGTTGAGCAGTTAAGCCGCCACTATCACCAACGCCCTGACACCATTACTGAAGCGCAACTTGAGCAGTACTTCAGGTATCTGACGCTGGAGAAGCAGCTGGCTCGCAGCACTATCCATATACAACTCAATGGCATTTGTTTTTTCTTTAAAACCGTACTGCACAAAGAAATTACAATCACCAAACCGTTATCGCGTAAGCCTGTTAAGGCACCGGTGATATTAAAGCCTGCCGAAGTACAGCTTGTTATTTCACTATGCCCCGACAGAAAACTGCGTTTTATGTTGATGACCTACTATGGCACCGGCTTGAGGTTGATGGAGCTTATTCACACCAAGGTCGCTGACATTGATGGCCAGAGAAGCACACTAAAAGTGGTGGCAGGTAAAGGCAATAAAGATAGGTACGTTGTGCTGACCCCGGCCGTGCTTAACTTACTTCGTGAATACTGGCAGTTGTACCGCCCCCGGGATTATCTGTTCTACTCGGGTCGGGGCATGGATAAGCCGATGTCCAGCAGTTGTATTACCAAGCCATTTAAGGAGGCGGTTCGCTCAGCAAACGTACCCAGTGGGTGTAGCCTTCACAGTTTACGCCATGCGTATGCCACGCATCAGTTAATGGCGGGAATGCCACTGAATGAGCTGCAAAACCAGCTCGGTCATACCGACATTAGAACGACTCAGCGCTATTTGCACTGGCTACCGGAGATGGGCAGTGGTGCCAGAGATTTACTGTCTGGTTGGACGACACCGTGAGCTTGCATCTGAGTGATGTGTTGGCGCAGTTTTTACCGGACTACCAGCAACAGCATGCGATGAACTATCAGCAACAAGCTGCCTGTAAGCATATACTGCAATGCCGAACCGCCGAGCTCGGGCAGCAGTTGTGGCAGTGTGATAATTGCCAACAGCAGCAGATGGTGTATTGCTCATGCCGTGATAGACACTGCCCACGGTGTCAGGGGCAACGTACCCGTGACTGGATAGCAGCGCAGGCTGCCAATCTGGTACAGGTGAAGTACTTCCACCTGGTGTTTACCTTGCCGCACGAACTGAATGTTATCAGTCAGTATGCTCCGGAAAAGCTCTATAAAAGCCTGTTTAATGCAGTGTGGCAAACGCTGAGTAAGTTCGCCCGGCAGCACCGTAAAATCCGTGGTGAGCTGGGCATGACGGCCGTACTGCATACCTGGGGCCAAACGCTGAGCCAGCACATACACCTGCACTGTTTAATCCCCGGCGGGATGTTAAGTACAGCAGAGCGCTGGCAAGTCATTGATAAAGGCTATTTGTTCCCGGTAAAAGCATTGTCCACAGTGTTCCGGGCGAAAATGCTGCAACAGCTGCGGGACGAGCAGCTGAATATCCCGGATAAAGACGCACTGCTGGCAAAGTCCTGGAGAGTATTTAGCAAAGCTTGCCTGTGTAAACCACAGACGGTACTGCGTTATCTCGGGCGCTATACCCGCAAAGGTGTGTTGCATGAAAGCCGTTTGCAATGCATCAGTGCAGAGGGCGTAAGCTTCAATTACCGGGACTATCAGGACGGTAACAAACGCAAAGTGATGACCTTAAACGGCACCGAGTTTATCCGTCGTTATCTGAGCCATGTGTTACCCAAAGGTTTTATGCGGATCCGGCACTATGGCTTGCTGGCAAATCGCTGTAGAAAGCGAAAGCTGGCGATAATCCGGCAACAGGAAAAACAGCCCAAACCTGAAGCGAAGGTAATAAGCACTGAGCAGCGAACACCGTGCTGGCACTGTCCGCATTGTCAGGTCGGGCTGCTGCATCTGGCATCGATTTTAGTTACGCGGCCATCAGGTCATCCTGACGGTTGAGCAGTGCAGCAGTAGAAGGTAAAAGACAGGCTTGGTGGCCTGCGGGAAAGTATTGCCAGTTAGTTGGTAAATCATGAAAATCAATGATGAATAGCATGATGACAGACAACAAAAATGCATCAATAGGGATAACCACAGCAACAAAGATGTGTAAATTAATTGTTCCCTAAAAAAACAAATTCCATTAGCATCAGTCATACCAAAAATTAAGCGA
>NZ_BAAGTL010000046.1:0-13687 GCF_054781935.1 Rheinheimera gaetbuli
CCGGACATGAAGCCCGGTTTATTTAAAACGAAATTATCGGTCTATAGGGCTAATTGTCCCTGATGAATGTTGACCGATGACATGTGTATATATTTGAGTTGTCTTCAAATCCGTATGCCCTAACAGCTCTTGAACTGTACGAATGTCTGTTCCCGCTTTTAAAAGCTGCGTTGCGAAAGAGTGCCTGAATGTGTGTGCGGTAACGTGTTTCTGAACACCTGACCGTATAATACCATTCCATCTTAAAGTTTGTTCAGTACAGCCCACTCTCTAGAGCACATCTTGATCACTCGATGGGTATCGCTGATAAAGCTGTTCCAGTCAATGCCGACCGCTCCAATTTCAACTTCACCATGCTTTCTAATGCCAAGCCGCAGCATGGTCAATGTCCGGTTAAAATCGATTTTAGTGCAAGAGCCGCAGAGCCGCGCGATGCGATTAAAGGGCAAATCGCTCGGATTTACTTTTACATGCACGACCGTTATGACCTCAACATGTCTCGCCAACAACAGCAGCTTTTAATGGCTTGGGATAAGCAGTTTCCCGTTACCGAGTGGGAGCGCGAGCGAGATAGACGCATTGCAAAACGTATGGGGCATTCAAATCCCTTTGTAACCGGAGAGCGCACCTGGTCTCTTGGGCATAAAAACCGCGCTGAGGGTGTGGTAACCCAGCTGCTATCAAGGCAAACCCATGCACCCATTGAGATAAAAACATCTTTTAAAACAGATTGTTGCTCCATAGCACCGATTCCTTTTTGTGCAACGTAATTAAAAAGTTAAATTATAGTGATTAATTTATGCATTAAAAGAGGCGAAAGCAAGAAATGGTGTCAGGGTAACTATCTAATAACAAATGCGGGAAGGTAATGCTTACTAGATTCTGCAACCAGCAACGTTATACTTACTCTCAAATAAGGGCTTGGAGCTAGCTATGACTGAACCAACTACTTATCCCGGTAACGAGCAAGACTACAAAGGCTATCACGCCGACTGGCCGCAAACCGTACGTGAGTTGGCAGGATGCTGGCAGGAGTTACCGCAGCAGGAAGAACTGCGTGCAGGGCAAGGCAAAGATATACCGCGAGAGTCGCTTTGATTTTTGGGCTAAATCCTTTAAATAGCGTTCCTACTTTGCCTGCTTACCATTGCAATAAAACCTCTTTGTGAATAATTTTGCTACTGCGCCGGGTTGACTAAAAACCCCGCTTAACGCCCTTGCTGGCGCTGCTGCAACCGGCCAGAATAGCGCCATCTTGCAGTTGAGGTGGTTATGGTTAATCTGGCGTTGCTGGGCGCGTTTATTCCGACGTTTTTGTTTGTTTCGGTTACCCCGGGCATGTGCATGACACTGGCGATGACGTTGGGCATGAGCCAGGGCGTGCGCCGTACGCTGTGGATGATGTGGGGCGAAATGCTCGGCGTGGCGTTGGTGGCAATACTGGCGGTGTGCGGTGTGGCGGCGATAATGCTGCAGTTTCCGGCTTTTTTTCAGGGTTTTAAAGTTGCCGGTGCGGTATATCTCACTTACATAGGCCTGCAAATGTGGCGTGCTAAAGGCAAACTGGCGTTGCCGCAACCAGGCGAGCTGCCTGCCACGCTGGCGCGGCGTACTTTATTTAGCCAGGGTTTTATTACGGCAGTGTCTAACCCCAAAGGCTGGGCGTTTCATATGGCGCTGCTGCCGCCCTTTATCGATAGCCAGCTGGCATTCTGGCCGCAGTTGCTGGTGTTAGTGGCAATTATTCTGTTGCTGGAATTTGGCTCTATGTTGCTGTACGCCAGTGGCGGCAAAGCTTTGGCGCTGTTTTTTAGTAAAACTAACCGGGTGCAGTATTTAAACCGCATCGGCGCCAGCCTGATGTTTGGCGTGGCGCTGTGGATGTTACTTGGCTAATACCGCATAGCACCGCGGTGAGTTTAACCGACGTCACGCCAGTTTAAGCCTGATGCTAAAGCGGGTAGAGCGCGCATCTGATTCGACGCTTAACTGGCCCTGATGAGCATCGACTATGGCTTTGGTAATGGCTAGGCCCAAACCCGAGCCTTCTATCTGGCGTTGGCGCGAGGCGTCAGCACGATAGAAGCGATCGAATAAAAACGGCAAATGCTGTGGCGGGATCGGCTGGCCCGGGTTTTCTACCGTGATGGTGGTGCTGTCGGCTGCTGCGGTGGTGCTGACGGTAATGGTTTCGCCGGGCGGGGTATACCTAAGCGCATTGGATAATAAATTGGTCAGGGCGTGGCGCAGCAAGGTGCGATCTGCCTGCACAATAATATTGGCACCGTGATAGCTAAGGCCAACCTGACTTTCTGCCGCCCAGGCTTCGAAAAAGTTGAAAATTGCGGCCACTTCCTGCTTTAGCTCCAGCGGCTGCTTTTGCAGTGTTAACAGGCCATTGTCACTTTTGGCCAGCCACAGCATATCGCTAATCATTTTATTCAGCCGCTCCAGCTCTTCCAGATTGGAGAACAGCAGATTCTGGTACTCGTCGGCGCTGCGCGCGCGCGATAAGCTGACCTGCGTTTGCGTGATCATATTGGTCAGCGGCGTGCGCAGCTCGTGGGCGATGTCGGCACTAAAGTGCGACAGCTTGGTAAACCCCTGCTCCAGCCGATCTAACATCAGATTAAAAGACTGCACCATGTGGCGCAGTTCGGTCGGGACCTCGCCCGGGGACAAGCGAATATCCAGTTTACTGGTTTGAATATCACGCATTTGTTCGCTAAGGCCTCTGAGTGGATTCAACCCCTGATGCACCGCCAGCCAGGCCGCCAGCAAGGTGAGCAGTGCAGAGCCGAGTAAAATCAGCCCCAGGCTGCGCTGTAACTGCGCCAAGAAATGGGTATGAAAACTGATATCAATAGCAGCAATTACCTTATAGTGCTGATCTGCCGTGGTCAGGCGGCTGAACACACCGCGATAGGCTTTGCCGTCCAGCTGCCAGTGGTGGATGGTTTTGGCATTGTAGTCGGCGCTGGCCGGGGTGTTGGCAGCCAGCAGGCTTAAGTCAACGTCGGCATTGCGGTACAGTAAGCGGTTTTGGCTATCCATCACCTGATAGTAAACACCGTGATGGCCCGATACCGCTTTGGCCAGCGTCTGTGCCGGCTGTTGCTGGCCGTCCTGAGCGGTAGTCAGCGTGTGCTCAACCGCGTGCAGGATCACGGCTAATTCGTCGGCGTCCTGCTCGATAAAGTGATGTTCGACTGAGCTGAGCAGTAATTGCTGCACGAAGAACAGGCAAATCGAAATGGTTAGCGCGACAAAAAGTACCACGCGAACGGTGATCGAGAGAGGGCGTTTGCCAGCTTTATGCATCAGTTTGCTCATCGTCCAGTTTATAGCCCATACCGCGCACGGTGTGGATCAGTTTTGCCGCAAAGCCATCATCAATTTTGGCGCGCAAGCGGCGGATAGCTACATCGATAACATTGGTGTCGCTGTCAAAATTCATATCCCACACCTGCGAGGCGATAAGCGAGCGTGGCAGTACTTCGCCGCGGCGGCGCATCAGCAGCTCAAGCAAGCTAAATTCCTGATTACTCAATGTTATTTTGGCGCCGCTGCGGCTGGCTTTACGCTTGGCGATATCCAGTTGTAAATCGGCGACCTGCAATAATTCTGACTGCGGTACGGCCTGACCACGCCGTAGCAGGGTTCTGACCCGGGCCAGCACTTCAGAGAAAGCAAAGGGTTTGATCAGGTAGTCGTCGGCGCCAAGCTCCAGGCCTTTTACCCGGTCGTCGACACTGTCGCGGGCCGACAGAAACAGTACCGGCGTGTGGTTATGGTTTTCTCTTAGCGCCTGCACAATGCGTAAGCCGCTGACGTCCGGCAGCATCACATCCAGCATGATTAAATCGAAATCTTCTGTCATCGCCAGATGATGGCCATCCAGGCCATTTCTGACCAGTGACACCTGAAAACCGGCTTCGCTCAGGCCTTGCTTCAGATAGTCGCCGGTTTTTTGTTCATCTTCCACAATCAGCAAACGCATCTTGTCATCTCCAAACATAGCTTTGGCAGTATTAGGCCATAAACTGCCAAACAGCAACATGACAGCAAGATTACAACTTTGTCATGTTCAGGTCATGCTGCTGACAGTTTCGTCCTCTACACTGCTACGCATATAGAGAGTATTGGAGGTTGCAGATGATAAAGGCTAACACCATGATGCCGGTATCGGTTTCACGGCGCCGGTTTGTGCAGGGGCTGGCGGTGGGCGGCGTGCTGGCCACTTTTCCGCATATCGTCAGGGCGGGTAGCGCCTTTAAAGATAATGCCTTTACCGGCTATGCCACTGAGCTCAGCGGTAACGTGATTGATTTAACCATCGGCGAAGCGCTGGTAAATTTTACCGGCGTGGTCCGTAAAGCCACCACCATCAATGGTTCGATACCGGCACCGACCTTACGCTTGCGCGAAGGCGATGAGGTCACCATACGGGTAACCAATACCTTGTCGGTGCCCAGCTCAATTCACTGGCACGGTATTATTTTACCCTACCAGATGGACGGCGTACCCGGCATGAGCTTCAGAGGCATTATGCCCGGCGAAACCTTTGTCTATCGTTTTACGTTAAAGCAAAGCGGCACGTACTGGTATCACTCGCACAGTGGCTTTCAGGAAATGACCGGCATGTATGGCGCGCTGATCATTGAACCCAAAGCGCAGGATGTAATTGCCGCCGATCGCGAATATGTGGTGCAGCTGTCAGACTGGACCGATGAAGATCCACATACGGTGTTTCGCAAATTAAAAGTGCAAAGTGATTTGTACAATTTTAATCAGCCAACAGTGCAGGACATGCTGCGCGATATCACTGACAGAGGGCTGGACGCGGCGCTGGCAAAACGGCAGATGTGGCAGCAAATGCGCATGAATCCAACCGATTTAGCGGATTTGTCAGCCGCTGTCTTAACCTTCTTAATGAATGGCAGCACACCGCTGGCCAACTGGCGCGGTTTATTTAAGCGCGGTGAGCGCGTGCGGCTGCGGTTTATCAATGGCTCCAGCAACAGCTTTTTTGATGTGCGTATTCCCGAGCTGAAAATGACCGTGGTGCAGGCTGACGGCCAGAATGTGCACCCGGTGACGGTGGATGAATTCCGCTTTGGCCCGGGCGAAACCTATGATGTTATCGTGTCGCCACAAGCGGATGCATACACCATTTTCGCCCAGAGTATGGACCGCAGTGGCTATGCCCGCGGTACCCTGGCCGTGGCCGAGGGCTTGCACGCCCCGGTGCCGGCACTGGATCCGGTGGAGTGGCTGACGATGGCTGACATGATGGGTAATATGAACCATGGCGCAAGCGACAGCCACAGCCACGGCCACAGCGCGATGGCGCACGGCAATGGCGCGGAAGATCATAGCCAGCATGGTGCTATGGCTATCGATCACAGTCAGCATGGCCCGGCGGTGCCTTATGCCAAAGCCAGTTCAACTGTGCGTCATGCCAGCACCGAGTATGGCCCGTCGGTGGATATGCGGGTGGATATGCCAAGAACCAACCTGGACGATCCGGGCATTGGTTTGCGCAATACCGGGCGGCGCGCGCTGACCCTGGCCGATTTACATTCGCTGGACGGTATTATTGAACCGGGCGGCCCGGAGGCGGAAATTGAGCTGCATCTGACCGGCAATATGGAGCGCTACACCTGGTCATTCGATGGCTTAGAGTTCAGTAAAAGCACACCGGTGCATATGAAGCACAATCAGCGTATCCGGGTGATCTTGCAAAACGACACCATGATGACCCACCCGATGCATTTGCACGGTATGTGGAGTGATCTGGAAAGTGACAACGGTGCCGTACAGGTACGCCGCCATACCATTCCGGTGCAACCGGCGCAGCGCATCAGCTTTTTAACCACGCCGCATGATGTCGGGCGCTGGGCCTGGCATTGTCATTTATTGTTCCATATGGATGCGGGTATGTTCAGAGAAGTGGTGGTGTCATGAAAACAGCCAACGTAACGCTAACCTTGTCGCTGCTGGCGCTGGCCTGTACTGTGGCGCTCAGCCCTGGCGTGGCAGCGCAGAACGCCACTGAGAAACCGCCGGTACCAACGCACAGTGGCATGGACCACAGCAAAATGGACCACGGCAAAATGGATCATAGCAAGATGAACCACGCTGAGCAGGCGGTTGACCATAGCCAGACGAACCCTAGTGACATGGATCACAGTCAGATGGATCATAGCGGCATGGACCACAGTAAAATGGGCCACGCTGAGCAGGCGGTTGACCATAGCCAGACGAACCCTAGTGACATGGATCACAGTCAGATGGATCATAGCGGCATGGACCACAGTAAAATGGGCCACGCTGAGCAGGCCGTGGATCACAGCAGTATGGATCACAGCACGATGAACCATGCCGATATGCAGATGCAAGGCGGTAAGGCGCCGGCTAATGCCCGCGATCCACATGCCTACTCCAACGGCTACACCCTGACTGACGGGCCCTATGGCATGGCCGATTCACGCCATTTAAAGCACGGCGTTGAACATCCACAGTGGTCCGTGCTGGGCGATCGGCTGGAATACAATGCCGACAGTGAAGCTGGCGAACTGGAGCTGCAAGCCTGGTATGGTACGACCTATGATCGGTTGGTGCTGAAAACCGAAGCTGAAGTCAGTGACGGCAAGCTGGAAGAGAGCAGCACCGAGCTGTTATGGAGCCACGCGATAGCAGCCTATTGGGATGGTCAGCTTGGGCTGCGCCTGGATCAGGTTGCCGATGGC
Source organism: Rheinheimera gaetbuli (assembly GCF_054781935.1). Classification (NCBI taxonomy): domain Bacteria; kingdom Pseudomonadati; phylum Pseudomonadota; class Gammaproteobacteria; order Chromatiales; family Chromatiaceae; genus Rheinheimera; species Rheinheimera gaetbuli. The sequence continues at coordinate 6,753 of NZ_BAAGTL010000046.1, forward strand.
ACCAACCGGCAGTGGTTAGCATTGGGTGTGCAGGGTTTGGCGCCGTACTGGTTTGAAGTGGATGTCACGGCTTATCTGGGCACTGGTGGTCGCACCGCGTTAAGTGCCGAAGCGGAATATGAGCTGCTGTTAACGCAGCGCCTGATCCTGCAGGCCCGGGCGGAGCTGACAGCCTATGGCAAAGACGATGAGGTCAATCAGCTGGGTAAAGGCCTGTCTTCACTGGGGGCAGGGCTTCGGCTGCGCTATGAATTCTCCCGCCAGTTCGCACCCTATGTCGGGGTAGAGTGGCATAACAAATATGGTAACACGGCAGATTTTGCCCGCCTGCAGGATGCATCGACAGCAGAAACATCCTGGGTTGCCGGTGTGCGTTTCTGGTTTTAATAGATCAGGGTTTTAATAAATAAGGTGATCAACATGAAAAAATTAATCCCGCTGCTTACTCTGCTCTGTTTGGCGTTTGCCGGGCCTGTGCTGGCGCATGTTAAACAAAGCGGCTCGGTGCCGGCGGATAACGCCATGCTAATGCAGGCACCGGATGTACTCAGTATCAGCTTTAGTGGCCCGATCCGGCTGACGAAAGTCACGCTGTTGCACGATAACGGTAACACTGTCGATTTTGGCTTTACGCCCACCGCTGTCGCCACGCAGTTTAGCTGGCCGTTGCCAGTGCTGGAGATCGGTAGTTATCAGGTTAACTGGGTAGGTTTGGGCGAAGACGGTCATAAAATGAAAGGTGATTTCAGTTTTATGCTCCACGCCGGCGCTGACGCCGGGGTGAAAGCTGATAGCGCGCACGCGCATCAGCACTAGATGGCTTGAGATTGGCGATGTTTAGCGATACCTGGGTATTAGCCTTATTCGCCCACAAGCTGCTGAGTTATTTAGCGGTTAGCGGCAGTATTGGTGCGGCGTTTTTGCTGCAGTTGCCGGCGCTGGCTCAGCCACCGTCTGATAGCCTTGCCTTTTGGCTGTGGTTAAAACGCCTTGTACTGGGGTGGTCGGCCGCAGGTATGGTGCTGGCGTTACTGTATCTGCCGCTGCAGGCTGGTGCGCTGGCCGAAACAGGCGTAGCTGGCATGGCCGACAGGCTGATGCTACAGATGGTTTGGCAATCGGCAATGCGCACCCAGCTGCTTTTATGGTTATGCGGTTATGCAGCGCTGTGGCTTTGGGCCCGGCGCGTTAAACACAGCGGCAACACGGTGAGCATTGCGCTTGTTAGCCTGGCTGCGTTTTTGCTGGCCGGCAGTTTCAGCCAAACCGGCCATGTGGCCAGTTTGGCAGGCCTGTGGCAGCTGTTACTGACGCTGCATGTGCTGGCAATAGCGGCCTGGGTAGGCTCCTTGCTGCCGCTGTGGCAAAGCTGTTACCGCTTGGCACCAGACAGGCTGCTGGCGCTGATGCAGCAGTTCGGTCAGGTTGCGCTTTATCTGCTGGTATTGCTTATCAGCTGTGGCGTGTTGATCTTACTGCAACTGCTTGACCCACTTAGCCAGTTGTTTGTAACCGATTATGGCCGTTTGCTGCTGTTTAAGCTGATGTTGGTCGCGGCCATGTTACTGCTGGCCGCCTGGCATAAATTTAAGCTGGTCAACGCGCTGGCGAAGCATCAGAACAGCCGCTTGCTGGCACGGTCTATTTTTATCGAAATGCTGTTGGCGCTATTGGTTCTGGCAACCAGCAGCAGCTTTACCACTGTGGTGGGCTTAGCACATTAAGCCTGCTTTATTCTAATAATTACAACAGGATACCTAATATGTTTCGCAATAAAATTCAAACCTTGTCTGCCATCAGCCTGGGCCTGGCGTTGCTATGCCCCGTTAGTGTGCAGGCGCACGGCAATGAAAAGCATGCCGCCCCGGCCTTGTTTGTCGGCGAAAGCACCGCTGCCGCTCAGGCGGTAAAAGCGTTTCATCAGGCGTTACGCGCTGGTGATGCCAATGCTGCCCGCGCCATGCTGGCAGATGACGTACTGATTGTCGAAGGTAATGGCGTAGAGCGCTCGGCAGATGAGTATGCCAGTCACCATATGCTGGCCGATATGAAATTTATGGCGGCGGTACAGGTAGAGGCGCTGGAACATCAGACCAAGGTGCTGGGCAAGGTGGCCTATTCGGTTAGCCGCAGCCAACTGACTGGCGACTATAAAGGCAAGCCGGTTGACGTTATCAGTAAAGAAACGCTGGTGCTGGTAGATAACGGCGACGGTTGGAAGATCGTGCATGTGCACTGGTCGCACTAAGGCAACAGCGGGAGAGCACTATGAAGTTAACTCTGATAGCGGCAATGCTGGCAGCCACTGCGCTATTGGCTGGTTGTAAAGACGCCGGCCCGGCTAAACCGGAAACTACAGCTTTGTCCGACAGTGCTGGCAATGCGGCAGCACTAACCCTCACGGTATACAAAACGCCAAGCTGCGGTTGCTGTAAAAAGTGGGTATTGCACCTTGAACAGCAGGGAGTGGTTGCACACACGAAAAATTATGATGATTTAAGTGGCATTAAAGCCCGCTACGGTATCTCACCACAGTATTATTCCTGTCACACCGCCGTATCGGAGCAGGGCTATGCTTTTGAAGGCCATATCCCTGCTAAATACATCCGGCAATTCCTCGCTGAGTCGCATCCGGATGCGATTGGCCTGAGTGTACCGGCGATGCCGCTCGGCTCACCGGGCATGGAGGTCGAAGACCGCTTTATGCCGTACGACATTCTGCTGCTAAACAAAGATGGCAGCGCCAGCGTCTACGCCCACATCAGCGATGCTTCGATGCAGTAGCCAATAATAGGCGCTTAAAAAAACACCACTTTAAAAGTGGTGTTTTTTTATTGAAGCACGATAATGTCAGCCGGGTTTCGCCAGTTGCTGCAAGATATGGCAATGTGGGCTGCCATCGCCCCGGCAGCTGTCGGCCAGCGCCGTCAGCACCTGCTGCATATGCTGCAGCTCGGCAATTTTGTCGGCAATTTCATCCAGGTGTTGCTGAGCCAGCTGTTTTACCACCCGGCTTTCACGCTGTGGGTCTTGCCATAATGCCAGCAGCGACTGGATATCGTGTAACGAAAACCCCAGGTTGCGTGCCTGACGAATAAAACGTAGCTGGTTAATTTGCTCACTGTTGTAAAGCCGGTAACCGGCATCAGTGCGTGGTGATTTTCTCAGCAAACCGGATTGCTCATAGTGCCGGATCATTTTGGCGCTTAAGCCACTCTCTTTTGCCGCATCACCAATGGTCAGTAAGGTCGCCATTTGCTGCTCCTTGTTAAAAAGACATGCGTTGCAAACGCAGGGCATTGGTTACCACCAGCACACTGCTACAGGCCATCGCTGCGCCGGCAATCACCGGGTTTAAAAAGCCCAGCGCCGCCAGCGGTATACCGATAGTATTGAAGGCAAAGGCCCAGAACAGATTTTGCTGAATATTACGGTAGGTTGCACTGGCGAGCAGCAGTGCTGTCGCAACCAGTTCCGGGTCGCCACGCATCAGCGTAAATGCAGACGCACTGACCGCAACATCGGTACCTGTTGCCATCGCGATACCTAAATCAGCTTGAGCCAAAGCAGGGGCATCATTAATGCCATCGCCCACCATCGCTACTTTATAGCCTTGCTGCTGATAGGCCGCTACGGCTTGTGCTTTACCCTGCGGCAGCACTTCGGCGTTAAAGTTATCCAGCCCCAGCTCTTTGGCAACATACTCGGCGCTGGCCGCTGAATCACCCGTTAACATGGCAACCTGAATACCGGCAGCTTGTAATTTATGTACCGCATTTTTTGCCTGGGCTTTGGCTTTATCGGCAAAACACAGCAAACCGAGTAATGTCGTGCCCTGAGCAGTTTTCTCTGCCAGCCAGGATACCGAGGCGCCCGGCACTGCGATAAGGTCTTGCGGTAATGTCAGCCCCATCTCTCTCATCCAGCTACCTGAGCCCAGCATTACCGCACGGCCTTTGACGTTAGCTTTCACGCCTTTTCCGGCCACTACAGCAAAATCCGATACTGCCAATAAATCGACATTGTGGTTGATAGCATAGCTAACAATTGCTTTGGCCAGTGGGTGTTCGCTGTACTGTGATAACGCATAGGCCAGTGCGGCCAACTCAGTTTCGTTGTTAAGCGCATTCAGCTGCGTTAATACGGGTTTACCCTCGGTGAGGGTGCCGGTTTTATCAAACACCACATAATCAATTTTTGTCGCCTGCTCCAGCGCGACAGCATCTTTCACCAAAATACCCTGGCGCGCCGCTGTGCCGGTACCGGCCATAATGGCCGCCGGAGTGGCCAGACCCAAAGCACAGGGACAGGCTATAACCAATACCGCTACTGCATTAAGAATACCTTGCTGCCAATCGGCAAACGCCAGACCCCAAATCAGCACGGTGGCTAAGGCGACCAGTAATACTACCGGTACAAAGATACTGCTTATCTTATCCACCAGGGCTTGCACTGGTGCTTTCGCGCCCTGAGCCTGCTCTACCAGGCGGATAATTTTTGACAAGGTGGATTCTGCACCTAAGGCGCTGGCCTCGAACTCCAGCCGACCATCGAGATTAACCGAGCCGCCCGTCACTTTATCGCCAGAGGTTTTATGCAGCGGCACACTTTCGCCGCTGATTAGTGCCTCATCCACGTGGCTGCTGCCCTCTGTCACTATGCCGTCGGCCGGTATCCGTTCTCCTGGCAGCACCTGAATGCGATCACCTTTGAGCAGCTCAGCCGCTGCAATACTGTGCCAGCTATTATTGCGCCAGACCCTTGCTGATGTCGGTTTTAAGTTTTCCAGTGCTTGCAGCGCATCGGTCGTACGCCGCTTGGCGCGTTTCTCCAGTAACTTACCCAGCAGTACCAGGGTTAATACTGCCGCGCCACTTTCAAAGTACAGGTGTGGTGCGCCATGATGCCCATCAAAGCTGTACCACAGATAGAGCGATAAGCCATAAGCGGCACTGGTACCCATTGATACCAGCAGGTCCATATTGCCGGTGCCCGCTTTCAGTGCATGCCAGCCGGCTTTGTAAAAGCGCGCGCCAAAGTAAAATTGTACCGGTGTTGCTAACAGCCATTGCCACAAGGCAGGCAACATCCAGTCGGCACCGAACAGCATGCCCACCATCGGCAATACTAACGGCAGGGTGAGTAAGGCAGCACCGATCACTGGCCAGCTGTCACGCTGATAAAAACGTCGTGGTTGAGCAGGGGAATTTTGAGCCTCAGGCGAAGCCTGGCTGAGGATCAGCTCATACCCGGCATCGGCAACGGCCTGTTTCAGGGCGCGGTCTTCTGTGGCGGGTAACAGGGTCAGGCTTACCTGCTCTGTAGCCAGGTTTACTGACGCGCTTAGCACACCAGGCACCTTTAACAGGCTTTTTTCCACCCGGCCGGCGCAAGACGCACAGGTCATACCCTTTACCGCATATTGCCGGTTAGCCGTGTCCAGTTCATAGCCGGCACGGGTTACCGCTGCACTAAGCTCGTCAAAGCGGGCATCGCCTGCTACCGTTGCGATGTCTGTTGCCAGGTTGACGCTGGCTGAGGTCACGCCGGCCACAGCGCGCAGTGCATTTTCAATCCGATTCGCGCAGGACGCACAGGTCATGCCCTTTATTGCAAGTTGTATTGTTGCTGCCATATCCGTAACTCCAGGTTGAGAAATGTTATCAGGCATAACAAGACTAAACCTTACCATTATGGCAAGGTCAAACAACTTTCAAAAAAACTTAAAATAGCGGCTTGACTGTACCACAGTGGCAAGCATTAGCTTGTGTCATGAACACACCACAGGAGAGAAACACTATGAAATTCCATATCGCTGACATGACATGTGGCCACTGCGTTAGCATGGTTACCAAAGCCATCCTCACAGCAGATGGTGATGCAAAAATACAGACTAACCTGACCGACAAAACGCTGCAGCTCAGCACGGAACTGAGCTCTGCAGAGGTAATGGAGGTCTTAACAGAGGCGGGATATCCGGCGACAGAAGTCAAAGCCAGCTGCTGTAATCCGGCGAACACCTGCCACAGCGCCTAACGAAAAAGCCACCTTAAGGTGGTGCTAAATCCCAGCTGTTTGAGGAGTTTATAAATAGCGTTGTGGTGGTACTCCACACCAAACTCGGTTTTGATGTAGTGAAGAATTTTCTCGCCGGTCAGTCTGCCACCTTGCTCACTTTGGCTATGCGATTCAATAAACTCGCCTAATTGCTTTTGCTGTTGTGCGCTGAGATAAGGAATCCGCCCCTTTGCTTTGCGGGCTTCAAGACCATCCAAGCCCGCTTCAAGGTAACTTGACACCCAGTTATTGACGCTGGTGCGGCTGACCTTCTATTGATTAGCGACTTGTGTGCGGTTTTTACATTCAAGGAATTGCGCGATCGCGAGTAAACGCATGCGTTTACGCGCATTTTTCTCCGCTCGGGAGAGCTTGAGGAGTTCTTCAGCGGTTTGATTCATAAAGCTAAGCGAGTGATTATTCGAAACCTGAAATTAGAACAGAAAACTAGACGGAATGGTATAACAGCGCTCCTTAATTTCTTTGTTAGGGACGTCCAATGCAAGTGATGGCGGCAAACATATCCATCCACTGGATGCTTACACCTGACAGATGATGGGAATATAAATTGCCACTTAAAATCAGAAATTGCGTAAGGGTATTTTCGAGCGAGCCCTGGCGGGAGACTTGTTTTACCCTCACCTTCGCAAAGATCCTTTTCATGAAGATCACGAACCTTTTCAATATGCAATTTAAGGGGTTCAACAAGCTTTTCAGGTAACATCGTGACTCGATCTTTACCGCCTTTGCCACGAAATACATACAGTATCTCTGCAACACCAAAAAAGCGGTAAGTTGTCAGTTTGTATAACAAGGCGCTATTGTCGCCGCATGCGCGGCTGGGACGGCTTACGCTGCGCTTCAGCCGCCCCAAAGCT
>NZ_BAAGTL010000047.1:0-713 GCF_054781935.1 Rheinheimera gaetbuli
TTCCTATGGTGCATAACCTGCCGCTTGATAAGGCCAGACCCAGAGTGCAAACCTTTATGGGGGCCAGTTATTTTAACCAGTTAAATAAAGCTGGTACAGATAGTTTCAATCAGCTGTGTCAGGCCCAGGGTGCCACCTTGTTTATGGGGCTACACGGTCTGTTTTCCACCTTGTTGGCCCGCTACAGCAATACCACCGACATCGTCATAGGCAGCCCGATAGCGAATCGTGAGCAGGCGGAAGTCAGTGGGTTGTTAGGCTTTTTCGTCAATACTCTGGTGCTTCGCAGTGATCTGTCGGGGAACCCGAACTTTATGGGGTTACTAGAGCAGAGTAAGCGAGTGTTGCTGGATGCTTATGGTCACCAGCAAGTGCCTTTTGAGAAGGTCGTGGAAACGTTGCAACCGGAGCGGAGTCTGAGCCACAGTCCTTTATTCCAGGTGATGTTATCACTGGAAAACAATGAAGAAGGAGAGCTTAATTTACCGGGTCTGAGATTGTCACCCATGGCCGCGGGGGCGGAGGTCGCCAAGTTTGATTTATCCCTGACGGTGAGTGTAGGTGAGCAGGGGATGGGGCTGAACTGGAACTACAATACGGACTTATTCCATGAGCAAACGATAGTCCGTTTGGCGAGTCACTTTATGAATTTGTTGCAGGCAGTGAGTGCGGAGCCGGAGCAAGGGGTGATGAGCCTGCCTTTGGTCGTTGGC
>NZ_BAAGTL010000048.1:0-884 GCF_054781935.1 Rheinheimera gaetbuli
TCGGTCGCCAAACTAATAAGTCACAAAACCGCATTGAGTATGAACAAGATAGCATTTTTGTACGGCGCAGAAACCCGCCGTTTGAAGAAAATTATCCATAAAACCCGTGATAAAGACCTTTGCCGCAGAGCAACTGCGGTGTTATTGGTTCTAAAAGGTAAGGCTAAAGCTGAAGTGGCCAGACTGCTGCAAGCTGGACGTTCATCGGTGAATCGCTGGATGACGTGGTACGAAGCAGCAGGGATTGATGGCTTAACAAATCAGCGTACAGGCCGACCGCCAACACAGCCCAAGGCTTTAATTATTGATGTGCTTAAGTTACTGATTGAGCACAAGCCCAGGGATCTTGGCTATCAACGGTCACGCTGGAGTACGGAGCTGTTAAGTCTGGTGTTGAAGCGCGTTCTTGGCTTGATTGTGCACAGCTCAACGATACGCCGCTTGCTGCCTAAAGCCGGCATAGTCTGGCGCAGAGCAGCGCCAACGCTGCGGATAAAAGACCCAGCTAAAGCCGAGAAAATGGCGGCAATATATGAGGCGCTGAATAATTGTAGCGCTGAACATCCGGTATTTTATGAAGATGAAGTTGATATCCACCTTAACCCAAAAATCGGTGCAGACTGGGGCTATAAAGGTAAACAACGTCTGGTGGTAACGCCGGGCAAAAACAGAAAACACTACCTGGCTGGGGCACTGCATAGCAAAACAGGCCAGATAACCTATGTTGGCTCAACAAGCAAAAGCTCAGAACTGTTTATCAGCCTGATGGAAAAGCTGAAGCGGCAATACCGGCGAGCCAAAACCATTACGCTGGTGGTGGACAACTACATTATCCACAAGAGCAAAAAAACAGAGAAGTGGCTGCGCAATAACCCGAAGTTTGT
>NZ_BAAGTL010000049.1:0-914 GCF_054781935.1 Rheinheimera gaetbuli
GGCGTGCGTTGCGTGCTCAGTAACGGGGCGTTGCCACAGGGCGTAGAGGCAGAGCAGGTGTTAGATGTGCGGGGCTTTGATGGCCGTGTTGCACAGGTATTACCGGCGGCGAAGCGCTCAGCGGGCCAGGGGCTGTACCTGATGTACACGTCGGGTTCGACGGGTACACCCAAGGGCGTGTTGGTGCCGGACGGTGGTGTGGTGCGGCTGTGCCGCAACCGTCGGGAGCTGGCGATAACGGCGGATGATGTGTTGCTGCTGCAGGCACCGCTGGTGTTTGATGCGTCGACACTGGAGCTGTGGGGTGCACTGCTCAATGGTGGTTGTGTGGCGATAGGGCGGCCCGGCGCGGTGAGTGTGAGCGGTCTGGCATCGGACATCCGTGATTACGGCGTGACGGTATTGTGGTTAACGGCGTCGTTGTTCCATGTGGTCGTGGATGAACAGCTGGAGGCGCTGAAGGGATTGCGTTGTCTGGTGGCGGGCGGCGATGCGTTGTCGGGCCGTCATGTGTCGGCGTATCTGGATGCGCCGTGGAGCGGTGAGCTGGTCAATGGTTATGGCCCGACGGAGGCGACGACGTTCAGTTGTTTGTACCGCATGGAGCGGCATGATGCGCGCCGTGATGTGCCGATAGGGTATCCGCTGGAGCAGAGCAGCTGCTATGTGCTGGACGGGCAGGGTCAGCGAGTGGCGCCGGGGGTGCCGGGGGAATTGTATGTCGGTGGAGCGGGTCTGGCGCAGGGTTACTGGGGTCAGGGCGCGAAGACGGCAGAGGCGTTTGTGCCCAACCCGTATGGTCCGGCGGGTAGCCGGCTGTACCGCACGGGCGACCGTGTGCGTTATAACCGGGAGGGTGCGCTGGAGTTTTTAGGCCGTCGCGATGCGCAGGTGAAGGTGCGGGGTTACCGGAT
>NZ_BAAGTL010000050.1:0-954 GCF_054781935.1 Rheinheimera gaetbuli
AGGTAATCGGGAGAACCACCATGGCTTTATACGTCAACAGCAACATCAGCGCATTAAATGCACAGCGTCAGTTAATGAACAGCGGTAATGCCCTGGACACCTCATTTAAACGTTTATCTTCCGGTTTGCGTATCAACAGCGCTGCTGATGATGCCGCCGGCTTACAGATTTCTGACCGTCTTGAATCTCAAATTCAGGGTTTAAACCAGGGTAACCGCAACGCCAACGACGGCATTTCATTAGCGCAAACGGCAGAAGGCGCAATGGAAGAAGTGACGGCGATGTTTCAGCGTGTCCGTACCTTAGCGCAACAAGCGGCTAATGGTTCAAACACGGATGATGACCGTCTGGCTATTCAGGAAGAAATTCGCTCATTGATGAATGAAGTAAACCGTGTAGCCAAAGATACAACCTTCGGTGGCCAAAATTTATTAGATGGTAGCTACAAAGCGAATTTTCAGGTGGGTGCCGATGCTGTGCAGACAATCGGTTTTTCAATGCAAAGCGTCGGCGGCACCGCAGCCATAAATAGCTTAAGTGCCAACGGTGGTTTTACATTGTCAGGTATCGCGGGCATTGCTTCAGCGGTTACGGGTAAAGCGTTATCAACTAACTTAGCCAACATGAGTGATACCTACACTGCAGCAGCGGCTGATTTTGATTTTGCGACCACGTTTCTTGCCACAGGAATATCAGTGTCCAGCCAGACTAATGCACAGGCCGTGTTAGCGGGTATGGATTCAATGATTGCGGTAGTGGACAAAAAGCGAGCGGAGCTGGGTGCGGTACAAAACCGTTTTCAGGCGACCATTCGTAACCAGACCAACATAGCTGAGAATCTGTCAGGTGCAAAATCACGGATTAAAGATGCGGATTTTGCTGCGGAAACCGCGATGCTGACCCGTAACCAGATACTGCAGCAGGCGACTACGACGATACTGTCGCAGGCCAATC
>NZ_BAAGTL010000051.1:0-1435 GCF_054781935.1 Rheinheimera gaetbuli
GCTGGTTGATGCAGAGGTGCAGGCGGCCTTACCTGCGGGCGTAGAGGATGCTTACCCGGTGTCGCAAACCCAACTGGGCATGCTATATCACAGTGAGCGTGAGCGGGCGCATTCAGCCTATCACGATATTATGACCCACACAGTGCAACTGCGCTTTGATGAAGCCGCCTTGCGTCAGGCCTGGCAGGCACTGGTAGCGCGCCATGCTATTTTACGCACCGCTTTTGACATGGAGCGCTACGGTGAGCCGCTACAACTGGTGTATCGGGATGCACTGCCTGCGTTGGCAGTGGAGCATCAGCAGGGCTGGAGTGTGGTGCAGCGCCAGGCCAGTCTGACGCGGTGGATGGCGCAGGAGAAAGCGCAGGGCTTTGACTGGCAGCGCCCGGGGCTGCTGCGCGGTCAGGTGTTTGTTCATAAAGATACGGGCTTTGTATTAGGGTTGAGCTTTCATCATGCCATTCTGGATGGCTGGAGTACGTCTATCCTGATGCGTGATTTGACACAGCTGTACCAGGCGGCGCTGGCGGATGTCAGTGTTGAGCTGCCGGTGATGGCAAGCGCATACCGTGATTATATCGGGCTGGAGCAGGCGGCGCTGCATGACAACCAGACGTTGGATCACTGGCAGGGGGTCTTAGCCACTTTACAGCCAACCCGCATTTTATCTCAGGATGACAGTCGAGGCCAGGGCGTCGAGCGCGCCATGGTACCGGTGAGTATTGAGGAGACGGCGCAGGCTAAAGCGCTGGCGGCATCGCTGGGCGTGTCATTGAAGAGCGTACTGTTGGCGATACATTTTAAAGCGCTGAGCAGTCTCAGTGGTGAAGCAGAGTTGAGCACCGGGGTGGTGACCAATGGCCGGCCGGAGAGTCTGGGCGGTGAGTCGCTGTTGGGGTTGTTTCTGAACAGCCTGCCGCTGAGTGCCAGGGTGCCGTCGGGCAGTTGGTTGGATTGGATCAAAGCACTGTCGAAGCAGGAGCAGGCGCTGTGGAGCCACCGGCGTTATCCGATGGCGACGTTGAAGCGGGAGTATGGTGGCGATTTGTTCCAGACCCTCTTTAACTACACCCACTTCAGGGCGTATGCAACGCAGGCGGCAGATGGTGAGAGCCTGTTGTTTGGCCGTGGCGCTGAAGGGCTGGAGGCGGCCGGTTTTGAGCACTCCAACTATGGTTTTATTCTGCAGGCGGGGTTAACGCCGGATAGTGAGCAGATTTATCTGATGCTGGAAGTTGACCATGAGCAATACAGTAAAGCCGATTTAACCCGTGCGGTCGGGCTATACCGTCGCTGCCTGTCGCAGCTGCTGGCCGGCGCAGAGGGGCGTTGCGATGAACCGTTACTGGATAGCGCAGAGGTTGAACAACTCAGCCAATGGCAGGGTGAGGGAGCAGACGTCACGGACGACGTATGGAGCCTGTTTGAGCAGCAG
>NZ_BAAGTL010000052.1:0-2036 GCF_054781935.1 Rheinheimera gaetbuli
GGATCACTTGCTTATAAAGCCCCGAAGGGCGCGCTGACAGTAGAGTTAAAGCAGGCAATAATTGATAATAAGGCCGGGTTGCTAACATACCTTCAACAGCAACTGCGTCCCCAGGATACAGAGGTTCAGAATAATCCGATTACCAGGGTCAGTGTATTGCTGAACAAATTACCGCTTTCTTACGCACAACAACGTCTGTGGTTGCTGGCTCAAATAGACGGAGGCAATTCCCATTACAATATACCCATGGCTCTTGAGCTGTCGGGAACGCTTGATGTGGACGTTTTACACCGGGTATTCGCCACTATCATCGAGCGCCATCAAAGTTTACGCACCCGTTTTTTGGTAGATGAAAAGGGGCAGGCTTATCAGGACATCCAGGCTGCGTCGAAATTCACAGTGGAATTGCATGACTTATCAGGATTGGCAGAGACGTTACGTCAGGCAGAAATCACCAGATTAGTTGAGCAGGAAGCGACAGAGGTGTTTGATCTGAGCCGCGATTTAATGGTGAGAGCCAGGCTACTGAAGGGGGAAGAGAAGCGGAATATTTTATTGGTGACAATGCATCATATTGCATCTGACGGTTGGTCAGAAGCCATATTGATCAAAGAGTTCAGCACCCTTTACCAAGCTTATATGCAGGGTGAAACTAACCCGTTAGCTGAGCTGGATATTCAGTATACAGATTTTTCTTACTGGCAGCGTAACTGGTTGCAGGGTGAAGTATTGGAAAAACAACTGAGTTATTGGCAACAACAGCTGGCAGGTTTGCCGGTGACCCATAAGCTACCACTGGACAAGCCCAGGGGGCCACAACAAAGTTTCAATGGCAAAGCCTACTTTTCCTATATCGGGTCAGAGGAAAGAGACAGGTTAAAGCAGTTTTGTCGGGCTTATGGTGCCACGTTGTTTATGGGACTGCATGCGGTGTTTTCCACGCTTTTGGCCCGTTACAGTAATGAAACGGATATCGTGGTAGGTAGTCCGATCGCTAACCGTGAGCGAGCGGAAATTGCCCCTTTGATTGGTTTTTTTGTTAACACATTGGTGCTTAGAAACGATTTGTCAGCTCAGCCTTGTTTTGTTGACTTGCTGTTGCAAAGCAAACAAATGCTGTTAGATGCGTATGCTCATCAGCAGGTGCCGTTTGAGCAGGTGGTGGAAAGGTTACAGCCGGAGCGGAGCCTGAGCCATAGCCCACTATTTCAAATCGCATTCACATTGCAGAACAACGAAGAAAATCGACTGGAGTTGCCAGGGCTGTCTTTACATGTACTTGAGCAGGCAGTGAGTAAAGCCAAGTATGAGTTGATGCTTAATGTGGTAGAAAGTGAAGCAGGGTTGTCTCTATTGTGGGAATACAATATTGATTTGTTTGAGGAAAGCACTATTAAGGGTATGGCTGCGCACTTCTCCAATTTGTTGAACAATATGCTGGCTCAGCCGGAAGAAAATGTATTCAAGGTGGGAATGCTCAGCGAAGAGGAGTTGAACCGGCAAAAATGGCTTAAAAATGATACACAAACAGACTATCCGCGAAACGCCTGTATTCATACTCTATTTGAAGCCCAGGTTGATGCCACGCCTGATGCAGTGGCTCTGGTCTGTGGTGGCGATGAATTAACCTATGCAGAGTTAAATGCCAAAGCGAATCAACTGGCACATTTTTTATTGGCGAACGATTTTATTAAGCATACTGATTCAGAGGAAAGACCTGATAGCTCAGAGGGGTTGGACGTTTCGGGGAATATATTGGCGGATAAAGAAGCTCTGGTAGGGATATGTCTGCCTCGCTCACTGGATATGGTAGTTGCCATTCTGGGTATATTGAAAGCAGGTGGTGCCTATGTACCGCTGGATCCTGATTACCCTGAAGCGCGCTTGGCTTACATGCTGGAGGATGCGAAGTTAGACATTGTGCTTACCTGTAAAGATGTACTGGCAGCTTTGCCTTTATTCGGAAAAACAGCATTATGCTTGGATGATACGACTTTGCAGCAAGGATTAGTCAGTTATCCAATGAATAATCTTGA
>NZ_BAAGTL010000053.1:0-1813 GCF_054781935.1 Rheinheimera gaetbuli
GAACAGTCTGCCGTTTAGTGTAAACGTACAGTCGTATCCGGACCGTGACGAGATTTATGTGTCGGTAACGACATTGCGCAGCCACTATGCAACGGGGGTGGGGTTAAGTTACAGCCGGTTGTACCGCCAGGTATTGGCGCAAATGGTGGCTAAGCCGGCGCAGTCTCATCACATGCTAAGTGCCTCAGAGCAGGCGCAGTTATCGGCGTGGCGCGGCGAGATAGCGGCCTACCCTGAGGGTTGCCTGCATCAGCTGGTAGAGGCACAGGCGCAAGCTAATCCAGATGCGGTGGCGGTGGTATCGGCAGAGCACCCGCTGACGTACGGTGAGCTCAATGCGCGGGCGAACCGTCTGGCGCGTTATCTGCGCGAGCAGCGTTTGGTAGAAAACGAAACGCTGGTGGGAATTTGCCTGGAGCGCAGCCCGCAGCTGATAGTGGCGATACTGGCGGTGCTCAAGGCAGGCGGTGCTTATGTGCCGCTGGACCCGGAGTATCCGCAGGAGCGTCTGGCATTGATGCAGGCCGATGCGGGTCTTGGCACGGTGTTAACGCGTGAGAGTCTGGCTGCTGAGTGGTTACCGCGGGATAGCCGGGTCGAACTGGACAGTGTGCCGGTACAGGCCAGCCTGGCCGGTTATGCGCAGGACAACCTGGAGCTGGCCTATCAGCCAGAGCAGCTGGCGTATGTGACGTATACCTCAGGCTCAACCGGCACGCCCAAAGGGGTGATGGTAGAGCATCGTAATGTGGTGTCGCTGGTTTGTGGTGTGGACTATGTTGAGCTGAATGCAGACACGGTTACTCTGCTACATTCACCGGCGTCCTTTGATGCGGCAACCTTTGAAATCTGGGCCGCATTGCTTAACGGTGGCGTGCTGGCCCTGCATCAGGGCAGCTCAGCGGATGTTGAGGCATTGGCAGAGAGTGTTGCGCATTATGATGTGACCACTTTATGGCTGACAGCCGGTCTGTTTGATGTGTTCAGTGAGGCCATATTACGGCCCTTGCCTAAGCTACGTCAGTTGCTTGCTGGCGGTGACATAGTTAACCGTGCAGCGGTGCGTGCGGTGCAACAGCGTAATCCGCAGTTGCAGTGTATCAATGGTTATGGCCCGACAGAAAATACAACCTTCAGCACAACTTACTCTATTCCACAGGTTCAGGAAGGCGGCGCATTGCCAATAGGCCGGCCGCTGACAAACCGTCATGCCTATGTGCTGGACAGCCAGCAGCGACTGGTACCGGTAGGCGTTAGCGGTGAGCTGTATGTAGGCGGAGCGGGTTTAGCGCGGGGCTATCTGAACCGTGCAGAGCTGACTGCTGAGCGGTTTATTGCTAACCCGTTTGCGCCGAAGGGCAGTGCAGAGCGGCTGTACCGTACGGGCGATATGGTGCGCTGGCGTGAAGATGGCCAGTTGGAATATCTGGGCCGCAATGACTACCAGGTCAAAATCCGCGGTTACCGGATAGAGCTGGGCGAGATAGAGCAAGTACTGCAATCGCAGGAAGGCATAGCCGAAGCGCTGGTTCTGGCGCAGGACACGGTGGCGGGTAAGCAGTTGGTGGCGTATTACCGTGCTGAGCAGAGTGTCAATGTGGACGTGCTGCGTCAACGGTTGTCGGCCTGTTTACCGGAGTATATGGTCCCGGCGCACTGGATGGCGTTAGAGGTGTTTCCGCTGACGGCCAATGGCAAGGTAGACCGCAAGGCGCTGCCGGTACCGCAGGTGGAGGAGCGAGGCGAATACGAGGCGCCGCAGGGCGAAACCGAGCATGCCCTGGCGCAGCTGTGGCAAGCACTGCTGGGTGTG